>JAEYYB010000037.1 GCA_023430975.1 Bacillota bacterium | reverse complement strand
ATCAATACACAATATCCAGCGGCAAGGTGACTTTGAAGCCAAGTGTTGGGGACAATACATACCTCAGAACACCGGGTACAGCAAACGTTGTGATTACAGCATCAGGATACGGCAATTCAACAGTATCCCAAACCATTAATCATGGTGCACTATCGGGTTTGACTATTATCCAAAACATTACAGCACCTGTCGCTAATGGGGGGCAGTTCGCCCAGCAACCGAGAATAGCTCTAAAGGATCAGTATGGAAACACATGCACATCGGATAACAGTACGGAAGTTACTGTAAGTAAAAAAGATTCGGGTACATGGACTCTGACAGGCACAACCACTGGGGCTGCTGTCAACGGTGTGGTTACTTTCAACGGCTTGGCAGCCACCAACGGGACTCAGGTAGCCAACGCTCAGCTTGCTTTTAACTCGGGAGCACTTGCAGAGGTAACTAGTGCTATGGTGACTCTGCCGGCACCGCAGCAAAGCAGTGGGGGAAGCTCAAGTGGAAGTATAACATCAACACCAGTACCTACACCAATACCAACGCCAACTCCAATACCAACTCCAATACTAGCTCCAATACCAACTCCAGATAGCGGAATAGAAATACTTGTTAACGGAAAAGCAGAAACAGCTGCAATGGCAACAACTAAGAAGGAAGGAGATAAGTCCATTACAACAGTCACTGTGGATGATAAAAAGGTAGAGGAAAAGCTTAAAGCTGAAGGTAATAATGCAATCATAACCATACCTGTGAAAAATAATGCAGATGTGGTAATGGGTCAATTAAATGGCCAGACAGTTAAACATATGGAAACAAGAGAAGCGATTCTGGAAATAAAAACTGGAAATGTGACTTATACACTGCCAGCATCACAGATAAATATTGATAATGTTTCAGCACAGATTGGAAAGCAGGTGGAACTTAAGGACATCAAGGTGAATGTTGCCATTTCTGCACCACCCCAGGATACGGTAAACGCAGTTCAAAACACAGCAAATAAAAACAATTATCAGGTGGTTGTAAAGCCAGTAGAGTTTAATATCACCTGTTCAAGCGGTAATAAAACAGTAGAGGTTTCCAAATTCAACGGCTACGTTGAGAGGACTGTGGCGATTCCAGAAGGTATAGACCCAAGGAGAATAACCACAGGAATAGTGTTAAATTCAGATGGAACATTCTCCCATGTACCTACAGCTATTACTATTATAGATGGAAAACACTATGCAAAAATTAACAGTTTAACTAACAGTACATATTCAGTTATATACAGTCCTAAGACCTTCAAGGATGTGGAAAATCACTGGGCTAAGGATGAGGTCAATGACATGGGAACAAGGCTTATTATAAATGATGTTGGAAATAATATGTTTGAGCCTGACAGGGATATAACCAGAGGCGAGTTTGCGGCTATTGTTGTTAGGGCCTTGGGATTGATGCGTCCTGGAACGGGAAAAGCCTCATTTACTGATGTATCGGCAAATGACTGGTATTATGATGCGGTATCAATAGCCTATGAGAATGGCATTATATCCGGTTATGGTAACGGTAAATTCGAGTCACTGGATAAGCTTACCCGGGAGCAAGCTATGTTAATGATTGCTCGAGCTATGAAAATAACTAAATTGAAGACAGATTTCAAAGCTGGTGAAGCAGAGCAGTTGCTAACGGCTTATATCGACTCCGGAAAGGTATCCTCTTGGGCAGCTGATTCTATAGCATCCTGCATAAAGACAGGTGTTATTGCAGGTAGGATCGGAAAGCAGATAGCTCCAGAGGATAACATAACCAGAGCCGAGGTTGCGATAATTGTTAAGAGATTACTTAAAAAGTCAGATTTGATATAACCTTGGTATTGAAGTTTGGATTAGTCTTAGAGAACAGTAAACATGACGAAAATCTTAAGAGAAGCTAATGATATTATTCATGGCTTCTTTTTTTATTCTGTTTGCAAAAATGACATGGATGCAAGGAGAAAAGTATCTCGATAGAAAGAATTTATTGATTCCCTCAAATAGTCTTCTATCCTTTGTCCATCAATATAAAGTCCATCTACCGCAGCATCGCCATCATATATTCTTACAGTCACATATACATCTTTTCTATTTCTAAGGCTTTTATTATATACTTCCTCAGCTAACTTGGCTTTATCTTCAGCCATGTAATATCTTTCAAACGGAATTTTTATATAAACCGCTTCACTATCCGAATACAAAACCTTGGTTCTGATATAATTTCCTCTTTGAGGAACCGACAGGGACACACTTGTAAAATGTGCAAAACCATCACTATCATTCTCTACAAGTGCATACACTGTTTGATTTCTCGCATAATCCCTACTGTCATCTACAGGTATTTTATTATCATTAAAATTAATAATCAAGTAATTCCCTCTGAAATTATCAACTGGGTCAATAGGCTGGATGCGGAATTTAAAAACCTCACCATTGTTCAATACATTCTCCCTGCCCAATATCATCTGTGCAGGAATGGCCAGTTGTATAAGTGAAAGCAAAACAAACAATATGATCTTAAGATGCTTTTTCATCAGAACTCACTTCCTTTTGCTCCTTAGTCATTTCTTAATCAAAACTGCATTGGAAACAATAAATCCAATACCCACTGCAATGAAGGACAGACCCTTTACCAAAAATGGTATGTCGGTATCAAAGAAACGCACTATTATCAGCAGCGAAATAATCAGCATCCCTCCATTGGTTATTCCCATATGCTTATTTCTTATCCCATAAACTATTGTATTTACACCGAGAACAAATATATATACATTGTATAATATAACAGAGATTGAGCCATCCTGAAGTACTGATGCGGCAAGGTAGCATAACACTGATAGCAATGCTGACGATCCGAAAATAAGTGTAAGAGCATTTCTTGTTTTCAAATTCTTCAAAAATAGATAAACTGCTGCGGACAGTAACAAGATCACCAGGAAATAATCAACTATTCCTGCCAATTCATTGAACCTAACCTCATGCCGATATTCATACCATCCAATGTCTTCCCAGAATCCTATGAAGGTTAATAATATGGAAAAAACAAGTATACCTATAGTACCTGTAACATTAAAAGGCAGCTGGCCTAATGAACCAGTTTTACGGTGATATGTTTTTTCCACCAGAAACAGTATGGTGAAGAAGCTACTGTAAATAACTATCCATAGACCGGGCAAAACTTTCTCAAGAACTATCCCGAGAGAAACACACAAGTTTAAGCACAATGCCCATAATACCAATACAGACCGGTTTGAATCAATGTTTTTGAATGCTTTGATAATATAAGGAATCAGGATTGCTAAAAACACCCAGTACAAAACTGCATAGCCGCCTTCTGATTGCTCAAAGCCTGCCCAGAATGTGATGCCTGCAAGATAAAAAATAGAAGGTACAAATGCATCAAATATATAAACAAGAGGTACTATTAGAAGCATCCATGTAATTGTAAAAACAGTCCTATCTCCCGATATGTTATAGGTCTGTCCTATAAGTGATATTGCTGCACCCACAGCCAGGGTAATAAATGCTGATGTTCCTTCTTTCCAAGCCATGGAATTGCTCTTTTTTAAAATGACATAGATACCTATTAACTGTGAAATAACAAGAGGTGTAAAAGATAACGCAGTTCTAGCAGGAACAGATAGAGTATCCCAGTTTTTAGCGAAAATAAGAATAATCCCGCTGCCAATGAGTATGGAACCGAGGGTTCCAAATATAGCCAGTATTATTCTAAGCCAGTTTCTTTCCTCTGATTCTCCATAGTATTTTTTAATTTCTTCTGCAGTTTTCTGTGTCAGTATACCTTTGGATATCAAGACAGGCAGTTCTTCATAAAGCCACTTGAGATTTTTTTCTTTCATGTGTATCACCTCCTACCATACAGCCTTTTCAATAATAAAAGGAAGATACCGAACATACATTGGCATTTATTCATGCCAATATACAATAAATACCTACTTATATTATAGCCATAAAATAACATTATTAACAAGAAAAAATCCCCCCAAGAAGTATTACAAAACTAACTTCTTGAGAGGATTCAGTTTCAATCACATTAACTGTTGCTTACCCTCTTCTGCTTTATAACCACAAGGGTAATCGCCAGCACTGCCACGGCAAACCCAACCATTATCATCATATTTATAAATATAGGTGTAAGATTTTCCATATTGACATTTGCCATACTTGCAATGGTATTGTTAGATTTTACATACCAATAGTTTGGTGTGAAGCTTGCAATTTTTATTACAGTCTTGCCAAGCAAAGCCTGGGGTACAAATACTCCGCTTATAAAGCAAGTTCCAAGAGCAACCACATTTGCAACTGCCGACATTACTTTTTTACTGTTTACTATATTACCTGCTAAATACGCTACGCTTAAAGCCGCTATGGTAAATATCAAAGAGTTTAAAAGAAATAGCATTCCCTTGGCAGTAAACATAAAACTGCCATACATGATAAAGCTGGCTAGAATCAGCAAAAACCAGGCAATTATCGAGAAACTTAGGTTTCCCAGTATCAATTGCAAATACATAGTTGTATGTTTTACAGGTGAACAGAGATTTCTCTTTTTTAAATCAGTATTATTAAAGACAATCATTACGGCACAAATACCTAAAATAAGTATAGAAAACAGCGAATATGCCAAATAGTTAAAAAAATACGAACACTTTTCGCTATTGGAAACTTCATTTTCATAGCTCTTTAGCTTAACATCAGTTTCTTGATCCAAATCTTTATTGATGCTTCTTCCAAGCTCCTCCAAAGATAAATTACCGATACTTGTTACATAAACTTTTGCTGTGTTTAAATATTTGTTGATTAAATTATCCATGTATATACTGCTTGTCGACCCTGGCAATGAAGTTTTATCAAGCTTTATTGACCCGCCGCTCAAAATTCCTTTAGTAAAACCTTCCGGCACTTTGATAATATATTCAACCTCTCTGAAGAACAGAGCATCCTGTAGCTTTTGAGTATTATCCTCTATATTGACAATATTAGCTTTCTGGCTTAAATAATTTTTTAGGCCTTCTACTATTTCCGAATCTTTGTCATAGTTTATGAATGCTATATTTACTTTGGTTTCTGCATAGTTTGTATCAGTAGGACTGGTATAAGTATTGGCAAGAACTAATATTAAAACTAAGAATACTATAAAATATATGGCAATTTGGGACATATTTTTATAGATAACTTTAAAATACGCTTTATAAACTTGCATATCTCTGCCTCCTTAATACAAAATAGGTAATTAAGCCAAAAACAATGCTAAAACCACACAGCAGTATTATATCAATCAGGAATTTCATATGGGTATCATAATAATATAGTGAATAAAAGCTATCTGTTATTAAGGCTACAGGATTTAGATATTCCAAAACAGGAGCATTTGCACTGATAATATATTTTATCTTGTTATTCATCATGCCTGACAAGACAGTCATCAGCATTGTAACTCCAATCATTACTCCAATTTTTACACCTTCACCTTTTTTTACCACTGAGGCAATAAACGTACCGAAAGTTACACCTGTAATTGTGCCTATTAAACAAGTCAGCAATATATAGCCAAGCTGGCTTCCAAAGTTTATTTTTAATATTAAAACCAAATAACAGATTAATACCGAAATTGTAACAAACTGAACTGTAGTTGCAGCAAACATTGAAGCTACAAACAGCTTTAATTTGTGTACAGGTGCCATGTTAGCCCTTGCTCCTTGAGATGACATATCTGCCTGAATAGCCATAACCTCTTTCAATCCCAAAAAGCCACCATAAAAACAAGCCATTGCGATTAAAGCATAGAAGTAGGTCACAATGTTATCAGGGGCAGATTTACTGACAGGTACTTCTTTAAGATAATCAATCCTATTTGATATAGTGGTCATAAGCTCCTTTTGATCCATGGAAGGATTTTTGCTATAAATCGTTTTAATAGTGGCTGAAGTCTGGTTATAGTCATCAACAAATCCTTTTAATACAGTTTGATTCATACCTGATTTCTTTACAACAAGCTTTATTCCATTATCAAAATACATATAACCTTCAATTTTGCCATCCTCAAGGAGTCTATCCCCTTCATCCTTTGAGATATATTTCACATCAAACATATTGCTTTTGCCTGCACCCTTATCGGCACTTGAGACAGATTTAACGGCATTTATAAAATATGTGTTTTCTCTATATTCAGCATTATCAACTATTCCAATTTTAATTTTAGAAAAACTTTCTGCAGTCGAAATATTTGAAAAAGCCATATTGAATAATGTAGCAAGAAGTATAGGAAATAACATTGACCAAAACATCATCTCCCTATCCCTTACTATACATTTAAGTCTGTATAAGTAGTTATGCAAAATCATTTTTATACCTCCCTTATAGCTAGTTTCCGTCTAGGCATGCCCAAATATAACTTACCGTATAATTTCGCTTTCTAAGTTAACTTAACTCGTGAACACACGCTCAAAACGGTAAGTAATATTTCAATCATGCCTTAATCCCTAAGTTCCTTTCCTGTTATCTCAAGGAATACATCATTTAGTGTAGGCGGTTCAGAGTAAACCTTTCCAACAGTAACATCCCTGGATTTTAAATAATCCAGCAAGGCAACAAGATTGTTCTTACCTCTGTATGATTTTGCTACAAGTAAATTTCCGTTAAACTCAGCAGATACTATATTAGGAAGACTTTTAATGCCATCTAATAGACTTTCATCAATTTTAAATATCTCCACAGTGAGTTTTTCTCCTGAATTTATCATTCCCTTGAGTTCATCATTTGTTCCCGTTGCAATTATTTTTCCTTTATCCATAATTGCTATCCTTGTGCATATCTGCTCTACTTCTTCCATATAGTGCGACGTATACACTATCGTACTTCCGGCTTTGTTAAGCCTTTGGATACCTTCCAATATATTGTTTCTGCTTTGAGGGTCAACTGCTACAGTTGGTTCATCCAGAATGATCAGCTTTGGTTTATGGGCAATGCCGCAGGCTATATTCAATCTTCTAAGTAACCCTCCGCTTAGCTTTTTGGGGTAGAATTTTCTGAAATCATTGAGCCCGACAAAGTCTATAGCTTCATCTACAAGCTGCCGACGCTTATTTTTATCCGAAACGTACAGTCCACAGAAATAATCAATGTTTTCAAAAACATTTAATTCATCAAAAACAGCAACATTCTGCATAATTACACCAATTTCGCGTTTAATGTCATAAGCATCCGGTGCCATAGGTCTGTCATAAATTTCTACGGATCCCTTGTCAAATTTAAGAAGGGATAAAATACAGTTAATTGCTGTGGTTTTGCCTGAGCCGTTAGGACCTAAAAGTCCGAATACTTCACCTTCATTTACTTCCAGATTTAAATGATCCAGTGCAGTTAAGTCACCATATCTTTTAACCAGATTTTTAACTTTTATTACCATAAGGATTCCTCCCGTTATTCATTGAGTATTAAAGAATTGCTTATCATATATTAATGATAATATATCTTATTGCCATTTATAAGTGACTATACTCCCAATCCCGTATGACAAATGTAATATCAATCTTGAGGATAATAAAATCAAATGCTATAATCTAATAAAAATCATTATTAATTTTACATTTGGCAGAGCAAATGACGAATGACTCAACGGGATTTGCGATAGACAAATGTAAAAATCATATTAATGATTCCTCCTACAAAATAAAGGTTGGTAGATTACATGAAAAATTTAATCGATAAATTAGTGGTTATACTGATTTCCCTGGCTATATATATACCCTATGCCAATTCCATATACATGATCGCACCAATCCTGATTGTCATAATATTAAGTGCCATATTGAGCTACATGGAAGATCAACGGAAAACTCAAGGGATATTTCTTTTGTATCTGATCATAAGCTTTTTCATACCGGATTTCATATTTTTTATTCCTCTAATATGTTATGATGTAGTACTCCTTAAACCAAAATGGCTTTGGGCATTATCATTCTTACCGCTTTTAGCTGATTTTAACCATACACTCACCTCAAAATGCTTAATGGCAACCTTTATTATTAATGGATGCATTTTGAAGTATCGTACCGTCTCAATACATAATACAGAGAAAAAGTACTACAGGCTTCGCGATGATACAAATGAAATATCAATGCAGCTGGAAAAGCAGAACAGGGAGCTTTTGGAAAAGCAGAATTACGAAGTCAATCTTGCAACACTAAAAGAGCGGAACAGGATAGCAAGGGATATCCATGATAATGTCGGGCATCTTCTTTCAAGATCCATATTGCAGATTGGGGCACTGCTTGCTTTAAAAAAGGATGATGAAACAAAAGAAAGCTTAAAGCTTGTAAAAGAAACACTGTCAGAAGCCATGGACAGCATTCGTAACAGTGTACATGATTTGCATGAAGAATCCATTGACCTACAATACGAAATACAGAAGTTAATTGATAACTTTAAATTTTGCACCGTGAAGTTTGATTATGATGTGGAGGCAAACATTGATAGAGACATAAAATATTGCTTTATTACAGTAGCCAAAGAAGCTTTGTCAAACACGCTCAAACATTCAAATGCCACCGATGTCTCAGTGATAATCCGTGAACATCCGGCACTCTTCCAACTGGTTATTCACGACAATGGTTCACAGAGTAGTTTAGACACTGGGAAAGGCATAGGAATTAAGAACATTAAAGACAGAGTAACTGCTTTAAGCGGCAATATTAATATCAGCACCGAAAAAGGATTTCAGATCTTTATTTCCATACCAAAAAGCAGATTATAACGAAAGGATTGGTAATTTATGCGGATTTTAGTTGTTGATGATGATAAATTGGTATGTGTATCTTTAAAAACAATACTAGAGGCTGGAGAGGATATATCTGTAGTTGGGATAGGCTATAATGGAAAGGAAGCTATCGAACTTTATAACAGTTTAAAGCCTGATATTCTGCTCATTGATATAAGGATGGAAACCATGACAGGTCTTGATGCAGCAGAATCAATTCTAAATGCCGATAAAACTGCAAAGATTCTTTTCCTCACCACATTTTCAGATAATGAATATATAATAAAAGCACTTAAGATAGGTGCTAAAGGCTATATTATAAAACAAAACTTCGAATCTATCGTGCCGTCTCTAAAAGCTGTTTATGCAGGCCAAAGCGTCTTTGGTGATGATATAGTTTCAAAAATCCCATCACTTATTAATGCAGGCAAAAAAAAGGATTTTTCGGACTTTGGCATCACTGAAAAGGAACTGGACATCATCACCCTTGTAGCAGATGGACTTAGCAATAAGGAAATAGCCAATATGCTGTATTTAGGGGAAGGCACTGTCAGAAACAGTCTAACCATTATTTTAGAAAAGCTGGGGCTCAGAGATAGAACCCAACTTGCTGTATTCTATTATAAGAACAGATGAATTAGTTTATAATATTTTTAAAAAAGCAAAGCCACAACAGCATACACTGTATGTGGCTTTGCTCATTAAATAATCAGATTACGAGGGGAAATATCCGATCCCACCGCTTTTTGGTTCTGTGATTTATGTCGCTGATGGCATTTAATCTATTGCTTTACTTCTTATAAATAATGCTCATCACGCTGCTCTGCATTTCCATAACATCCCTTATATTGACATCATTCCATTCATCAAGACACCCTTTAACCGCTGCCACAAACTCTGCGTAATTGCAATTTCCAGCCCTCTCACCTATACCCCCTATTGTGCAATCTATGAAATCTGCACCTGCCATATACGCTGCCATGGAATTGGCAACAGCCATACCCAGGTCGTTATGGCCATGAAATTCTACATCCACTCCAATCTTCGTCCGTATAGCCGATATTTCCTCATACACCTTCTGCCTATGGCATATGCCTACCGTATCAGCGTACCTTACCCTTTTTACCCCCTCCATAGAAACCTCCGCAATCACATCCAAAAGAAAGCTGAAATCTGCCCTTGATGCGTCCTCAAGCCCTACAGTTACCTCACATCCGCTTTCAAGTGCAACGCATAGACACCTTTTAAGAGTATCTATGACCCAGCTTCTTTCCTTTCTCAGTTTTGATTTTATCTGAATATCGGAGGTGGGAACAGATATATGTATTATATCCGGCTCACATTCCACCGAGTGCTTTATATCGTCAATATTAATCCTGTTCCATGTGGAAATTCTGCTTTTAAACCCCAGCCCTGCAATCACCTCTACGCTCTTCTTTTCATCTCCACCCATGGCAGGGACACCAGCTTCTATCTGATAAATTCCAGCCTTGTCAAGAAGCTTGGCTATTTGTACTTTTTCATCAATGCTGAGGGCTACACCCGCTTTTTGTTCCCCATCCCTTAATGTGGTGTCCACTATCCTGATCATAGCACCCCTCCATTGCATTTTAAATCGATTACTTTCATATGCTGTTCAATATCACCTCATACCGCTTTGCTGCATGACAAAATATCTTTAAGCTCATTATCATACAATTCTCTTTTCATCTCAATGCTTTTTATTCTCACCATATCCAATATAGTACATATATTTTCCTCATCAACTTCCTGTCCAAGCTCCTTAAACTTCTTGCATACGGATTTCCTTCCGGAATGCTTGCCGATGACAAGCTTCCTTTGCTGTCCCACTTCTTTCGGATTGAACGGTTCGTATGTCGATGGGTCTTTTTCAATACCGTCTGCATGTATACCCGATTCATACTTGAATATATCCTCTCCTATAACAGGCTTATTATCCGGCACAATTATACCTGTCATCTGGCAAAAGGACTTTTTTAATTGCGGTAGTATGCTAAGTTTAGTATTTGTTTTAGTATTCATAAGCAATTTTATTGCCAGCAAAACCTCTTCTATTGCAGCATAACCTTTCCCGCTCCCATATCCCATAAATGAGCCTGTAATAGTATTCATTCCGCCCATTATCCCTTCAATGCATATGGCTGTAGCAATATTAAATGTATCATCTGGACAAATATCAATATCTAAATTATATCTTTTGTTTATATTCTCAAGAACTTTTATCCACTCACCAGAAACAACCCTATCAAGTCCCTTGATTCTAAGTTTGCCTTTAGTTCTCAATTTACCCATAGCAAGCATTTTATCCAATTTACAAAGGTCCTGTATGCTTTCAACTTTATACTCAACTGTTACCGACAAATCGCTTTTCAATATGATGTCACAGAAATAAGGGTTTAGCACTTTTATCCATTTAACAACACAGTATTTGATTCCTCTTTTTATGCATTCTTCCAGCTCATATTCAGAGTTTGCCCTAAATATAAAGTCTATTCCCTTAGGCATTTTGTTTATTTTTTTCATCACGGAAGAATCCACCTCGAAAAGATCTATACCCATGATTTTAACAAGATTGCAAAAATTCAACAAGTCATTGTCATTGAAATTAATTTTGCTCGCATAAATCTCCGGCAGTGTTCTGTCAATTATCTTCAAGATCCTGTTATTTCCTAGAAATAACGCCATACTAAACACCTCATTCCCCTAACCATATTTTTGTTACAAACAACATAATAAAAGTTATTATAAAAAGCACCGTCGCTAAAGCAGCTGCCTTAGTTATATCAGTTTGCATCAAAGTATATATCTCCAGCGGCATGGTCCTGGTTTTTCCCAAAACGTTTCCTGCAAACATAATGGTGGCACCGAATTCACCTAATGCCCTGGTCCATGAAAGGATTAACCCTACAACTATAGGTTTTTTTATCATAGGAATAACAACTTTTAAAAATGTTTCAATTTTCCCTGCACCCATCACATAGGTTATCTCGAGTATTTCCGGTTCAATAGCATCGGTTGCCGTCTTTAATACCTTTATATAAAGGCCTGAGGCCACAAAGAACTGTGCCAGAATAACAGCAATTGGGGTGAAAACTACTTCCATACCGAAGCCTTCAAGTATTTTTCCAATAAATCCGTTTCTTCCAAAAACCAAGAGCAGCCCTAGTCCTGCTACAGCTGGCGGTAATACCGCAGGCACATTGACCGCCATATCCAGCAATTTGGTAAATATACTCTTTTTGTTGTTCATAAGAATAAAAACTACCGGGGTGCCCAACACAAATGTCATTATCGTGCTAAATGCAGTTGTCATCAGGCTTATGCCTATAGCGGACAGGCTTTCAGTGCTTTTTAGCGAAAACAGGGTATTAACAAATCCTGCTGTGCCGGTTATGGAAACCATAGGAATCATTATGATTATAAAGTAAAGAAGTACAGTTATAACTATGAATGCCAAAAGGATCTTTTCTTTATCCAATCTCAGCTTATTGATGTCTATTGTCTGATTTAATTCTTCAGCCTTATACTTTACCGTACTTACACCGCTTCTACTCATAACCGCACCTCCTTATCCCGCAATTCTTTAATAGAAAATTGTTGTTGATTAACCACTTTTGCTAATCGACAATAAATTTGTGTTTCTGGAGCAATTTTTTCCCTTCACTTGATAAAACATAATCATAAAACCTTTTCACATAGTCCCTGTCCTCCGATCCATTCAATACAGCTATAGGATAGGATGCTATTATTTTGTCAAATACAGGTACTTCTACTGCCTTTAACATTACCGTGTTTGCTTCGTTAAGATCAGTTACATAAACCACTCCTACATCAACTTCGTTTAAATACACTTTACTTACAATATCTTTAACATTAAGCTCCCTTGTTTTTATATTGCCTTCAATAAGCTGCATCTCTTCCTTATTTATTGCACCATCTTCTAACGCCTGATCCAACGCTTTTATCCAGTACTTGCCCACCGGAACGTTTTTATCCCCAATAGCTATCTTTATTCCCCTTGACGCTAGACTGTTTAAATCTTTAACATCATACTTTGATCTTGTATTATTTGCTAAAACAAGTTTATTTTTTGCAAAAACCTTATAATCATCGAGAAAACCCTTGTTTTTCAATTCATCCATAGAACTTATTTCTGCCTGTGCATAGATATCAGCATTAGCACCGTTTTCCAATGAGGTTTTAAGGGTCTGGCTCCCTGCAAAGTTAAACTCCACCTTTACATTATTGCCTTCCTTTTTCTCAAACTCTTTGGCGAGCTCAGTAAAGCTTTCGCTTAAGCTGGCTGCAGCAAATACAGTTATCCTTTCATTGCCGCTTTCAACTGCTATTTCATCTCCCTTGCCACAGCCTGCAAGCACATACATCATTACCATTGCAAACAGCAATAAATATATCTTTTTCATTCAAACCACCTCTAAACTAATATAAATAGGCAAAGCAATCATATTGCTGCAACAAAATCAATTAGGTATTATCGGATTATTAGCTTGTTTGCGGGTAATATTTCATTCATCACTTAATTTCCAATCGACTTACTACCCTTCCGTTTTCAAGATGCTCCTCAACAATTTCCGTAACATCATCAACAGTTACTTCCTTATACCAGACACCATCAGGGTATACAATTACTACAGGCCCCTTGCTGCATATCCCGAGACAACCTGTATTTGTAACTAAAATATCTCCACCCAATTCCCTCTCTTCAATTTCCTCCATAAACCTTTGTATAACGGAAACCGAATCCTTTGAAAAGCAATAACCCTTTTGCTGTCCTGTAACTCTTGAACTTGAACAAATAAACACATGATACTTTGGTTTCTGCATAACCAAACACCTCCAATAATTATTTTAAAAATGCTCAATATCAAGCACTTATAGATACACTTTAGACAAAACTATTACTTATACAACCAGGTCAACCTGACCAGTATTTGAGAGCTCCTCCGCAGCATTACGTACAGCATCTTCAATTCTTTCACATGTCTGAATCACCTTAACGCCTGCCTTTTCAAGCTCTTTTAACGGCTGATACCCTATTCTCATTGCAATCACAGCATTGCAATCGGAAACAGTCTTTAAAATTGTTTGTATTTTGTCTTCATGATCACAATCCTCGCTGCCTGTGCAATACTTGCTTATCATTCGCTGTTCAACAAGCTCTACACCGGATTTACTGTATTTATATATATAAAACCCCTCTGAATGGCCGAAATGCTGATCGACATATATGTTTGTTTTTGATGCTACCGCAAATTTATAAACACTGTTTTTATCATCTTTCGCATTTTCTCCGCATGGTGCTGCACATTTGTCATTCATGAATTCCGATGATAAGTCTTCTCCCAAAGATCCTATGGCATCTGCCCTGCATTGCTTGCAATGATACATCTGTTTTAAGTGTAGATTGCATTTTTTTCTCAGATCATTAAGTTCCTTGTTGCTGGTCATGGGCATATTTTCAAAAACACTCCCTGCCGCAGGTATAAGCGGCATTATGTTTGTCATAAAGGCACCATATTCTTTCACCTTTTCTACTACAGACTCAATGTGATTATCATTTACACCCTTTATCATGACAATATTTACTTTACAGACTATGCCTCTGGAGGATAAATACCTTAGGCCCGCAAGCTGGTTAGCCAGAAGGACACTAGCTGCCTTTTCACCTGTTAACTTTGCTCCCATAAAGTTTACTTCCCTGTATATGAGTGCACCTATTTTAGGATCAATAGCATTTATAGTAATAGTGACATGGGTTACACCCAGCCTAATTATTTCATCAGCATAATACATGAGCATCAATCCGTTGGTTGAAAGGCAGAATGTTATATCAGGATCGACTGACCGTATCATTTCAAGAGATTTTTTTGTATCATCAAAGTTTGCCAATGCATCCCCAGGTCCTGCAATTCCAATTACCTTAAGATTCTTTACCTTTTGTCTCACATAGATGAATTTCTCCACCGCCTCTTCAGGTGTCAAAACCTTGCTGGTTACACCCGGTCTGCTTTCATTCTGGCAATCATATTTTCTATTGCAGTAATTGCAGGAAATGTTGCACGCCGGTGCTACAGGAATGTGCATTCTTGCATTCTGGCATCCTCCGCTGAAACATGGATGGGTCAAAGTCTTCTCTTCAATAGAGATTTCTTCCTTCTCCTTCTTCGTTTCATTTCTTACTTCATTTTTTACTTCGTTTCTTACTTCATTTCTTGCCTCATTTGTTTGAATTTCAGTCCTATTTTCCACTTGATTTTCAGCTTCTTTCTTGGCATTTTCAGCTTGATTACCAGCTTCATCATCTTCATAATACTTATCAAACATGCTTTTTCTATACTTATTATATTTATTTTCAATAAGTGTGTTTGTGATTTCGTCAAGAAGCCTTAGCGTTCCATTATAACCGGTTATCACCTGTCTCTGTGCTCCTACCCTGTCATGTACGGGAAATCCTACTCTCACTAGTGGGATTCCGTCTTTTTCAGTAATTACTTTTCCATCAGAGTTTCCAATAAGTATATTGGCCTTTAAGCTCATAGCTTTCTCCCTGATAGTATCAAAATCTGTATCATCAATTACTACCGGTTTTTCCTCAAAGTTTTTTGGAAGGACAAGTTGGCCTATAACCTTATTTTGAGATCCCGTTGAAAGCAATACAGGCTTAATCCCATTTTCAAAGCAGAGTTTACCCAGTGCAAATACAAGCTCAGGCTCACCATAGATTACAGCTCTTCCCTCAGAATTAAATTTATGTGAATCTATCATTCCGTCTATCAATCTGCCCTTTTCCTTCAATATCTTCTCAGGAACAGGCTTCCCTTTGATTTCTGAAAGAATGCTTAAAAACAAATCGGTATTTTCAATTCCAATAGGCATTGGGCATCTATAGAGCTTTACTCCCCAATGGTCCATAAGGTATTGTCCAGGCGATAATTCCTTACTGATTGTATAGCCTATTTCAATTGTGGCAGATGCTCCGGGCATATTCACAATGTCAATTATTTTGGTGCCTCCGGGAGGAATACGCTTATAGTCCTTGCTATATGGGGCATCTAACGTTTCGGAAACATCGGGAAACATTGTATAAGATATCCTAAATGCTTCAAGCATCTCTTTTATGTTCCTTACATCTCCCGGGTTCAGGTTGCTTACAATTATATTGACTCTTCCATTCTGCTTGCTGTTTTTGGCCAACTCTGCAACCATAGCTTTGAGGGCTGAAAAATAGCCTTCAAACTGAGTTCCGCTATATCCCGGTGTAGGTACAGGCACAATTTTAAGATTTTTTATATTTTCCTCTTCCTTAAATTCTGCTACTATCCTTTTAATATCTTCCCCTATTGTTTCTGCAAGGCATGTGGTTGCAACACCAATTATATCCGGGTTATAAACCTTGATAATGTTTTTTAGGCCTTTCTTAAGGTTGCTCTCACCACCATAAACAGTACCTTCTTCACTTAATGAGGAGGATCCTATATCGATAGGCTCATTATAGTGCCCTGTCATATGCCTTCTTATATAGGTGCTGCAGCCTTGTGATCCGTGGAGCAATAGGATGCTGTTCTCAATACCTTTGAATGCCAGTGCAGCACCCATTGGCATACACATCTTACAAGGATTCATATTTAAATTTACAAAATTTCTGCCTGCCATATTAATCACCCCAATCTGTATAAACCGCCTTTAAATTAGGTTATTTCTAAAAAATAACTGGTCAACTGGCGATTTCAAAAATATTGAATTTAGTACTTTTCACCATTAATAATTGACCAAGGAAATTTTTGAAATCGCCTTAAACAAAGTTCCACACAGGACTATTTACTGTCGAATCTATTTCTTTTGCAAAATTCACTGCACCTTCAAAACCGCATAAAGGGTGCTTTCTTTCGTGATTATGATCGCAGAATGCGATTCCAAGCTTGTAAGCTAAGGGTCTTTCCTTAACTCCACCCACCAGGACATCTGCTCCTTTTTCCTTGATAAACTTCTCAAGTTCTGCTGGGTTTGTATCGTCAAGTACCACGGTATCACTGCTTGCAAGACTTCTTATAATCTCGTATTCATCTTTTCTTCCAGTCTGTGTTCCCACCATAACAGTCTTTATACCTAGATCTGCGAACTGTTTTATGAGTGATATTGCTTTAAAGCCTCCTCCTACATAGATAGCAGCTCTCTTGCCATTTAGCCGTTCTCTGTAACGTAAAAGCTCTGCTCTTACTTTAAGTTCTTCAATAAAAACCAATTTCTTTACTCTATCTGAAGTTTCCTTATTTTCAATCATATTAGCGATATTCATTAATGATATTTTGGTATCCTCAATACCGAAAAAGCTTACTTTTATATATGGTATACCGTATCTTTTCTGCATTTCTTCTGCGAGAAATGTCATTGATCCGGCACATTGAACAATATTTAATGATGCTTTAGGGGCATTTAAAATTTCCTTGTAAGTGGAATCCCCTGTAATCTTTGCAACTACATCAATCCCTACCTGCTTTAAGTATTTTGTTATTATCCACATCTCACCTGCCAGGTTGAAATCTCCTAAAAAGTTAACTCCATTAATCTTTTCAGACTTGGGTTCTCCCATTAACTTTAACAATGCCCTGCAGGCTGCTTTATATCCCATTGATTTATTTCCTGCAAATCCGCTTGATAAAACAGGTATAACCCTGATTGAATACTTCTTCTCTGCATTTTTGCAAACCGCTTCAATATCATCACCAATTACTCCAACGATACATGTTGCGTAGACAAATATAAGCTTTGGTGAAAACCTCTCTACAATTTCATCAATCGCAGCTTCAAGTTTTTTCTCTCCACCGAAAATTACGTTTTCCTCTCTTAAATCAGTTGAAAAACTGTTCCTGTAAGTGTCAGGACCACTTGTAAGACTACCCCTTATATCCCATGTATAGCTGGCACAGCCAATGGGACCATGAACTAAATGGAACGCATCTGTTATAGGGTTTAGCACCACCCTTGCACCGCAATACACACAAGCACGCTGGCTAATAGAACCTGCAACGCTGTCGGACTCGCATTTTAAATTATTTTTAAACTCTGAATTACAGAATATAGACTTCTTTCTTTCTTCCAATATGTCATTTGTTAGAATTTTTCCCATAGTTATCACCCCTTTCGGCTGTTTTTCCAAATTTTTAGGCAATTAATAATTTCCTCACTTTTACCAGTGAGACAGAATGGCCCATTCATGGAACCTCAATGCCCCAAAGGGCCTTGACGAACGTCATTGGTATGTGGTGCAACAGATAAATTAGTTATAAATGCAACTTTGCGTAATTGGTAAAAGTGAGGAATAAGAGAAGGGGTATGCTTACAGTATGAGCTCCAGATCTTCATCTGCTGCATCTCTGTCCTGTCTGTCAAGTAAAGTGTTGCTTATCATTTCAATTATTCTCATGGCACCTTTATATCCTACTATAGGTAAATAAGAATGTACGCTTCTATCCAATATGGGGAATCCAATCCTCACAAACGGGATGTCTTCTGCCCTGGCTATATACTTACCATAAGTTGTTCCCATAATGAGATCAACAGGTTCTTCTTTAATCCATTGATGAAGTGTAAAAAGATCTCCAAGGGCTTTTACCTTTCCATTAATACCTTCTTCTTCCAGCATGGATTTTACTTCCTTTTCGAAAGCTTCTCCAGGAGTTCCCGTCAAAACATACTTTGGAATCATTCCCAGGCTTAAAACAAATTCAGTAAGAGCAATAACGGTATCAGGGTCACCGAATATGGCTACCTTTTTGCCATGGTAGTGGTAATGACAATCTACCATTATATCTACCACCTGGCCTCTTTCCTCTTCCAGCTCTGCCGGAACCGATTTGCCTGTTAGCTTTGAAATTGCAATAAGAAAATCGTCAGTAGCTTTTATTCCAATTGGAGTCTTGAGTACTTTTCCCGGCACCTTGCATTTCTTTTCAAACTCATATGCAGCATCGCTTGATGCAAAACTTCCTAATGCAATGGCAGCTATGGAATTTCCTGAATCAATTATTTCATCTACTGTAGTGCCACCCTTCGGATACATTTCATATTTTCCTGTCATTGGAGCATCAAGCACTCCGCTTGTATCGGGAAGCATAATATACTCCTGGCCAAAAGCCTTCATTATTCTTTTTATTTCTCTCATATCCCCAGGATTTACAAACCCAGGCAGTATATTAACCTTTTCATTGGGGGTCTTGCTGTTTACTGCCAGATACTTGACCATAGCCTTAACCATGTTTGAAAAACCTGTAACATGTGATCCCTGATAACTTGGTGTGTTGGCATGAATAACCAGTTTTCCCTCCGGAACTTGTGCCGCTGCAACAAACGCAGGAATATCGTCACCTATAGTCTCTGACAGACATGTTGTGTGTATGGCAATAATATCTGGATTATATATTGAAAAAACATTTTTAATTGCAGTTTTTAAGTTTGTTCCTCCTCCGAAAACAGATGCACCTTCTGTAAAGGAACTTGTTGAAGCCATTACAGGATCTCTGAAATTCCTTGTAAGAAATTTTCTGTGATATGCACAGCAGCCTTGTGACCCATGACTGTGAGGAAGACATTTATGAATTCCAAGTGCTGCATACATAGCTCCTACTGGTTGACAAGTCTTGGCAGGATTTACTGTCAAGGCACTTCTTTCGGAATACTCCTTAGGTGTTAAATCTAACATATAAATTACCTCCCTACATAACTTCCTTCAAGCATAGGCTCGATCTTCCACGGTGGAGTCACGAACTTCCATGAAGGAGTTGTTAATCCCATTGTAATGTCTCTTGCGAAATTTACTGCACCTTTGAACCCTGCATACGGACCGCTGTAATCGTATGAATGGAGCTGCTTTGAGAAAATGCCTGCTTTATGTGCAATATATTTATCCTTTATGCCTGAGCAGAATATGTCAGGCTTTAAAATCTTAAGGAGTTCTTCAGTTTCATAGTGGTTAAGATCGTCTATAACTATCGTTCCATTTGGCATATCTTTCATCATACCTGCATAGTAATTTAACGATATTTCTTCTTTCAGCTTCTCATATCTTTCTTTGGACAGGGTCACCTTATAATACTGTGGATCCGGCTGAACCTCTATGCTTTCAATGTTTTTGCTGTCACCGTCTTCTTTTATTGTCGGTATTACTTCTCTTCCTTCATAGTCATCCCTGTGTGCAAATTCATATCCAGCAAGTATTGTCTCAACCCCTAGGTCCCTAAGCAAATGCTGATAATGATGTGCCCTTGAACCGCCTACAAAAAGTGCTGCTGTTTTACCCTGACAAAGCTTCTTATATTGATCCATCTGTTCGCTTATTTCAGACAATTCTTCTGCTATTACAGTTTCGGTTCTGGCTGTCAGATCAGGGTCATCAAAGTACTTTGCTATATCCCTCAGGCTCTTTATTGTAGTCTTTACTCCTATAAAATTAACCTTTATCCAGTCGGTTCCATACTTGGTATTTAACATTTCACCTATATAGTTAATGGAACGATGGCATTGTATTACGTTTAAGTCCGCCTTGTGAGCACTCTTTAGATCTTCAACAGTACCGTCTCCAGTCATCATTGAAACTATATCGTACCCGATTTTCTTCAGTATTCTCTCAAGCTCCCAGCCATCGCCCCCGATGTTGTACTCACCTAGAATATTAAGTGAATACTTGCCGACAGCCTTATCTCCTGTTCCGATAATGTGTTTGATAAGACCGTTATTTGCAATATGGTGGCCACCTGATTGGCTGACGCCCTTATATCCTTCGCAACTGAATGCAAGAACCTTAATTCCATATTCTTTAGAAGCCCAGTTTGCTACAGCATTTATATCATCACCTATAAGACCTACAGGACATGTTGAACATATCATAATGTTTTTAGGCTTGAATATCTCAACTGCTTCAGTTATTGCTTTTCTAAGTTTTTTCTCTCCTCCAAAAACTATATCGCCTTCCTGTAAATCTGTAGAAAAACAATAATTCAAATAATTCTGCTCGTCGCCCTTGGTTCTACCCTTATTTCTTCTGGTACCCCAGGTATAAAACCCGCATCCTATAGGACCATGGGTTAAAACAATAGCATCCCTCAATGGTCCCAAAACAACACCCTTACAGCCTGCATAGCAGCATCCCCTGTTAGTGATTATTCCAGGAATTGTTCTTGTATTGGCTGTAATAGTCTGAGGTTCCTGCACCTCGGTATTTCTTAGAAGAACATGTTCCTTACGGTTTTTAAAAACGCTTGCCGGGTACTGCTCAATTACCCTATCTATTTTACTTTTCATCATTACCACCTCCTACTAAATGGCTTCATTTCCGGTTTCTCCGGTTCTTACTCTTATGGCATCCATGATAGGCAGTACGAAGATCTTGCCGTCACCCTGCTTACCTTTGCTGTTGGTATTAATGATAATCTCAACTGCTTTTTTTACCTGATCATCCTCCACGATAAGGGATAAGAGTCTCTTGGGCAAAAGCCTGTGACCCTCAGATACAACTTCAGCTATCATTGGTGACATCACTTCATTTCCGCTTATCAGACCTTCAATTAATGAGTAATCTACTTTTTTCATTCCACGTCCCATAACCTTTTTACAGTGTAAAGATGGAAAGTCTTCCTTTAAAAGAGCATCTTTCGTCTTATTTATCATATCCATCCTTATTATGGCCATTATCTCTTTCATAGGCTTCTCCCCCTTTACAGCCCGCTTGATCCCGAGCTTATTGTATATGCTTCTTCAACAGGACTGATAAAGATTTTTCCATCACCAAAAGCACCTTTCTGTCCTGTTTTGGCATTTTTCATTATCAGTTTTACTACATCATCCTTATCTTCATCTTTTACAACCATTATCAGCATTTCCTTGGGTATTTCATCATAGAATACGTCTCCTACTTTAACGCCTCTCTGCTTTCCTCTACCCATTACATCTATCTTGGTTACCGCCGGAAAACCTGCATCACACAGCTCTGACAACACAGTATTAACTCTCTCAGGTCTAATGATAGCTCTTATCATTAACATAATTAATTCCTCCAATCTATTTTTAACTATTTGTTAAACATCTCATTTCTAGATATCCAAAATACCATGTTCCATAAGGATTGCTTCAAGTCTGTCCTGTACCATTGGCTTTGGTATAACAAACATTTCATTTTCATTAACAGCTTTTGCAAGTCCGCGATAAGCATCAGCCTGCTCATGTTCCGGTGAGAAATCAATAACGGTCTTCTTATTTATCTCAGCCCTTTGAACCTGATTTTCTCTTGGAACAAAATAAATGAGTTGGCTTCCCAGTTCTTTGGCAAAAGCTTCAAGAAGCTCTCTTTCACCGTCAACTTTTCTGCTGTTGCATATGATACCTCCAAGACGAGTTCCTCCAGTTGAAGCATACTTCTGAATACCTTTGCATATGTTGTTGGCAGCGTACAGAGCCATCATTTCACCGCTGGCAACAATATAAATTTCCTGTGCTTTTCCTTCTCTTATTGGCATCGCAAAACCACCGCAAACAACGTCACCCAATACATCATAGAACACAAAGTCAAGATCATCTGTATAAGCTCCCAGCTGTTCAAGCATGTTGATGGAGGTTATAATACCTCTTCCTGCACATCCTACACCAGGCTCAGGACCTCCTGACTCAACACATCTTATATCAAATACACCTTTTTTCATGATGTTTTCGAGTTCAACTTCTTCACCCTCTTCACGAAGTGTATCCAATACACTCTTTTGTGCCAATCCACCTAGTACAAGTCTTGTTGAATCTGCTTTCGGATCGCAACCCACAATCATGATTTTCTTTCCCATTTCACCTAATCCGGCTGTCAAGTTCTGTGTTGTAGTTGATTTTCCTATTCCACCCTTACCATAAATCGCAACCTGTCTCATAATAACGACCTCCATTCAATTTTCTATTACTGATTACTTTTAATAAACAAAAAGGGCACTAAAATCTTATTTTAGATTCTAGCACCCTGGCTCTTTCCCGACATAAAAATCATTCAAGGATCTTATATCAGATATTAACTTTTCTGTTACTATTTACTATAGCACCATTATTATTAATTGTCAATATGTTTTTTGCAAGTTTTTATTTTTAAAATTGCATTTTGAAATAATATTTAAGTAATATTTTAATCATCCCTTAGTGATGCTTTAAATATAACTTCCTCTATCAATTTGGCTCATGTGTTGACTTAGCTCGTCAACACTTGCTCAAAAGAGGAAGTAATATTTTAATCATCCCTTAGTTAATATCAGGGCTTCCGCTATTTCCTTCATGGGAATGCGGTTATCCCTACTCTTTCTTCTTATAGCTTCATAAGCTGCCTCTTCTGTGTATCCATCCTTCTGGACCAGAATCCATTTTGCCTTTTCTACTATTTTTCTGCTTTCCAAAGTTTCGTTCAACTTTTTTACTTTTCTTTCATATTCTATAATTCTGCTGTAATTCAATAAAGACATGTCAATTATCTGAAGTGCAGGTTCTTCAAATACAGGCTTGGTTATATATGACAATACCCTTTTTCCCTTTATAAATTCAATTATTTTATCATTTTTAGTATTCATCACCACAACACATGCTGCAAGAATCTCATCATCAATTATTTCAAGCACTCTTTTAAGCTCAGAAAAATCATTTGTAGCTTCTACAATAATAAGATCTGGAACATTGGTTCTCATGCATCTTAGAAGATTGGTAGCATCTTTTAGGTAACCTATAAAAACATGCCCGCTGCTAACTAATATATTTTTAAATATAGTTAATGTCCGTTTATCTTCGCCTGAAATGATGAATTTACTGCAATCCATATGCTTCCCCCTCCTCGAAAGATAATCTCCTCAATACTTTTTTGCACTAAAAAAGGCTTTCCGTTACATATTCTATGTAACAAGAAAGCCTCTATGCCTTTCATCAACTACACCATAGTAGTAAAAACAATTTTTACGGATAAATAAATATTAACATGAATCAAATTATTTTGCAAGTATTGTTTTATAAAATTGCAATTCTTAACCTACTGGTTTACAAATTCGCAATTTTCAATATATTATATACATCATTCATGGCAAGCTTCTTGAAATTACCTACTGTTGATGATCCCCCTCTGGTGCATTTTGAAGCCATCTCTTCCAGCCTGTCATCTGTGATTCCAAGCTCTTTCATAGTCACCGGAAGACCAATCCGTCTGAAAAAGTCTTCCAACTTTTTAATGCCTTCCAGAGCAGTCTTTTCCTGATCCTCAAAGCAGACATCCACATTCCAGACCCTGGATGCAAACTGAACAAACCTTTCAACATTTTCTTTGTAAACATATTTCATCCACGCCGGAAAAACTACTGCCAACCCTGCACCGTGAGCTACATCATATATACCGCTGATCTCATGCTCAATATCATGGGAAGCCCAATCCTGAACCCTTCCAGTACCCAGCAAACCAAAGTGTGCAACTTTTCCTGCCCACATGATCTCTGCTCTTGCATTATAGTCATCGGGATTTTGCAGTGCGAGAGGAACATTTATAATCATAGTCTTTAACGTAGCTTCACAAAGCCTGTCAGTCAATTCAACATTTTTAGTATTGGTAAAATACCTTTCCATAATGTGTGCCATAATATCAGCAGCACCGCATGCTGTCTGGTAATCAGGCAATGTATAGGTAAGAACCGGATTCAAGATGGAATATACCGGACGCACCAAATCTGATCCCATACCTCTTTTATACCATCCATCTTCATTTGTTATAACTGAGTTAGGACTAGCCTCACTGCCCGCTGCAGGTATTGTAAGGACCACACCGACAGGAAGTGCTTTCTCTACCTGCCTGCCGTTGAAAAAGTCCCAAACATCTCCTTCATAAGGAACACCTATTGCAATAGCCTTAGCTGAATCAATAACACTTCCCCCTCCAACGGCCAACACAAAGTCTAAGTTGTTGTCACGGCAAAGTTTAATACCTTCTTTTACCAGACTTAGTCTTGGGTTTGGAACAACTCCTCCAAGCTCAACAAACTCTATACCTTCATCCCTCAATGACTTAACCACTCTATCATAAAGTCCGGATTTTTTAATACTGCTTCCGCCATAGTGCAGCAATACCTTTTTACTGTAGCCTTTGGTGAGAACTCCCACCTGATTTTCCGTATCCTTCCCAAACACTATCCTGGTAGGGCTATAAAATTCAAAATTCTCCATATCCATCCTCCTGACGACTAATATTTTATAAAATGCCTAAAAAATAACTTCCACTTATATTTGGTTACTCTTCACTAGCTACCCGTTTGTAATCGTTTTTCATAAATGTGTCTTCCCAGTTATCAACATAGTTTCCTGTAGCCCATTCAGCCATAATAACAGAGTCGCCCTTATTAAGTTTAATCTTTGCATATGGCTCATATTTAAGTCTTCCCTCATTAATCTGATAAACATAAAGCTTGGAGTCTGATACAATAACTGCCAAATCCTCATTCGGAGAAGTAAAAGCATCAACTGCATCCGGGACACGATCCTTAATATCTGTCCATGACAATGCAAGAACGTCATACCTCACCAATGTATAAGGGATAATAAGATTGATATTAAAATCATGGTATCCAAATACGTCGCCCTTATTGTAACTGAGCCTCCCTTTTAAAAACCAATGTCCATTTTTTCTTTGCATATAGAAATTCTCTTCTTCAATACTTTGATCCATCATACTGCCTCCTGATGAGCTAAGGCCTGATATCAAACTATTCCTTGAGTCCCTGAGCATCTTAAGACCTTTATCTCCTGCTATATGAGATATCTTGAGGCCATGTTCACCTGTAATATTATCAACAGGCTGTACCTTCGTGATGCTAATCTCCTGACTCTCTTTCTCATTAGAGGATTTATCCCTGTAAGTAACTTCCATGGAAGCATAATCATTACCAATAAAAAGGATTTTTCTATATACGTTTTTCCAGTTATTGAATAATCCATTTTGTTCCTTATTGTTTGGGGACTTTACTGTGCCAGAGTTTAATGACTTGCTTTTATCCAAAAGGTTTACTGTTCCAGAATCCACACTTTTAGTATTCAACTGGTATGGGTTATAAACCATTAGTTTATCTTCTTCCCTTAATTCTGTGTTCTTAGCCCCTGTGTCCTTAGACACTCCTTCTATGGCACCTACCTTTGAACCTAACTTTGAACCTTCTTTTGCACCTTCTTTTGCATCTTGTTTTTCAACCACTTCTACCGGACTTACCTTCACCCTGTCACTTTCAACCTTCCAAAAGCCATTCTTTCTTGGAAGAAATATGTTATCCGTTTCCAAGACAGGATGGAAAACAGAATTTTTGCATGCTATCCATAATGTTTTATATCCATACTCTGTAACAGAGCCGTCATTCTTTGTAAATCTGATTCCCAATAGTAAGCCGGAGCTCATACTTTCAAACTCAGTCTGCAGCTGGGTCTCGTTCTCCTGATCTTTCATAGTAGCCAATTCCCTTATAAGCACTTGATCTATATTTTTATCAAGCCTTTTTATCATATATATACTGCCTTGTATTGAAAGCAATGCTTCATCATCATCCAGCCTGATAAAATCATATAGAAACTTGTCCCCAGATGTAATGGTGGTAACAGATACCTCTTTTTCGCTGGCAGTAAAATCAATGGAAGATATACCGTACCTGAATAGAAAGTAATCTTCAGCAACTACTCGCTTGACCTTATAACCGGTTTTAGCCCATATGTCATCTCCAACTTTTATTCCATAAGTTGAAAAAACGGCCTTTTTTCCAATCCAACCCTCCACATCCTTTTTCTTTGATGATGGAAACCCGCCATTTATATAATTTACAACTTCCCAAACACCTTCAAAGGGTAAAACATTGTTTTTAGGAGGTGCCACCTCAATCCCCGGCGGTTTTCCTATAGTAAAACATCCTGGAAGAAGAATAACTATTAACATCAATACACTAAGCTTTAATGCCTTAATCAAGTTAAATTCCACCTCCATCAAAGGGTATTATAACTGTAACTTCGGTACCTAAACCAAGCTCACTTTTTATATTTAAAGAACCTCCCATGCGAGTAACCAATTCATCACAAATGGAAAGACCTATTCCGTTTCTTGATTTCTCATTTTTGCCTTTATAAAACCGCTCCTTTACCTTTGGGAGTTCCTCCGGTGAAATCCCGCAGCCAGAATCCTTAATAACAAATATGACTTTGTCATTCTCACAATGAGTATTAAAATCAATCTTGCCGCCTGAAGGAGTAAAACGGAAAGCATTGTCAACTATATTGATAAATACCTGTTTTAGCCTATTTTCATCGGAAAATATATTTGGAAGCTCTCCACTACGGGTAACACATAACTCAACATTCTCCCTTTCAGCTCTTGCTGCAAGCTGTATCTCCAAGTATTGAAGAAGGTCATTTAAGTTAACCTCCCTGTTCACAATTTGCAATTTACCGGATACATATTTGGAGAAATCCAATAGCTCCTCAACCATGGAAGTAAGCCTGTCACTCTCCTTCTCAATTATCTCAAGGCCATCCATGATAAGCTCCCTGTCCTCAGGATTTCCAACCATTAAGGTAACTGCCCAGCCCTTTATTGATGTTAGAGGGGTTCTCAACTCATGGGACACTGATGATATAAAATCATTCTTAAGCTGCTCCTTCTTAAGTATTTCCTCAGCCATATGATTCAATGTATCGGAAAGCCTTCCGATTTCATCGTCATTCTTTTTAATGCTCTTTATCTTGTAATCCCCTAATGACATCCTTTCTGCAACACCTTTAATCTCCTTAAGAGGCTCAACAATGGAATTGGCGAGCAATACACTTAAAAGACCGCAAATCAAAATTACAGCAATACCTATAAAAATAAAAATTTTAGTTATTCTTCCAACTTCTCTGTTTATATCCTCCAAAGAAGCTATAAACCTCAGAACAGCAACAGTTTTATTTTCCGATTTCGACTTTAAAGGGCATGAGACTGCCATAACCTCCTCATCGGTGTAATCAACATTCCCCACCCATGTACCTATACTTCCTCCTAAAGCTTGTTGAACGTCCTTCATACCCGATACATCCTTATGCTCATTTGGGATTGAATCCATTGTCACAACACCTTTAAGATCTACTATCTGAACTTGTGCAGTCGTGGTCTTCCAAAATGTATCAACATCATTTAAAACATTTTCATAAATTGAAGTATCAGAGTAATACCTAAGATATATATCAGAACACACCTTAATTTGGCTGACTAAAAAGCCTTCCCTGCTGATATAATAATTTTGTTTAATGACATTTATGAGAAGTATCTCCAAAATAAGGACTGTAATAATAATTACAAACATGAAATTTGCAGCCAATCTGGTTCTTATGCTTCTCATACTATTCCGCCTTCCGCCATCTATATCCAAGTCCCCAGACTGTCTCTATAAGCTTTGGGTCAGATGGATCATCTTCTATCTTCTCTCTGAGCCTTCTAATATGAACATCCACTGTCTTTATATCTCCGAAATAGTTCCTTCCCCAGATATGGTTTAATAGCTCATCCCTACTGAAGGCCTTACCCTGATTCTCCATAAATACTTTGACAATTGCAAACTCTCTCGGTGTAAGCTCAATATCAGTTCCACCCTTGTAAAACTTCTGTGCTGATATATCAAGCTTTATCTTTCCGGTTGCAATAATGTTTTTATTTTCTTCTGAGGGTTTGCTTATTCTTCTAAGGTTAGCTCTTATCCTTGCCACCAGTTCCAATGGGTTGAATGGTTTAACCATATAGTCGTCCGCCCCCAATTCAAGGCCTACGATTTTATCCATATCCTGACCCTTAGCTGTAAGCATTATAACAACAGCATCTGACTTTTCTTCGCGAATCCTGCGGCATACCTCAAATCCATCAATACCAGGAAGCATTATATCCAGTACAACTACTTCAGGATCATATTCCACCAGTTTTTTGAGTCCATCCTCCCCTGATTCGGCTTCTATTACTTCAAACCCGCTTCTTTCAAGGTTTATATTAATAAACTTCCTAATAGAGCTTTCATCCTCAACAACAAGTACTTTAACATTTTCCATGTGTTATATACCCCGTATATCATATATTTGCGAAAGACAAATGTAATTGATTTATCGCTTTTAGTCATGATCCAAAAATAGCTTCCGCTATAAATTTTGCCCATGCCTTAATATATATTCTTCAATAGATATTGTACTATATTTAAACTCCAACTACCATACAATTAAAATCAGTTATAATCTTACATTTGACAGAACAAAATAACGAATGCTTTTAACGTTATTTTGTGATAGGCAGATGTATAGATTATATGATTTTAATAATTAAAATCAGTTATAATTCTTAATACTTTTCTGGCCTGACACTATCTATTACTTCATTGCAATCAAAGAGATCTGCAAGCCTTTTGGCATAATGTAGGCTGATTCCATCAATTGGCCTTCTTTCTGTAATTATACAATCCTTTTTGTACTCGGTAATCGTTTCAGGCCCAACTCCGCAAAATACATCAAACCCGCTATCCATTAAAAACTTAAACTTTGGATCAGCGTAATTGACAGTACTGCCAAAAGGATAAATATAGACGGATGTTGGCCCTATAAGGGTTTCTACCTCACTCTTCCATCGGTTCGTATCTCTCTTAAGCCTGCTGATATCGATCTTATCTGCATCCAGATGCCCGTATCCATGGCATGCAAAAGTCCATCCAGTATTCTTAAGCCTATTTACCAAATTTATAGCTTCCTTTTTTTCATTTTCATATGTAAGAGATTCAAAATTATTAGTTCTGTAACCTAAAATGCCCTCATAACCCGTTAAAGCTATAATTCCCTTGGCTCCTTCTAAAGAAAAATCCGGGTGCTCATTAACAAAATCATCTAATATAGGTACAATATCGTTATCATTAGAAATGACAGACTGCCCATTTTTATCCTTTGAATATGTCTTTACTATTCCGTCATCATCTATTATAAGTTTATGTGCATTGCCGTTATCAATCATATATTCATAATAATTCAGGTCATCAATTGATATTATTAAAGGTTTCTTCCCTTTAGGAAGCATAAGATTTTTTTGTCTTAACATTTTTCTTCCGTTAATTTCAGCAGCATCGAAGGTATAATTAATATCAACCAGCATATAACCCTTTTGGTAGAGACTTTCTATTATCTTTTTAAACTCTTTTACCGTAACGAACCAGTCATTGTAGCCCTGGGACAAATAATCACCATCAAAGGCCTTTTCCGGATATATTATTAGAGGGTGGAAAAATATATGCTTTACAGCACCTTTATATTCTACCAATTCCTCTTTATTGGAATTATCAGATATGTATTCCTTATTTCTTTCGACAAACATACTTTCATAAAAATTATTGACTTCATTTGCTGGATTTAGAATATTATTATTACTCACAGCAAGGATAGATTGTTCTTTAGGACTGCTGCACGCTGAAGATAGCACGATAAATAGCAACAGTACTATATTTAATTTTGCCTTTTTTCCACATCTCATTTTTTTATCACATCCTATAAACTTTTCCATCTTTTATTCCGATATTTATGATATAAAATCTTCCAACTCTAAAGATGGTATAAAATCAATTGGTTATTTTCGCTATAAATTTCACTCATATGCTTACTTGACTCGTCAACAGCCAGGTTGTATGGCGAGCAGTTTAGCAAAGCTGAACGACCAGCCACTACGATAAGCGGAAGTAATTTTTTAATCATACCTTAATATATAACTTTTCACATTACATTAATTTAAGAATTAATTAAGAATAATTACAGAAAGGTTACATTTATCGATTTAATAAGTTATTCCACTCAAATTTCTTATATTTCTTTGTTGTAAATCTCTTTTACCTTACGTATCCGCTCCGTAAAATGCAAGATTACAAACACTTTTATATTGTCTACGAATTAAGAAAATTGACAAAATCATATAATGATTTTGTTATAGATAAATATATATGGTTTTAGAAAGCAAGTTCCCAGCATATAATGTTTATTAAGCTTGGGAACAGGTAAGATATAAGTATACATGCCATTTGCTATTTTACTTATTTCTCAACTAATTATACATATTTAGGAAGTGATACTCTTGCATATGAAATCTAAAACACTCAAGGTAAAATCAACAAAATTACTGCTATACCCGCTGATTATCTCATTCACAGCCGCATCCCTAACAGGATACAGCTTTGGTACCGGCAGCAGTACCACAAAAACTACAAAAGAACCTATTTCTTATGTCAACACATATGATAAAAATATGAGTAAAGACTATGTATTAGACCTGATTAAAAAAGTGCCTATCATTGACTCCCGATTAAAAAGGCTGGTTAATGCTAATAGTTTAGCTGCGTTAAAGAAACTCGGCTATTACCAGGAGATATTCAAAGATAAAAACCTCAATATAAGAAGTGCCATAATTCACTTGCAAAGCGAGAACAATATCAACCCTGACGGTAAATGGGATAAACAAATCGCTGATACGGTATTAAAAAAGCTTTTAGGCCTTAATACCACTCCTCCTGACAAGGTATTGGATATTCCTGCTTCAGGCTTATGGATTACAATTAACAAGTCAAAAAACATACTGACATTGTATGAAGGCGGTAAACCTGTTAAAAAGTATCCTGTAGCTATAGGAAATCCATCTACTCTTACCCCTTCTGGAAAATTCACTATAGTTAATAAAGTAGTTAACCCTGCCTGGGGCGGCGGAGGTTATGCCAAGCCTATTAAAGGCGGTTCTCCATCCAACCCATTAGGCTATAGATGGATGGGGCTTTCAATAAAAGGCGGATCATCCTACGGCATACATGGCACAACAGATCCCTACTCTATAGGTACATATGCTTCCCATGGTTGTATAAGGATGTTTAATTTCGATGTGGAAAGTCTTTTTCCGAAAATCCCTATGAATATAAAGGTATTTATAGGCACTGAAGAGGAGCTTAGAACATGGGGAATTACACAAGGTGAAGCAAAGTAACGATTAAAATATTGTGGTATAGTAATACACCATAATTTCATAGACATTAAAAAATGCGAGGGCTTTATACCCTCGCATTATTGTTTGCTTTTAACTTTTTATTGACCCCTATAAGTGATACCAGTGCCAAATTACTTCTTAGAAAATTATCGTTAAAGTTTTCAGGTAAGCTTGATAAATCCCTTAGTGCAACTGCATAAACATCCATGCCTTTGGCAGCCATATATTTAAATGCATCATATACTTCCTGTAAAACCTTTCTTGTTACCCTGACAAAACGTGATTCAATGAGAATATGCGTACAGCTCCTAAACATATACTTTGCTGCTCCTCTAAATACAACCCTGAGTTCTCCGTTTATCAAATGTACCGACGAACTGAACCTGTTATCATGGTTGATATCCAAACCCGGCAGTTTTGGGGCTATACTTTCGATGAGTTTGGTATCAAACCCCATTGACTCAGCATACGCCGATACCGCCTTTTTCAACTTGTCTTCTTTTTTTCTACAAACACCAATTTCATACTTTTCCAGATCTATCGCATTGCTTAAAATCAATGAATGCATAAATACTCCAAAGCTTTTTTCCTGCTCGTTTACCATTGAAGCGTCTTTTAACCTGCCGTCCAAATAAACCTTCTCAATATATGATTCCATCCTATAGTTCTTTAATTGTAAATTCCTATTTTTAAAACTTGTGCCTTTATTAATAATAATGCCCATAGCAACCTCCAATTCCTCAGTTAGCCATCATCATTAAACAAGCAGGAGAAATAAAGCATAACATGTTATTGTTTAACTATTTTAATCATACCGTAAATATAATTAACTTGTCAATGAATAAATTGTAAATTATTTATTAAAAATATTAAATATAGTCATTATCAAAAAATAACTTCCGCATAAATTTCGATTAGTAATGGCAAGCAGTTTAGCAAAACTAAACGACCCGCTGCTACGATAAGCGGAAGTAATTTTTCATTCATGCCTTACTATATAACCCTTATAATATCCTTCAGCAAGTCACAGTCTCTTGAGGAGCTTCCAATCATTATTTCAAACTCACCCGGTTCCACCACCCTTTTCAATTCTCTACTTACAAGAGATAGTGCTTCAGCAGGCAGCTTAATCTTTACATTCTTTGTCTCTCCAGGCTCTATTGTTACCCTTGCAAATCCTTTTAGTTCCTTTATTGGAGTAGTTACTGAACTGTATACGTCATTTATATAAAGCTGTACAATCTCGGTCCCCTTTAATGACCCTGTATTTGTTATATCAACAGAAACAGTGATCTCACCGTTCACGCCTATTTCCTTTGACGAAATATTCATATTGGAATACTTATAACTGGTATATGAAAGTCCATACCCAAAAGGAAACAGGGGTTCAGGGTCTACATCTATATACCTTGCCGGACCGTGCCATCCTGAATACTGGTTGTAGTAAACCGGCTGCTGTCCCACATTTCTTGGAAAAGATATAGTTATTTTTCCACAAGGGTTATAATCGCCAAAAAGAATTGCCGCTACTGCGTTTCCGCCTTCCATTCCAGGGTTCCATGCCTCAATGATGGAATCTGCATTATCCTTTATCCATGGCACAGTCAGTGGTTTCCCATTAATAAGCACAACAACCAGAGGCTTTCCGGTATTTTTCAGGGCTTCAAGAAGCTTTTGCTGTGCACCTGTAAGGTCCAGGCTTGACCTGTCACGAACCTCACCGTTTAAGAGTATTGTATCTCCCACAACAGCTATTACCATATCAGCTTCCTGTGCCAATTTAACCGACCCTGCAATGTTTTCCTTTGAAGCGTCAAACATATCACAGCCCTTGTCATATACTATTTCCACCTTATTACCTGCACGTCTTTTAATGCCGTCCAGTACGGTGACAATAGAAGTTATATCGTATTCATTATATTCAAGCATCGGTTTTTCAGGATAGTACCTTGGTCCAAAAGTCCAGTCTCCCAACTGTGCCTCAACATCATGAGCATTAGGCCCGATTACAGCTATCTTTCTTACTTTATCCGAAACAGGAAGTGTGTTATTTTCATTTTTCAATAGCACAATAGATTCCAATGCACATTCAAAGGATGCCTTTTTGTGCTCTGCACATCCTATTATACTCTGGGCTTTTGTAAAATCAGTGTACCGTTTATCATCAAAAAGTCCAAGCCTGAATTTTGTTTCTAAAACCCTTCTGCAGGCTTCATCAATGATCTCTTCTCTAATTGCTCCCTCTTTTACAAGCTCTACCGCACACTCATAAAATTCCGGAGTTGACATCATCATGTCGTTCCCTGCCAATATGGCAAGCTCTGCCGACTTTTTCATATCAGGTGCAGCTTTCTGCAACCTGTGCATATGCCCAATATTGTCCCAATCCGTCACAATAAACCCGTTAAGATTCCACTCATCTTTAAGTATATCCTTCAAAAGCACCTTGTTTACCGTACATGGAAGCCCATCAATAGCATGATATGCAGTCATAAAGGTTGCACATCCTGCATCGGCAGCTACTTTGAAAGGCGGCAGAAAAGTAGATCTTAACTTCCTTTCGGATACATCACACTCAGTTGCATCCCTTCCTCCCACAGTTTCTCCATAAGCTACATAATGCTTTGCACATGCAAGTATGCTGTATGGATCGGATAGCTTTTCTCCCTGATATCCCTTTACCATTGCTGCAGCTAAAATACCTGCCAAATAAGGGTCTTCACCAAAGGTTTCATCAACACGTCCCCATCTTGCATCCCTTCCAAGACAAATAACAGGCGAAAATGTCCAATGCAATCCTGTCAAGCTAACTTCCTTTGCTGTAATAGCCGCCATTTCCTGCAGAATATCCGGATTCCAACTGGATGCTGCGGCCAGCTGTGAAGGAAATACTGTGGCACCGCTGTAAAACCCATGACCGTGTATAGCATCAATTCCAAAAATAATGGGGATTCCAAGTCTGGTCTTACCAGCAAGCTCTTGAAGCCTTTGAGCCTCCTTGCCCCTTACATGCAAAAATGATCCTATGTGTCTTTCATTTATCCAGAATTCTGGATTTTCTCTTCCATCAATCTGGCACATCTGGCCAATCTTTTCTTCAAGAGTCATCCTGCTTAAAAGATCCTTGGTTCTCTCAACTGGCGAATATGCCGGATCCTTGTATATTTCTTTCATATGGAACCTCCTTGTAATTATATTTAAGTCATGATTGAAAAATTACTTCCGCTTTCTTTAACATTACATTCTAAATGTTAAATAGCCTTAATGCATTGCTGTATAGTATCATTTCCTTTTCATTGTCATCCAACTCAAGATTATTAAACCTTTCCAACTCCTCTTTATGAGTCCACATGGGATAATCGGTACCAAAAAGTACCCTTTGTGCACCATGCTTCCTGATTATATCTTTAACTTTATTCTTATCCACGAAAGCCAATGAACTGGATGTGTCAAAATATACATCCCTGCCGACGAGGCAATCCATGGATTCATCCCACATGCTGTAGCCACCTAAGTGAGCAGCAATAACAACTAAACCTTTGAACATGTCCAATACTTTTGCAAGCCTTTTTGGTCTTGAAGATGTCCTATTCTCATCTCCCATATGTATCAGTATCGGCAATTTTCCCTCTGCTGCCCTGTATATTTTCATAACAGGTTCATCATCAATATTGAAATCCTGAAAATCAGGATGCAGTTTTATACCCTTAAGACCAAGGCTGATAATCCTGCTAACCTCAGCCTCAACATCCTCAACATCGGGATGAATAGTCCCCAACCCTATAAAGCAATCATGCTTTTTACATGCCTCTGCAATAAAGCTGTTTATGGGCTGTACCTGTTCTACTTTGGTAGCCGTTGAATTAACTATATACTTAACAACATTTATCACTTTTCCATGTTCAATAAGGTCCTCACAAGTACCTGCACATGCCATAGTTTTACCATAATAATCGCCTATGGAGCCAACCGCCTTATTGGCTATTTTATCAGGGAAAATATGTGAATGTGCATCTATAATACCAAACTCCTTCATCATGTCACCTTCCATCTTTTACTTTCGATTATATGATACATTTATTAAAGTAAAAATGCAACTTCATAATGCTTATACGGCACCCATAATTTGCCACAAACATGTAAAAAGACGATGAAAATTAATTTAACATCGCCTTTTTATATTTTGTAATTAGGAGAAGAAACCATTATAAAACTATAGTATTTGCACTTTTACTTATATTAAAAGTGATAAATCTATTACATTTGTCTGTCGCAAATCTATTAAAATCAGTTAATCTTGCTATTTGTCTATCACAAAATGACGTTAAACCGTTCGTTATTTTGCTCTGTCAAATGCAAGATTAATACTGATTTTAATTATGTTAAACCGTTCGTTATTTGCTCCGCCAAATGTAAGATTATTAACACTTTTAATTTAGTAATATTTTAGTCATTCCTCAGATTGTCTTACCGAAATTTTGGGCAATAATTAATATGTCAGCCATGTTAACAACGTTGTCACCATTTTAATCTTTCTCTTCCTTACTTAGTCCTGCGAAATAGAACACTGCAAACGCTGCAGCCAGAGCACCTAAAATAGCCAGCACCACCGAACCCATCGCCTTAAATCTAGGTAAATTTGTTAACGAACCTAAAATGGAAATTACGAATAGAGGTACGGCAGTAAACCCAACCGTAAAAATTAGCACATCCATCCTGTTTCTGTAAGCTTCTATGGCATCAGATTCAAAAGCTCCCGATGCAATCCAGTCGTCATACCGGATATCATACTTAAGCATCTTCTCAAGAAGGAATATTCCCAGCACTATATAAATGATTATTAGGGCAGTCAAAATAAATGGATTCCTGTCACTTACCTTTAATCCCCAAATAATATCAAACCAGTTTAGCTTGGAGTTATATAATATAGATGGAAAACAAAACACCAGTGAAACAATATAAATAATTTTCTCCAGCCTGACTCCTAAAAATATAGTCAGAAACACTATGCCTACAACTGCTGCATTTATAAAAATTACCGCATACATATAGGAGCCTGACATTTTAATCAAATAATCAAACCAGGACGTGCCTGTAAGCAAATAAAACGCACTGAAAAACATTGTACATAAAAGAATTATCTTTACAAGCCTTAAACGGTTTATCATATACCTACCACCTGACTTATAAGTGCTTTGGAAAAGCTCATTTGCGAGGGATCCCAATCAATCCATATGCATTTTTTCCTAAGCCTATGTATGTTTTTATAATCCCTAAGCTGCATAAGCTCCGCACACAGCTTTTCCAACTCAGTGCTTGCTGCCATACCGTAACCAATGATGTTTATAACCATTATTTTATAGCCACCTCTTCTAAACGACGTATACTTTGACATTTCATCTATTCCCTCTGACAATGCATCATAAAATTTGTCATAGTATCTTGTGACTATTATAAATAATGGTTCTGATCCCGATATATATTTTTTGTTGGAAATTACAGCTTCTTTCAATGAAATCTGCTTGTTGCCATTCTTTCTTGAATTACCAATGTTAGAACTGCACTTTAATATAGTTTTAAGTATCTTAAAATAATGTTTTTGACCGGAACCGGGATATATGAATTCCTGCATGTCATTATAGGTACCGAAGGCTACAAATGCATTCTGCCTGAGATAAAAATCCGCTAATGAGTTTACTGCCTCCAATCCCGATTCAAATGAATTATTTATATTTGAACCCATACTCATGCTTGTAGACACATTTAGGTAAATCCATACGGATTTTTTGCCCTCTTTCTCATAATCGTTGACTATTGGCCAGTACCCGCCCTTATTCAAGTTTCGGGCTGTAGCTTTCCAATTGATAGACTTGAAGGAGTCACCATAGCAATATTGCCTTATCTCCTTAAACTCAAGGGTTGACATTCCTAAATTAGAAACACTGCCTAGTGGCATGGGTATTTTGCTAAAGTTGGAAATGCTTTTTGACTTTGTTGAATCAAAAAGCTTTGGGCTGACCTCAATAATCTTAGGATTCCGCTCCATAAAACTGTAAACATGTCCAAAGATACTATGAGATACTTTTATGGCTGTATTTCCTATATGATAAGTGCCCGAAGTAGTACATCTTAATTTATAAACCAGCCTGTATTTTTTTAGCCCCATACCCTTCCATATCAATTTATAACTGCTGCCTTCCGCCACCTCGAAGTGCCTTGGGAGTATTTCTGAAATCTCAACAATCCCTATACCGTCATGAACTTCTATATCAAGGCTTATTTCAATAGTTTCCCCCGAAAAAACCCTGTCTTTAGTATAGCTTCTTTCAACAGTAATTTTTGACGGCGGTTTAATTAAAAGTCCTATAGCTGCAAACATAAAAGGTATAAAAGATAGCATGATTATTATTGTATTGGCAAAAAACACACCAATCAATAAAATCCAGCAAAAGAGTTTTATCATTTTTACAACCGGTTCCGGCAGTGACATATTTATATACCCCTTGTATATTCTTTAGGGACTTCAATGCCCTTTAATATCATATTTATAACAGTATCTGCTGTAACTCCCTCCAAAATGCTGTCAACGTTCAGCATTATGCGGTGAGATAAAGCATTTGAGGCAAGATACTTCACATCATCGGGAATAACAAAATTTCTCCCGTTTATAAGTGCAAACGCCCTGGTCAACTTGAGAAGTGCCAAACCTCCCCTTGGGCTTGCACCCATTCTTACATTTGGGTTCTTTCGGGTAGCCCTTACAATTTCAGATATATATCTTATAATGTTTTCATCTACATAAACATTTTCCGCTTCATTCTGAAGCATCATAATATCATCTTTTGTTATAACGCTTTTTATCTCTTCTGTGGGATCATCCTTTTTCCACAATACCCTTCTTCTTAAAATCTCACTCTCTTTTTCTACCGAATCCAAATATCCCATTGAAATCTTCATGATAAACCTATCCATTTGGGCTTCTGGAAGCGGGTATGTACCTTCCATCTCAATTGGATTTTGAGTGGCCATAACAGTAAACAATTGTCCCATTTTATAAGTGATGCCCTCTATGGTCACCTGGTGTTCCTCCATGGCCTCAAGCAATGCAGACTGGGTCTTAGGCATGGCACGGTTGATTTCATCAGCTAAAAGAAAATTTGTAAAGATTGGTCCTTTTTCCACCTCAAAACTGGAGTTGATACCTTTCCAAACCTTGGTTCCAACAATATCGGCAGGCATCAGGTCGGGAGTAAACTGTATCCTTTTCCATTCGCACCCGGCGATTTTAGCAAAAACTTTTACAAGCAAGGTTTTGCCAAGACCTGGGTTATCTTCAAAGAGAATATGCCCACCTGCAAGAAAACCACTTAATATTTTAACCAGCACACCTTTATCGGCAGCAACAAATATCTTTCCTGCTTCATCAATGATTCTCCCGCATATTGTCCGTGTATCCTCAGTATTCATTTTGGTAAACATAGCTATTGTTCCTCCCGTAGTATTTAATATTCCAAATCACAACCTCAATAATTTTTTTTCGCTCATCCATATTCATCTTCGTAATATAGTTATACTCACCCTTATAGCATACCTTTGGAACTTCCACTCCCTTAAAGTCAGTCAATGGCTTTATCAATCGGCTTATTTCCACATCAGATATCATACGCTCCTTTGCCAATCCCACAAGGAATGTCAGTATCCCCGACAACTCACCCCTGCTGACATAATTATCAAGAAACATTGAGATCTCCCGTCCATCATAGCTTTTATTATAAACAATTTCCTGTACATGCTTTCCAAACCTTTCATGGAACTGAGGAGCCCTTTCACCTCGTATTTTACTGAAGGCCCCTATAAATATTATCAGTAGGATTAAAAATATTCCCACCCACTCAACATATACAAAAAGTGCCGGATAACTCTCATTAATCCTGACTCTTATATCTTTAAAGTATAAAACCAATGCACACCCGGCAAAAAACTTTAACCAAGGGTTTCTTGAAAACCATTCTCCAATTTTTTTATAGATAGAGTGATCAGAAAGCTCCAGTATAGATATAAGAGCAGATGCAAACAGCATTATGTGTCCAAAGAGAACCATATCCCCCAATGATATTGTTATCCCTATGTCCCATGAACCGTTCTCCCACAAAACAAAAATCATCTGTCTTAAAACAAAGCCCTGTAGAAAATACAAAAGTGCTTTAATAACTCTGGAGAATATAATATTGTTCTTGATAAATTCATAGAAACAGCTGTTAAAGGTGACAATCAAAACTAAAAAAGGTACTCCAAAACTTGCTGTATTCATTTTATCAGCTTCAGGTAAAAGAAACAAAAAAAGAAATATTGCTAATCCCCAGCCTACCATTATTGACATTTTTTCAAGTGCATTTGCCAATTGACCTCTTAAGAGTATATTAATAATATCTCTGGCCAGATAACCCATAAGGACAAATATGGTAGGAATCAATATAAATAGCAGCCTGGTCCTGATTCCGCCTTCCTGACCCAATCCCTTAATTCCCATCAATACCGATATTAATGACAGTATAATTATTGCTGTAATATATACAAAAATGGCATTCTTACTGCTTTTGTCTCCCATTTATTAATTCCTTTCAAGCTTTATATTAAAAGTGTTAATAATCCTACATTTGGCGGAGCAAATAATATACAATTATAATGTGGACACGAACTTGTAAAAACGCTCGTAATCCTCTCTTCTAACTTCATCAATGCTATATGCTGCTTTCTCCATGATAAGTATAAGATCCTCTACGTTGCTGTCGGTATAACCATTTATTACATTGTTTTTTTGGAAATTCTGCAAGGATTTTATGATTTCCCTAGGTGTAAGCCTCTTGGATAGTAAACCGAATTTATTATAAAGAATATCATTCAGCTTTTTTCCAAGAACCAAAACTTCCTCTCCATAGCATACAATTCGAATATTTCTGCTTATATTCGCTCCACCGTCTGAACCCGGCGAAACAGCGATCCTTTTCAAACCTTTTTTATCAAACACCATGTTCAGTTCGTCAAAATTTCCATAAGAATCATAAAACATCACTCTAAAGGGTTCGTTTATTCCCCAGACATCTTCAAATTCCGGACCTATATCAGGAAATCTTATTTTCAACACTTCAATATCTGTCTTGTCTTCTGTACGATACTTATCATTAAAATAATCAAGCCCGTTTCCATAAGACGAAGCTGCAGCCAACTGCCTCTTTCTCTTAAGTAGAACAAATCCTATAATCAAAGCAGCAAGGCAAATCAAAACAATCAGTGTTGTTATAATCCTCCACCAATGGATTATTGTAAGATTCACATCAACTTCACCTGTTGACGGTATATAATAATCAGTTCCAATGTACTTGCCTGTCAGCACACCCAGATAGCGTGAAAAGAAAATGTAATTCCCATCAGGCTTAACATTCCTGGAAATATCTACAGATGTAACAAACCTCCCCGCCTGAACCTCCCCTTTTACACTAACCAGGCCCTTTTCCTTTTCACCATCATGAGCTATATTGATGTATGATATCTCCACCTCACCATCACTTACAGGCTTTTTGGAAAGTCTCTCAAAAAGACTTGCATCTATAACAAGCTTGCTTCCATTATCGGTTATTTTAGGCTGTGCAATTGACATATCTGTTTCTGCCAGAACCTTAAGCTCCGGATCACTATCCGATTCCTTATAGGTGGAATCAGCAAGGGTCCTGGCTATAACCTGATAGCTTCCTACATCTATGTTCTCTTTCAGGATACAGTCAATGTCGAACGCACCATTTTTTACAACTGCCTTATCATAGGATAAGCATTCTTCTGACTTGTCCTTCTTAAGGTAAATAAGAACCGTCTGTCCATTAAGAGCCTTTCCTGCTGCATCCTTTACCGTACCTGTCACATTGAACCCCTCACCCTTTAAAGCGGTTTCATTGAGCTTGGTAATATGAGTTATTGAAGGTTTGGGAGGATCAATGGGATTAATCTGTGCAAAATAATCCACCGGAACCCATCCATAGCCTTCGAAGCAAACCTCAGGATAAACGCACATCTGATCGGCATATACAATCTGATATTCGGCACTTAGGTCAGCCCTGTAGCCGGTAACCAGCCGTGCCGGAATATCAGCACACCTGAGCAGCGTAACAAATGTTGACACAAAGTCAAGCTGGTTTCCCTTCCTGTCGTTTAAAAACCTGTATAAGGCATCTTCCCTGTCCCTGTTTTTTACAGAGCCCTGTGTAAAATTGAATTTTAGATAGTTTGAGATAGCTTCTATCTTCTCGTATGGAGATTCCAACCCCTCCACAAGCTCCTCTACTCCACTGTTCAATTTGCCCAAGCTATCGGTATTATATAAAAATCTCCTATCAATATCGCTGTTTTCAAGAACATACCTGTCCGGCATCTCATTCTTTAAAAAAACCTCGTAATAGTCATTTATCATGAAATCTGAATAGAATACCCCTTCTTCAGGGTAATTTAGCAACCCCAGAACCGGGACTTTAACGCTCTGCATATTTACAGGTACAGGAATAAAACCTTTTGCAGGATTTATGAATTTTATTTTACATGACTTTTCTTCATTATTGTTGTTTTCATTATATTTATAGACTTTTGCCGTTTTCTCAGGGTTTGAATACCATTTACTGCCTGAATAAGTATCCTGAACAGTCATCTTTATAAAAGGGCTGTCCAGCTTTCCGAGAATCTCAAATAAAGGTACATGTTTTCCTTTTTTAGCATTACTTACAGAGTATGAGTCACCATCGCCGAAATACTGGCCTTTAGGCAGGCTGTCATCCTTGGATAAATCAATATTGAATTCAGGTCTCTGGTTTTTTAGTCTATTCCGTAGCTCATCAGGTATGGTATAACCTCCTGAGTATCCGTCATCCTCTTCACCCTCTTCAGCCTCATAATCCTTGGGACTAGCTTCATCATTTCGATCTTCATCCTGTTTGTTTTCAGAGGATCTGGAATCAGGATTTTGTATCTCTCCATTATTCCCATAGGAATTATCATTAGGTTGATTAAAGTTGAAGTCGCTGTTCTCCCGGTCCTTACCACTATTGTCTCTATTCCGGTTTTCCCCTTCTGCTTCATCCTCTCCCAACTTGTGATCATCTTTATCATCGGTTTGTCCACCGTTTTGTCCATCATTTTGCGTGTTTCCATTATTTTCCTGATTATTACTGTTATTATTTCCCGGGCTATTTTTATTATTTTTGCCGCTCCCACTCCCATTGTCAGCTGTCTTTCCGGATTCTCCTACCAACGTGAAGGACAACATATTGATGGATGAAATAATAAGCAGTGCCGAAACAAGGGTAACAAAAACAAGCAGCAAAGCTTTGAACCTATTGTTTTTCAGAATATTTTTTATATTAGAAAAATTCATAAATGACCGTCCTTATATATTATAAACCAAAAGCAATTTAGTTTTATAATGCTGATAAAAACCTTATCTTATTATTGTAAACAATTTATTATTATTTTTCTATATGTTAGGAACAAAATCGCCTGGGATTTTGTGCCTTGATCGTTGTCGTTAAATTGCAGTGTAGTATGCACCATAATTCCCTAGACATTAAAAAGGCAAATATGAGTGATGATTTTACTTGCCTTCTTCTAGAACCCTTTCAATCTCTTGATTTATACCCTTTATATCTATATTATTACTTCTAGTATCAGTCAATCCATATTTTGCTTTAAGCTCAATTATTCTATATACACTTTCGTCTATACGCTTTTTTGATATAGTGCCATTTTCAACTGCTCTCTTTAATGCCTCAATTACCCTTAACTCTTTGTCATATCCATGACAAACAAGTAATATGTCGCACCCGGCATTAAAAGATTTGACAGCAGCATCGTCAATGTTAAAATTCTTTTCGATTGCACCCATAGTAAGGTCATCAGTCACGACAACACCCTTAAACCCCATATTATCCCTTAAAATATCGTTTACAACCTTGTAGGACATGGATGCAGGATAATCTTCATCAATTTTTTTCATAAGAATGTGTGCAATCATAACAGCATCGGCATCATTTTGTATAGCCTCAGCAAAAGGTATCAACTCAAAGTTTTGTAATCTCTCCAAATCATAATCTACAACAGGCAAACCCATATGTGAATCTACTGTTGTATCCCCATGTCCCGGAAAATGTTTTACAACCGGAATAATGTTCCTTGATCGAATCCCCTTCATAGTGCTTACTCCAAGCCTCTTAACAATATCAGGTTCAGAACCTGAAGCCCTGTCATCAATTACCTTATTAAGAGGATTGCTGTTGATATCTAGAACAGGTGCAAAATCCATATTAAACCCCATCTGTCCAATCATATTTCCAATAGCACTCCCAATACCGTAAGAAAGGTTCTCATCATTTTTCTTGCCTATATCTCTGGCTGAGGGAATCTTTCTAAACTCATCCGGCATCCTTGTTATCCTTCCGCCTTCCTCATCCACTGAAATAAATATAGGCAATTTATTAACACTGTTTACTTCCTTGATAGAATTTATAAAGGCTGCAGCCTGTGTAGCACTTTTTATATTCTTTTTAAAGAGTATAACGCCTCCAACATAGTGTTTCACGACTAATTCCTTTATATCGGAATCCAGGGTTTTGCCTTCAACCCCTACCATTACCAACTGCCCTATTTTCTCTTCCAATGTCATGTCATTAAGTTTTTCCATAATATCATCATTCCTTGGAGTGCCGGCTTTATTGGTCCCTATAGGTGTTGTTTCAGGCAGAGTCGCTATATGAGTCGTATATGGCTGAGTCGCTATAGGTGTTGCCTCTGGCTGAGCCGCTTTGGGCTGAGTGGATTCAGGCATAGTCTTATTTGCACAAGATGTAAATAGTACAAGCATTAGAATAATTAGTGGTGTGACAAGCTTTCCATGCATACTCATTCCCCTATTTTTATAATTTTAATATATCAAAAGTGATAAATGTAAGATTATTAACACTTTAAATATAACCTACTCTTATTGTACTTGCAAAGGATGTTATTATTCAATATAATATCTCCATATGATTAAGCGTAATTAATTCGGAGGATTTAATTTTTATGAAGGTACGTCTTTATGAATTTGATTTTATTCGTGCAGTATCAGCATTATCAGTGATTGCAATTCATACAACAAGTGCCTATATTCTTACAAATGACATAGGTTATATTCTAAATCAGCTAATCCGATACGCCGTACCGATGTTTATAATTATCTCCGGCTTTTTATTATACAATTCAGACAGAAACAAAGAAATGGGATATGTTAGTTTTTTAGCAAAGAGGTTCAACAAGATACTTATACCATATTTTTTATGGTCGGCAATATATGCACTATATAATTTCCGAAGTTCAATCGTACATAATCTTTCTTTTGGAGAAATTGTGCCATACTATTTAGAACATTTGCTTACAGGAATAGATCATCTTTACTTCATGGTTATTATATTTCAGATGTATTTGCTTTATCCCTTATTGAAGTGGTCATTTAAAAAAGGTCATGATAAACTTGTTTTGCTGCTGGCCTTTCTAATAACCTTTTACTTCCAGTTGGCATCATATATTAGTAATTGGGGGTATTCAATATTACCTCGTAAATTGTTAGTCTACAATTACATCTCATTTCCATGCTGGATATTCTATTTTGCTTTAGGTATGTACTTAGTAACCCATATGGATAAATGGAAGGATAAAGTTACCAATATCAAATTAAACATTTCAGTAGCTTGGTTTATTTGTTCTGCACTGCTAATTGCAGAGAGTAAAATTACCAGGACTTTTGAATCCTCAATGAAACCCATAATAATAGTCTATAGCATCATTACATTTTTCCTTTTCTATCTGGTTTCGAAGTATATTGTCACAAAAACATTTATACAGAAAGTATTCACATGGATATCCGAACAATCTTTTATAATATATTTAAGCCATATCCTTATAATGAGGTTGGTCCGTGCTGCTGCTTACAGGATAGGTTTTACTAACATCTGGGACTCCCTTTCCGGTATGACTCTATTTTACATCGTTACGGTATTATCAACACTTGTATTCACATATTTACTAAGCTTCATCCCATTTATCTCATGGCTTGGAGGAGTAAGCATCAAAAAACAAACAGTTTTTAATAAATCAAGGGAGTTATCGCTTTGAAAAAACGTTTAATATATTTTTCCTTATCAATATTATGTTTTTTATCATGTGTCATTATAGTAAAGCTCTTTGACGACAATTTGTTTATCAGAGGTTTTATAGGAGATGTAATTGTAATTTTGCTTATTTATTTTCTTGTTAGAGCATTTTTTGATATTAAGCCGTCTCATCTTGCCAGCGGTGTCCTTGGTTTGGGTTATATAACAGAATTTCTTCAATATGCCAGGCTTATAAATTTGTTGGGACTTGACCAAAATAAACTGGCAAAGCTTATAATTGGATCGGTATTTGATCCCTTCGACTTGATTGCATATACTTTAGGTGCCGTTATAGTTTATATAATTGATACAAAACTAATAACACGTATAAACATAAAAACAATATAATTATTTCATGAATAAAGAATAATTGCCTGACATAATATCCTCTGCCGGATAAAGAATATTTGTCGAGGTGATTAATTTGAAGAAAATATTCTTTTTAGCATCATTATTTATTATGCTATGCACTGTGCAGGTTTATGCACAAAATACTACTTATACAGTCAAGCCGGGTGACACCATTTGGAAGATTGCAGTTAAGCACCAGACTGGCATTAATGAGATATTGGCACAAAATCCACAGGTTAAGAATGCAAATATGATATATCCCGGACAAAAGCTCAATATCCCATCTCTAAGCAGTACAAAGGTCTATGAAGATGAAGTTCTAAGGCTGGTTAATGTTGAAAGGGCGAAAAACGGTTTATCTGCTCTAAAAGCTGATTGGCAGCTTTCAAGGGTTGCCCGTTATAAATCCCAGGATATGATAAATAAGGGCTACTTCTCACATACATCACCGACATATGGTTCACCTTTTAAGATGATGGAATCCTTCGGTATTCGTTTCTCATCTGCCGGGGAGAATATAGCATACGGTCAAAGAACTCCTGCAGAGGTCATGAAAGGATGGATGAATTCACCGGGACACAGGGCCAATATTCTAAGCCCTTCATATACACACATTGGTGTTGGCCTTGCAAAAACCAGCAGCGGAGTAAACTACTGGACGCAGATGTTTATAAAGCCTTTAAGTTAGATCTTAAGGATTGGTGGAACAAAATCACGAAAAGATTTTGTATCCTTAATGTTCTCGTGAGAAATTATAGTGTGGAATACACCATAATTTCTCACGCATTAACAATATAACCAGCCGCTTTATATAAAATTATTATATAAAACAGCTGGTTATCTTTGATCGATAGCATTTGAATAAACTAAATATTCAATGCACCTATAAAAAAACTCCCACTATGTATATTAGATCAATTCAAAAATGTATCATAAATGTCTATAATTATAAATTTAACAACAATCTTATCAAGATTAAATTAAAGTATTAATAAACTTACTTTTCGGTTTCTTTAATAGAGCTGAATTTTTTTCTGAAAATAAGTATTGCGAATAATTGCTACAGCTTATATTTTTTATCACTCAAGTTTAATATTTACCGTATATTATTTGATGTATTTAGCTATATTTAGCCTAAAAAGTTTCCACATATAAGGGAGCCTTTCAACAATTTAGTCATGATCCAAAAATAACTTCTGCTATAAATTTCGCTCATGTGTTGACTTAACTTAAACTTTTTATATTCAAACTGCTGCCGCATTTTTTTTTGCTATCACAGTTTTTGAATCATTTATTTCTGGAATTGTTTTAATTGCTTGCTTTAAATCCTTATTCATTTCAAATACCGCAGCCTCAATCAAGTGATGTATATCATCAGTAGAAAGCTTTCCTTTGGTCATTTGTGAAAGTTTAGCCACTGCAGCTGATTTCTTTGCAGAGCCATTTCCACCGCCGTAAATCTGTTCCACTGCTTTAACAATAAACTCTGCAACGGTCACATACCTTGATAAATTTTCCTTATTGGTCTTAGTCAGTACAAATCTGATAACAATAGGTACTAAAATGGCTATAGCTACTTCTATTATATACTGCAGGGTCTTTAGAATTATATCGTGAAGTATATCCACAGTGTATCCTCCCAATCTATTTTAATCGATTATTTGTTTCTCATATGCAAGAACTGCAATCTGAGCCCTGTTATGGAACCTAAACTTGTTAAATATATTATGTATGTGTGCGTTTACAGTTCCTTCGGCTATTTTTAGAGCACTTGCAATTTGATAGTTTGTATAGCCTTTCGCTATAAGGCTGGCGATCTTTTGCTGCATATTTGTCAACTTAGGTTCAGTTTTTAACATGTTCTCTCCTCCTAAAATCTAAATTACAATTTTAATTTGATTACAATTTTTGCATTCTCTGTACTTAACTTTTTTCCTGTAATACCAGGTAAAACGGCTTTATATGTTCATAGACAAACTCGTCGCTTTTCCATTGCACAAACATATACTTTATACCGTTAAAAGTCTTTATCTTGTATTGATTTACCGTAGACAGCTTATGATTTACAAGCATGCTGCGGGTCCAGCTTAGATCTGAAATATCGGTCTTTCCTCCAGCCATTATGTTCACTTTTTCCAGTTCCGGATAAATTGAAACATACCGGTTTTTAGCAGGATTGAAGCTTTCCATGTCATCCACCCTGCCGATACTTTCCCACTGACCAATAGCCTCCTGGTCGCTTTCAAATGAATAATCTATTCTTTCAACAATTCTATTGGAATAAGCAATTCCTTGTGCTGCTGCAGATATAGCTAAAATCAATAAAATAGGAGCCATAAAGTATTTAATACTTAATTTGGATAAAATATGCTTATTGTCTAATAATAAACTGATGGTTGAATAAAGTATTACAAAAATAACAGCCAGACATTCACATTCAAAAATATTATCCGAGTAAACAAATGGACCTTTAACACTAGATAACAGGAATAATATAAACATGAAAGCCAATACACCAAATATTATCGCTAACCCTAATGCTTTCTTTTTATCAAAGGATACCCTGTGTGCTATTACCAATGACAATATCCCGACTAATACCATATTTAATATCATAAAAATCAAGCTTGCAAAAACTATTATCATCATTGGAATAGCGTTATACGAATTATAAAACATAAGTATGCTATTTATATAAACTCTACTGTTAATGAGGCTGAATACAACCATGATGGAGTAATAAATCAGTATACATAGGAATGCTTTCAGTATTTTAGTACCAATAATTTGAAATGCCGACTTAGGCACAAGCTGTATGATATTTGGCGAGCTATTTATAAAATCTTTTTTAAAAATTCCTATTTCATAAAATACCATTATAGAAAATATACCCAAAATTATTACAGAAAATAGAAATATTAGTTCTTGTGATTGTGATAATGAATTATCAAAAAGTAATATAATGTTAAACAGTATTATAGCTGCACTAGATAGTAATATAACCTTTAAACTTCTTAAAAATTCGTATTTTAATAGCTTCGTCATACATTTCTCCCAAATTACCAGTAAAATTTATTGTCAGGCATTTCCTACTTGCGTTTTTTGAGTTTTATCTGTTTTACCAGACTTAGGTTTTTCCTCTTCTTTTTTATCACCAGTCTTGTTGTCTTTTTCGTTTGTTTCTGCATCGCAAACCACGACAATCCCAGGCTTAAATATCGACCTTATCTGGTTTACAATAGTATCCCATAAACCCACACCTTCACCCCCGATACATACATCCCATAAGATAAACAATCTATTTTAACCAATCCTCATAAGTCTATAAAGAGTGGATTATTTTTAATTAAGAAATGACTAAGCATACATTTTCCTGTACATATCTTCTATCGATTGGTTCTTTTCATACCTCAGCTGTTCGCAATCTCCCATTAAAACAATGTTTCCATCAGAGATAAATGCCACCCTGTCCAGAATACGTTCTACTTCACCGATCAAATGTGTAGTTATTAATATGCAGGAATCTTCACAATAGTAGCTGTTAATGGCCTTAATAATCTTATCTCTAGTTATTGTATCTATCCCCATAAAGGGCTCGTCTAGCAAATAAACTGACGCATTTCTGCTTAAAGTCAGACTTAGTCTTAATCTTTGAAGCATCCCCTTGGATAGCTTTTTTATCCTGTAATTTTCTGAAAGATCCATAAAATCTATCAATTTGCCACATTTTTCGGCATCAAAGTCTTTAAAGAAATCCTGATGGAACTTAATTGCATCGTTTATACTCATCCAATCATACAGCTGATTGTTTTCAGTCAAAAAGGCCACCTGGGACTTGGTAGATATGCCCGGCTTTATTCCATTTATAAGTATCTCACCTGAGTCCGGTTTCTCAATACCTGAGATAATTTTCATAAGAGTTGATTTCCCACTCCCATTTTGCCCCAAGATACCCGTTATAACACCTTTTTCTATTTCAAGGTTTATATCCTTTAATATATATCTTTTTTTGTATTTCTTACATAGATCCTTTATCTTGATTACCGTCTGCATCCGTTAACCCTGCCTTAGATATTCTAATTACTGCGTTTATAATCTCATCATTGTTAAAACCCAATAATTGCATGCTTCCAATAAATTTCTCCACCAATTGTTTGGACATATTAAGTCTTAGACTTGTTATCTTATCCTTATCCTCAGTTATGAACACGCCAATTCCCCTTTGTGTATAAATTATTCCTTCAATTTCAAGCTCTCTTAATACACGCTGAATTGTATTGGATGTAACATTGAATTGTTCGGACATATCCCTGACTGAAGGAAGTCTGCTTCCAGATAAAAATCTATTGGAAACTATCTGCTCTTTTATCCAGTTCATGATCTGAACATAAATTGGTGTATTGTTTTCAAACTTTAAATCCATACAATCTCCTATCTTCTTAGAATCATATTATAAGTACTTTCAAGCCAGGCCTTGGCAAATAATAAAAAATGTAGTCTTAAAGCAATCTAGAGCAAATTTTCTAGACAAATCAAATAAAGTTAATTAAATGGACTTAAAGTAGTGTCGCACTGTGTTACTTATATAATACACTCCCACACTTTTAATGTCAATAAGTTTTAAAAATAAATGTAAAATTTATGTAGAATCCCTATTCTGGCCGTCTATAAGGAATTATATATATATATTTACTAACTTTCATTATCTCTATTCTTGCTTTAATATTAAGATGAGCTCAGCAAAATCCATAAACAGTTTTTCCTTAAATCCGGTAGACACACTAGTGTAGATTTACTTTAAATATAATAATATCAGGCTTAAAGTACGCACACTTACACCCTTTATAAGAAACAATCAATAGGATTTTTGTATTGATAAACTTTGCACCAAAATCGCTTGCGATTTTGCAACCTCGGTTGTTGTCATGAGAAATTGTGGTGAATATACCATAATTTCTTAGACATCAAATTATGTCACAAAATGATAAAACACTTTAGAACCAAAAATCTAAAGTGTTTTATCAAGACATAATATGCTATAAAATTTATTTTACACCTCATAAATCATGACTAATTCCTTAGCACATATCTTAGTCTCATACGGGTATCCATAAGCATTATTTATATAAAGAGTGGAGTCTCTAAAATCGCTTAAATTTACATGACTATGACCATACACATGAATATTCGATCTTAGTTTTCTAATCTGCTTCTCAATAACACTGCTTCCTAGCACGCAATACAATTCTCTGTATTTAGGAGGTATGAAAAGCGGCATTATATCTATTCTTGGCAAAAAATGTGAATAGGAAATTATAAAATCATTCTTTATATTCATATTACCATTACTGACATTGAACTCAGTAAAAAAATCGCATACATCACACTCATCAAAGTTATCAGGCCATCTGCATGCATGATAATCCATCCAAATATCAGATATATTGACTGTTTGCTTTCTAAATGAATAATCATACCATCCGAAAATAGGTATAATAGATATGTACTTATACGTATATGGCTTAGTTACTATACCATTATTCTCTGCCATTTCTATTATTTTATAAAACTTACCTATGGAAGTTATATTATTGTTATCCATCACCCAAAGATCGTGATTACCAGGAACGTATAACACTTCCAAAAAGCAACTCTTTAGCTCTTTAAACACATATTCCAAAAGTTTAATATCACTTGTTATATCTCCCGCAATTATAAGAATATCATTAACATATTCCTGCCGGGATAATTCATTAAGCCACTGTCTATTCACTTTATAGTCAATATGAATATCAGATATAGCGTATATCCTCAATAGACATAGTTCTCCCTTTCATCCATAATAAAACGCATTATCTATATGAAAAGTGTTAATGATCTTACATTTGTCAGAGCAAATTGCATAATACATTATTTTAGATAAAATCTTAATATTTGTCAACATTGTATTTAAACGCCATTTTTTGAATAATGTATTTCTTTTACTACTTTCTCTTCATATATCGTCAAGTTTATGAATAATTATAAGTGAATAAATGCCGGAGTATCAAATAATTATATGAAGATAATATTATTAAAAAGAAAAACACTCGTTACTGTGACTTTTATATCAATACTTTTTTTATTTTCCATCTTTTGTGCCGTACTTAATTTTATAAAAAGTGCAAACAATGATTCATGTTCCAAAGTAATTGTGATTGATCCGGGACACGGAGGCATAGATGGGGGTACAACACTTTCAGGCTTGCTGGAAAAGGACGTTAACCTCTATATAGCTAAAAAGCTCAAATCCTATCTTCAAGAAAAGGGTTTTGAGGTTAAAATGACCCGTGATAAAGATGTATCTTTAGATGGACTTTCCAAGGAAGGATCAACTCGTCACCTGAGAGACTTAAACGCCAGGGTGAATATAATAAATTCATGCAATGCCACACTGTTTTTAAGCATCCATGTAAATTGCCATTTGAAAAACCCCAGTGCAAATAGTGCAATAGTTTTTTTCAGCAGCAAGTATCCGGATTCAAAAGCACTTGCAGCTAATGTGCAAAAAGAATTAAACGCCATCACCATAAATGGGAATAAAAGACGTGAACACGAGCCACATCTGGCCGATTATTTTATATTGAATAACTCTGATATCCCCGGAGTAATTGTTGAAACCGCTTTTATTTCCAATGATTATGATAGAAGCCTTTTAAAGACTGATGAATTCAAAGATGAATTGGCAAAAGCAATTGCAGCGGGTGCTGAAAACTATTTTAAAGAAAACCATTCCAACACCCAGCAGTCTGTATTATATTAAAAGTGTTAATAATCTTACATTTGGCGGAGCAAATAACGAACGGTTCAACGGGAAGTAATCTTTCAATCATGCCTTAAGTCATATTATCTTTAAGAAAGCCCTGGCTTTTTACAATACTATCCAGCTTATTTACATATTCGACGAACTCACTTTTCCCCTTCTGTGTAAGGTTATATCTGGTCCTTGGTTTGTTATTAAAAAAATCTTTATATATTTCAATATAGCCTGCCCCTTCGAGCTTTGACAGGTGAATGCTCAAATTGCCATCGGTAGCACCTGTGACTTCTTTCACCTCTTTAAAGGTTTTCTCCCCGGTTATAAGTGCTGCAACGATTGCTATCCGGAGTTTGGACTGAAATATATCAGGAATCGAATTTATATCCAAGTTGCTCCCCCCTTGCCTGTTGAGCCTTTAAGTAAAAGCCTATGTATAAGAAGGTAATTGGCAATGCCAATGAATACAGTAATTGGAATATAGTTGTATCCGTAAAGGGCAAATTGATATACGCATTAATAAGGCTCATACCAATATATATAGCTCCTATTTTCATAGGCTGTTTATATCCTGTAAAGAGAGAAGTAACAATGAGTGCAATTGCCAGGCTGAAAAAAATTGTTGAAAAATTATTGTATTCAACAACTAGAGTATGTAAGTTCATCTCTGGTGGAGTATTAATATTTATCTTTGGAGGTATTACGTTCATTATAAGTATTAGCAGCCATAGTTTCATAAGGTGCTTTTCCAAACCCACAAGAGGCATCTTTTTAGATATACTCCTATATATCAATACTGCTGCCAAAGCCACTATACCTACAGGAAAAACATACGAAAGAAAAGAATAATTCTTAAATACTTCAAATAAACTCTCCCTATTTTCAATCATAAACATGGTCACTATACTGTTCAGTACAAAAAGCATACCCCAGTATATGAATATTTTGCTGAAGGCACTAAAGGACCTGTTGGTCTTATCTATCACACCCTTAATCAACGAAATATTTTCTACAGCTTCATTTAATTTCTTTTCATCCATAAAATCAACTCCTTGTTTAATAATTAAAGTACTTTATATTTTAAAGTATACACTCACAAAAATATTCTGTCAATAGTTGTTAATACAAAATTACAAAAGCAATGATTCTTATTGAAAACCATTGCTTTTGCTTTATAGGCACATTGCTATATCATTCTCCCTAAAATCCTGCAAGATATTTTGCATAATATAGAGGCTGAACCTTCAGTCTGAAATACAGTTCCTTATCGTTAACATCAAGGGCATAAAGGAGGCATGGGTCTCTGTTGTTGATTTCGATAAGCCACAAATATCCATAAACATCAATCCCTATATCCAGTCCAAGAAAGCCGCAATTTATTCCGCATTGATCCAGTTCATCGCATATCTTAACTGCAAGTTGCTCTATGCTTTCCCTAACCTTCTTTGCGTGCTCATGAGATGAAAATAGTACCTTCTTTAATAGCTCCTCTACACAAAAGACCGTACCTCCGCTGGAAATATTGCTTATAACGCTTCCCATCTCGCCGCACCTTCCAAATACAGCCATACACTCCCACTTGTTCCATTGGTTTTTCTGCACAACACATCTAAAATCCACTACTTTTCCATCATGCCTTAATAGCTCTATACCCTGCTGAACAATATTTACTCTACCTGCAAAATACTTATCCATATATGCACAAGCTTCATCTGCATTATTTAACACTATCTCATGATTCTCTCTCATATCACGGTATCTTAAAACAATACTGTCTCCATTCATGCTTGCCTGTACCACACCATGTCCCTTAAATCCCGAAGCCGGCTTTATATAAACCTTGTCAAATTTCTTGAGCATATTCATAACATCATTACAAGAAGTGTAAAATATGGTATAGGGCAGATGTGTGCCGGCAATATTGCTTGTTGAAAGCAATTTATACATACGCCATTTACTGAAGTATTGATTGTTAAATACACAGTCGCCTATAATGGTAAGAAAGTGGTTCTTCCATTGGTCATTCAGTCCAATCTTTCGGTATATAGATGAGGGGTATGGAAAGGTACCCCTTTGCCAACTACCAGATTGTGGGTCATAGCAAAAGCCCTCTATCAAAAGGTTTTCAGCGTCTACCTTGTCAAGAGCAAATACAACAATTGCACCATTGAGCATAGAATAATCCTTCGCATATATCAACAGCTTTTTCAAACTGGAGCCTGTAAAATACTTATCCTCTTTTTTCAGAAGGAGGCCTATAAATGGCCCGACAATTATTTCATTCCTATTTACCGAAACTTCATATGAAGTGTAATCAGGGAGATAAAGATCTGCTACTATATCCTTTGATAATACTATTACATTATCAGGGACATATTCTGATGTTTTAACATTTACATAATATCTCCTGCAACCAAACCTTACATACGCTTGTTTTTTATTAATTATATTTATTTGTTCGGCTGTTTTAGGACTAATAGTGAAATCGGAGTGGTTATTTGAATCTGTTTTTATGATAAAAGTCTTGCCCATATTTCATTCTCCCTGATACTAATGAATGTTGATTTGATACTATTACTTTACTGCAAAATAACCATAGGGTAAGTGTCGTCATCATCCGGGTTATACTCCCGTGATGAAACAGCAAGCATCACCATAGGCTGATCAGCATCATTTCTAAAGGCATGCACAACATTTGCCGGCACCTTTACAATAATGTTATCATCAGAAGAAATCTTAACTGTTTGAGAATCTCCAGTGTCCAAATCCTTCAAGGAAAAAACAGCAATTCCTTCCAGTACCGTAAAGTATTCTATCGTCTGCTTATGGTAATGATTTCCACGTACAGCACCTTTGTTTGAATATAATACATATATCTCTTCTATATCCATACCTATACGGCTTTTCATGGCTATTTTCTTAAGGCTGCCACGCTTATCCCTGAACGGATTAATCCCCATGAGCTCAAATCTTGTATCCATGATATTCAACCTCTCCTGTATCCTCCAAACCAACTCCTACATAGCTTATACCCGCATTCTCCATAGTATTTTTATCATATACCCTGCGTCCGTCCACCAAGATCGGCTTATTCATCAGGCTGACAAACTCATATGATGGTATTCCGGTAAACTCAGGCCAGCTTGTTACAAGTATGGCTGCATCGGCATTCTGTAGTGCCATTTTATAGTCGATTAGAAGTACAAGCTCATCAGTATCTATAGGTAACATCATAGCCGCATTATTGACAGCAATTGGGTCTACTGCAAACACTTTGGCCTTCTTCCGAAGGAGCTCCCTTATTATTATGAGGGCCGGTGATTCTCTTACATCATCTGTATCAGGCTTAAAAGCCAATCCCAGAACAGCAATTTTCTTACCACCAAGATCTCCAATTGCTTTTTCCAGCCTTTTAACCAGCCTTAAAGGCTGAGTTTCATTAATGCTCATTGTAGATTCAAGCATCTGAGGATCATATCCCTTACCGGCTGAAAATGATATCAACGCCTTAACATCCTTAGGGAAGCAGCTTCCTCCAAAACCGCATCCAACCCGCAGATAACTTACCATTTCCGGATTTATCAGACGTTTTCCTACCTTCGGATTGAACCTCTTATCAAGGGTAACAGACTCAAGAACTTCCCTTGCATCAACTCCGCCTGTTTCCTCACAAATAGAAGCAATCTCGTTGGCATATGATATAAGCGTAGCTAACAATGCATTGGATGTATACTTGATCATTTCAGCAGTCCTCAAGTTGACACGTATGATAGGAGCCTTAAAATATCCCTTGTAAATTCTGTTTACAACATTAAAGCTTTTATTGTCATATGCCCCAATAACAATCCTGTCAGGGTTCATAAAATCCTCTACAGCCTTACCTTCCCGCAGGAATTCCGGGTTCATGGAAAGTCCGAACTCCCCAACTTTTTTTCCCGAGACAGTTTCTAAAATACTCTTTACAACAATGTCGGTAGTAGTTGGGGCAACAGTGCTTTTTACACAAACAACGTGGTATTTGTTCTTTTCTTTTAGAATCTCACCAATTTCAGTTGTACAGCTAATTATATAGCTTAAGTCAATTCTTCCGTCTCCAAAAGGGGTTCCAACCGCAACGATGGAAACATCGGAATTCATAACCGCATTTCTTAAATCGGTAGTGGCAGTTAGCTTACCCTTATCGACAACCTGTTCCAACATGACCTGAAGCCCCGGTTCATAGATAGTGGCTTCCTTGTTGTTGATCCTTCGTACAATATCCTCCCTTTTATCTACGCAAATCACTTTATGTCCTTTATGTGCAAGGCACACACCGGATACAAGCCCTACATATCCAGTTCCTATAATGGAAATTTTCATTTCTAACTCCCTCCTTCAAACTGGTATGCTTTCCTGTACCATTCCTTAGTCCGACTTAAAGCCTCTTCCAAATCAATTTTAGGCTCATATCCCAACAATTTCTTAGCTTTTGTAAGGTCCGGACATCTTCTTTGAGGATTATCAACAAGATAATTTATATCGCTGCTTTGTTTATACTCCACATCAATTCCTCCAACAGTCTTAGCTACCGCATTTGCCAGGCCCAGCATTGATACTTCCAACTGATCATTGCCTATGTTGAAGGCCTCGCCGTTACAATCGGAGAGTATGGCCCTCATAAACCCGCACATGGCATCGCTTATATAGCAAAAACTTCGTGTTGGTGAGCCATTGCTTAATATCTCAATTTTTCTGCCGTTAAGTGCATTATTGAAAAAGTCAGGAATTACCCTTTTATCATCTATCCTAAGGCCCGGTCCGAATACATTGAAAGGACGAACCACTTTTACAGGCAAATCATACTGGTCATGATAGTTTACACATAAGGTTTCACCAAGCCTTTTGGACTCATCATAACAAGCCCTAGGCCCGGTACATGATACATTTCCGTTGTAATTCTCCGGGGTTGGAATCCATTTAGGGTCGGGATTTCCGTATATCTCGCTGGTAGAGAAAAACAGAAAGCTTTTTACCTTCTTTTTGACTCCTAAATCCAGCAAATTTTTTAATCCTGTAACATTTGTTTCAATGGTTTCAATGGGATATTTCCTGTAAAATGTAGGTGAAGCAATGCTTGCAGCATGAACTATATAATCCACCTTGCCTCTTATGGAAAAAGGTTTGGATACATCCTTGTTTAGAAACTTAAAATTTCTATTATCACCCAGATGGCTTATTCTTTCTGGAATTCCCGAAATAAAATTCTCCAGGCATATTACGCGGCATGGCTTTTTAAAAATATACCTGTTGCAATAATCTAATATGTCAAGGAAGTATCCTCCTATAAAGCCGCCTCCCCCACTGATCAGCCATGTGCTTCCCTCAGCCTTTCTCAGCTTTTCCCCAAGTTCGTTGCAAATGTATACAACATCTTCATATATAACATTGTTAAAGCTCAAAACAATCATCTCCCTGTGTTTTCGTATTTATGCAGATTATTTTCAAACCAATGGATAGTACGGATAATACCATCCTCCAGGCTTATTTGCGGTTCCCAACCCAACACGCTCCTGATCTTACTTATATCAGGCTGCTGCTTCCACATTTCATTTTCCCTGTACGGAATAGCACCATAGTTTGGTTTTTTCCCAGTACTCATGTTTTTGAAGACAAGGTCTACAAAAACTTTCATCTTATTTACAACTCCGCTGCCTATATTGAATATTCCATTTTTTACGACTTTGTCTTTGGCTGCAAGAACAAACCCATCAATTATATTTTCTATATAACAGTAGTCACGGTATTGCTCACAAAGGGTCAGGTTAATGTCAATGTCTTTTAGGATGGAAAGGATAAGTTGCGGGAAAAACTTATGACTGCCTTCACCTTCTCCAAAAACACCGAATGATCTGAGTGTAATAATATCAATACTTTTTTCATATGCTATCTGATGGGCTATAATAACACTTGCCGCTTTGGTACTTCCATATATGCTTAACGGAGTAAGTTCATCACTCTCATGTATGATCTTTGTTATATTCCCATATTCAGCACAGGAGCCGGTGTTTATGAACTTTTCGCAGCCTATGGCCCCTGTAGCATTTATAAGGTTCATTGTCCCTATTATGTTTGTATATGCTGACTCATAGTAATCCTTCTGCCTGGCATCAACACCATAGGCACCAAGGTGGAATATAAAATCCGGTTTAATCTGCTTCATTTGGGCCGATAGAGCTGTCTGATCCCTTAAATCAACCCGCCTTACATCTATATCATTTAAGACATCTTCAATTCGCCACAGATCTGAGGATTCTCTTGCCATCACATATACATCAGCATTTTCCCTCACCATCCTAAGTGCCATATGTGAACCGATAAATCCACTGGCACCAGTAATTAACACTTTCTTTCCATTAAAAAATTCTTCTGTCATCTTAACCTCCATTAGTAATGGCTAAGAAATAACATCCGATTCTCATCGTCCAAAACCCCGTTAAATCGCCGGGATTTTGTCCTCACGAATACGAAGTTATTTCTAAGGCATTCCTTACAAAAGAACATCCAGCTATTCCCAATTAACCCATGGCCTTTTGTTGTTCTTCCACATTTCATTTATAAGTTCAAGATCTTTTACAGTATCAATGGGCTGCCAAAAACCTTCATGCTGGTATATAGCAAGCTCCCTATCCAAGACCAACTGTCTTATAGGTTCATCCTCCCAAACACATTTTTCATCATCGGTTATATAATCAAATACTCCCTTGTTTAAAATGAAGAACCCCGCATTTATCCATCTGTCCATTATGGGTTTCTCCTCAAATTTTGTTACTACTCCTTCCTCCACATCCATAACACCATATCCCGATCGAGGTCTTATGCCTGTAACGGTTGCAATCTTCCCCTTTTGCTTGTGGAATTCATAAAGTGCGTCAATATTAACATCAGATACACCGTCACCATAAGTCAGCATGAATTCATCCTCATCCAGGTACTTTTGAATTCTTTTTATCCTTCCGCCAGTCATTGTTTCCAGCCCTGTATCCGCAAATATTATGTTCCAGCTTTCCTGTGAGTTTAAATTGGTTATTTTCATACCGCTTTTATTGGTTTTCAAGCGAAAATCATTGTTTCTCCAATCCATATTTACAAAATAGTCCTTTATCGCTTCCTGCTTATAACCTAGACAAAGCACGAATTCATGAATCTTAAACTGCTTATAGAACTTCATAATATGCCATAGTATTGGCATCCCTCCGACTTTTGCCAGCGGCTTTGATGTAATACCTGAATCATACCCCATCCTGAGACCTTTCCCACCACATAGAATCACAGCCTTCAATCAAAATCCCCCCGAGCCTTATTCCCCACTTACATTAAAGTAGTTAATAAACTTATTTGAACCGCTATCTTTTAAAATGCTCTTATAAAATTCATTGTCTACAACCCTTACAAAATCAATGACTTTTTTAATTTGTCTTACGTATCTTTTATAAATAAGACTAATTGCTTTTTCAGGAAGTTGCCTCCTTCTGCACAGTTCATACTCCCATTCATTGAAGATATCAAGCCCACTGAAATGGTACACAATAAGTTCATAGTTGTTGCAATATACACATTTTTTGTTTTCGGCAACTTCAAGCCGCTTTATGTTCCACGGACCTGGATTGACACCCTGGTTTTCTGTAATTTTGATATAAGGGAACATCTTAGGCCAATAATCAAGATATTTTTGATCAGACCAGCGACCTTCCTCAATCTTGTTAAAACACCATTTAATACACTGGATTTTCCACCAGCTTAAGCACTTAAATGCAGTTTTATCCCTCTTAAAGCCTATAAGCCCTGCCGAGTAGCTTCCAAACATTTTTTCCGATTTTGAATGCATCCAAAGCTTGCTTATGAATATGGAACTATTACCCCACTCCTCATAAATTCGCCTGACATCCTTAAAGAAAAACAGATCGGCATCACAATAGAGAATCGAGTCAAGGTTGTAGTTATTTTTCAGAATAAATTGTATAAAAGGAGCCTTCAGTGTCCAGCAATACTCGTTTGTTTTTCTCTCCATTCCGATTTTATGAAGCTTCTTGCCTTCAAAGTTCTTAAGTCTAAGTAAAGTTGTATTTTTCAGATTTATTTTTTTCATGAAGTTAAATGACATTTCATCGGTGCATAAAATCCAAAGATGGAATTTGGGTGTATTCTTACTGAGGGATATATATAAGGCCAGACCTTTTACCAAAAAGTCTTTGCTGAATATTGTACATATATGACAGTCTTTGCCATAGGCTTCATTTATCTTAAGGTTAAAATAATTTCTTATAAAATAATCATTTATGGATTTAGGTACATAAAACCCCTTACTAACCTTTCCAATAAGCTTCATAACTTCATTGGAAGCCTTAATATACGGAACATACAGCCATTTTATAACATCATCTTTAAGGTTCATTTTATAACTGCACAGGTCAAATTCATTTCCATCAAAGTATTTGAATCCATAATAGTGGTATAAAATGAGTTTTTCACAATTTACATAAATTTCATCATTGTGCATTTCGACTTTGCAACCACCTATAATATATGGTGTTACATTTACCCCCATATTTTTAATTACTCCAATGTTTTGGAACCTTTGAAGCCAGTCGTTAACATAAACCTGGTCACTCCAAAGCCCTTTTTCCCATTTATCATAGCACCATTCCAAAAGCCTTGCCCTGAACCACTCAAGGCACGCAATACCGTCCTTATCCCTTTTGAATCCCATAAACCCGGTATTGTAAAAACCATTTGTTTTGCCCATCTTCATGTGGGGCTTCCTCCATCTTTCCTCAGTCAGCATTATGGAAAAGTCTCCCCACTCATCGAAAATGGGATCTGGGTCTGAGCAAAATAATGTATCGCCATCTAACCAAGTAATATGGTCAGCTTCTTCATAATTGCGAAGTATATACAAACATACTGATGCCTTGGAGGTCCAGGCATACTCCTTATCACTGCGAGTGCTTTTAGCCTTAATAAGCTCCTCATCATAATCCTCTATTTCTTTTAAAGTTATTAGTGTTGCATGTGGCAAATCCATTTTTTCCAATAGATTCTTAACATCATCATGCATACATATGATAAAGTAATGAAAATCCTTATCCCAGCGTTCCATTGAGTAGTACAGCAGAAGCCCTTTGTAGACATAATCTCTGCTGAATGTAGAACAATAATAATGTCTCACTCTCTTCTCTACTCCTTTAATATATTTTACTATTAATATATTCACCTGATTGAGAATGGGCTACATAATAACTTGACAAAAATGAAAGTATTTATTATAAATAGGTATTGCTGTGAGGCATTTCAGATTCTCTTAGAATTGAATAGGCATGCCCCAAATATAACATCCCGTATAATTTCACTTTCTAATTTAACTTAACTTAAGAAAACACGCTCAAAACGGGAAGTAATATTTCAATCATGCCTTAGCACAAAAAAGCTGCTCCCTACTGACAAATCAAGTAAGGAGCAGCCTTATTAACATTTGCTATTACAACTTATTCATTAGAATGGTTTAACAGGAACATATATATCTACAATATGCAGATTCTCAGGATGCTGGTTCGGGTCATTTAAATATAATTCGAAGCAGGCACCGTCATCAGGCTGGTAACCGCTGCCAGGAAGCCAATCTCCATATATGGCATTCCATGCTTCCTGAAATTGATCCGACTTTATTTCAAAATGACCTATTGCATATTTACCGGCAGAAATCTTCATTTTGCCGATTTCACCGTCAACCTGAGTGTCTTCAGGGGCTGTCATACACACACTGATTCTCAAATTGTTTTCATCAGTAATGTCCGGATTGTCGTGGTATACAGTGAGCATCCTGGCTTCAGGGAACTCCATAAGACCTCTTGGTCTTGCCCATTTAAACAATTTTTCAAACAGCCTGTCGAATATAGCCGGGTTTCCCTTGTAAGGGCCTGTGTTCCTGACATACACAACACACAATTCCGGTATGTCCTTTACTTCTACATTAAATTTGATATTTGACATATCTTCTTCCCTCCAATAAAGTTTTTTGGCTGCAGCATCTTTATTGTAAGGAATTTCTTCAACATTTTCTTTTCTAAAATTGCTATTGGTTTTGCAGAAATTGCTTTCCACTTTGCAATTCTTGCTATTATATGTGCCCGGATTTTTTCTCCACTCCCCGGCACTTACTTTGAAATACTTCTTAAATGCCCTTGCAAATGAGGCCTGATTTGTAAAACCACACTCAAAAGCTACTTCTGTTATGGACTTTTTAGGGTTTGCAATGAGGGTGTAAGCAGCCTTTTCCAAGCGAATTCGCTGGATATGCTGGTAAAGTGATTCTCCTGTCATTACACTAAAAATTCTGTGAAAATGGTAAGGTGAAAAATTAGCAACCTCAGCAAGCTTTATAACAGTCAGTTCTTCTTCAATATTAGCTTCTATATAATCCTGAACCTTGTTAATCCTTGATTTATATTCCTCATGAAGAAAGTTGTTTTTATTATCCACTTTTTCACCCCATGAAGTCTACTTTTTAAACTTTGCCAGTGCATCTGCCAAAGCCGAATTGATGCTTTCGGACTTGTTCTGATTACTTAGTATCCTGCTGACCTCTTTCTTATTTACTTCATTCTTCTTTCTCTCTGTAAAATCAGAAATTCTCTCCCTGTATCCGCAAGCACAATAAAATGATTTCTTTTCATCTTCTCCCCTAATTTCCATCTTCTTATGGCACTCAGGGCACCTTGCGTTGGAAATCTGGGATACGGATTTTCTATAGCCACATTCCCTATCGGAACATACAAGCATCTTGCCTTTTTTACCCTTAACATCCAATAAGTACTTGCCGCATTCAGGGCATCTTTCCCTTGTCATATTGTCATGGGTGTATGCTGCAGAACTGGCAACACAATCTCTAACCAGTTTTGTCGCATAGCTTTTCATGTCTTTTATGAACATATCAGGGTTGGCTTTTCCCTTACTTATATGTGATAACTGAAGCTCCCATTTTGCAGTGAGCTCAGGCGATTTTAAATCTTGTGGAACCAAGCCTATAAGCTGAATACCCTTTGAAGTAGGAAAAATTTCCTTTCCTCTTTTCTCTACATAAAAAGAGCTGAATAATTTTTCAATAATATCCGCTCTTGTTGCCGGAGTACCAAGGCCTGAGGTATTTTCCAAAGCTTCTCTCAAAGTCTTGTTGTCGACAAACTTGCCCGGACTCTCCATTGCAGAAAGAAGCGTCGCTTCATTATATCTAGCCGGCGGCTTTGTTTTGCCATTAATTGTTCTTACAGATAAAATCTTAAGGCTTTCATTCTTTTTAACATCCGGAAGGGATTGGTCCTTTTCCTCATCCTCTTCATTGTCATCATAAGCACTTCCGTCGTATATGGACTTCCAGCCCTTTGATTTTACTATTTTGCCCTTGGCATAAAGGGTCTCTCCCTGAACATCCGCTTTTATGGTGGTTTGCTCATACTCAAATGAAGGATTGAGTACTGCTATAAACCTCTTTGCCACCAGGTCGAAAATGTTTCTCTCCTCGGCATTTAACGCACTTAAGTTTACATATTGTTCTGTAGGAATTATTGCATGGTGGTCTGTTACCTTGCTGTTATCTGCAAACCTTTTTGTTACAACTATCTTATTCCTCATTATCTGGCGAACATGCTCAGCATATGGTCCTACTGCGATGCTTTTGAGCCTGTCGGTTAATGTAGGTACAATATCGTCGGTTATATATCTTGAATCGGTTCTCGGATATGTTACAACCTTATGCATTTCATATAATCTCTGCATAATTGATAATGTTTGCTTTGCTGAATATCCAAACCTCCTGTTTGCATCCCTTTGAAGCTCTGTAAGATCATAAGCAAGAGGCGGCGGCTCTTTCTTAGCTTCCTTTCTTATATCAACCACAGTTGCCATTTTATTGGTCAGCTTGGCCGCTATTGCATCAGCTTTGGACTTGTCAAATATCCTTGTCTGTCCAGAAGCCTTATCCTGCCACCTTAAGTAAAATCCATTCACCTTGGCTTCAATGGTCCAGTAGTCCTTGGGAACAAACCTGTTTATTTCGTTTTCCCTTTCTACAATCATGGCCAGAGTAGGTGTCTGAACCCTTCCCGCCGAAAGCTGTGCGTTATACTTGCATGTAAGTGCCCTCGTAATATTAAGGCCCACAAGCCAATCCGCCTCAGCCCTGCACTGAGCCGACCTATAGAGGTTATCATACTCCCTTGATGGCTTTAGGTTGTTAAACCCATCCCTTATGGATTTGTCTGTCTGTGATGATATCCATAGCCTTTTTATAGGCTTCTTAAAGCCTGATTTCTTTATTATCCACCTTGCTACCAGTTCTCCTTCACGTCCCGCATCTGTGGCAATAACAAGCTCATCGATATCATCCCTTCTTAAAAGCTCCTTGACTACTTTAAACTGTTTTGCAGTCTCCTTTATAACTACAAGCTCCATCCTGTCAGGCAGCATTGGCAAATCCTCCAACTTCCATGCCTTATACCTGTCACTGTATACCTCAGGATCTGCGAGGGTCACAAGATGGCCCAATGCCCATGTTACAATATATTTTGAACCGGAAATATATCCGTTGCCATTTTGATTGCAATTTAAAACCTTGGCAATATCCCTGCCCACTGAAGGTTTTTCCGTTAAAACCAGAATACGTCCCATCTACTTGTTAATCTCCTTTAGCCTTAAAGTTATAGAAATTATGTTCTTTACATGTTATCATATTATTAAGATTTTTTATAGTATTAATATCATCTGTGTATAAATAAGGAGATTTCAAAAATTTCCTTGGTCAGTTTTTAATGGTGAATCGTAGTAAAATCAATATTTTTGAAATCTCCAGATGACCAGTTATTTTTTGGAATTACCTAATGTATGAATTTTGCCATTGCAAAATTTATGTAACAATATACCAAAGAAAGGAAAGAATAAAATGGCTTTTAAAAAAGTTATCCTATTAATTTTGTCATTATCAATCATTACAGGTGCTGTTGGATGTTCATCAGACAAATCAGACAGCAAAACCACACCTGATACTAACGAGATAGCAGCTACAATCGGCAGTGAAAAAGTCACCAAAGATGAATTTGTATTTTACTTAAAAAACGCCAAACGGGATATGGAGCAGCTGTCTGGAATATATGGCAAAGAGGAATCAGTGATAAAGAATTTCTGGAAAACCAAAGTAGCAGGTAATGATCCTGTAGCAGTTGCCAAAGAAAAAAGCCTTAATTCACTACAGGAGCTAAAAGTACTTCTGGCCCAAGCTAAAGCTCAAAACCTACAACTGGATCAGCAAAGTCTGGATAAAATTAAAGCACACATGGACGACATAATCAAAAAAAATGGACAAGGTGATCAAAAAAAAGCAGAAAAATATACCCAGGATACATATGGAGTCAGCTTTAGCCGATATGAAGCCATATATAAAGAATATGTTCTGGCATATGAAATCTTTGTAGATAAATTCAAAAAAGACTTAAATGTATCCGACAAGGATATAAGTGATTATTACAATCAACACAAGGAAACGTATGATAGGGTTGTTTCCAAGCACATTCTTATAAAAACTACAGACAAGGAAGATAAAGAATTACCTAAAGAACAGTTGGACCAAAAGAAAAAACTGGCAGAGGAAATACTGGGCAAGGCAAAAAGCGGGACTGACTTTGATAGTCTGGTTAATGAGTATTCAGAAGATACGGGTTCAAAGGATAAGGGTGGTGAAATTACCGCTGCCAAAGGAATTACAACCAAAGAATATGATGAATGGATTTTTAGTGCAAAAGATGGCGATATAGGCCTTGTAAAAACCCAATTTGGTTATCATATAATCAAGTACATTAAAAGATTGACTCTTGATGATGTTCGTTCAGAAATTAAAACAGATATCGAGACTGAAAAATATGACCAAAAAAAAGACATCTGGCTTAAGGATCCGGATAATGCAGTAAAACCCAACCAGAAGCTTATAGATTCAATCAGTGTTCTATAAAAACATAAAGAAATGGAAGGCCGATATAAGACCTTCCATTTTTTTATGAATCTATATCAATTATCCTCATGCATAGGTATTCTGATAATAAATGAAGTTCCATTACCTAGAGCGCTTTTACATTTTATGTTTCCCCCATATTCATTGGTTACAATATTGTAAACTAAATTTAGTCCTAATCCTGTTCCACCTTTTCCTCTTTTGGTTGTAAAAAACGGTTCATATATTTTTTTAATATCGTTCTCATTTATCCCTTTTCCATTATCACTGTATTCAATAATAATTTCATCGTTTTCTGTGGTTGCATTAATCTCTATTTTGCCTTCTTTAATATCCTCAAAAGCATGTAGAAGTGAGTTCATAACTAGGTTGGTAATGATTTGAGACAAACCGACAGGGGATGCATACAATTCCAGGTCATCATTACAATTTACAGTTATCCTGTGCCCGGTTAATCTTATTTTGGGATTTAAGCTAACCAAAACTTCATTTATATATTTTTTCAATAAAAACCGCCTCTTTACTGTCATGGACTGGTCTGCAGATATTTCTTTAAAACTCTTTACCAGATTTGAGGCCCTTTCCAAATTAATAGCAAGTATTTCAACTGTTTCCATAGCAGTTTCTATATACTCATTCAAATCATCTTTTTTAAGCCTGCCTGTCTCAAATAATCTTATTATTTCATTGTCTTTTTCATCAAGAAAGGATGCAGCTGTCATACTAACACCTACCGGAGTATTGACCTCATGGGCAACTCCTGCAACAAGTCCGCCTAATGCAGACATCTTTTCTGAATGAATCAATTGCTTTTGCGTTTGTTTAAGAGTTTCCAGGCTAACTTCCAGGTCTGTTTTCGCGACATCACGATCCATGGCAATACCTAAAAGTGTAGTTATAACATTGGAAATATTATATTTAACAAGTGATGAGATTTCTCTTAACGGGCTAGAATATGCCATTACACCCCAATTTCTTGTTGCTGAGGAAATCGGCATTATCCAAATTATATCATCATTGTCCATATACATTTTTTCATCCATTAATTCAAAAGGTGGAAATTTCTCAAGTTTACAGGATAAATGGACACTTTCCAGTTTTTTTGCCGTATCATATAGAGCATTTATATTTATACTATCCCGATCTGATTTCTCATCGTCCCAAAAGCCTATACACTCCCAGGAATAGTCATCAACGATAAAAGGAAATAATCTTTTTATACCGTCAATATCTGCTGTAAGTAACTTTGAACCTATATCGGAATTTTTTAGAATTGTTTCTTCTAGGCACTTTATTATATAATCTTTTTTATAGGCATTTTCTTTTGTAAGCTCCAAGGTGTCATTTACATCATAGGAACAACCGCAAGATTTTCTCAATATTAGGTCAGATGATACCAATACTTTTTTTCCACTCTTTTCTCCGTTTTTTATATTTTCAACCAACGTTTTTGCGGCAGTAAATCCTAAATCATAAGCATTCTGATCTATCGTTGTAATACCAGGATTGCTGCTTTTTGCAAAAGAGCTGTTGTCATACCCAATTACCGCCACATCCTCCGGTACCAATATTCCATTGTTATTAAGTTCCTTGATGGCACCAACAGCAAGACTGTCATTGCCGGCAAATATTGCAGTAAATTCTATTCCTTTTTTGATCCAGTGTTCAACGGCTTCTTTTCCATGCCTGGGCAATGCATATTCACTAATGTATACGAGGTTTTCATCAAAGGAAATACCATTCTCCAATAAGGCTTCCTTATACCCACATAAACGCTCCTTCATATCATCAATTCCCATCCAGCCTATGAACCCTATTTTCCTATGCCCATGCGTTATGAGATGTTCTACCCCTGTCTTTGTACCTTTTATATTGTCACTCTTTACTATGGTACTATTTCTTTCTCCACTATTAGCACCAATAAATACGATAGGTTTACCGTTTGCAATTATCTTATTTACATAGCTATCGCTGGCACCTTCTGCTAATATCAACCATCCGTCTATATGATTAAAAGCCAGATTATAATAGCCTTCCACCTTTTTTACATCAGTTAAGAAACGACTTATCATAAAATTATTAAGCACAAATAATTTAGCATTCATATCCCTAAGGCAGCTATGAATTCCGCTTATCAAATTACCATAGTTTGTCCCATCGATAAACTTTGTAATTACACCAATCCGCAGCTTGTTAAGCATATATTGTGCCCTTTCTTTTTTAGATGCCAAGTAATGGCTAAGCTAATATATAATTGCAATCAGGTATCTAAAGCCCAAATTATCATAATAATAACTCTTCTGCAACCAATGACAAAGGGAGGCTAATTATGAATCTTGTACCTTTATTGTACTCACTTTCACATTCTATCGTTCCGCCCAGCTTTTGCTTTATTATATTGTTTATCATATAAAGCCCTAGTCCTAGGCCATCATTGCCGCTTTTAGCTGTAAAAAACGGCTCAAAAATTTTGTGAAACGTTTCTCTTTCTATACCTCTGCCATCATCCTTATATTCCAAAACGAGGCTCTTTTCTTTCTTTTCAAATGCAATTGATATTTCACCTTTATTGCCTTCATCATAGCCGTGTGTTATTGAATTTAGAATTAGATTTGTCAATACCCGGTACAAATCTCCAGGATTGCACATAAGACGAAGCTCTTGAGGACACTCCAGGTTAATGGTTATATCACGCTTTCTTGACTTTACATCAATGCTTAATATTACATCGTTTATATAGTCCTTAACATTAAAAACCCTTGTTTCGTCAATTGTATTATCCAATGCAATCTGCTTAAATCTCATTATAAGGTCAGACGCTTTCTGTAAATTTGCAAAAAGTGTTTTTACAGACCCTTTGTTTTCTTTTAGCAGCTCTATTAGTTCCTGCTTTGTAAGCTTGTTTGTATCAAATAGCTCCTTTAACTTAAGCACATTATTTTTCAGATATTCTATAGCAGCAACGCCTTCACCTATAGGTTTGTTAATCTCATGGGCAATGCCAGATACCAAACGTCCTAAAGATACGAGTTTTTCAGATTCTATCAGCTGTTCCTGGGTTTTTTTAAGGGATTCCAGTGTTTCCTTTAAATCCGTCATTACCAAATTTCTATCTATAGCTATTCCCAGTAGATTATACATAAGCATATGCATATCATGCACAAACAAAGTAGTTTCTCCATGAATTTTAGTTACATATGACATAATTCCTATATTCCTTTTCTCAGTAGATATAGGCACCACCAATATTACGTCATTTTTGCCAAATTCATAATCCTGCATACATTCCAAAGGGGGAAAATTCTCCAAATCGCACTCAACTGTTTTATCCGACTTTGTTTTTTTAATGTTATCCACGACAGTCTGGGTAACTATTTCATACTTGGATTTTTTGTCATCTCTAAACAGGCCGAAACAAAACCAGGTATATTCATCGGTTATTTGTGGAATAAGTTTTAATATATCACTAACGTTTAATTCAAATAGCTTTGTACCAAGATCGGAGTTCTTATATAAAATCTCTTCAAGTCTTTCTATCATGGAGTTCTTCTTTTCCATAATCTCAGTTGTTATACACTCCTGTGCCGAGTCTTCTTTATATGTACATCCGCAGGATTCCCTTATGATCAAATCTGATTTTACCAGAATCTGTCTATTCACATTCTCCCCTTTTATTCGTCCAATTACAGCTCTTCCTGCTGCTCTGCCAATTTCAAAGGTATTCTGATTCATACTGCTTAAAGGGGGTGTATGCATTTTACCGCTGTCAGAGTTGTCATAGCCAATAACGGCTATATCTCTAGGAACATGAATGTTGCCTTCCTTTAATCCCTCTATCACTCCCATTGCCAAATAATCGTTTGCAGCAAATATGGCTGAAAAATCTATGCCTCTTTCAATCATTTTTACAGCAACTTGTTTTCCATGTTGTGGCATAGGATTAATAACATCAAAGACAATACCTTCATCATATAAACCGTGTTTTTCAAGTATTTCTTTGTATCCAGCATGCCTTTCCAACATATCATATACTATGCTTGCACCTATAAAAGCTATCCTCTTATGCCCATGGGCTAACAGATGCTCAGTAATCTGCTTTCCACCATTATAGCTGTCATCACACACAAAAGTATTGTTGAAATATTGGGACCTGTGTCCAACAAAGACAACAGGCTTCCCTGTATTATGAATCTTATTGATGTGTTCCGCTTTCAAGCTTAAAGTCAAAATTATCCATCCATCAATGTGGTTAACTGAAAATGAATAATAATCTTCATCATCCTTTGCATCCATTCTGAATCGATCCAGCATATATGTATTGAATATAAAAAGCCTTCCTTCTTCTTGTTTTATTATGCTTTGTATGCCCTTTAGCAAAGATCCGAAATAAAAATTCTCAGTATATACGGTAATTACCCCTATATTGCAACGCTTTTTATCCATAAATACTATATCCTTTCACAGCATACCAAAAGCAAGGTAATATAGCCATTCGTATACCATCGTACACATAAAACCCTAATGTATTTATCGGATAAATTCCACATTTCTTTATAAGATAAATGCAACAAATTACTATCTTATTTTTTACTTTTTTCACTGTATTACCTATTTTTTGCTTCCAATTACCTCCCCGGCCAACACCCTTGTTTCAAACCCCGCTTCGGTTTGTTCAAGTATTTCATCATCAATATTGGCCGCACCTTTTTCCAGCAGCATAATAAGAGTAGATCCCCCAAATTTGAAGTAGCCCTTCTCATCGCCCCTTAAGACTCGCTGCTCAGGTACATATGTCTGAATTATTGATCCCACTGATGTTGCACCTACCTCAATATACAATACATCGCCAAAGTTATCCGACTTAAGCACACTGTACTCCCTTTTATTCTGACAGTATATGCGAGCAACGGTCTTTAGGGCCGTAGGATTTACCGAATAATAATGTCCTTTTATTTTGACAGTCTTACTGCAGGTTCCGCCATCTATAAAGTGGAACCTGTGATAATCTAAAGGGCAAAGCCTTAGTATAGCAAGGATTCCACCTTCATATCTTGAAGCAAGGCTGTCATCTCTAAGTAGATCCTTTAGGGAATAGGAAAATCCCTTTACCTGAACAAGCTTATTTATATCTATATTCTTCCATGAGTACATCCTGCCATCCCCAGGCGAAAGCAACTTGCCAGGCTCATTATCATATGGACGCATATGAGGTTTCATTTTTCTAATAAAAAATTCGTTGAAGGTTTGAAAGCTTCCAACTTCATCCTGACATTCCGAAACATCTATATTATAGCCGTTAATGAACTTTTTGATTAGTCCGGCACTTTTTCTGCTGTCACAAAAAACACCTGAAATATATGAATAGAATTTCCTTTTTACTAAAAGTTCCAAGCCCATTTTTCCCGGAACAGTACCATAAAGAGCGTTTAAAAATTTACCTCCTGCAACATTTTCAACCTCATACTCTTTTGTGCGTCTGTTGTAGACCTTTATCATTATTTTTTCTCCCTAATAAGCAATATTAATGTTACAAATAATAATATAACTATTATTAGGGTAGATTTCAACAAAATAAAATATACCTAAATTAAAAGTGATAAATCTATTACATTTGTCTGTCGCAAATCCCGTTGAACCGTTCGTTATTTGCTCCACCAAATGTAAGATTATTAACACTTCTAATATATATATTTCTAAATATCGTACCTACCTTATACTCTTGACACATTAATGTTAACTTTTTTACTAAATAGACCGATACAAAAGCTAACATACGACTAAATTAAAGTGATAAATCTATTACATTTGTCTGTCGCAAATCCCGTTGAACCGTTCGTTATTTGCTCCGCCAAATGTAAGATTATTAACACTTTTAATATAAAATAATTCTTTCAAATAGATTTAATAAAAATAGTTTTATTAAAATTAGGAAGGGGATATTATATGTTTAGAATTGTAGTTTGCGATGATAACCCGGTAATCCTTGAAAAAACATCTAGAGCTATAGAAAAGATAATGTCGAGCAATAATATTTCCGGTGGGATAGTTTGTAAAGCTTCAACCACAGGTGCTGTTGATGACTATCTTAAAGATCATTCTGCCAATTTATTTTTCATTGATATAGATCTCAAATCCACAGAAAATGGATATGAACTGGCTAAGCGGATAAGAGAGGCTGATTGCCTTGCATATATAGTTTTTATAACAGGGCATTTTGAATATGCATTACAAGCTTTTAAGGTAAAGGCTTTTGATTTCCTTACAAAGCCTGTTGTTTTTGAAGTCCTTGAGCAATGCCTTATGAGGATTGAAAAGGATTATAAATCCATTTTGAATCAAGACGGTAATGATGATAAGTTCATCCAAATTAAGGCCGAAAGCTGTATTTTTAAGGTAAAGCTTAAGGATATTATTTATGTTGCGAAGTCAGGTTTTAAAGTTAATATTTATACTGCTAATGACCAGATATCCTGTTATGATTCTCTAGAAAGGTTTAGCACCATTCTAAATGACCGGAGTTTTATCCGCTGTCATAAGTCTTTTATTGCTAATGCATCTTACATTTCTAAGATAGATTTCAAGAGCAAAGAATTACATTTTAATACTGGGCATAAATGCTATATAGGCGATAAATATAAGGATTACCTTAGGAACTAGACTAAATACATATGTAGTTGATACTTGGTACAAACAGCTTATACTTAAGGGACACTTCAAATACTGTTCCAGTACCTTCTTTGCTGTTAAATAAATTAAAAATTATATTATTTAATATAAAAGAGTGTTTTTATATTACGAAAACCCATAATGAATTTTTATATAACCAAAATGGCCTTTCATAGAATTTCTATTTAAATTTAACATAAATTATTTTAATGTATAATCATATAAATCAAATGTAAAAATTACATTTTGTACATATAATGCTATTGAATAGAGGTGATGCGTATCATAGAGGTGTTAAGCATTAAGATTACCAATCTAATTAAGAGCAGTATGGATGGAATTGACGAGGAAAAAGAAGAAGTTTTAAAGTATGGACTGGATATAATTATTTATAACACCTTCTTGCTGATTATCTTCCTCATGTCATCCCTAATACTAGGAGTCTTAAAACCTGTAATAACCTCCCTCATCGTGTATGGGGCTTTAAGAATAGCTGCAGGAGGGGCACATGCCAAAACAAGAGTTTTATGCTTTATAATATCAGTTATTACTTTTTTCGGACCAATCATAATATCAAAATTTTTCTTGATTAATTCTATAACACCATCAGTGGCTATATTTATTATTAATATATTAACCATAATAATATATGCTCCAGCTGATACATTAGAAAAGCCAATAATAATTATGAAGATAAGGTTTTATCAAAAGCTGTCTTCACTGGTTATTGCAATAATAATTTTCTTAATATCTTTGAAAATTTACAATATTGATAAAGTAATATATAGCATTATACTTTTTTCCAATATTCCATTTGTATTATTGCTCTCACCCTTAGGATATAAGCTTCTTGGCTGTTTGCCTGGAAGAGGAGAAAATTGCCAATCCTAAGGATTTACTGGCAATAGCTTTTTGACGAAAGGAGGTGATATTATATGCGTAAGAAGTTATTGTTTATGGTATCTGTTACAGTTGCTGCCTTGGCAATGTTTATGGCATCAATTTCCACTTATGCAAGTATTCCTTGGACAGCATACCAGCCGAAAGCCCCTAAGTCACTGATAAAGTAATATGTATGTAATTTAAGCACGTTTAGGGTCCAAACTGCTTTGAATTTATAAATTCAATCTTCTGATTAAATAAATTACCCGATATATTGGTTGTTAGTTTTGCATTTTGATGATTTTTGGCAACGATCCTATTCAGCTCCCATAAACCGAAACCTTTGTGTGCTCCCTTTGTTGAGAAACCTTTTTCAAAGATCTTTTCTATGTCAGGGCTGCCGGTAAAAGAGTTGCAAATTTCTATTATCAAGGAATTTGATTCATGATTTTCCTTTACCATTAATTCTACATACCTTTTATCAGATTCTATCGCTGCTTCTAATGCATTGTCCAGCAATATACCCAACATCTTGCATAAATCCAGAATATTTATATTGCGAGGGTTTATTTGTGCAAAAACGCGAACATTGAAGTTTATGTTTTTAACCTGTGCATATGACAACTTTGAAAGAAGAAGGCCATAAATAGCAGGATTATCCTTTACATATGAATTTAGAGGCTCTATATTGTTCATAGCCCTTGATTCAGCTTGCATCTGGGATACATATGTTTTAAGTCCTTCAACATCATCCACGTAGAGGTAGCCTTGAATGCAGGACAGAATATTATTGAATTCATGCTTAAATCCCCTAAGGTTAGCGGTAAGATCGTCCAGGGTTTTATTGTAGAGTTTTTGAAACTCCAGCTCCTTTTTTGTCATTTCAAATTCTCCGAATTTTATGGAATTGTTGGTACTAAGAATTAGGAGAACAAAAGCCGAGGCAGCATTAAATAATATCAGTTCACTTGGTATTTTAATCACAGTGGTTTCAAAAAACAGGATATCAGGTACAATTATCATTGCAATAATAAAAATATTAAGTATTATTGCAATTTTTCGTTTCCTGTAAATATCTGCAGGCATATAAATTTTTATTTTGAGGTAATATATTACAAGAACCCCTAAAAAATCTATAAATGTGCCTAAAAGCCTCATTATAAATGAATTCATAGGTAAAGCAACCCATGTAAATAGATCAAACCCTTGGAGTGATATCTTTAGTATAGCCATAACTAAATATTGCACAATGGTTGAAAGCAGAAAGACAACACATGTTCCCAATATCGAGTATAAAAATCTTAGATTAAGAATATACCTTATCAATAAAATCATGGACAAAAAATAAATACCGATAAAAATCACTTCCGAATAGGCAGTTCTAGGAACAATCTGTATAGGTAATACATTTGCCGCGGTATTTAAAAAGGAAAATATTACAAGCCTCTCCCATGATAACTTTCTATCAAATAGAATAAGCACGAAAATCCCCAGCACAATACACTGAATAAACAATGAGGAAAAATTCAAAAAAAATGGATTTATATTTCCCATAATAGCCCCCCACATGAAGATTGAGAATAACCATCTGAAACGCTCTATATTAAAAGTGTTATTAATCTTACATTTGTCAGTGCAAATAACGAACGGTTTTAGCGGGATCTGCGATAGACAAATGTAAAAGATTTATCGCTTTTAGTAAGAATAACAGAACTTAGGAAATAACACAACACTTGAAATAAATTGCGGAAATAAGATTGAGCAATAGACTGGCATTACAAGCACTCTTAAACTTATGGAAACCTGACAAACATTAAGGACAGATTATAGGTTTAAACCAATCTGCCCTCGTAAAAGCTGAATATGCGGAAGTTATTTTTAGTCATGACTTAGATAATAAACCAAGACTTATTAGTCCTTCAACCCAATCGATAAATTGTTGTGCGGTCCTTGGAGAACGGCCATTGTATAAAAGCTCCCACTTCATAGCTTCTTTGTGCAGCCATTCCTTGTCTATATTTAATCCTCTGCTCATTGCAAGGTTGTCTATAATATCCAAGTACCTTTTTTTGTCTGGCAAACTAAATGTTACGGTAATACCAAACCTGTCGGCTAGGGATAGCTTTTCCTGGATGGTGTCTCCAGCACGGATTTCATCATCATTGTTATTTGACATTAAACCTGCCCTATCGCTGAACTTTTCCTTAATAAGATGCCTCCGGTTGGAAGTTGCATATATTACAACATTCCTGGATCTTATTGAAAGGCCACCTTCTAAAACTGCTTTTAATGCCGTATACCTTTCTTCGCTGTCCTCAAAGGCAAGGTCATCAATAAACAGGATGAACTTTTGCGGCTTGTCCTTAACTATTCTGATTATATCAGGAAGATCAGACAAATCTTGTTTCGGAACCTCAATTATCCTTAAGCCCTGATCACCGTATTCATTAAGAAGTGCCTTGACTGTGGATGATTTACCCGTTCCTCTATCGCCATATAGCAAAACATTGTTTGCCCTTAAACCCTCCACAAAAAACCTTGTGTTTTCTATAACTTCTTTTCGTTCAAGTTCGTATCCTATCAAATCTGATAACCTTACAGGATCAGGTGTTTCAACTCCTTTAAACCCACAACCATTCCTGCTGTTTTCCCAAACAAATCCCTTATATTCTGCAAATTTTCCTGAGCCTCTGGCTCTGTAAAATTCTATCAGTGCTTCTAAAGAGTTCTGCCAGCTCTCTTGGGACATAAACAATTCCATAATTTCGCCTATACTTTCATCTGTCGGTATATTTGAAAAATCCCATTCAGGCAATTTCCTTACCAAATGCTTCTCAGACTCGTCATTGCAGAGTGACGATATAACATAGTCCTTAATATCCTTTGATGTTAACTGGGATATTTTCTGAATACAATCCAAATCATGTTCTACAGATCTTAATATATTAACATCAATTTTCCCGTTAAGCTCTTTGCTGACATAATCACTGAATGCATTCTCATCATAAATCATCCTCTTGAATATATAATAAACAAATGAATCAAAGGAATTGTTTTTTGTCAGCACATGATAAAACTCACCATAATGACCAGCAAAAACAACCGGATCAATGTCATTGCTATCAATATATTTTACCAGCCTATTTAAGCTTGCAATAACTTCATTCTGTAATATACCTCTGTATATAGTTATAGATTCTAAACATATATTAGCTTCTTTAATTTTACTATACATAATCCCGAATACTCCTTATTAATTAATCACAATTCCTATATATTTAAAAGGGCGGGGTCTGGAGTAGCCCGCCCTTTTATAGTTACAGTATATATAATTTTAAACTTCAATCAATAATTAGGAAGCTACACTTATTGATTTTATATCATCCATTATCAATGTACCATTACCAGTAAATCCATCAACTTGGTTAACATATATGCCAATAGCTTCTATCTTATCAAGGTTATCTGTCAACAAAGCTGCTTTATTTGCTTCTGATTCCCATGGAGCAGGTGTGAAATCTGAGAAATTCAATGTAAGATCTCTCTCTGTTGCATCTGCAAATACCGGATAAGTCTCAAAGTGCATTCCATTTGCCTTGATTTGAACTACTAATTTCTGGTTTAATCCATCAGGCTTAATGTTCATTGATAATGCATTTTGTTTACTCCAGTCAACACCGCCCACTTGTTTAACAATTCCGCTGTATCCATTTGCGTCAATAGTGTAGTCAAATTTAACAGCCTTGCCTAAATTATGTGATACAAGAGAAACTGTTGAAGTATCTCCAACTGGAGTATATGCATTTTTAAGTTCTGCATTATCATTGAAATATCCTTCAAAATCATCAACTAATGTAGGATCAGCAGGCTTTACCTTGATACCACTTATCAAAGCTACATTGTCAATAAATATAGGCCCATCATAATTCCAGTCAAATGCTACAAATGCCATTATCAAGTCAGTTGCTGTTGCATCTTCCAGGTCAACAAGCACATTGTAGCGATACATCCTACCATAATCTCCTGTTTTCACAGTATCTTGTTTAAAGTCACTTAAGTGCAGTTGTAATGCCCCTTCACCATATTTCTTGTACCCAGGCTCAGCCGGCATCAATGCCATTGTGTATGGCTTAAAGAGTGTATCTTTTGCACCTTCAGGTAAAAATATATCAAACGCCACCTTGTTAACCTTTGACATATCTACATCATTATTTATTCCCGAAAGCTTAACCTTTAATTCCTGATATGTCCAGTCACTGCTGTCATCGTTGTCAACAAACTTGGAATCAACCTTAACTGCTTTAAGATTACTATCATAAGAGACAACACTGGTTGCACTTGCACCTTCAGGAGCATATGAACCATCATAGCTGACATTGCCTAATTCCGTATCGAATGTATACTGCTTCAAAGGTATATCCGCCATTACCTTAATTTTTATTGTCTCTTTCGATATTGTATCATCATCATATAACACAGTCACGGCCAAATCCATCTTGGTTCCGTTCTGCTCAATTGTTGGAGTCCAAAGAACACCATATTGTCCGTCTGTATACTTGGTCATTGGAAGCTCAGTGCTTCCAGCCGTCAATGATACTTTTGAAACTATTTTATCATGCTCAAATACCTTTGCTTTTACAGTATAAGGCCCATTAACAATGCTTCCATCATAAAGATTGGATATATACATATAGGACTTTTCTGCAACAGTATCAACATCCAAATCATAGAAACCATCAATTGTATCACTGAATACTGTGAAGTCATCATTATAGAAATTAACGAAGTCCTGCAGGAGTTCACTGTTACCATAAATGGAATGGTGCATATATGGTACCCAGAACTGGTTCATGTCAAAGTTTGCCCAAACCAGCATGTATGCTGTTTTATTTTTTCCAGCCTCCGCACTTTCCTTCAATGCATTAAGAAGTGTTGTAAACCAGCTCTTATTCACATTGTTTTCTTTCTTGATACCACTGGCAATACCCGTTTCAGTAATTGTCACAACTTTGCCTCTCTTATCCGCCATCGCTGTTAACAGTTCTGCACGGCTAACAATGGACTTCATCCAATTAGCCTCTGATGTCATGCTTCCGCTGTCGTCGTACTGGTCAAAGCCTAATACGTCAACATAAGCATCGCCTGGATAACGTTCAAGATATTCTGTCTCAGTACTGAAAGTGCTTGAAGGTGAATATGCGTAAAGGAAATTATGCACTCCCTTAACATCTCTTAAGTAGTCAACAGTGTAACGATACAGCTTAATGTACTGATCCGGCGTACAGAATGCAGCTCCCCACCAGAACCAGCTTCCTGTATTCTCATGGAAAGGCCTGAAAATAACCGGTATAAGATTTCCATTTTCATCTTTTACACTTTTTGCAAAAGTCGCAATGTTGTCAAGGAACTTATTATATTCATCATGCTTTGATCCGCCCGGCAATATGTGTGAAACAACGTTTCCATTCAAATCATAGAAATTCCCGCCTGTTACGAAGTTAGGCATATGTGCACTTAATGTTATTACTCCGCCTGTTGCATGTGCCTTCTTTACTACATCTGCCAACAATTTAATGTTTTCTTCAACAGGTAAGGAAGTATTACCAGGTGATTCTTTTCCTTCGATAGAGAGTGTATCCCATCCAAAAACTGCTGGGAATGCACCTACATTATTCATTACATCCGACTTGGTACCGTCTTTGCTTCCGCCAGTTGTAAGACCGAATGTTGTAGCATGCTGCTGTCCGAACATAAGCTTCTTACCACCGATACCCTTTAATGCCGCAAACAATGATGTGGTTTCTTTTGTCGCTTTTGCATCTACTGCATCAATAGGACTAACATCATAACCGCTTGTTGATATCTTAGCCTTATCTGTTCTTGGTCCCGGATTAGGATCTGGAATCGGAGTTGGCTTTGGTTCATTGCCTGATGTAGTTCCAACCAAACGGATTTCATCTATATACATTGGAGTTTGTGCTGCACCTGAAAGTTCCTGGATGTTAATTCTCTGGATTGTTTCGGGGCTTGCAAGCTCACTTAACTTTATGGTTATTTCTGTCCATTCTCCTGCCTTTGCAGTAAAATTAATTTTAGGACTTTCTGATGTTTCATCAGCTGCATCCCTTATTATATAAAATCCCAATTTCTTGTCGCTGTCTCCGCCATTTACCCAGAATTTGATGCTATCGTAGCCTTCAGGCATTATTTGCTGTGCACTATACAATGACAAAGCTGCCCATGCATCTGTAAACTCTACTGAAATAGCGGCCGTTCCTTCTTTAACGTTAGCAGTGCATGCAAAATCAACTGTAGTAGTCCATGACCAGTTCTGCATGCCTGTTGGCAATGAATCCTGATAAATATTCATTACCTTCTCCTTAACAATTGGTGCCTCACCTATCAGGCTTAAGTCATCAATATAAATTGGCGTTTGTGCTGCCCCGGAAAGCTCTTGAATGTTAATTCTCTGGATTGTTTCAGGATTTGCCAGCTCGCTCATTTTAATCTTAACTTCTGTCCATTCTCCTGCTTTTGCAGTAAAATTAATTTTAGGACTTTCAGATGTGTCATCTGCTGCATCCCTTATTATATAAAATCCCAGTTTCTTATCGCTGTCTCCACCGTTAACAAAGAAACTTATATAATCGTATCCCTCTGTCTTTATCAGCTGACTGCTGTAGATGGATAATGCTGCCCATGCATCTGTGTACTCTACAGCAATTGAACTTGTTCCTGATTTTACAGTAGTTTTATTTGCAAAATCAACTGTAGTAGTCCATGACCAGTTCTGAAGTCCTGCTGCCAAGGCATCATCATAAACTGTAAATGTCTTTGCTGTTGGCTGTGCTTGTGGAATAGCTGCCAGAGTGAGATTATCAACATATATTGCAGTCTGTGCTGCCCCGGAACGATCCTGAATGTTAATTCTCTGGATTGTTTCAGGGTTGCCCAATTCACTTAACTTAACTTTTATCTCTGTCCATTCCCCTGCTTTTGCAGTAAACTCTACTGTTGTACTTGCTGTATCTTCAGTAGCTTCGGTTATGCAATAAAGACCCAGCTTCTTGTCGCTGTCACCGCCATTTACCCAGAAATTGATGCTTTCATAACCCGCTGTTTCTATCTTTGTCGGACTGTATAATGATAATGCAGCCCATCCACTGGTGTATGTAACCGCTATTGAATTACCTTCCTTTGCTACAGTTGTGTTTGCAAAGTCTCTTTCGCTTGTCCATGACCAATCCTGCCAACCCGTCAACAAGCTGTCCGTGTAAACATTAATGTCGGTCTTTGGTCCGGGTTTTACTGTTGGTTTAGGTGTTGGAGTATTTGTTGGCGTAGATGTTGGTGTTGGTGTGCTTGTTGGTGTTGGTGTCATAGGAGCAACATCAACATAATCGGCAGGTGTGGCACCAAAATGCTTTGCTATTATTAATACATCCTGCATGCTTACTGTTGCATCCATGTCAAAGTTAACATCTGCATTATAGTTTTCATCACCATTCACTGTATTAAAGGCTTTGGCAACAGCAAAGACATCAGACATGTTTATCATATTATCTGCAGCACCGTCTTTTGGTATATCTCCTGCCCACAAATCTATGGGCTTTTCAGCTGTTGATATGTATGTCTCCACAGTTCCTGGAACATTCTTAACCAGTCTTGACAGATATCCTGGTCTTGATACTACCAGATCGTATCCTTTGTCTTGCTTCTGAACCCCTTCAATTTTGAAAAAACCCAGAGAGTCAGTTACTGCATTCAATGTTGTACCCATTATGGAAACTTTGAAACCTGAATTAATTGATTTGTTATTTGATTTAAAATCCGGTGCAATATATCCCGAGATGCTTATTGTATCAACTTCTCCGGCAGCTGCACCTGCACTTATGGGCATTGCAAAAGATGATGCCATCACTGCAAAGCTTACAAAAGTACTAAGCATTCTTTTCATCAACATTAACTTTTCCTCCTAAAATGAAAATATTCTACATTAAATACATTATTAATCTTACATTTAGTAAAGCAAAATAACGAACGATTTAACGGAATTTTGCGATAGATAAATGTAAAAGATTTATTGTATTTAATCTAATACCCTTTAAGTCTCTATAGCGTATAACCAACTACATTTAATTAGTGCCCTAAACTTGTACACCTACTTTAATGAAAACTGAGTAATCTAGCACCTTCCTTCCCTAACTATATTAGGCACATTATAACGCAAAAGACCTAAAGATATTGTATCTTCTATATTTTATATTTACATATAGTATTGATCTGTAATTGAGCTGCATATGTGCCCTAAAAACTATATTTTAAGGCTTAACTATCATCATACTGTGTTCTTATCAAAATATATTTTTACTTATATATTATACCATTGTTATAATCTTCTACAAATACCCAAACAAAATTTTACATGGCTTTCAAAGCGAACTTATTTCACTGATAGATTCATGTCAGTTGGAAGGTAGTGTATGACTGGAAGTACATTTATTGACTTTATTTATAATTAATGAAATAATAAGATGTTATACTTCAACAACCCTAAAGTCAGCTTTATTTGTGTTAAGCCTTAGAAATCAAACATTTAACATTTTCAGTATTATCAAAAAGGAGCCATCATATGGAAAACAATTCTACCGGAATATGCTTTAAGGAGATTATCACAAAGCATAAATTGAGAGTACTTCTTATGATCGTGGGATTAACAATTTTTGAGATTCTTTTTCTTATGCTCTCCACATTTATATCATGGGAAGACATTTTACTTAGAAAGACAGGTATAGATTTATCATTTGGGGGATTACTAACTACCTTATCCTTTTTTATATCATTTATTCTTATATGCCTCATTATTTCTTCGATATCGCTCAACTTTGATAAAAAGGATTTATCCCTTAATAGCTGCTTAACTATCCCTTCTTTTAAAGTAATTATTAAGTATTTGATATATTTCATTTTGTCATTAATACTCAGGTTAATTGCAATTTTTTTTGTTGTCGAGACGTATTCAAGGTTTTATGATTATTCAGAAGATTCAATACCATTAGTAATCTCCGTAATAATCTTTCTTATAATGATGTCATCCGTACTTGGAATAGTAGATTTTTTAGGTGCTAATATAAAAAGTCGCATTATACTCAATTATAAAAGTACCTTCTTCTACGCATTTTCAGCTGACATTGGTAAAGGCTTTGGGATTGAGCTCTTTAAAAATATGTTCATAATTTCACTTTATTTAGTGTGGTTTTTCATAAAAGATAAAAATAATATCCACACTACCGATCCTTTGGGCATTATGCTTCTTTTTGCAGTATTTCTTATTTTTAATATAATAATACTTACAGCCTTTAAAATGAGGAAAGATCGTTTGGCTTCATTCGAAGTAATGAAGGATGAGAGCCCAAAACTATTAAATGAAGAAGATCACAATGAAATAGGAATAGAGAAAAGCTTTACCATAAAACCAGTTAGGAGAATATTTTTCCCTATTCTGGCATCTATCCTCATCATTTTTAATATTGTAATAATCGCAGCCGGACTTATTAATCCAAGGGAAGCCAAAAAGATAGGTATTGAGGCTATAGGAAGCAAAAGCAAATATATCGATATAATAGAAAAAGCAAATAATAATGTGAATTATCGCTATAGCAATACGCTCAGCAATTTTGATCTGCCATACCTGCTTTGTATAGGCTTTTTAGGAAATGTAAGTGCACTTGATCATGCCTTCTGGCCCAGCCTGGGAAGCAAAGGAATGACCGAAGATGCATCATCAGCTCAATTTAATGGTTCCGTCTCCCAGACAAATACACAGGTTGAAAACATTGATGAGGGCGATATTGTTAAAACAGACGGCAACTACATATATTATATAAAGAAGAATGATCTTGTTATCGTGAAAGCATCTCCAGCCGACCAAATGAAAATTGTTTATTTAAAAAGCTTTTCTAATGAACAATTGACACCAGTTGAAATTATGCTCTATAAAAATTACATCTCTATCATAATGGAAGACAATAAATCCAGCCTGAATAATCAATATTACCAAACTAATTTGGGGAACACCATTATAAGGACCTATAATGTTACAAATCCCGAAAAGCCTGTACCTGAAAGAACAGTAACGCAAAAAGGCACCTACAAATCATCAAGGCTTATAGAAAACAGACTGTATGTCATAACAACATCCGATGCAAAGTCAGAGGATAATACGATTATTTATCCTCAATATGACGATACAACCAGTTCACAAATCAATAAAGATTTTGACTATAATAAGCTATTTTATTTATCCAACTCCGGTAAAGGTATAGGTGCAGTAAACTATATTTCGGTATTTACTATGGATAATAAAAACATGCCTTCCGTTGTAAAAGCTTATGCCGGAAATGCAGATAACATTTATGTATCTGATAAATACATCTATATGGCGGAGTCATTCCAGAAAGTTACAGATAAAACATTAAGCGATTTCTGGACTTCCATTGATCAAACTGATTTTTATGATAATCCGTATAGATATGGAACTTATATATACAGAGTAAAAATGCAGGGCAATGGCCTTGGAGAATGTGATACGGCTTTTGTTGACGGTATGCTTCATAACCAGTTCTCAATGGATGAATATAACGGCAATCTGAGGCTGGCTGTTGAGCATTACGGCATGAATAATTTATCCAGCAGGGTTTATGTACTGGACGATAAGTTAAAGCAAACCGGATCTCTTAATGATCTTGCACCGGGTGAGCAAATTTACTCAACTCGTTTCATAGGTGACAGACTTTACCTTGTAACCTTTAAGAAAATCGACCCTCTCTTTGTTATTGATCTAAAAGAACCTTCACATCCCAAACTCCTTGGACAGCTTAAAATTCCAGGCTACAGTGAGTATCTGCATCCCTATGATGAAAATCATATTATTGGGTTTGGCAAGGATACCAGCGGCGGCAATGAATTCTTTTCCTGGTATCAGGGTATAAAAATGGCCTTGTTTGATGTGACTGATGTAAACAATCCAAAGGAAAAATTTGTAGAAATCATTGGAGATCGGGGAAGTGATTCTGAACTTCTCAGAAACCATAAATCTCTTCTATATATGAAAGATCCAAACATAATGGCTTTCCCTGTAAGTGTTGCTGAAAAATCGGTTAATGAAGAGAATGACAGGATGGATTCATCTTATGGCACTATTAAATTCCAGGGAGCATATGTTTATAATGTAAGCAGCAGTGAAGGATTCAAGCTCAGGGGTAAAATCTCTCATCTTTCACAATCGGACATTCCTGCAATTACTGATGACTATATCACCAAAGATCCGTCATTTATTGACAGAATTATCTATATCAACAATGTACTTTACACATTATCAGGTAAATGCATAAAGGCAACAGATTATAATGAAATGAAGGGGCTGGGGATCCAATACTTTGAGAATAAATAAAGTACTAATATAGTTCTTTTTACTTATTGTTCTATGTCAATTTTTAATGTAAGATAAATTTGCCACACTATTTCGGAGATTTTATTTTACTGATAAATTAAAATTAATATTAAGAAATTAAAAAAAAGTAAAATTTGTATTCATTAAAGTGACTCAAACCTTATTTTAGCATTGTATTTTATATTTAGGATAGGTAGATCTATATAATCTTTAGTCCATAGTTTACCAAAATCCGGTTAATAAATATTATCATTTACTACCTACTTAACAAGTTTGGTAGTTTATTAATAAAATTAGTAAAAGGAGGTAAGTTTGTTATGGCAATTGAAGTATTTAATAGGTATGAAAATAAATTCATGATGAGTACCCAAACCTATGAAAAGGTTCTACGTACGCTGGATGAGTACATGGAACTGGATGAATACAACAAAAAACATGATTTTTACACTATCGCCAATATCTATTATGATACCGATGATCATCATCTCATCCGAAAATCATTATCCAAACCCAAATATAAGGAAAAGCTCCGTTTGCGTGCTTATGGCGTTCCTTCTCTTGATGACAAGGTTTATTTGGAAATCAAGAAAAAAGTATTTGGTCTTGTTAACAAGCGAAGAACCAAATTAGTACTAAGTGAAGCATATGATTTTGTATCTACAGGTCAAAAGCCGGAGCTTAAAAAATATATGAACAGACAGGTAATGAATGAAATAGAGTACTTTTTGTCAGTTTATGATTTAGAGCCAAAACTTTATCTCGCATATGACAGAAAAGCTTACTTTGGTCGAGATAATAGAGACCTTAGAATTACCTTTGATACAAACATTAGAACTAGAAGAGAAGACTTACGCTTAGAGCTAGGGGATCATGGTGAGCAGCTCCTTGACAAGGATGTCTGGCTAATGGAAGTAAAAGCCGAGAAGACCATACCCATATGGCTCACCAGGATGCTGAGTGAATACAAGCTATACAAGAAAAGCTTTTCAAAATACGGAACAGAGTTTAAAACCATGATAAGTAAGGTTAGAAGCTCTAAGATAGTTATGTAAACTTGATTAAAAGTGAGTTATGCCTTTTAATCACAAAATATATAGAGAGATAAATTAAAATTATTCTAGGAGGAAAAGATAAGAGATGCTAGACGAAATATTTAATATGGCTGAAATTAATGCAAAGCTAGATTTTACCACTTCACTTTTAACTATTTTCACAGCTTTTGTTTTAGGAATAGTTATAAGTTATATATTTATGAGGACTAATAACAAGGGAGCGTCATCACCACAAGGCTTCTCTTTGACCTTGGTAATGTTGCCGCCAATAATTGCAATCATCATACTACTTGTTGGAAACAATGTAGCAAGGGCTTTTGGTCTCTCAGGAGCATTTGCAATAATCCGCTTCAGAAGTGCCGCCGGAGATCCAAAAGATATTTCCTATGTGTTATTTGCAATGGCAGCAGGGCTTGCCTGCGGTTGCGGATTGTTCGGATATGCCGTACTTTTTACTGTTTTAATGTGCTTGTTCATGGTAATTTTAAGCAAAATGAAATATGGTCAAAGCAATGTAACGAGTAAGCTTTTAAAGATTACCATTCCTGAAGATCTGGATTATCAGGGCGTGTTCGATGATGTTTTTGAGAAATATACAGCTGGCTATGAGCTAACAAAGATAAAGACTACAGACCTTGGAACATTATTCGAGCTTGTCTATAGTATAAAAATGAAAGAAGATATCAATCAAAAAGAGTTTTTAGATGCTTTACGCTGTAGAAACGGTAATTTGAATATAGTATTGTCAATGAATGCTGATGTTGCTTCTTATTAAAAAGTTTGAAGCAATATATGAGATAAATAAAGCATTAAACAAAATCGCTTGCGATTTTGTAATCTTAATATTGTCGTAAGAAATTTTGGTGTCTACATTTGTTGCTATCAGTACATTCAATTCTTGTAAGACACCATAGTTTTATAGATATTATAATTAAAAGGGGGATAACTATGAAAAAATTTATACCTGGGTTCATTGCAGGTACGCTAATTCTATCTACAGCAATGATACCTTCAGTAAATTTGAAAGGTTACGCTGAAGCCGGACAAGCACTGTTTATCAACGAGGTTATGGCAGCAAACTCTGCCACCTTAAGGGACGGAGATGTAGACGACGCAAAAAATGGAGCGTTGGGTGGTGCTTATTCCGATTGGATTGAAATCTACAATGGAAGCAGCCAACCCGTGGATTTAAAAGGCTATACTATTTCTGATGATAGTGCAGCTTGGACAATACCGGGAGGGACAGTTCCAGCCAATGGTTATATTTTGATATGGGCATCGGATAAAAACAAAGTTGCAGCAGATGGACAGTTACATACCAATTTCAAACTGACTTCGGCAGGAGAGACCATCACTTTAAAAAAGTCTGACGGCGCAATAATTGATTCTGTAAAATTCCCTGCACTTGCAGATGACCAATCATACAGCCGCATTACTGATGGGGCTGCTGAATTCACAACTGCCTCAACCCCAACACCACGAAGCAAAAATATATCAAGTATCCCCTCTACAGGATACATAATATCAGGGTATATAAAACCATCCTTCTCTACTACAAATAAGAATCTATATAAAGACTTCAAAGTTGCAATAGCAGAAAACGGCAAGAGTACTATGACTGACTCCAATGGATACTTTGAAATACCTGATGTTACAGAAGGCGGTAGTGGATATACATTAAATATAAGCAAAAGCGGCTATCTGACACGCACAATCAGTAATATAGCTGTCAAAGGAAATATATCACTAGGTTCTGCTACTGCTCCTGTAGAAATGTGGGCCGGTGACATTTTGCAAGACAATGCTATCAATATGAGTGACGTTATAAAAATAGCCAATAGCTTTAATGCGATCACAAGCGATGCAAACTACAGCACTGCAGCAGATATAAACATAAACGGTTCCATCAATATGGAAGATGTGATTATTTTAGCAAAAGGCTTCAATAGTACTTCCAACGATTATCCTGCAGTTACTCCTATCACGACTTCATCACCTACAGGACCTGCTACTCCAACTCCTACACCGGTAGACCCTGATGCCTGGAAGCTCAATGCAGGTACAATCAATCTTGGTACTTCAATAACTTATACAGGTACAGGTATCTCTGTAAACGGCTCTGTTGTAAATATCACTGCCGGAGGCGATCATAGCGTAACAGGCACCTTGGCTGACGGCATGATATGTATTGATACTACCGAAAAAGTTAAACTGAGGTTAAGCGGAGCAAGCATAACCAACTCAACCGGTCCAGCCATATATTGTAAGGACGCGGATAAATTTTACATTACTCTAGAAGAGAGTACAACCAACACACTCGTCGATGGAAAAACGTACAGCGATCAGAGTATCAATGCTGCTCTATACACCAGCGATGATCTGGAAATTAAAGGTAAGGGAACTCTAAATATAACGGCTAATTACGGTCATGCCATTTCCGGCAAAGATGATATTGATATAGGAAACGGTACTATCAATGTTATATCCGCAGTAAGCGATGGTATTCATGCCAATGGATCAATTGATATTACAGGTGGAAAACTGAACATTACAGCATCAAAGGATGCTATTCAAAATGAAGACAAAGAGCTCACAATAGATGGGGGCACGTTAAATCTTTCAGCAGGAGGCCAGGCTTTGGTTTCTGATACAGGAGTAACAGTAAATGGCGGGACCATTAATGTTACAAAAAGTGATGCAGCTATAGAATGTCCTGTAATCACTATTAACAATGGCTCATTGTTCCTGATTTCAAAGAAAGCAAATCCTCTTAATGGAAGCGTGTCAATTACAATCAATGGTGGTACTGTTGTAGGACATGGACCTGAATCACAATCTGATACCGTATCCGGCAGTACATTTGCAATAAACGGCGGAACAGTATTATTGGCAGGCAAAAATGTAACTGTATATCAGTATCCATCATCAGAATCCTCACAAAATTCGATAGTTGTATCACTAACATCATCTCAAACAGCAAGTGCAGCTCTTTGCATAAAGGATTCTACAGGAAAGTCACTTGCTGTAACAAAACCGAAATATGGCTATAATTCAGTAATATTCTCCTCTCCTGATCTTGCAAAAGGCTCCGCATATTCTATCTATACAGGCGGAACTGTTTCAGGAGGTACTGAATCAGGTGGATTGATAACAGGAGCAACTTATAGCGGCGGAACGATAGTATCAACAGGTACAATTTAGCTGCATATGCTATATTAAAAGTGTTAATAATCTTACATTTGGCGGAGCAAATAACGAACGGTTCAACATAATTAAAATCAGTATTAATCTTGCATTTGGCAGAGCAAAATAACGAACGGTTTAACGTTATTTTGTGA
>JAEYYB010000002.1 GCA_023430975.1 Bacillota bacterium | reverse complement strand
GGAACCGTCTAATTCACGGGCTTTATAGCTCCAGTAAAACTCGTTCTCTTGCTTTTGCCTTATAATATATTTACCAACTTTTTCAGCTATGTTTCATCCATTGTTGGTGCCATTATTGGCATGTAGGTCTAAATCGTTTTGATATTCCTCTATAAATTTCCCTGCATCACTGCTTGCTTCTTTGTAAGTTATACTACTGATTTTCATCTTATTAAGCATATCTTCATATTGGAAATTACTTGATATTGGAATTTTAATAGATTTTATATCAAGATAATTACTTAAATCGTTATTTCTTAATCGCTCTTCATAAAAATAGTATATATTCTTATTATTTATAAAAGGCATGAGATGAATATAACCCATTTTATTTTTCGATGCACATGTAATAATCATAATTTTTCTCACCATTATTAAACTTGTGTAGTATTTAAATCTTTAATCAATTCTTATGCCGATATTCTTTAGTTGTTTCTGAAGCCACGCAATTCGAGTTATCTTATAAATTATATAGTAAAGTTCACACCATCACTTATATTAATCCCAGGGACACTTATAACCAGCTAACCCTAGAGAGCTCATCAGTACATTCTTATACTCATGCAAGTCAAAAACAAATGGTCCTAAATCAATGATTTTAATTTCATCCTTATAACTATACTCAAGTCCAAAATCTTTCCATATTACAGTGCTATTATCTTTTTTTATATCTATCGTGATGGCACCACAGCCTAAATCAGCACAGAGTGGACAAACATAAATTTCATACCGCTTACTATCAATTTGGGGTGGAATAGAAAGCATCAACCTCATTATTACCTCATTCTGAAACTCTTCCGTACCCCATCCGAGAGTTGATATAAAATCATATTGCTTAAATTCCTGATATAACGAATTTCCATCAATAATTATATCTGCAAAATGCATGAATTTATTCTCAAACCTTTTTAACTGCTCATTGTCTAGGTAATGACGAGTGTCAGGTCTTTTTTCTAACTTGATTTCAATTTTATTCATAAACAAACCTCTTTGCCAAATTTGATGTTGATATATTGGATTGAACTATATATGTTTTATGTTACATAAAAAGTAAACCTTTTAAAAGACAAAAAGTTTGCACACTTCGATTATATTTGAAAAATAGTACGGATGAATGCTCCGATAAAATGTTATAACTATTCATTTTATTGCATCCTCAAGCTAAACAGCCTCTTTTACCTGCACCCTGTCAACTTCCACATCTTAGTGAAATCAACTGCTATGTTGATTAATCCATATGCCTATATTTACCCAACCCTATACTATCAAACTCGTCTTTGCCCTTTACCTTATATACGCCAAGCTCTTTCAGTACTACATTAATGGCTTTCTCTCCTTCTGGCTTATGGTAATAATTATAAGTTTTTTCATCCCAAAGTGTTTCGGTTTTAATTGGTTGAATTTTAATTTTTGAATTTTCAAACAAAATAGCAGACTGACTACCACAGCCCCCAAAATAATCTGTTTCAATATAAGCAAGCTTACCAATTCTTGATTCTTGTACTAAGATTTCATATATTGAGGGAGACAAGTACATGAAAAATTCACTGTAATCAATATCCAACTTACTATTAGCTAATTCTTCAATATCATCATATAATTTTCTTGTTAAAAAAATAATTGCTAACCCCTGATATAAGGTAACTAGTTTAGCCTCTACCCAATTATCTGTAAAAGCTCTTATTATTTCTTCTTTACCGATAAAGCCACTTATACAGTGCATAATGTTCTCCTAATTACTATTAGTAGTTAAAAGACTTGAATAGTCTTCTTCGTCTTGGATGAATCTTCGTGTTCGGTAAGAATTATCCAATCCACCTACAGCCAAATGATATTCAAATTATTGAAGATTACTCTGACCGCTCAATAACCGTTAATTTGCCATCAGATAAATTCCAGTATTGTTTTATGACACCTTCATCATCATCAACACTAAAGTGGCCTTCAATCTCACGGTTTGATTCAGCTATAGATATCAGTTGTTCCTTTATGAAATCCGAATGATACTGCCGTATATCTGCTCCATAAAATACGTAATTTGTCCAATTAGTAAATTCATTGGGGAAACACCAACCTTTTTGATATAGTTCCTTGGTTTGATATGTTATTTGGTAATTTGAATAATTCTATAAGAATCGGACTTCCCTATGGAATTCCATAGGGAAGTTTACATGCTTCTGTATGAAATCTAATAGTTAATACACCATTCTTGATATTTCCATATGGAATTCCATAGGGAAATATATTTTTTTACATTATGATATAAACAACAAATACCCTTTGGGAATAATTCCCATAAACAACCTTCAACTTCACACTATAAATTATTATTTTATGAATTTTTCTTATATTATTATAGTTTAGCCTTTTGCAACCAAAGCAAATTTAATTCTATATCTTAAATATACCACTCTTTCATTTCCTTTAAGTTGCACTTCATCAGCCATTTCATTACTAACTGACCTGGCACTTCCACAAGCTCCAGCATAAACCCCTCCCCAATCATTGTCTCCGTAGTTACCCGATGCTCTAACACCTTTATCTATTTCTTCTATTTCAATGGGAGAACCAACCTCCATATTGAATGCATCCGCTAAGTCTTTAGCTTTGATTAATGCATTCTTACATGCAGCTTTCCTTGCATTCAAAATTTCCGAATCATTTGCTTTAAAGAAGGGTTTTCTTTCATCAATCTGGACAACAATTCTCTTTGATATTTTATTTAGTTCCTCTATCTTCTCAAGTGCTTTATACGCTTTATACCTGTCCTTTGTTCTTATAGTGACTTTATGTGATGCATTTAAGCCGACTCGGCTTTTCTTCCACCATGGAGTATATAAATCAGTGCCAGCATAAAATAATTCATCCTCTGTGATACCGTTACTCAAAAGGATGTTTACAAGCTTATTTTTATATTCCCTGGACTCTGTAATTAAAGCATCTTCATTTGCCGTTTGGATATTAAGAGTTACGTCAATAATCCATGTATCAGGCTCTTCCGAGTATTGTGCTTCTCCTATGACCTCAATATAATTATCTTGCATACTTACTCAAGAGTTAAAAGTTAACCCCATAATAAACCAACATATTTGATAATGCGAATACTAGAACCCTTCTACACACTAGGTTTGTAGCGTACGGTTTCTTCTTTGTTTTGATACTTGCGAATATTT
>JAEYYB010000001.1 GCA_023430975.1 Bacillota bacterium | reverse complement strand
GTCTAATTCACGGGCTTTATAGCTCCAGTAAAACTCGTTCTCTTGCTTTTGCCTTATAATATATTTACCAACTTTTTCAGCTATGTTTCATCCATTGTTGGTGCCATTATTGGCATGTAGGTCTAATTGAGAACTATTCAATTCTATTCGATTTTTACAGGGTTGACAAATTTGATAAAGCGAATTATAATGTTATAGACTTTACAATATTACATGCGGATGTGGTGGAATTGGCAGACGCGCTGGATTTAGGTTCCAGTGGGCAAACCCGTGCAGGTTCAAGTCCTGTCATCCGCACCAGAAGGGTTTAAGAAGATTTTGATTTTCTTAAACCCTTTTAATTTTAACTCTATTTCTATATGAAAAGTGAATAATCTTTTACATTTGTCTATCGCAAATCCCGTAAAAGCGTTCGTTATTTGCTCTGACAAATGTAAGATTATTAACACTTTTCATATAGATAAGTTTCATTTGGATACTGGCACTATGTAAAAACTATGATAGTCAGCTTAATGTTTGACTACATTTTTTTAAAAACCCAGTTATTCTTATTGTAAAAATAATCGATATAATTAAAATTAGAAAAATATGGATGAAAGCTAATGCGGGTATAAAAAGCATAATGAATGTAAGTAATACCGCAATCTGAAGTATCACATATTCATTCCATTTTTCATTGGACTCCAACGCTATATCTAATTGTTCTTTCTTTATTGCCATGTCCTTAACTCCCATAAACAAGTAATATACTACCAATAAGCACACTACAAAGGAGATTATAGATAAAGGAATACCTAATAAACCTAAATTAAGACCTTCCCCATGGGATAGGTCTTGGTATAATGAAAAGATTGACAATATTACCATTGGAATATTATACTTTGCCGCTTTAATGAAGTAATCGCTATGTGGAGAAAGGTTGCTAAAGCCGGAAGCAAAGAATAGGAAACCTACTATATCAGGCAGTATATCAAATCCCTGTATTCTAAAACCAAGCATTATAAAGATAAAACCCAAAAATAACTTATTTAAGCCTTTTTCAACCACTAAATAATCAACTCCAATTCAACTATATTAAAGTGTTAATAATCTTACATTTGGCGGAGCAAATAACGAACGGTTCAACGGGATTTGCGACAGACAAATGTAATAGATTTATCACTTTTAATATAATTATTTTATTAAACTTATTCTTTTAGTACGCCTTTGTACCATTTTTATACAATTATAACAGAACCATGCTCAAATTGAAATATTGTTTATTATATTAATAAGTAATGTACTAAAGGATCTAACGGGCAAACCCTTGCAGGCTTGCACAGAATTATATGAGGTAGGAATTGTAATTTTCATTATTTTAAAGTGATAAATCTATCACATTTGTCTTAAGCAAATACCTTGAACCGTTTGTTATTTGTGTGAGGAAAACAGCATAATTTTCTGAACATAAAAAAGAGATTCTTTCGAATCTCACAATTAACTCAATTATTTAACTACTATACGCAAACTTCCTTAAAAAACATGGTATAAGGAAATAATATCTAGGACCTATTTCCTCTCAATGTTAAAGAGTTATAAACAGAACCTTTTAATGGTAACCTGGCGATCATAGCATACTGCCTTAGACCCACGGCTTTGCGTCATAATCTTTCGAAAACTTTGCCCTGTTTCATAAGTCTCTATTTATATCTCCTTATACCGAGTAGAAATAGGAGGTTTACGTACAATTATATTGTAGCATCCTTGTCGAAAAATGTACAACTTTGTAATACCTCTTTTAATCCTTAAAAGTTTTATATAAGGTGATTAAGTAAGATTGGGTTTTCAAATCGGCAAATTTTTAAGTAATACTAGACGGGACGTAGTATAAAAAATAATTTTATCACTATTATGGGTATTTGTCAAATGTTTCTAGAATAATTTTTTATAAATTTTTCTAATGCTTAAAGAAACGGCTAGATGTAGTTTCTATATATGATAAGAAGAATAACCTGTGATTATTGACAATAAACAAACAATAATTTAAAATGTTTATATAATAATAAACGTATGAAGAAGGTGTTAGGAAAGTGAATGGGAATGAGAGACTGTTTAATTCCTCCATATCTGATATGAAAAGAGGTTATTCAGATGAGATGGATGAATATGTATGCCTGATTTGTGGAGAATCCATGCAAAAAGGAGTGATTTATCCCAAGGACAATGTATTTTATGACGCTGAAAAGTACATGAAGCTTCATGTTGAAAGTGCTCATGGAAGTGTTTTTGAATACCTGACTGATATGGATAAGTCATTAAGCGGCCTATCACATCACCAGAGCAAACTGTTAAAACTTTTTTACCAGGGCATGAGTGATGAGGAAATAAAAAATGAAATGGGTATCGGAAGCAGTTCAACTATAAGGAATCATAGATTTGTGCTCAGGGAAAAGGAACGTCAGGCAAAAATATTTCTTGTATTAATGGAGCTTTTAAAAGAGGGATCAAATAAGACTTATAAGAATGTGAAACGCCAGGTTTCTCCTGTGGCTGGCAGCAAAAAGCATGAAATAACCCGGGAGGAAAAGGATAAAATCATTGAAAGGTATTTTCCAGAAGGGATTTATGGTCCACTAAAGACTATAGACATGAGGGAAAAAAGCAGAATTGTTATACTTGAGCAGTTGGTAAATAGATTTGAACAAGATAAATTATATTCAGAAAAACAGGTCAATGAAATTTTGAAGGAGGTATATCCTGATTTTGTTACCTTGAGACGCTATCTTATAGAATACGGCTTTATGGACAGAAAGCAGGATGGCAGCCAGTACTGGGTCAGGAAATATGATCATGGGACGGAGGAGTTGAAATTGGATCGTAAAAAGGAACTAAAAAATCAATATAAGGAAGTAAAGGCTGATGCTGGAATATATCAAATAAGAAATATTGAAAATGGCAAGGTGCTATTGATAGCTACACCTAATCTGAAAACTATCAATGGAAGGCAGATAGAGTTAAGTACAGGAGCGTACAGAAATAAGCTTCTCCAGGAGGATTGGAACAAATACGGGAAAGATGCATTTGTGTTTGAGGTGCTTGAGGTATTGGAACAGCCTGAAGAGGGATATTTTGATATGAAGGATGAACTGAAAAAATTGGAAAAAAAGTGGCTGGAAAAGTTGCAGCCATATGGAGATAAGGGGTACCACAAAAGTTAGTCCACACACTTCCTATATTTATAATAGTGCAATATAGATACTGAGCTTATATATGACTTTACAGTTCGGTATCTATATTTTTTTAATAATAACTTTCCACTTTCAATAATTATTTTCAACTTTCTATATGAAAAGTGAATAATCTTTTACATTTGTCTATCGCAAATCCCGGTGAAGCGTTCGTTATTTACTCTGACAAATGTAAGAATATTAACACTTTTCATATATGAATATCTGAATATCCGAAATATCATGGTATATGATGCATCATGATTTTGTTTATATCAAGGTTGTAAAATTATTTGGTGATTTTGTTTACTATTACTAAATTACTAAATATCGGATTGACACAATATATTGTATGTGATAATATTAAGTCACTAAATATTGCACAAAACAAGTGCTGCAAATACAGTTTTTTAAATAAAAGCTCTTCGATTAACGGAGGCTTTTATTGTGTCTTAAGAAGGTATGTACAAATATAGGGAGGATACGTACAGGTATGATAAGTAAAATCAAAAAACGTGATGGAAGAGAAGTTCCGTTTAATATCGAAAAAATAGCTAATGCCATATTCAAGGCTGCTTCAGCAACCGGAGGCAAGGACTATAATACAGCAATGGCTTTAGCCATAAAGGTTGCAGAGTATATTGAAAACTCCCAAAGAAATTTTACTCCCACTGTTGAGGAGATACAGGATGCTGTTGAAATAATTTTAATGGAGACAGGTTATGTACGCACATCAAAGGAATTTATATTATACAGGGCTGAACGTACTAGAATCAGAGAAATGAACACCAGACTAATGAAGGTCTACGAAGAACTGACATTTAAAGAAGCCAAAGACAATGACATGAAGCGTGAAAATGCCAATATTGATGGCGATACTGCTATGGGAACAATGCTTAAGTATGGCTCTGAAGGTGCGAAGCAGTTTTATGAGATGCGTGTCTTAAAGCCAGAGCATGCCAAAGCCCATAAAGAGGGTGACATACATATTCATGATATGGATTTTCTTACACTTACAACAACATGTTGCCAGATTGATATAGCCAAACTTTTTAGAGGCGGTTTCAGCACAGGACATGGACATTTAAGAGAACCCAATGATATTCATAGTTATTCGGCTTTAGCATGCATAGCAATACAATCAAACCAGAATGATCAACATGGTGGTCAGAGTATACCAACCTTTGACTTTGGTATGGCACCGGGTGTAGCAAAAACATTTATAAGATTGTACAAGGAAAACATGGTTAAAGCGTTGACTTTATTGGCTGGTTTAGAGGATGCCGAAGAACAGACAAATCTCATTGTTGATAAAATAAAGGAAAACTATGGATTAAATCCTACACTAGGGCATGGGGAGCTCTATGCCAAGTATGAAAAGGAATTGCTAATTGAGCTTGTTAAAGATGAAGATATAGCTCGTAAGTGCCAAAATTTTGCAATTAAAACAGCAGATGCTGAAACAGATAGAAGGACATATCAGGCTATGGAAGCTTTTGTTCATAACCTAAATACAATGCACAGCAGAGCTGGAGCACAAATTCCGTTCAGTTCCATCAATTACGGAACGGATACTTCGCCGGAGGGAAGACTGGTAATAAAAAATCTTTTGCTAGCTACAGAAGCTGGATTAGGTAATGGAGAAACCCCAATATTCCCAATACATATTTTCAAGGTTAAGGAAGGGGTTAACTATAATACTGAAGATCCTAACTATGATTTGTTTAAGCTTGCATGCAGAGTAAGTGCAAAAAGGTTGTTTCCAAACTTTTCTTTCCTGGATGCACCATACAATCTTAAATATTACAAGCCTGGCCAACCGGAAACCGAGATTGCATATATGGGATGCCGTACAAGGGTTATTGGGAATTTTTATGATGCTGACAGAGAGGTTATTTATGGCAGGGGGAATCTTAGCTTTACAACGGTAAATCTCCCGAGAATAGCACTTAGAAGCAATAAAAACATCAATATTTTCTTTGATGAGTTGGAAAGAAAAATAAAACTGGTTGTTGATCAGCTTTATGAACGTTACAAGATTCAAGCAAGTAAAAAGGTTAAAAACTTTCCATTCCTTATGGGGCAAGGCATATGGATTGATTCCGACAAACTGGGGTGGGATGATGAGATAGGAGAAGTACTTAAGCATGGAACATTGACTATGGGATTTATCGGGCTTGCTGAATGCCTCAAGGCATTGATAGGAAAGCATCACGGTGAATCACAGGAGGCACAGAACTTAGGTATAGAGATAATAGGGTTTATGAGAAATAAAATGGATGAAGCCAGTGCCAAATATAATATGAATTTTACTCTTATCGCTACACCGGCAGAAGGAACGGCTGGAAGATTTGTAAAGTATGACAGGAATATTTATGGAGTTATAGATGGTGTAACAGATAAGGATTATTATACAAACAGCTTTCATATACCGGTGTATTTTGAAATAAGTGCCTTTGATAAAATAAGACTTGAGGCACCCTACCATGAGCTTACAAATGCCGGACATATCACATATGTTGAGTTGGATGGCAATCCTTCACAAAACTTGAATGCATTTGAAAAGATTGTACGGGCTATGAAGGAAGCCGGTATAGGCTATGGATCCATTAATCATCCTGTAGACAGGGATCCTGTATGCGGTTTTACTGGAATCATAGGCAACGAGTGCCCGGCATGCGGTCGTCAGGAAGATGATATGAAGTTTGAGAGGATTAGAAGGATAACAGGCTATCTTGTAGGAACTCTTGAACGCTTCAATGATGCAAAGAAGGCAGAGGTAAGAGATAGAAAAAGGCACTATGCAGGAACGTAATCTCTGGAGGTAGTGAGTATGAACACGTTTATTAGAATTGCCGGAGTGGTTAAGGAATCAATAGTTGATGGTCCGGGTTTAAGGTATGTAGTTTTTGCACAGGGATGCAAGCATAATTGTAAAGGTTGCCATAATCCTCATACCCATTCCTTTGAAGGCGGCAGTATTATTAGAGTGGATGATATAATAAGTCAGATGAAAGCTAACCCTCTTTTAGATGGAATAACTTTAAGCGGTGGTGAGCCTTTCGAACAGGCTGAATGCTTTGCAAAGCTTGCAAAAAAGGCTAAAGCCAACGGCTATGATGTAATGACTTATACAGGATATGCCTATGAAGCTATATTGAAGTATAAGCATGAAAGAGCAGGATGGGATGAGCTTTTTGAGAATTCCGATGTCATTGTGGACGGAAAATATGAAGAAAATAAAAGAAACCTCATGCTAAGCTACAGGGGTTCTGAAAATCAGCGTATTATAGATGTAGAGCAGTCAATTGTATTAAATAAAATAGTCCAGCTTGATATTTAGTAATGGCATGATTGAAATATTACTTCCCGTTTTGAGCGTGTGTTCACGAGTTAAGTTAACACGAAAGCGAAATCATACGGGAAGTTATATTTTCAACATGCCTTAATGTGATAATTTTAATAAGATATAGTGAGGACAAGTGATTTGGCAGTAATGGTTAATACTGCTAGATCACTTTGTTTTATGTTTTTAGTATGGTTTTTAAAACCAACTATATTTATGTATAATATTACATATTATTTATATAAAAATGGAGGAAAATTTAAATATATGTAGAATATACTCGTATACAATGCTGATATTAAAATGAATGGTAACTGGTTCTTACACATAGGGTAAAGGTGGTAAATAAAATGGAGTCTGCGGGTAGATTCTGTGAGATGGTAATAGAAAACATGAGCAATGCTTTTGCGTACCACAAAATTATCTTGGATGACTATGGAAGTCCTATTGATTACGAATACATAGAAATCAATCTTGCCTTTGAAAAGTATACAGGGCTCTCAAGGGATATGGTAGTTGGTAAAACTATCAGGCAAATTGTACCTCATATTGATAACGATACAGCCAAATGGATAGAGTTTTTCGGGCAGGTAGCCATAAGTGGAAAGGCTTCAACCAAGGTTCATTACTCAGAAGCTTTTGACAGGTGGTATTCTGTAAATTCTTACTCGCCTGAAAATGGATACTTCATTGCAATTTTTAATGACATAACTGAGTTGAAGAAAAAGGAAGCTATCCTTTTAGAGAAGAACGAGAAGCTTAATGAGATGTATGAGGAACTTAGCAAATCGGAAGAAGAACTGAGGATAAAGTATGAAGAACTTCAGGCTAAAAATGATGAAATTGAAAGAATGAATAATATGTATAGGCTGGTTTCCGATGCAACAACAGATGGTATCTGGTACCCTGATGTACAGGGCAATAAAAGGGTCTTTGCAGGGAAATGGCATGAAATTCTGGGCTATGAGCTTGATGAGCTGCAGGAAATTGATGTATTGAATGATATTATACACCCTGACGATTTGGATAAAAATTATGAAGAATATTTACGCCATATTGGCAATAAGACTGAAAAATATGAATATGAATGCAGAATGAAGGCAAAGGACGGAAATTATAAGTGGATCAGAGTAACCGGTAAGGCAATGTATGATGAAAGTGGAAAAATACATATGCTGGCTGGTGCTATTTCCGATATAAGTAAGCTAAAGGAACAGGCAGCATATATTGAATATCTGGCATTTCATGACTCATTGACAGGACTGCCTAACAGGGCATTGTTCATGGATAGGCTGTCAATCGCTGTGGGAATGGCTGAAAGAAATAAAAGAAATGTTGCAGTTGTATTGCTTGATGTAGATAATTTTAAGGGAATTAATGATAGTATGGGGCATGATATTGGGGACATATTTCTCAAAATAATTGCAAAACGTCTTTCTCAAAGTGTCAGAAATTATGAGACACTAGCAAGGGTAGGAGGAGATGAGTTTGCTGTACTGCTGCAAAATATTAGTGGGCAGGATGAGGCCTATGAGTTTTGCGAACGCCTTAGGGAAGCTGTGAATGAACCTTTTGAGTTGGATATGCATACATTCAATATAAGCATAAGTATTGGTATTGCCATGTACCCAACTGACGGAAAGAATATTGTGGAGATGCTCAAGAATGCTGATACGGCCATGTATAGGGCTAAAGCAATTGGTAAGAATAACGTCCAGTTTTTTAGCCTCGATATGAAGCAAACAATGATAAGGAAGCATCTAATTGAGAGGAAGTTGAAAGCTGCACTAAAGGATCAAGAGTTTACCCTCAATTATCAGCTTCAAGTCGATTTGAGTACGGGCAAAACTAGAGCCATAGAAGCCCTAGTTAGATGGTTTGATAAGGACTTGGGTATTATAGAACCGTCGGAGTTTATACCTATAGCAGAGGAAACAGGCCTGATTGTCCCAATCGGAGAATGGATATTTGAGAATGCCTGCAGGCAGGGGGCACTATGGAATGCTAACTGCTATCCTGACGTATTGATATCCATTAATGTATCATCTGTTCAGCTAAAGCAGAGTAACTTTTCTGAAATGGTGCAAAGAATATTAAAGGAGACAGGCTTAGAGCCATCTCATCTTGAATTGGAAATAACAGAAGGAGTTCTTGCTGATTCATTTGAAAAGATACGTTCAATATTGGAGGAGGTAAGGAGTATTGGAGTAAAGATATCTATGGATGACTTTGGCACGGGTTACTCTTCTCTCAATTATCTTAAGAGTTTGCCTTTAAATACCCTTAAAATTGATAAAAGTTTTATAAAAAATATGGACGAAGATACTGTAGAAAAAGATATTGCAGGCTCTATTGTATCTTTGGTGCACAAGCTTAATCTAGAGGTGGTAGCAGAAGGTGTTGAAACCAAGAGTCAGCTTGATCATCTTAAAAGCTGCAAGTGTGATAATGTCCAAGGCTATTTGTTCGGAAGGCCTGTACCGGCAGAAAGGGTAAAGGATTTAATGGCAAATGTATCAACGTTATTGTTGGACACGTGGATAAATTAAGGTATCTTTGAAAATAAGTGGAAATAAAATGGAATATTGCGGTAATATAAATAATGTGTTATAATTTCTTAGCGATAAAAATATAATTGAATATAAAATTTATATGCTAGGGGTGCTTTAAGTAAAGCTGAGAGAAACTTTTGTTTCAACCCTATGAACCTGATACGGATAATTCCGTCGTAGGGAAGCGATTGTAATAATTTATTTAAAAAGAGAGCTTATCCATACGGGTAAGCTTAATTTAATTTTCAAAGAAATTTAGTCTCTAGGGAAATTTAAAAGAGGGGAGCTGGAAAAATGTCTAAGGATGTTTTGGTTATTGGAGGAATAGAGCTAAGAAGTAGATTGTTTATAGGTTCAGGCAAATATTCTTCAAATTCACTTATACCCAAGATCGTAGACCGGTCAGGGGCACAGGTTGTTACTGTTGCTGTCAGGCGTGTGGATCTTGATTCGCAGGATGAAAATATGTTGAATTTTATACCTAAGGAATGTGTTTTAATGCCTAATACTTCGGGGGCTAGGAACGCGGAAGAGGCGGTGAGAATTGCACGCCTTGCAAAAGCTATGGGATGTGGGAATTGGATAAAGATTGAGGTAATATCCGATACCAAGTATTTGCTGCCGGATAATTTTGAAACGCTTAAGGCTACTGAAATATTGGCTAAGGAAGGGTTTGTTGTTTTGCCATATATGAGTCCGGATCTTATGATGGCTAAAAGGATGAGGGATGCAGGTGCTGCTGCTGTAATGCCACTTGGAGCTCCTATCGGAACAAACAAGGGCCTTAAAACAAAAGAACTTGTTAAAATTATGATTGATGAAATTGATCTTCCGATAGTGGTAGATGCCGGAATAGGCAAGCCTTCAGAAGCTGCCGAGGCTATGGAGCTTGGAGCATCGGCTGTGCTTGTTAATACTGCCATTGCTTCAGCAGGTGATGCGGTGTCGATGGCAGAAGCTTTTTCATTAGCTGTTAACGCAGGTAGAATGGCTTATCTGGCAGGGACAGGAGCGGTAAAGGATTTTGCAGAAGCTTCATCACCCCTTACAGGATTTTTGAATGTCTAAGAAATTATTGTGTGTTCTACACAATAATTTCTTATTGCTATGTTCGAGGATAAAAATCACTTTTGTGAATTTTTAATGCTTAATTTTTAATGCCTAAAAAAATAGAAGAGTGATATGTATATAGAATAGATGGTGAATAATATGAGTTTTTATGATGTAATAAAAAAATATGAGCAGAATTCCGTCCTTGAAAGGATACAAAGTGTCAGCAAGGAAGAGGTGACAAGAGTACTTTCAAAAGAAAGTTTTTCTATTGATGATTATTTTGTACTCATATCTCCTGTTGCCTCCGGCTTTCTGGAAGAAATGGCAAGAAAGGCACAGAAGATAACCCTTCAGCATTTTGGAAGGGCAATGGTTTTATATGCACCTTTATACCTCGCCAATTACTGTGTTAATAATTGCTCATACTGCGGTTTTAATGTTCACAATGAACTGGATAGAAGGAAGCTGACAATGGAAGACCTGAAGATTGAGGCAAAAGCTATTTCCCAAATGGGTATAAGGCATATCCTTATTCTTACAGGTGAATCAAGAAAGCATTCTTCAGTAGAGTATATTAAAGAGTGTGTAAAGGTTATATCAGAGTATTTCACATCCATTTCAATAGAGATTTATCCTTTGGATGAGGAGGAATACAGGCTTCTTGTAAATAATGGAGTTGACGGACTTACAATTTATCAGGAGGTATACGACGAAGATGTATATAAAATAATGCATCCGTCAGGTCCTAAAAATAATTATCGTTATCGTCTCGATACGCCTGAGAGGGGATGCAAAAGCGGTATGAGGTCTGTAGGAATAGGTGCCTTGATGGGCCTTGGGGACTGGAGGACAGAGGCTTTTTATACCGCACTTCATGCACACTATCTTACAAGCAAGTATCCTGAAGTTGAGATTAGCCTGTCAATTCCAAGGATGCGTCCTCATACAGGAAGCTTCGAGGTGCCCTCGCCTGTGGATGATAGGGATTTTGTGCAGATTATGCTTGTAGCAAGGCTGTTTTTGAGACATGTAGGTATAACTGTCTCCACAAGGGAAAGATCTTCTTTTAGAGACAACCTTATAGGCCTTGGAGTCACAAGGATGTCCGCAGGTTCAGTTACTGAGGTTGGTGGATATAACAAAAAACGTGGTGACGGCCAGTTCGAAATATCTGACGACAGAAGTGTTGAGGAAATCCGGAAAATGCTCTACAATAAGGGGTTTCAGCCTGTATTTAAGGACTGGCAGTACATATGACATAATTATAACGGGAAGTAATATTTCAATAATGCATTAGGCAGGTGAGACAAGGTGGAAGGGTTTGAAAGACGGATTGATTGCCTGAAAACAGATATATACTGTCTTACGGCAGAAGAATATTCCTTGGGGAGGGATAATATTGAAGTAGTTTCCAGGATGCTAGAAGCGGGCATAAAGCTTATACAGTACAGGGAAAAGGAAAAAACCATGCTGCAAAAATACCGCCAGTGCATCAAGATAAGGGAGATGACTTATGCAGCAGGTGCAGCCTTTATAGTAAACGATCATATTGAGCTTGCAAGAAGTGTCATGGCAGACGGTGTACATATAGGCCAGGACGATCTGCCCCTTTATGCAGCAAGGCAGTTGGTAGGAAACTCCATGCTTATAGGAGTTTCTACACATTCGCCGGAGCAGGCCCAAAAGGCTATTGAAGGCGGTGCGGATTATATTGGAGTTGGTCCTGTTTTTAAAACTTTTACCAAAAAGGATGTATGTGACCCTGTTGGATTTGAATATCTTGATTATGCAGTGCAGAATGTGAAGATTCCCTTTGTTGCTATAGGAGGGATTAAGCTGCATAATCTTAAAACAGTAGCGGAGCACGGTGCCAAATGTGTGGCTCTGGTAACGGAGATTGTAGGTGCAGAGGATATTGGTGAGGTAATTGCTTCTGCCAGGAATATTATAAAGGGAGTTAACCAAAATGGATTATAAAACACAAATGGAAGCAGCCAGGAAGGGAGTATTGACCGAGCAGATTAAGAAGGTAGCTGAAAAAGAGGGAATGGACCCTCAAAAACTTCTGGGATTGGTTTCAGAGGGAAGAGTTGCGATTCCCGCAAATAAGAACCATACAGGTTTAGAGCCTGAGGGTATTGGAGAAGGCTTAAGGACAAAAATTAATGTGAATCTTGGGATTTCAAGGGACTGCAGAGATTTTGCACCTGAGATTGAAAAGGCAAGAAAGGCCATAGAGATGGGGGCAGAAGCTATAATGGATCTAAGCTCCTATGGAAAGACAAGGGATTTCAGACGCAAGCTGGTAGGAATGTCAAAGGCCATGATAGGTACTGTTCCCATGTATGATGTTATTGGGCACCTTGATAAGGATTTGGGGCAGATATCAGTGCAAGAACTCCTTGATGTTGTAAGGGTACATGCTGAGGATGGTGTGGACTTTATGACCATCCATGCAGGTATTAACAGAAAGACTGCTGAAAGGCTTAAAAGCAACGGAAGGCTTACAAACATAGTTTCAAGGGGAGGCTCACTTATATATGCATGGATGGAGCTGACAGGTAACGAAAACCCATTCTATGAATACTTTGATGACCTTTTGGAGGTTTGTAGGGAATACGATGTAACAATTAGCCTTGGTGATGCATGCAGGCCTGGAAGCATAAACGATGCTACTGATGCCTGTCAGATAGAGGAACTGATCACATTGGGAGAGCTCACAAAGAGGGCTTGGGCTAAGGATGTACAGGTTATGATTGAAGGCCCGGGCCATATGGCTATAAATGAAATCCAGGCCAATATGGTACTCCAGAAAAGGCTTTGTCATAATGCTCCTTTCTATGTGCTTGGGCCATTGGTTACTGATATTGCACCTGGATATGACCATATAACAAGTGCCATCGGTGGAGCTATTGCTGCTGCATGCGGTGCAGACTTCCTTTGCTATGTAACCCCAGCTGAGCACTTGCGTTTACCTGATCTTGATGATATGAAGGAAGGAATCATCGCAGCAAAAATTGCTGCCCATGCAGCAGATATAGCCAAAGGCGTAAAGGGTGCAAGGGAGCATGACTACCAGATGAGCCTTGCGAGGAAGAACCTGGATTGGGAAGGCATGTTCAAACTGGCTATTGATGAAGAAAAGCCAAGGAAGTACAGGGAATCATCAATGCCGGAAATTGAAGATTCCTGCACAATGTGCGGCAAAATGTGTGCAGTAAGGACAATGAACAAGATAATGTGCGGCGAAAGGCCTACTTTTGATTAGGAAAAATAATAGTATAAATAATGGATTACTAAGTAAGGATAAAGGAGGATTTTCATGTACACTGTTACGGTAAACGGAAAAAAGGTAGAGTTAGAGAAAATTTTTTCCATAAAGGATTACCTTGAATCGGCAGGAATTGATCCCAAAATCGTTGTAGTGGAATATAATTTTGAAATCCCTGATAAGCCAAAATGGAATGAAATAACATTGAAGGATGGAGACAATCTGGAAATTGTTAAATTTATCGGGGGCGGCTGATATATTATGAATAAGACTAATACAAACAGTGAGAATTATGAGGACCTAAGGTATTCAAGGCAGATCATATTGGACGGCTTTGGAGCAGAGGGGCAGGAAAAGCTTAAAAAGGCTAAAATACTTGTTGCGGGGAGTGGAGGACTAGGCTCTCCCGCTCTCCTGTATCTTGCAGCGGCAGGTGTTGGGAATATTGGGGTTGTGGACTTTGATACTGTTACAATATCCAATCTTAACAGGCAGGTACTGCATTTTACTTCCGATATTGGAAGAAGGAAGACGGATAGCGCAGAGGAAAAGCTTTATAAGCTCAATCCTGAGGTGAAGGTTATAAAGCATAATACCCGTATTGATATTGATAATGTTGAGGGTATTATTTCAGGGTATGATGTTGTGATTGATGCCACAGACAATTTTACAGCCAGATACCTTATAAGTGACTGCTGCTATTTCATGAAAAAGCCACTTGTAGAGGGAGCTGCTGTAGGCCTTGACGGCATTCTCATGACAATAATTCCCGATAAAACCCCTTGCTACAGATGCCTTTATCCTTATCCCCCGGAGGATGGAGTACTTCCAACCTGCAGTGATGTAGGAATACTTGGTGCTGTAACCGGTGTGGTAGGCTCAATGCAAGCTCTTGAGGCAATTAAGCTTGTAACAGAAATAGGTGAAAATATTGTAGGCAGGATTCTTACTTTTGACGCAATGGCAAGCAGCTTTAGAGAGGTAAAATGGGCAAGGAGGGATTCATGTCCTTTATGCGGTAAGGAGCCTAAGATTACCGAATTGGTACAATATGAGGTAAAGTGCAGGCTGAAAGGCATTGAAGTGAATGAGAAATAGAAAATAGTCAGTACTTCCACAAATAAAGCTTGTAAAACAACGATTTTGCGTTAATAAAATCGAAAGCTGTTTTATTCTTTGTTTGTATGCTCTTTCATTATATTAATAATATTTATATTACAATTATTGGATCTTTTTACTTTCTCAATCGTTCTCTTTATATAATTGTGAAGCTTCTCTCTAAAAACGTCCTCTGTTGTTTCATTATTTTCCAGCATAACAAGGCCTTTTTCCCAGCTGGCAGTAAGTGAAGGATTCAATAATTCTTTAGCGGTCATACGCACTAGCTCTACAATTGCCTCGCCTTTTAAAGTTGGTGTTACAACCTGGGTTTTGGAATGAATATTTATATATTTTATATCTTTCAGCTTCTTAATAATACCTGATCTTGTTGCAGATGTACCGATACCACAGGTTTTTATTTGCTCTCGAAGCTCTTCATTTTCTATAAATTTTCCGGCCTTTTCCATTGTTATAATGAGAGAGCCATCTGTATATCTTGGAGGAGGTTTGGTCTCCTTTTCTTCCAGTTCAAACCCGTTTACACTGCAAGGTTCTTTTTTAACCAGCTTATGGATAGGAGAACTGCTGGTATCATCTTCGTCCTTTGTGGAGATCTCATAAACTTCTTTCCATCCAGGCTCTTTCAATGTCTTGGCAGTGGTTGTGAAAATTTCTCCGGCCACCTCAGTCTCAACCTTCACTGTGTTAAACTCCGCCGGAGGATAAAATACTGCAAGAAATCTCTTAACTATGAGATTGTATACGTTTTTTGTGTCGTTATCCAGCTTAGACAATTCAGTAGTAACATACGTAGGAATTATTGCATAGTGGTCGGTGACCTTACTGTCGTCCACAAACCTTTTTGAGGTTTTGTTTACTTTAAGATCACCAAAATCCTTTATCCTTTTTACAATGTCCTTATATGAAGAGTTTGCAAAAAGGCCGTTGAGTATTTTCGGCAGTTCTGTTACCACATCGGTAGATAAAACCCTGCTGTCTGTTCTGGGATATGAAATCATTTTTTTCTCGTAAAGGCTTTGTGCTATTTCAAGGGTTCTATCAACAGGGAGCTTGAATTTTTTGTTTGCTTCCGACTGAAGCTCGGCAAGGTTAAACAGCAGTGGAGGCTGCTCGTTTTTTACCTTTATTTCTACCTTTTTAACTGATGCATCCTTGCCTTTAAGTTTTTCTATAATTTCTTCCGCTTCTTCCTTGGAAATATACTTTTCTTCGTCTTGATTGTCCTTGTCGTCCTTCTTTTTAGGTCCGGCCTTTTTAGGCTGCCATTTACCCTTATACTCGATATTGCTGGTCTGTGATGTAAAATTTGCTACAATACCATAATGTATCTTAGGTACAAAATTCCTTATTTCCAGCTCCCTGTCAACAACAAGTCCTAAAACACAGGTCATAACCCTGCCTATTGCGATTACTGAAGACTTGCCTTCCTTCAGAATATTTGAAAGCATTCGACCATATTGGCATGTATAAATTCTGCTGAAGTTCATTCCGAAAAGCCAATCCTCTATAGCTCTGTTATAGGCAGATATCCCAAGAGAGTCGTATTCTGAAAGGTCTTTGGCCTCATCAATACCCTTTTTAATGGAATCATCAGTATGGGATGATATCCAAACCCTTTTGGAAGGCTTGCTGCATCCGCTCTGAGCTGCTACCAGCCTGAAAATGTATTCACCTTCGCGACCGCTGTCGGTGCAAGAGTAAATGTGCTCTACATCTTCTCTTAACATGAGGCTTTTGATTGTTTCAAACTGTTTTTTTACCCCACTGTCATCAATTACTATATATTTGTATTCTTCAGGTATTATAGGCAGATGCTCTACCTTCCACTCCTTATATTTGGTGTCATATGCATCAGGAAAAGCCATTGTGATGAGATGGCCAAAGCACCATGAAATGATAGCATCAGAGGACTCGGCATAACCCCGTGCCCTGTCACTTTTTGATATGGATACTCCAAGAACATCTGCAAAACTGGCTGCTACGGAAGGTTTTTCGGTTATATATAAATTCTTTCCCAATTATTATCTCCCTCATGGTAAAAGATTAATTGCTCTATCAATTATAAATAATGAATAGAGGATTTTCAAGTGATAACACCTTATATTTCTGGAAATATTACGTTATAATAAGAAATGACTTAGAAATTCTTTAGGACGATGAGAATCGTATGTTATTCTTAGCCATTACTAAGTAATGCCTTAGAAATAACGACCTATTCTCAAGGACAAAATCCCGACGATTTAACGGGGTTTTGGGCGACGAGAATGGTTTGTTATTCTTAGCCATTACTAAGTTGGAGAAAGTCTGAAAGGGATTATGGTTTTATGAATATATTGGTTGATGCAGATGCATGCCCTGTTAAGAGTATTATAGTCAGAATTGCAAAAGAAAAAAACATAAATGTTTTTATGTTCATTGATACCAGTCATATATTGGATGATGGATATTCAAAGACAATTACAGTAGATAAAGGCCGTGATTCGGTTGATATTGCGTTAATAAACAAGGTATCAAAGGGAGATATTGTTGTGACTCAGGATTTTGGTGTGGCAGCTCTGGCTTTGGGCAAGGGGGCAAATGCCATAAATCAAAATGGCCTTATTTACTCCAACGATAATATTGACAGGCTGCTGTTTGAAAGGCATATTTCACAGAAAGTAAGGCGGGCAAAGGGCAGAGTATCAGGTCCTGGAAAAAGGACAGCAGAGGATGACCAGAGGTTTGAAGAGGCATTAAAGCGATTGGTAAAAGAATAGAATTGATTTATAGGCATGAATGAAAAATTACTTAGCGAAATTCATAGCGGAAGTTATTTTTTGATCATGGCCAGGGTTAGTAATGTTTTGGAATAGGAGGAATCAAGAGATGTTTGAGATACTTTCTTCGCTGCTCAAATATTTATTTGTGACTGTTATATATCTGTTTATTTATGGTGTGATACGACTGATTTATCTCGATATAAAGTCTGCCAGCAGTCAAAAGTTTGAGATTAAGAAAAACCTACCATACCTGAAGCTTATAAATATAAGAGAACAGTTTGATTTTAAAATAGAGGAAATTTATATGCTTGGCAAGGATGTGGATATTGGGCGTTCGGCTAAAAACAAAATTATTATAAAGGATCCTTATATGTCCACAAAGCATGCAAGGTTTTCATATAAGGATAGAATGTATTTCATAGAGGATCTTGGCAGTACAAACGGTACATTTGTCAACGGCAGGGAAGTAAAAAACGCTGCTCTGCCATTAAAAGACGGCGATAAAGTTCGTATTGGGCAAGTTGATTTTCTATTTGTTCATGGAGGGTAGGGAAGGAAAATGCTGAAGTTGCTGAGCTTGAAACGCCCTGTAAATATGCTTGTTTTGGCCAATATTCTGGCGTTCGGATTATTATATTATTATAAGAAGCCATATGATGAGATGGTATTGCTGGAAGGATTTATCGTAACAGCACTCATATGCTTGTCGTATTTCTTTATTGTCAAAAAAGACATGGGTGACGAGTATTTGTTTTTGGTGGTTGCAATGCTTGCCAGCCTCGGTGTTTTAATGATCTACCGTTTGGATCAGGACAGAGGCTTTAAACAGATATTATGGCTTGTGATTGGAATAGCATTATTCTTTATGAGCTATTATATATATGGAAAAGTAAAGATCAGGGATAAGCTGATGTTTTACTATTATGCCGCTTCAATAATGCTATTTATGGCAACACTGGCAATTGGCAGCAGCATTAACGGGTCGAGAAACTGGATATTGATTGGGGGATATAGCTTTCAGCCGTCAGAAATAATTAAGATTTTGTTTGTTTTGACAATTGCTTGCTATTTTAAGAACTCTGAACAGCTTATACTAAATTATAAGTCTGTGAATCTAAAATGGAAATTAGATAACATCAAGCTCAAAAGTAAGATTGTACTTTTCCTTATGGTTTATTCATACATAGGCTTTTTAGTTCTCCAGAAGGAATGGGGGACGGCACTTCTGTTATTTTTAATATTTTTCATGGTGCTATATGTCTTTGATAATGATATCAGGCTGCTTTTGCTTAACGGTGCTGCTGCAGCAATTGGCGGGGTTGGAGGATACTTTTTTGTCCACCACATAAAAATAAGGGTGCAGATGTGGTTAGACCCTTGGGCTGATGCTGCAGGCAGGGGCTACCAAATAACCCAATCCATGTTTGCCATAGGTGCCGGAGGTTTTTTCGGCAGGGGTATAGGCTTGGGCAATCCATACTTGATACCGGAGGTTAAAACGGATTTTATATTTTCAGCTATTTGTGAGGAACTGGGCACATTTGGCGGGATAGCGGTCATTTTGCTGTATTTTTTGCTGGTCTATAGAGGGTTTAAAATTGCACTGTATATTAAGGATTTGTTTAAGAAGGTGGTTGCGTTAGGTATTACAGTGATGTTTGGATTCCAGACATTTATAATCATAGGAGGAGTAATAAACCTTATACCTCTGACCGGAATTACTCTTCCATTCATAAGCTATGGAGGGAGTTCTTTGGTATCGGGGTTTATAGCATTAGGAATACTTCAGGCTTTATCTAAAGAGTCTTACTCTGGAGAGGAGGAGACTGCTGATGCAGAGGAACAATAAGATTATCCATGTTTTAATATTTATGTGTGCTTTCTTCTTTAGCCTTATGGCATACCTGACATATTTCCAGCTATTTACCGGAAAGAAGATTGAGTCCAGTTCATTTAACCGCAGGCAGCAGTTGAAGGAGGACGATACAAAAAGAGGGGATATCTACGATAGAAATGGTGTGGTTTTGGCTGAAAGCACAAATATAAAGGGGAAATGGCAAAGGAAGTACCCTTTCGGTAGTTTGTACAGCCATGTTATAGGCTACAACTCGGAAGTATATGGAAGGGCACTCATTGAACAAAAGTATAACAATTATTTATTGGATATAAGTGAATTAAGATCGGTTATGGGAATTAGCAATAACTTGTTAAATGGCAAAAAAGTTGGAAACAATCTATACCTGACCATTGATAATAAGCTTCAGAAGCTTGCGAATGATCTGTTAGGGGCAAAAAAGGGTGCTGTGGTTGCGATGAATCCTAGAACAGGTGAGATATTAGCAATGTTAAGCAAGCCTGGGTTTGATCCAAATAACCGTGCTCTTACAGAAAAGTGGAAGGAGCTTGTGGATTCGGAAGACAGTCCGTTTCTGCCAAGAGCTACTCAAGGCCTCTATGCACCTGGATCAACTTTTAAAGTTGCCATAGCTGCAACTGCACTGGAAAACGGTCTGGACAATATTACCTTTAATGATAAAGGGACTGTGAATATTGACGGTAAAAATTTTGATAACAGTAATAAGAAGGCTTATGGAAAAATAGACCTGGAAAAGGCCCTTGTTGTATCAAGCAATGTAGCATTTTCTCAAATTGGAGTAAAGCTGGGAGAAAAGAATATAAGGGACATGGCAAACCGTATCGGGATGGAAAAGAATATAGCCTTTGATATTCCTTTTAAAAAGAGTACTTTCCCGTATACCAGAATGGGGAAGACAGATATGGCATCTGTAGCGATAGGACAGGGGAAAATACTGGTTACCCCGCTTCATATGGCAATGCTGGCTTCGAGTATCGCAAATTATGGTGTGATGATGAAGCCAATGCTGGTTAACAGGGTTGTAGATCCTAATGGGAAAGATGTGAAAAAATGGGCTCCGGAAAAGTTAGGCAATGCTTTTAATGCTGATGCCGCAAAAAAGGTAAAAAATATGATGATCAGCGTTGTTAAAGAGGGAACCGGAAAGAGTGCTGCTATAAAAGGCATCAATGTAGCAGGAAAAACCGGAACAGCGGAAAATGAGCTTACGGTAAATGGTGCAAATAAGGAACATGCCTGGTTTATAGGTTTTGCTCCGGCAGATAACCCTAAAATAGCAGTAGCAGTAATAGTGGAATACAGCGGAGGGTCAGGGGGAAGCGTTTCTGCTCCAATAGCAGGGAAGATCATGAAGGATTATATAGAGAGATGAAGAGATTTGTATGTAAGAAAAAGGGAGACAGTTCCGCCTGTATAGTGGGTATGCGGAGCCTTGTTTTAATTCAGGCGAAGAGAATACAATTGAATAGAAGTTGCGTTTCGGTTTGGTTATAAAAATAACATCAATTACACCATTTTCAATAATGATATAAAAAATAGAAGGAACCAGTCTTTCGACTAATGCCTTCTATTTATACTAAAGAGTTCCTATTAAGAAGATTACCAAGTTGGCCAACCCCCGCCAGGGAAACCGCCACTGTTCCAGTTAACTGCAGTTGTTGGAGACTTGTTAATTGTTATATTTGTTGATGTTCCACCACTATAAGTACCTCCGGTTATAACTCCGTTCACTGTAGTACCGCCTGAAACATTTCCACCGTAACTAACTGTATATGTAGAACCATTTTTAATTTCAGGTGAAGAGAATAGAATATTAATATAGTTGCGTACCGGTTTAGTAATAAGAAGTACTTTTCCGCTTGAATCCTTTACACAAACAGCTGAATTTGCAGCTTGTGAATTCGAAAGACCTAAAGCTAGTGAATACTGTGCAGATGCTCCATCTGGATATTGTGCCATCATCATAGCCGGACCTGTAGCTAGTACTGTTCCACCAGTTACTGTAAACGTACCATTACAGTCAATTGGAACATTTGGTGAAGATTGAGGTCCAACTGCTATAACTGTTCCACCTGCAATTGTTATTGTACCATTAGAATCTAGTGCATCTCCAGTTTGACCACTCGTATAAATTGATCCACCATTAATTATTACCTTACTTCCGTCATTTGACCATGAACCGCCTCCCATAGAAGCATTAAAGCCATCATCAGATGCTATTATAGAAATAGTTCCACCATTTACAGTAATTAATTGTGCGGCAATACCTTCTCTTGCCTTTGTTATGTTTATAGTTCCACCATTAATTGTTATTCCACCAGCAACGCTCACCCCAGTCTTTGATCTTATACCTTGATCACCTGCAGATAGATTTAATATACCATCATCAATTGTTATTCCTTCTTGATCTTCATTTTGGATAGCATCTGAAGTTGCTGTAATGTTTAATGTTCCACCAGTAATATCAATTGATCCGTTAGCATGAATTCCATCTTTTACAGCGGATTTAACATTTATTATACCATTTTCAATATTAATATCATCATCACTGCAAATTGCATGTTTATAATTTCCTGTAATATTCAAAGTTCCAGAACCTTTAATTTCCAAATCATCATTGCAGAATAATGCCGCTTTGAGCGTTTGGTCACTGTATGATCTTCCATCAACAAGTGTATTTGTAGTACCCTTATCTAAAGTAATAAATAACTTGTCCACACTTTGACCATAAATTGCAGGACCTGATGAGTTGGTTATACTTGCATTACTTAATCTTAATTTTACTCTTTCAGTAGTATTTACACGTATCATACCATTTGACAAAGTACCTGTAACTGTATGATCACCACCAGCTGTAATATTTACTGTTGTACCGCTGACCGATATACCTGAACCGGTATATGTAATTGTACTTCCAAGGTTAATTGTACCTTTGTTTAATTCCCATGCGTCACTTGGATTTACTGTTGGGACTGGTGTTGGAGTAACCAGGGTAACCGGAACTATGGTAGGAGTTACTGCTGCATAGCTGCTGGAAGTTCGACCAAAGCCTGTTGCTAAAATTATTACATCCTCCATATTGATAGAGCCATTTGAGTTAATATCAGCACTGGCACTATATTTCGCTTCGTTTGTAACTGCATTAAAGCTGCTAGCTATACTCATAACATCGCTCATATTAATAGTATCATCTTGTGTAATATCACCAGCTGCAATATCTACAGGTGAATTGGCCGAACCAAAAATAATATTTCCTTGTTGGCCCGGTATGTTGGCGAGTGTGCGTGTCAAATAGCCGTTTTTGCTTATTTTTAAAGTAAATCCTGATTGGCTGGGGGCAACATTAGCTATTTCAAAGTATCCATTGTTATCAGTCAAAGCACTCATGCCGTTTTCCGATACTGAAACCTTGAAGTTTGAGTATAGGTCTTTGTTTGTTGTTGAAAAAGATGGTTTTAGGTAACCTGAAATTTTGTATCCTTGTCCATCCGCCGCGGATACGTTTAGATTTGCTACAGGTACCATTAATGTGGCTAAAACTATAGCACCTGTGATCAGCCCTGGTAAAAGTTTCTTCATACTTAATCCTCCTTAAAATAATATAATTTATCATAATTTGTTTGAATAAAATATTAAGCTTATTTTTCTATGTAATGATACGCTTTTGTATAGATATTCAAACAAAGCTAAGATTTTTCTGGGGTGTTTCGATAGAATAAAAAATTTATCATGAGTTTGCTGTAAGACAAAGGAATTAATATATCAAAACTTTTAAATATACTAATTCCTTTAATAATACATACACAGTTTAAGCTAATCTAAAGAATTAGCTGGTTTACAGTTCGGAGACTATATATTAAAAGTGATAAATCTATTACATTTGTCTGTCGCAAATCTATTAAAATCAGTTAATCTTGCTATTTGTCTATCACAAAATAACGTTAAACCGTTCGTTATTTTGCTCTGCCAAATGCAAGAT
>JAEYYB010000017.1 GCA_023430975.1 Bacillota bacterium | reverse complement strand
CCGTCCGCCGCTAAGATATCTATTGCTAAATATCTCCGCTCGACTTGCATGTGTTAGGCACGCCGCCAGCGTTCGTCCTGAGCCAGGATCAAACTCTCAAATTAATATTTGAAAATTTAATTAGCTCAATTATTGTTTCAATGTTTAAGATTAAATAAATCTTAAATCATTTTCTACTTACTGACTTTTATAAAGTTCGCAAGTTACTCAAATTTGATTGAAGCTTAATAGCTTCATCTTAAAATTAACGAGTTTCTTTTGTCTTTTTACACTGTTTACTTTTCAAAGTCCAACGCTTCGTTAGAAGCAACTTTGATAGATTAACACGTTATTTAGATATTGTCAACACTTTTTATCTAACACTTTTTTCTATCCCATAAGCTGTATTCAATCGTTTATACATCCTTAATACTAAAACTGCCTAATTATATGGTATTTCAGAATCCGTGAAATTATTTGAGAACATAAACGAATTGTTTTCATTTTAATCTCTTATAAAATAATTCGAAATAATCATGGTAGAACATTTACAGTATTTCTAATACTTCTACTTTATATTTCCCTCTTGGAGCATTAACTTCAACAATATCTCCAGCCTTTTTACCTGATAATGCTTTCCCTAAATCAGATTCTATACTTATAAACATATTTTCAGGATCAATATCCATAGTGGTGACTAATGTTACAATATCCTCTTCCTCATCATCTATAAATTTGATTCGTGCTTTACTATTGATTCGTAGAACTGATTTATCCACACTATTAGCTTCTATTACAGTTGCTGTTGAAAGCATATCTAATAAATATTGAATCCTATCATCATTTGCTCTATAGTTTTCACAAGCTGTTTTGTACTCAGCATTTTCTGATCTGTCTCCATGTGCTGCAGCTTCTAACTTTTCTTTTGCTATTTCAGCTCTTTTTACGGTCATTCTAAATTCTATTTCTTCTTTTATTTTTTTAACATTTTCTTCTGTTAATATATTATTCATAAATGTTAACCAAACCTTTGCCAATTTATTTTCACTATTAATATAGCACAAAATTGTTTAATCATCCACCCATATATTTTATCAATAATCCTATATATTTAACCATTAATGACAAGTATTGGCAGCAGTGGATGATTGTATACTTACAAGCTTAACCCTCCCCAACATCTTAAAGTCAAGAATTGTATTTTTCTTCTCACAATAACCCGCAAAATACATGTCGCCTTTATATTCAAATGTGGCATATGGTCTCACTATTCGTTCCGTTAATCCTGAAGTTAAAGAATTGTATTTAATAATCAATTTGTTTTTCAAAAGAGAAGCCGAATGAATATCAAGAAGTTTCTTTCTCTCAGCTTCATGGTTTATATTGGACAGAGTAACTTTATTCAAATGATTATTGAATTCATCACAGGTTATGCGTTCAGTCTTTTTTACACAATTTATCTTTTCGGTTAATGATGTGATGTCCTTATTTGCTACATGTTTGCAGTCTTTGAGATATTTTTCAATAAGAAGAAGAGAGTTGTATTCCTGATCAGAGATATAACATTCAGATATAATATTTTTATTCGACAGCTTATAACCACCGTATTTTCCAGTAAAAGAGTCAATATATATGCCTGCTATTTCCAGTTCGTCTCTGAATCTGCTGATAGTTCTTTTATCAATCTCCAGCTTATCAGCCAGTTCACTTGTTTTCATTTTACCTCTAGACCTTAATAAAAAGTACATACTTAAAGCATTACTAATTTGACCCATGTTATCACCCCGATGTAATAATCTTTAATTTCATGATAAAGCATAAGGCATATGCGTTTGTTTCTTGTAATACATTTTAAATATTAACTTAATCAATGGAAGTGCAAATCTTGCAAAATAAATTGTTTACCGTCACCAAAATATTATCATTAATTGATGAAATATACAATTACACAAAACAACTTTCATAACAAATTACGTGTCTTCAATAAAATAGTCACCAAAATTACCTTAGCATTCAATATATTGTCTTAAATAAACTGCAATATTAAAACACAAAGAGATCGGCCCTGAGCAAGTAACCGATCTCTTTAAATATATATAAAAATCAATTAATCATTACATTCGTCTATAAAAAATCATCTTTGATCTTTTCCAAATGTAAGATTAATTTTGATTTTCAATCATAAAGTTTTGTTGCTCTCACTGTTTAAATATAAGGTATCTTTGTTGCGAATTTGTTGTTATCCTCATTTGTCTCTCTAATGTTATCTCCCCAATCAACCATGCCTGTTACATAATTCATTCCGCTAGGAACTGCACCAAACGCTGCAAATGTACCTGTATAGCTCTCACCGGGTGCAAGTGAACGATCTACGGCAAGAACACCTCCACCCGCAGCAACATCATTTTCATCATAAAAAATGTCGTTAGCCGAATAAAAATTCTGTATTGATATGTTATAAAGGCTTGTAACTGTATTTATTCCATTGTTTTTAATTGTATATTCATAATTAACCTGATTTTGTGATTTTGAAATAACCTTTATATCTGTGATTTCAATATCAGGCATCAATGGCAAAATGTAAGTATTATTTTTTTCATCCAACTCTTTTTCAATATCACAGCCGTCAATCTTTATGAGCATATAATTCATCCCTACAGGTACCTTGGTGATGGAATAGAATGTCCCTGTATAGCTCTCACCAGGTGCAAGAGATCGTTTTAATCCCAGAATACACCCGCCTGAAGGCACGTCCCCTTTATCATTATAAGTAGTGTTAGCAGAATATATATTTTGTATGTTTATATAATAAAGATCATTTAAAGTAGTACATCCATTATTTTTTATAGTATAAGTATAATTTATTTGATCGCCGTTTTTGGATGTTATCTTTGCATCAGTGAAAACCAAATCAGGTGCTAATAGTAACGAATAAGTATTGTTGATCTCCACTTCTTCGTCTAAAATATTGTCATAATCAACTTCGAAGACCAGGTATTTCATCCCCTTGGGAATTGTGCCTGATGCATAACTGGTTCCTGTATATGTCTCCCCCGGAGCAAGCGGACGGTCTGTCTCTATGGTGCATACTCCTGCATCCACATTATCAGCATCAACTATATCGGCTTTTTTAGAATAAAAATTCCGAATTGATACTTTATAGAGACTTGGAATTGTAACTGCACCGTCATTTTTAATTGTATAGGTATATTCTATGGATGTGTCCATTTTAGATGTAATCATGGCATTGGTAACAACAAGATCCTGTTTGGTAGCGACAATCTCAGAGTTGCTAAATACTGTAATGGAATTAGCGTCATTAATTGATGGTCTGATTGAGCCTGTTTCAACAACAAAAACATAGAGTAGTGTAAACAACAACAAAGTAACAAATAGAGTAACAGTGAAAGAAATAAAACTTTTTGTACGCATTTTACCACTCCTTCAAATTTATTAACTGAACTTGTACAAACAAAAAGAATATATAAACATCTTTTTGCAGCACAAAATAACAGCCTGGTTAATGTAGGTTTTACATGGCATTTAAATTGATAAAAACCAATTATGTCATTACTATATTAAAAGTGTTATTAATCTTACATTTGACCTAAGACAAATGTAATTGATTCATCTCTTTTAATATAAAATGTAAAATAAATAATGATTTTTATACAGCTATTAAGATTTCTAAAGTTTGTGTAAATACCGTTTGAGAATAACACACGATGCACATAAAAGCTTTAAAATAAAGCTTTAAAGTTTTGCTCAGACACTTACCAAGAACTATTCGATTCTTATATATGAAAAACAAACATCCAATTTGTTTTTTAATTTTTACATATAACCAAAACAAATTATTTATACATGTTTTGTAAATCCTTCTAAATTATATCACATTAATACATTTTTTGTAAATACCCAATTGGATATTTAATATTTTTTTGTAAAATATTGTGTATGATATGTTAATTTTGATCACTTTCTAAAACTGTATTACTATAGATAATTCCCATTAATGCTGCAACATAAGTTAACCAAACAAGAGCATTTCTATTAGAAACATCTATGCCTTTAATACTGCTCATTCCAATAATAGCATCTGACAAAATGAAAAACACGCCTCCGGCAGCTGAGAGTAAGTACCTTTTCCCCAATACCAGATACAAAGTTAGTGCAAATGCAGCCATTACACCGATTACCATGCCATATACCAGAGCCCCAATTGATAATGCCATTTTAGAAGTGTTAAGAATATAAAACCACCATATTACCACTTCTATTGCGGGATAAAGAATTATACCAATTGCCAGTTTCGGAGTAACCAGACTTCTTCCATTAAATTTAGCTGTCTTAATAAAACAGATTATAAACAGTATATGTGCAATAGCAAATATCATCATACCTCCAATAAAATTATTGGGTAACGGTATTATTGAAGCCATTGATAGATCACCAACAAAACAGAATATCATAGCAAAAAACGCAAATTTATTGTAGATGTAATCGTTTTTTCTCCACAAAACAAAAGAAGTAACTAATATTGAAAAACTGGCAGTCATATCAAATAATTTTGTTAAATCCTGAAAAACTATTCCTGCCCCCACAAGTAAAAACTGTAATGCTATAACTAAATAAATCATATTCCGTTCCTGTATTTACATAATAATTCACTGTATTGTATGAAAATTATAATATTATGTAGTCATTTTTACCAGTAAATTTTTCAATAAAATAGACTATTATATGAAAAGTGAATAATCTTATACATTTGTCTATCGCAAATCCCGTAAAAGCGTTCGTTATTTGCTCTGACAAATGTAAGATTATTAACACTTTTCATGTAGTACAATAATAATAATTCGCAGACATCAAAAACAGCTAAAAAACGAATTAGTCGATCGTTTTTTAGCTGTTTTCTCCATAATTCCCCTATATATGATAACCCACAGCTTTCATATCTTCCATGCAAATTAAGATAAAACCGGTTTCTTTTATAAGCATATATTTCTAATACTTTTGTACATTTAGTACTTATTTATATTCATAAACCCAAAAACCTTCTTAACTTATGTCCCTCTTGTTAAACTTTGCAACAGCCAAAATCAGCAGCCCTACAAGGTAAATACCTATGTAAACCATCATCCATATGCTGGGCGATGTGGCCCCGGAATTAAGCCCTCCACTCATTGGGTTTGCAATGATTGTATCTGAAAAAACCAATGATATCATCTTTCTATAAATCAAATCAAATGGAGATATAAGACTCGAGAATATTCCGAATTTATACAGATTGTCGTTTGAAATAATGGAGCCTATTTGCTCCATCATGCTTCCAATAAGACCAAGAATGTATATTGCAATAACCATTATACCGTTTGTAAGGGTATGGAAAATAGAGCTTCCAAATATGGATAATGACAGTATAGCCAGCGGCTCTAGTATAAATAATCCCCACCCTTTAATAATTCCCGGCAGTTCCATTATGTCTGTTACAGGCAGCCCATTAATTTTAGGAATAAGAATTACCAGCAGAAATAAAATTGTAGCATATGATACCGATATAATGCCAAGACCTATATATTTACCCATTATGTATTCATAACGTTTTAATGGCTTTGTTATTATTGAATGAATTGTTCCATTCTCAACCTCCGATGATACTGAACTTAATGATGTCATTATTGTAAGCAGTGCAACCAGCATACTGGAAAAATAAAATCCCATAACTGATATGATCTGGGAAGCCATATTGCCTATCTGAGCCGCATCGAGAAATGTACCGTTTTTGAAATCCTTAGCATAAAAGTAGGTAATTATTGTGAAGAGCAAAATATAAATAACCGACAGTGCTCCTATTAAAAGTATCAGTTTCTTTCTCAAAGCCTCTTTAAATGTGGTGAAAGCTATGGTCATCATTTGTTATCACCACCTTCTATCAGGCTGATGAATTTACTTTCCAGGTTTGTTCCCTGAGTTTTGAGTTCATAAAGTTTTCCGCCTCCACTTACTATTATGGAAGCAGTCATATGAACATCATCCTTGTTGTTAACCTTCATACTGATCCTGTTGTTTTCAATTACCAATTTTTCATCGATTTTTTTGAGCATATTAATGATTTCCTCACTTATACCCTCGGCATGTATGTGCAATATTTCCTCACCCTTTAATAGCTCCTGCATGTCACCCTGTACAACAACCGAGCCTTTGTTTATAATGACAAGACTATCACACACCACTTCCACTTCACTTAAAAGGTGGCTGTTTAATAGAATTGTTTTGCCTCTCCTTTTAAGCTCCGTCATTATATCCCTAACCTCTTTCCTACCTATGGGATCAAGTGCTGAAGTAGGTTCATCGAGAAACAGAAGATCAGGATCGGGAAGAAGAGCACTGGCCAGGCCTAAACGCTGCTGCATGCCTTTACTGTATGTTCCGAGCTTGTATTTTTCATGGCCTGTAAGTTTTACCAAAGATAAGACTTCCTTTATCCTTTCTTTAACGAAAGTCTTATCAAGCTTAAATAGAGAAGCATGAAAAGACAGGAGGTCTTCCCCTGTCATCCATTCCCCATATTTGAAATTTTCCGGCAGAAAGCCGATTCTCTTCCTTACCGACATATCGTTTAAGGGCTTTCCAAGTATCGTAGCTGTGCCTGATGTAGGAAAAAGCAAACCTGTCATAATTTTTATAAATGTGCTTTTACCTGCCCCATTAGGGCCAAGGAAGCCAAATATCTCCCCTTCCTTGACCGATATGGAAATGTCTTTACAACCTAATTTTTTGCCATAAAATTTAGTGATATTCTCCGTCTCAATAACCATTATTACCTCACAGAATTAGCAATTTTTATCAGTTCATCCCTGCTTATTGTTCCACCAATGGAGTATAGTACTTCCCTATTATACCACACAATATTCTTATATTGGGAATCCAAGTCCATAATATATCCTTTTGCCCCATTAATGCTTACTTCCTGGGATTTGGAATCAACAACAGGGATATATAGTGTATTCCTCCAGTCTTTAGCATCACTTAACTGCTTCTTTATGTTTTCAGGCAAAATGGGCATAGATAATAACGAATTATATATATCATCCGGATTAACCCCATCAGGTGCATTGATTTCAGGGCTCTTTGTCTGCATCATTTGAAGATAGCCGTTTGCACTGTCATTATAATCTATATTTATCACCCTTGGGAAATTAACCTGAAATGTTTTTCCATCCAGACTTTCCGGTAATAGTGTTTGAGTACCGAATGACTTCAAGAATTTGTTAATGCTTGGAACATTTAATGTAAATTCCATTGTAAAAGGATCTACCGTTGAAATTTGAGGATTATTGCCTAGGGATTCATCTGGAAAAGCAACCTCAAAATCCTTTAAAGCTTTGGCCTCTTCCATGCTTAAAGTTTTGTTTTCAAAGCTGCCTGTAGTCTTTATTCTACCCAAAGCCTTAATATCTATCTCAGCATCGGTTTTTGCAAGCTGTGCCTTGATTTTGTCAATATCATCAAGGGTAATATTAATACTTTTTACATCATTTGCCCTGAATATGAGCAGTGTGTTTGATATTGCAGCTCTAACAGGTTGGAAAGCCAGGCATGTAGTCATTATTACCGCAGCACATGCAACAGCAGCGATTCTTTTATTTTTTAACATAATTTTATACACTCCTTTTTCAATTTTTGTATTGTTGTTCTTTTCTTTCTTTTTGTTATTTGAAGGCCGAATAATTTCATCTGCATCATTCACCCTGTCATACATATTATCTCTATATTCCTTAATTTTCATATATGCGAAATCATCATTTGATTTTATAATGCTCAATGCGTCTCTGCATCTCTCGCACTTAACAATATGCTCCTCAAGCTGCTTCTTTTCATCGATTTCCAGCTCACCGTCTATATATGACTGTAAGAATCCATTATCCTGACATTTCATATTAACGTGCCTCCCTTTACGTACTTTTCCTTGAACTTTGCCTGTGCACGGGCAAGTATAGTTCCAACTGAAGACTTTTCCACTTTTATTACTTCAGCAATTTCATCATATTTGTAGCCTGAAAACTTCATAAGTAAGCAAATCCGGTCCCTTTCCGGCATTGAATCAAGTATTTTCTTGGTCTGCCTTATGTCATAATTCATGATGGCTGCATCCTCAATAGATATTACCTTATCGGATTCACCTTCATATATGACAGGTTCCTTGCTTCTTCTCGAATTTTCATTCCTTATATGGTTGTAAGCAAGGTTATTTGCAACCATTGACAGCCAGGCTATAATATTCGAATGCTGCGGAGGTGCATTATAGAGCTTTATAAAAGCTTCCTGTGTCAAATCCTCAGCGGTTTGAATACTTCCGGTAATATAAGCTGTATGGCGAAGTATCACACGGTAATATTTTTCATAAATTAGTCTGAAATCATCAGAAACATTTTTAAATCTGTTAATCTGACCTTCCATCGACACGCTTATGACAATCCACTCCTATCACTTTAGTGTACACTATGTTAATATGGTAAGTTAATATCAAACATGCCTTAATAACTTTATCTATAATGTTAACACTTAACCATATAATTTTGTGACAAAATTTTTTCATTTGATATAATGCTTATATATTTAAATTTTACTATAATTATTGTACATCCAAAAATTATTGTAAAACATACATTATACCCATAAAATCTTTGTTTCTTTTCGCATTAGTAATTGCTAAGAAATAATAAATAGGAGGGACTGATTTCCAAATGAAAAATTATATTTTTAAAATTCCAGCAATCTTATCAATGGTAATTATTTCTGTTATTCTTATCAACATGTTATCCTTTATAGAATCCCATGCAGCTTCTTTTTCATGCGGGGCCGATGTAAGCTGGCTGCCTCAGATGGAAGCTAAAGGATACAAGTTTTATGACGATAACGGAGTACAAAAAGATTGCCTTCAAATTTTAAAGGAGCATGGGATAAATTCAATAAGGCTGAGGGTATGGGTAAATCCATCAAATGATCCATACAGCGGCCACTGCAGTAAAGCTGAAACTGTTGCTCTTGCCAAGCGTTGTGCCAGCATGGGGTTTAGAATAATGATTGATTTTCATTACAGCGATTCCTGGGCAGACCCGGGAAAACAATATAAGCCTGAAGCCTGGAAAAACCATACCATCACACAATTACAGACTGATGTTTATGACCACACCTTGGATGTATTAAATGCGTTAAAATCCAATGGAGTAACACCTGAATGGGTTCAGGTGGGAAATGAAACCAACAACGGTATGCTTTGGGATGACGGAAAGGCTTCGGTAAGTATGAAGAACTTTGCCCAGCTTGTAACCCGGGGTTATGATGCTGTAAAGACTGTTTTTCCTGACGCAAAGGTAATAGTACATATATCCAATGGATATGATAACAGTTTATTCAGGTGGATTTTCGACGGTCTTAAGAACAATGGCGGCAAATATGATGTAATAGGCATGTCCCTTTATCCCGAGCAGGATAACTTTACCACCTTAAGCAATCAATGTCTTACAAACATGAATGATATGGTTTCCAGATATGGAAAGGAAATAATGATATGCGAAGTAGGTATGGATAATACTGCTGCAAGCAGCTCAAAGAGCTTGATTTCAGACCTCATAAAGAAAGTTCGATCGGTTTCAAATGGAAAAGGTCTTGGGGTATTTTACTGGGAGCCCCAGTGTTATAATTGGGCCGGATATGGCAAAGGTGCCTGGAACCTTAACGGAAGGCCGACAATTGCCATGGATGCCTTTTTAGAGGCCAATGTGGGGTTACCTTCATATACACCTACATTTAATCCCACTCCAACACCATCCCCTATTATAGCCCCAAGCCCCACCAGTACGCCTTCAGTATCGCTAAGGTCAATAAACGGATATATAAAGGGTGAAGGTTTTAAGGCTGAAATTGAAGGGACTAATTATTCAGCATCATCCGACATTAAAGGATTATTTGAAATTAAAGGAATCACACCATCTTTAACAGAATTTAAATTAATAATTTCCAAGCCCGGTTATCTAACCCGAAACATAAATGTGAAGTTTCCATCAGATCGCATCAGCATATCCATTTCCAGCTCAAACGATCCAGTAGGATTGATGGAAGGCGATATGAACAACAATCAGGTAATAAATATGGAAGACGTAATTATACTCAAGAGTTAAAAGTTAACCCCATAATAAACCAACATATTTGATAATGCGAATACTAGAACCCTTCTACACACTAGGTTTGTAGCGTACGGTTTCTTCTTTGTTTTGATACTTGCGAATATTTG
>JAEYYB010000102.1 GCA_023430975.1 Bacillota bacterium | reverse complement strand
TCATAATACATATGGTTGTCTGTGTTCATAACAAGGTCAGCACTGCCGAAATTCATTATTAACTTACCGTCAAGCCCTTCCCTAACTTATCCTTTCGATAGACTCAATCAGTACTATGGCTTGAACTGACTTCTGGACGTTCAGTCATACCTCTCGGCACGGGTTACCTCTGTAGGAAATTCATCCTTCTTGTCGGAGGCATACCGTCCAGACCTCCCCGATTAAGAGCAATAACTTTCATCTCATGCCACCGTTACATTTACATTGCCAAATTCGGGTAGTATTGGACTTCGTTTTGTTTGGCAAACTCGTCCATTTCGCCCTGCCTTATATGTAATTTCTGTCCGTCGGTGCAAGACTTTGCCTTCAGCTTCCTTCAGATTCCACCTCACGATGGACACCCTTGCTGTTCAGCTAATGGTTCCCACTACAAAGCCCATAGCGGACTTTTACCGCCAAGATACTGCCCATGTTGGGCGAACACCAAAAAAAGCTGAAGCACTTAGTGCCTCAGCCTTTTTGAACAACTATATCAATAAGTATAGCCGAATTTCTTTGCGAGAATAACAACGTCATTCATATTAATAGATCCGTCGCTATCAAGATCACATTTTGAATCATATGCTGCATCCCCGACAACTCCGCCAAATGCTTTTGCCATCATTGCAACATCCATCATGTTTACAGCTTTATCTTTATTTATATCTTCTTTCACACTTTCAGTAATACTTCCACCAACTTCATCAAGGAATTCTGTTACCCAAACCAACGGTGCATTCCAGTTGATTGTAACCTCATTACTTGACCATGATTCAATGTTGTCAATGAAGCATTTTTGCGGAGGATTACCTTTTATTCCTGCTTCCTGAATGTATGGATCTTCGCAGCCTGAGTTAGGTCCGCCTGAAACAAATCCAGGAGGCACAGGTGGGTACTTCTTGTTTGCCTGGCTCGCAAAGAAACGGTGATGTGGATTTCTAAGAGGTCTTTCACCATATCCCGATATATATGACTTATCGTTAGGATTACGTCCTAATAAGTAGTCAAAGCTTTCTGTAACGCCGTTTATATACTTGCTGTCCTTTGTGAAATCATATGCAACACCCATTACTAAGCATTCATTAAGTATGAATGAGTTTGAACCCCAAGTATAGTAGCTTGGATCTAATGGAGCTCCATAGCCTTCTTTTGCCTGAACAGCCATAAAGCTGTCTGCAGCTGCTATTATATTCTTCTTAGCAGTATCTATGTCAGCCTGTGGAAGTTTGTTTGGTGCCATTGCAAGTGTCAATGTTCCCAAACCGTTAGTTGTTCCCCAGTCAAAGCTTCCGGTAAGGTTTCCCAACTTTGCAGGCATTTTGAGGTAATACTCAGAACATTCAGGCCCCTGAATGTAATCGAGGTATTTGCTTTTGCCCGTTGTAGCATATAGCTCACAAGCAGCCCAATAGAAATCATCCTTAACATTTGAATCAGCATATGTACCGCTTCCGTTACCATGTACTACAGCATACATAGCTGGTTTTTCTACAGCTTTATCCCATGCCAGCTCAGCTGCTGCCAAAAGTTTCTCCGAATATTTTGAGTCTATTATTTTCCACAAACGTGACCCTTGTGCAGCAACTGCTGCCAGGTTCAATGTAGCCGCTGTACTAGCCGGATATAGATTACGTTCCTCATGGTCATCAGCCGGTGCAGTTCCAATCATTGTCCATTTTATATCACCAATTTTATGTAATGACATACCCGCGTTTGGATACCCTTCGGGTATCTGCATTTTAAGCATAAAATCCAATTCCCATTTACATTCATCTAAAATGTCAGGCGTTCCGTTATATTTTTCATTAACATAAATTGATGATGATTTTGTATTTTCAGGTATAATAAGTTTACCGTCTCTAAAAGCTTGTGCAGCTGCTCCACCTAAATTTTTGGATCTTTCATAAAGGTTCAAAAGAGTCCAAACAGATATACCACCATTTACAACATATTTTCCATGGTCACCTGCATCATACCATCCGCCAGTAACGTCGAGAGAATAATCACCAGCCTCAGGCACTGCTATACCGACATCAGGTAAATGTCCCGCATCTCTAGCCCATTGGGATTCTGCACTGTAAGGCATTTCAATTTTTATACCACTTCTTGCATGATAGAAATACCTCATAGCGTCATATTTCATTACCGAATACAGATTTGTTGCAATATCAAATGGATGACTTGTGCTTTTGCCCACAGTAATCTTATATTCAGTTCCCGGTACCTTATAAGATGAAAAATCTATTATATGAACCTTGTCACCTGATGCAGCATCAAGTCCTACAACTTTAGTATTTCCTGATGCAACCACTACATTTTCCTTATCTCTTAAGTACCATTTTACCGGTGTAGTTGAATCACTAACCACAGTAGCCTTTTTCTGTCCGTTAGGGAAATATCCTACCTGATTAACACGAACATCCGGCGGAGGAGCCAGTTCAGGTGGTATAGTAGGTGTAAACTGCTCATCCAAAAGATAAATGTCATCAATGGCAACAAGATAAGGATAAACCTCACTTGCCATTTCTCCACCAAATTGGAATGCAAATTCAACACCGTCAATTGTATTCTCTTCCATTACAAATGTTTGATTAATTGTTTTTTCTTCTCCGCCAATTAATTCGATGGGCATGCCTTGATTCGACCAGTATTCCTTGTAAGGTACATCCTGATCGCCAATTTTAGCATATACCTTGCAGTCCACAGCAGAACGAAGTTTAAACTTTACTTGATAAGTATGGCCTTTTTGCAAAGTAATGCCTCTATGTCTGAACTGTACATCCCATTTGTTAACACCAGGGTTTGTAATTGTTAACACATATTCACCGTTAACAAGTTTTCCTGATGCAACACCAGGTGCATTCGGTACAGTTACCCATGGCAAAGCATTTTCTCCACTGAAATCACTTTGCCCCAACAAGTTACCTGCAAAGCAGGTCGTTTTAGCTGCCATTACTAAAAGTATGAGCAGACCTAAAATGGTTAGCTTCTTTCTCATTTCACTTACCCTCCTAAATTTTAGAAAAAGTTAAATAATATAAATATCAGCTCAAAAGTATGTTGAAAGTGGTTAACTTTTATATACACTTTCTTATGAACCGAATATATACCTTTTTATTTAGTCATGCCTTAATACCAAATGCATATTATATAACTATACACTTACACCTCTAACCCCTAAAGCAATTCTCAAATAAATAAAGCCATTGGAAAATTAGATTGATAACAGCATAAGATATGAATTGATGAATATCCTGTATAGACGCTAAACGCAAATAATACATGAATAGTGATTATATTTTACCGTAAATGAGCTGGAAAGATAATTTATTATATTTTGGTATGTAATAAAACAGAGCAATAATATTCCATTTTCAAAGTTCAATTTTAATATTACTTTCTCAAAAGTAATATTAAATCAGAACAAGTATAAACATAAACATACATCACAAAAGTGGATGTGATGCTGTTTACAGACAACTGCAATAAGTTTTACAAAAATTTTGTAATATTACTTTACTCATTAGTAACTTTACTCTAACATCTTAATTTTACATGATATTTTTAGTCAGGTCAATTATAATTTGTCCATTTTAATCTATTTTATCAAATCCAGCTTTTTCATTACCTCCTCAAATTTTTCGGTATTGATAGGTTTTGTTGCATAAGCTTCGCTTCCTGTCTCAAAAGAATTATTAACAATATCCAATTCGTTTAATGCACTTGTCATAATAACTTTAACCAGTTTGTCTTCAGGCACACCCTTCTGTTTTTCAATTTCCCTGATTGTTTTCAAGACCTTCATTCCATCAAGCTTAGGCATCATAATATCCAGACAAATAAGATCATACCGCTTATCGATATCAAACGATACCATGAAAGCTTCTATAGCCTCCATTCCATCAACAGTTATATCACACTCACCATACTTTGATAAAAACCTTGCTAAAAATTTTCTGCTAGCCATATCATCTTCCGCAATTAATATTCTCATAAGAGACCTCCTTCATTTACCTATAATACCCATCATTCTTTTATATTATTAATAAAAGTGATAAATCCATTATATTTATCTTAAGCAAATGCCAAATAAGCATTCGTTATTTGCTCAGCAAATGTAAGATTATTAACACATAAATATAATTAAAGTACCCTATTATCTAAACTTTCATCTTTAAGCAAATTAACTAGTTCGTTATATAGAATCAGAGCTTCATTAATATCTTCTCTTCTTGCTGCAAGCTCAATCCTGAACATCAAAGTCTTCAATGCATCAATACCCATTTCTACTGCCAATAGCTTTATGTCGTGAGCATAAGACTCAATGACATAAATATCCCTTGCCATCATGACCTTACCTAAATCCTCTGCTTTCCTCCTTATAAGTCCAAAATTATCTTGCGGTTCATCATCATATTCATAACTTGGGCTTTCTATGCAATTCCCATCATTTTCTTCTAATGTACAATTAGGATTCATGAATTTCTCAATCTTTTTGAAAAACTCGTTCATAATTATTGGTTTTGAAAGATACTCATCCATACCCAAGTTCAGAAATCTTTCCCTATCACCATGAAGAGCATGGGCAGTGAGAGCAATAATCGGTAGATGCTTCCCTGAGCTTTTCTTGGATTCTCTTATGAGCTTAGTGGCTTGAATACCATCCATTTGAGGCATTTGAACATCCATAATACAAATATCAAAATCCTTTTCCATAACCTTTTGAACTGCTTCTATGCCATTATTGGCTACATCGTAGGTATATCCCCGTTCATCTAACATTCTGCAAATGACTATCTGATTAATCTTGTCATCTTCCGCCACAAGTATATGGGCTGTATATTCAGATTTAACAATCTTATTATCCTCAGAATATTGTACAAAATTACCATGCCCAATTCCAAATTCAAGTATAAATGAAAAAGTACTTCCAACATTCTTCTCACTATTTACATCTATAGAACTTCCCATAAGCCCTAACAGTTCTTTGGATATAACCAGCCCAAGTCCCGTTCCACCATATTTCCTTGTATGTGACCCATCAACCTGCGTAAAGCTCTTAAAAAGTTTGTCCATATCATCTTTGGATATTCCAATACCGGTATCTATAATGGCAAACTGTACCTTTACAAAATTATTATTTCTGTTTACCAAGGTAATATTGACATCAACTCTACCCTTTTCTGTAAATTTCAATGCATTGCTAACCAAATTATTCAAGACCTGCACTAATCTGTTTGGATCTCCTATCAATTCAAGTGGAACACACTTATCTATATTGCACTTCAGATCAATCCCTTTTTCTTTTGCTTTTACAATATGGGATTTAATTATATTGTCACAAATTCTTTTTAGATTGAATCTTATTTTTTCAACGATCATCTTACCTGCTTCCAACTTTGAGAAGTCAAGAACATCATTTATTATTCTAAGCAGTGAATCTGCACAAGCTTTAGCAGTTTTTAAGTTGTCCTTTTGAATTGGAGTAAGCTCTGTAGAAAGGGTTAAGTCAACCATACCTACAACTCCATTCAAAGGTGTCCTTATTTCATGGCTCATATTCGCAAGAAATTCGCTCTTTGCCCTATAAGCAGAGTTAGTAGCCTCCATTGCCTTCTTCATTTCCCTTTGTGCCTTTTTCTCCTCACTTATGTCAGAGCATATCAATGCAAAATATTCTTTTTCGTTTGAGTAAACCAAAGAGCTGATCCACTTATCTTCATTGTCTGGTACTCGCTGTTCAAAACGTATAACTTCACCGCCTAAGGCTACTTTGCTATACTCTTCCAGCATGTTAAATTCAGCGTTTTCTAAAAAGCCGAATACCTCAGAAGCTCTTTTACCAACAATATCTTCCTTTTCTTTGCCAACCATTCTGCAAAATTCGTCGTTAGCCTCCATTATTACGTAATCTATAGCTTTTTTATCAGTATCCATTATCAGTTTGTTATATGAAAAACCGTTCAGCATATTCATAAAGAGGTTTCTATATTTTCTTTCATTAGCTTTTAGCTCATTCTCAATCTTTTTCTGGTTTGTAATATCCTCTATTACAAGCATTGCACAATTAACATCTGACATTTTTATGGGCACAGCACTTATCTTAAAATGGTGTACGACAAACACCCCATGATTATAGTGTCTAAAAATGATGTTGCGATCAACTACAGGCTCTGTTTTTTTCATAACACCACTAATTGCATTACGTAAAGGGCACTTCGCACACTTAGGACCATTTCTGCAGCCATATTCCATACTGTTTTCACAGCCTATACCATCGCCAAAATAATTACCATTAACAAATTCAATATCTTTGTCTATCATTTTCAGGAAGGCGTTATTTACATCCATTATTTTAGAATCCCGGTCAACTATAATAAGTCCAACGGGTGCATATTGAAAGATACTCCTTAAGTTATTCCGCTCTTCCCTGAGTTCATCTTCCATCCTTTTTAATCTTGTTATATCTCTGAATACTCCAACAGCTCCGCTTATTTGATCAAGTTCGCTTTTAATAGGTGCTAAATTGGCGGATAGTAGTCTTCTTGTCCCATCTTTGGATACTAATGCATAATAGCTTCCCAATCCACTTTGAACGCCCGTTCTAATTACCTTTTCAAATGGATTCTCAAGGCTTTCACCCGTTACAAAATGTACAAGGACAAATACTTTGGTAATCTTCATACCTGAAGCCTCTTCAAAGCTCCACCCTGTAAGATTTTCCGCAGCCTCATTCATAAACAGCACATTACCTTCAGTATCAGTGCTAATTATACCATCGGCAATGCTGGTCAATGTTTTCTGCAGGTCCTCAAACGAAAAGCTTTCATGCCTTCTTTTTAAATCCTCTTTCATAACAAGCCCTCTTAAACTAAATTTTTAAGGGCAGATACTGCACCCTTACATCTCCTGAATCGGAATATAATGTTATAGTTCTACTGTTATTTCCTCCTGTATCACTGTAGTGCGGATGTAGATTAATTGAGTTTAAAGCCTTATTTACTGCTTCAATATTCTTCCTGCCTATATTAAACATGTCTGACTTATTTTTTGATTCTGCACCGCCATATATTTTTATTTCAAGTTCAAGCTTGCTGCACTTATAGTCATTGCATAATTTGTCGATAAGCATTGGAACCGCCGTATCTGCATAAGTCCAGGGGTTATCCTTCATAACTCCCTGACGAACATAGTATTTAGGTAAAGAAATGTGAACCATTCCTGCTATTTTCCTGATGGGTGAATAAACCGTCATCGCTATGCAGGACGAAAGGGCATAGGTAATTATAGATTCTCCATATTCATCTGTAACTCCATACTCACCAATTCCAATTACAATCACATATATCTCCCCTTATTCCTAAGTCATGATTGAAATATTGCTTCCTGTTTTGAGTGTGTGTTAAAGAGTTAAGTTAACATAGAAAGCGAAATTACACGGTAAGTTATATTTTCAACATGACTAAGCAAGCGATTTCACCACAGAATATGCAACTCTAGCTATGTCGCTTATTGGTGCCTGTTTCTCAACAGCACCTATATCATATGCAACTTTTGGCATACCATAAACCACACAGCTTGTCTCATCCTGACCGATTGTCTTAGCACCACACCTTCTCATCTCCAGGAGTCCCTTTGCACCATCGGAGCCCATGCCTGTTAAAATAATTCCTATCGCATTTTTTCCTGCCACTTTTGAAACTGAATCAAACAACACATCAACCGATGGACAATGTCCGTTTACCTTTTCTCCTTTAAAGCATTCTACTGAATATACGCCCCCGCCTTTTCTAAGCCTCATATGACTGTCACCAGGGGCAATAAGCACAGTTCCCGGAACGACCAGGTCCCCTGTCTTAGCTTCCCTTACATTTAATGAGCATGTGTTATTCAGCCTTTCAGCGTACATTCTTGTAAAAACAGGAGGCATATGCTGTACAATAACTACCCCCGGCATGTCTTCAGGGAATTTCCGTATAACCTCGTATATTGCTTCAGTTCCCCCAGTAGATGCTCCTATTGCAATAATGGTATTTTTGTTCTTTGCATTGGCACTATCAAGTATCTTATCAGCTGGTTTATTACTTTTCCAATGGCCAAGCTTTGCTGTAGATGCTATTTTTATTTTAACGACAAGCTCATTTATAAGGCTGTCCATATTGCTACCATATCTGGCATCAGGCTTTGTAACAAAATCTACAGCACCCGCATTCAAAGCATCAAAGACGTTACTGCTCACGGCACTTACAACCACAACCGGCAGAGGGTACTGGGGCATAAGTCTTCTTAAAAACTCTATCCCATCCATTTTAGGCATCTCAACATCCAATGTCATAACATCAGGTTCAAATTCAATAATCTTATCCCTTGCCATAAATGGATCAGAGGCAGTGGCAACCACCTCTATTCCTTTATCTTTTGCAATACCCCTTGCAATGGTTTCTCTAAAAACCAACGAGTCATCAACAACCAACACTCTTATTTTTTTGTTATTCATAACTATCACCTATTTTCTATAGACTGCTGGCATAATATATTTATACCGTGATTGTTCCCGGCCTATTGACTCCGAATGCCCAATAAACAGATATCCCCCCGGTTCTGTCATATCGTAAAATTTATTAATAAGCGTTCTCTTTGTGTCCTCATCAAAATAAATCATTACATTTCTGCAAAATATGACATGAAACTTTTTCTTGAATGGATATATATTTTCCATCAAATTAAACCTTCTATATATGACATTATCCTTAATTTTGCTCTTAATTTCAAAATTTTCGTCATCTATTTTATTGAAATACTTAACCTTCCAGCTTTTTGGCAGCGATTCAATCTGCTCATTCAGGTAAATACCTGTTTTAGCTTTGCCAAGTGCCGTTGTTGATATATCTGTTGCAAGAAGTTTTGTATTCCACTGTGCATTTTTCATTTCAAAATAATCATTCATAATCATGCTTAAAGTATAAGGCTCTTCGCCCGACGAACATCCTGCACTCCAAACTCTTAAGTCCCTATCCTTTATGTTTCCTTCCATCCACGGCAAAACAACATCTTTAAAGTATACAAAATGATCATTTTCTCTCATAAAAAAAGTATGATTTGTTGTAAGCTTATCCACCAAACTTACCAAAGCTTCACCCGTTTTATCTGTAATGACATAATCATAAAGCTGGGAAAACCTTTGAAAACCTTTCTCCTTCAATAAAGAACCCAACCTGCTCACTACAAGGGATTTTTTCTCAGGTCCAATCCTGACGCCATAGTTCTTCTTTAAGAAATCGGTTATTAACATAAATTCCTTGTCGGTAATGCTCTTTAGAATGTCCACTTCCAATCAAATCACACCTTTATCTAATTCTTCTATCATTCCTTTAATAGTAACTCTTATATATTCAAAAGAGATTGAGCATCATCGTCAGTAATGAGTTTTTCACAATCCAACAGCAGCTTTACATCATTTCCAACTTTTCCTATTCCCTTTATGTATTTGTTATGACTGTTTGCATTAACCTCCGGAGGAGGGACAATATCCTGTGCGGATATATCAAGTACATCAGATACTGCATCAACAATTAATCCAATTGAAATATCCCTGACATCAATTACGATAATGCATGTCCTGTCATTATAGTCATGCGGCTCTTTTTTGAACCTGAGCCTCACATCCATAACAGGAATAATTTTACCCCTCAAATTTATGATACCTTTAATATAATGGGGTAATTCAGGAACCTCTGTAATTGGTTGAATACCGATTATCTCCATTACATATCTTATCTCAACTCCATAAAACTCTTTTCCCAATGAAAATGTTAAGAATTTGTCCCTTTGGGAATCCTCACCTACTAAATCCATTTCCTCCAATAATTCAGCCATACTTAATTCTCCTTTCAGCTTAGTCATTAATAAATAATTGCCCACCAGTATTACCTGATTTTTACAAGTGTTGCAATATCAAGAATCAGGCTTATTGTACCTTCTCCAAGCAGTGTACATCCTGCTATCCCCTTGACCTTCTTAATGTACTGTGGAAGTGCTTTAACTACAACCTGCTGCTCTCCTAAAAGCTCATCAGCAAACAGGCATACAGTATTCAGCTCGCTTTCAACCATTATTGTGATACCTTCACTGATATTACTGATAGGATCTTTTATATTAAATAGCTTGTGTATTCTTAAAATAGGATAGCAATCTCCGCGAACCATAATCATTTCATTTCCGTCGGGATCGGTTATAAGGTCATCCTCTTTTACCCTGAAGGACTCTTTTATTGATGTTATAGGAATTGTGTATGTAGAATTGCTTACACGTATATTCATACCGTCAATTATTGCCAGTGTCAGCGGTATCCTGATAGTCATTGTTGTGCCATCACCAACTATGCTGTCTATATTGACTACTCCACCGACTTTTTCTATGTTGTTTGATACCACATCCATTCCAACTCCCCTACCAGAGAACTCTGTAACATTTTCCTTGGTAGAAAATCCTGGAAGTAAAATCATTGAAAAGATTTCCCTGTCGGGAATATCCTTGCTTGTATCCTGAATAAGGCCATGTTCAATTGCCTTTTGCAGTATTTTTTCCTTATCGAGTCCTCTACCGTCATCTTTAACAATAATTATTACTTCTCCGCCCTCATTTTTAGCTTCCAGGGTTATTTTACCTTTAAGGGTCTTGTTATTTTTTATTCTCTCTTCCCTTGTTTCAATACCATGGTCTATTGCATTTCGGATGAGATGCATGAGGGGATCGGATATATTCTCAATTATATTCTTGTCAACCTCTGTTTCCTCACCCAAGATTTCCAGTTCTACATCCTTATCCAGCTTTTTGCACATATCCCTGACAATTCTATTCATTTTTTGGAATGTTGCAGATAAAGGCACCATTCTTATTGACATGACAATATCCTGAAGTTCACTGGTGATCTTTTTTAATTGGCTGGCTGCCTTATTAAAATTCTCCAGACTTAAACCTTTTAAATCCGGATTGCTTGTAACCATAGCTTCCGAAATCACAAGCTCCCCCACCAGGTCCATCAGTTTATCCAGCTTGTTTACGTTAACACTTATTATGTTTTGCAATAAAGATTTATTAGCCTGTTCCTTTTCTTTTTCCTTTTCAGGCCTTATAGCTTCAGCTATTATTGGTCTGTCACTTTCAAGATCAATTACTGGTTTCTTCTTCGCTGAATGAGTTCCATCGTTATCATCTACATTTTCCAATTCAAGTTTTTTTAAGAACAGCGTTTCATTAAGGATCTTTTCAATCTCTTCGTATGACTTATCGCTGCAGAATAATATCTTAAATCCGCTTTCCTTTATAATCTGTGAACTCGCTTCGTTTTCTATAATATCTGCAGGCTCACTCTTAATATCGCAAGTAAATTCCTTCAAAGAGTGTAAAACTGAAAAAGCCCTTATGTTTTCCATCTCACAGCCATCTTCAAAATGTATCACAGCCTTGTATGAGTATTTCATTGGATTTTCACTTAAACTGCCAGTAATAAAATACTTCTGCTTTTTTTCAGCACCCTTTTCATCAACAGCCGTAGTATTTTCATGCACAGCTGTGCTGCCGCCCATGCTCTTCAATTCCGCCAGGTATGTCTTAATAGTGTTTACCAGCTCACCTGAATCACCATCAGGCTCAATGCCTCTTTCAATTTTGGAAAGCTCCTCCTTTATAAAATCGGTACATAAAAGAACTAAATCACTTAGCTTTATATAATCAACATTTTCAGGCTTGGATTCTCTCAAATAGAAAAACAGATCTTCTATTGAATGTGCGAGTGTAGAAATTCCGTTGAAAAGCATCATAGCAGATGAGCCTTTTATTGTATGCATAATTCTGAATATTTCATTAATAGCTTCCTGAGAATAACAATTGGATTTTTCACTGTTAATAATTAACTGCTCCAATTGTTCAAGAAGTTGATTAGTTTCAAATTTATACATTTCCAGCATAGGCTCTCTGTAGCCATTAGACATCAAATCACCTCTCTCAATTATTTCTTAACATCATCACAACGAACTTAAAACCTTCACCACATGATCTTCCTTAAACGGTTTAACAATAAAATTTTTCGCTCCTGCAACCACAGCATCTCTAACATAGACTTCCTGACCCATAGCCGATACAATAATTATATTAGCTTTAGGATCTATTTCCTTAATCTTTTTGGTTGCTTCTATGCCATCGAGAACAGGCATAGTTATATCCATTGTAACGATATTAGGATTAAGCTCCATATACTTTTGAACAGCTGTAGCACCATTATCCGCTTCTCCGATAACTGTAAACCCGTTCCTTTCAAGCATCATTTTCAACGATGTCCTCATAAATGCTGCATCATCAACTATAAGTACACTTGCCATATAATCACTCTCCTGGATTTTTGTGTCATTAAATTATTATTTGAAAATAATTACATTGTATTGTATTATATTAGCAATGACTAAAATATTACCTCCGCTTTTGAGCGAAATTTATAGCGGAAGTTATATTTGAGTCATTACTTTAAAATCGGTATTAATAAGCTTGGGCTTAGGAATGAAAAATTATAACCACTAAACTTTACTATATGAAAAATGTTAATAATCTTACATTTGTCAGAGCAAATAACGAACGCTTTTACGGGATTTGCGATAGACAAATGTATAAGGTTATTCACTTTTCATATATATAAATCTATAATAATATCGTCACACTACCAATTATTATTAATAACAAAATAAACCATTCGATCATTAAAAATTATTACGGAGGTACATTATGAATCAACCCTATGATATGCCTTTAAGTGAACTTGAAAATTATTTACCGCCTTTAACAAGAGAAAAAGATTTTGATAAGTTCTGGGAGTCTTCTCTTGAAGAATTAAAATCTGTCCCTTTTGAATATTCTCTAGATCCTGTTGATTATCCTACAAAAAGTATAAAAATGTATAAGCTTAACTTTAAAGGCTTTAATAATTCCAATATATCAGGATGGTTTGCTATCCCTGAGTCCCAAGGCCCACATCCAGGCATTCTCCATTTCCATGGATATAACTGGGCTTCTAACGGAAGACACCATGATGTTGCGAACTATGCACTTCGAGGATATGCGGTACTCTTTATGTTTTGCCGTGGTCAACAAGATGAAAGCGTTGATAATGTAGTATCTCCCCACGGCCATAACGCTGGCTGGATGTCTAAGGGCTTATTATCCCCGGAAAAATATTATTACAGGGCAGTTTACATGGATGCTGTCAGAGCTGTAAACATACTTGCATCTATTGAAGGAGTAAACAAAGACAAGATCGCTGTAGTTGGAGAAAGTCAGGGAGGGGGTTTAGCTTTAGCCACTGCCGCATTATCACAGATTCCCATTCTCTCAGTTAACGAGTTTCCGTTTCTATCCCATTTCAATAGGGCAATTGATATTTGTCCAGATGGGCCATATGGCGAATTAAATGAATTTCTCAGACGTAATTCAGATCCACAGATTGATATTGATGCCAAAAAAACTCTCTCATACTTTGATGTTATGAATCATGCACCAAATATTAAATGTCACTGCCTGACATCTATTGGGCTTGTTGACCAAATAACCCCTCCTTCTACGGTTTTTGCTGCATTCAACCATTTGAAATGTACAAAGGAGATTTCAGTTTTCAGATATTTTGGGCATGAATATATACCGGGATTCCTCGATAAGAAGTATAAGACACTGATGGAATTTCTACATGTTTAGGCATGCCCCAAATATTACTTACCGTATAATTTCAGGCAATATTGTTATCAATGCTTCCATGAACCGATTAAAGATGATATTATATAAATGTCCAAATGACAGATAAAATATAAGGAAAGGTGATAACCATGTCTACAGATGAAAAAAACAATAATTTGGAGGAAACTTTAGAAGTATCCTCAGATATAATGGAAAAGAAACTTAACTGGGCAGGCTTTGTTGAAACAACCGTTGTTAACTTTTTTGTTGAATGCAAGCTTGAAAAGCTCAATATTGAAGATGGTAGAGGTAATAAGGCAAAGCTGGCGAGACAAAAAGACGACACAATAAAGGTAGAATACACATCTACAACAACATTATAATTTACCGGCCATAAATAAAGTGATTTTGTAGCTTTTCATTCATGCCTTAATATACACTACAAAATCACTTTTTTAACTTAGTGTTTATGGTTATTAAGATGATCACTGCAATATTCATAGTCACTTCCACATGAACGGCAGTATCCGAACTTCAATTGCGGGTAATCCTCAGAGGTCCTCCCGCAGACCCTGCATTTATGTTTGATTTTAAAATTCTTTTCAGGTACAATGACTTTGAATTTCTTTCTCTTTTGTTTCTTTATCAGTTTCTTAACTCTTGGCTCAACCCAATTTAAGTACATATCCTTTCCGAAAAACACAATGAAGCTTACAAATGATAATATTGCAGCAATTTTCACATAAATAGGACTAAATACAACAGAATATATCACATATAGAATTTCAAACCAGGCAATATACTTTATTTTCATCGGTATTACGAAAAACAGAAGAAGCTTGAAATCAGGATTAATATAAGCAAATGCAAGGAAAATAGATAACATGATGAATTCAGATGTTCCATATCCAGTAATAAACGCGGCCACAATTGCTGAAATCATGCCTATTAAATAATAGAACGTCAGCTTGAAGCTCCCCCAATAACTTTCCATAGCTGTGCCAAATATATAAAATATATACAGCATAAATATTATAGCAATAACACCCAAAGTACCCAAAGCCGGAGGAACAAAAATGAAGGATACAAGTCTCCATACTTGGCCTCCAAAGACCTTTGAAGCTTCCAATTCCAACAAGTCATATACTCTGCCCTGCGAAAACTCATTTAAAGCAAACAATATAGCTGTAGCAATTACTATATATCTTACCAATCCAGGTATGGAAAAACGCTGGTGCTTCCTTTCAAGCCTATCAATCCAGTTCATTCAAACATTCCTTTCAAATGAAATTTTCATTCCTAGTCATCTATGTTGCTGTCTGTTTCAAAATTAACTCCGATCTCATATCCTTTCTGTACTTCTTTGCCTGGTAGAACCGACTGGGAAACGGCAAAACCTTCACCATTGACCTTAATATTAAGTCCTATGTCATTGAGTGCATTTATGGCCTCTAAAACTGTTTTTTTACTTAAGTCAGGTACTTTTACCATTACAGGTTTATCAGTTTTATACATGTACAAGGTAATAAATGAGTTTTCCCTAACTACAGTTCCCGGTTTAGGGTATTGTGATATTACCTTGATATTATTAGTGTCTCCCAAATCTTCCTTTATAAATTCCAGTTTGCTCTTTTTTAGTTCTGCAGCAGCCTTCTCTATATCCATATTTCTTACATCAGGAACCGTATATTCCTTTGGAATAAGCTTTTTATCACGTTCTGTATATTTTCTTTCCACTCCTAAGTATTCAAGTGTCTCCTCTATTATTTTGCCTGCAGCAGGTGCCGCTACAACTCCTCCGGTATGCTGAAGCATGTTCGGGTAATCAAGGGTAACTAGCACAGAAATCACAGGGTTATCAGCAGGTGCCATCCCTGCAAAGGATGCTATATATCTTTCAGTATCCTTGTAGTCTATAGGGGCAGACCATGCAACATTAAATTGTTTTGCCACATCCGGCAAGCCCAGTCTGTTTATATTTTTAGTTGTTTCCGCTGTACCTGTTTTTCCGGCCACAGCATAACCTTTAACATATGCCTTTCCGCCTGTACCACTGGGATCTGTAACCACACCCAAAAGAATATCCATCAATGTATTACAGGTTTGCCTCGAAAGTACATTCCTTACTAATTCCGGCTCAGTCCTCTCAATAATATTTCCATCCTGATCGGTTATTTCTTTTACAATATGCGGCTTTAAGAGTTTGCCTCCATTTGCAACAGCTGAATATGCTGTTATCAATTGCAATGGGTTAATTGTAAATCTCTGACCGAAGGATGCAACTGCCATATCGAGGTTAGTAGGCTTTTGTTGGAATATCCCCAAACTCTCTTCTGAAAGATCAAGCCCTGTCTTGTCATAGAATCCAAAAGCCCTCATATATCCATAAAATTTATCAATCCCAATATCCTGTGATAACTTTGCATATACCGGGTTACAAGATCTATACATGCTGAGCCTGAAACTCTCAACACCATGCCTGTTCGGCAGGTGGCAATCAATTTTAGGTGACTTTGGCGTTAATCTGTATGTAAAATCATCTACAGTAGTTTCAGGATTTACAAGCCCTTCTTCTATGCCTATTGCGGCAGTAATTGTTTTAAAAGTTGATCCTGGCTCATAAGGTTCTGCGAGTGTTTTATTTCTCCATATGGAATTCCACAGAAAATTCACTTCATTATCGCTTGTACCCTTCCATTTGGTTTTATCTGCACCTTCCGGTGCCGCACTTGGGTTGTTCAGATCAAAATCAGGCTTGGAAACCATCGCAAGAATTTCGCCATTCCTAGGGTCCATTACAATGGCAGTGCCTCCATTAACAACCTTAAACTGGGATATAGCCTCGCTTAACGCTTTGTCTGCTATATCCTGGATTACTTCATCAATTGTGAGCACTACATTCGATCCGTCCTTAACATCAATAACCTTGCTTTCTCCAGGCATTACTCCCTGGCCTCCGGCATCAACCTCACTTAAGATTTTGCCAGGCTTTCCTTTCAGGTATTTATCCATTGCCTGTTCTATACCAGTTATTCCTTGATTTTCAAAGTTTGTAAAACCAATAACATGAGAGGCTAATTTGCCTGCTGGATAATACCTTTTTGGCTCTTCATCAAAGTTAAGACCCTGAATCTTTTTTTCCTTAACCCACGCTTTAACCTTTTCAGTTACTTCCTTATCAACTTTCCTCATTATCATCTGATATTGACTATCTTTTTTCTTTAGCTTCTTCAAAATTTCACTTTCATCTGTCTTAAGAATCTGAGCTAGCATAGAAGCAATTTCTTCGATATCCTGCTTAAGCTTATGCATATTCTCAGGACACGCAGAGATTGTATAATACTGTATGCTTACTGCAAGTTCTTTCTTATTCCTGTCATATATATTTCCTCTTCTCGGGGATATCAATGTATCTCTCGTCTGCTGTGCCAATGCTGCTGACCTTAGTTCATCGCCCTCCACAATTTGAAGCCAGCCAGCCCTTGCAATCAGGGCAGTTATCAAAAGAGCAAAAACAAACAATACAAAAACAATTCTCCCCTTTTTTATCTTATGTGATACATTCAAAAAACTTCACACCTTTCTATGCCACTTATTTCAAAAAACACTTTATACCTTAATATATCCAGTTAGTCTACTCCAAGAGCATATTTTTCACATCTGGTTATTTTAATGTTTAAAGTGTTTATAATAGATTTATCACTTTTAATATAGGTAAATATAGCTAATCAATTTTATTTTAATATCGGCACATTTTAAATTTTTATATAGGGAAATTTTTGTCCGTCTTCTTATGCTTAAATGTCTTTACATGCTTTGAATAGTCATCAACAATATGTCCATTACCAATAAGCTTGTATTTATAAATAATTAGGCCATCCAAGCCTACCGGGCCTCTGGCGTGGATTTTACTGGTGCTTATACCTACCTCTGCACCAAAACCATAACGGAACCCATCAGAGAACCTTGTAGAACAGTTCCAGAAAACATTTCCCGAATCCACAAGACTCATAAAGCTTGCAGCCTTACATTTGTCCTTTGTTATAATTGCATCGGTATGTCCCGATCCATAACGATTTATATGTTCAATTGCTTCATCCATATTCTTGACGATTTTAACAGAAAGAATATAATCCAGGTACTCCGTAGCCCAATCATCTTCTGAAGCAGCCTTAGCATCTATAATACCCTGAACCTTTTCACAGCCCCTAAGCTCAACATCTTTTTTGTCCAGCTGCTGCTTAAGTGCAGGGAGAAAATTCGCGGCAATTTTTTCATTCACAAGCAGCGTTTCAGCTGCATTACAAACTGCAACGTACTGGGTCTTGGAATCCGTAACAATTTTAACAGCCATATCAATATCAGCATCTTCTTCAACGTAGCAATGACAAATTCCATCTGCATGGCCCATAACAGGTATTTTGGAGTTGTTCATTATATGCCTTACAAATTCATTTGATCCTCTTGGAATAATAAGATCGATATAGCCGTCCATTTTAAGCATTTCACTTACATCTGACCTTGTTTCTATCTGACTAATCCAGCCCTGAGGCATACCAGCCTCTATAGTTGCATCTTCTATAATCTTTGTTAAAATTCTATTTGTATCCCTTGCCTCGGAACCACCTTTTAAAAGAACACTGTTACCGCTCTTTAGGCATAGCGTAGATATCTGAACCAATGCATCAGGCCTGGATTCAAATATTATACCTATTACTCCGATAGGGCAGGTAACCCTGTAAAGCTCCAATCCTTCATCAAGCTCAGTGGAAGATAATGTTTCCCCTACAGGATCGGGAAGGCTTATGAGACTTTTAATACCATCGATTACATCTGCTATTTTGCTTTCGTCGAATTTGAGTCTTTTTATAAGAGGTGCTGCTAAATTTTCCTTTTCACTCCTTAGCAAATCTTCCCTATTGGCTTCTATTATCTCATTCTTTCTTTCTTGAAGCTTTTTGGCTATGTTTTCCAAAGCTCTATTTTTCATTTCCCCACTTATTGCGGAAAGCTTAATAGATGCATCTTTAGCTTTTATGGCAATTTCCTGCATGTTCAATACTACCAACTCCTCATATATTTAAAATATAGTTGTCCTTTTATAACCGGGAATTTATTATATTCTAACATAAACCAAATGGATTTAAAAACATTTTTAATCTATAATCTCTATCTTTACATCCCCGGTTATTTTCGCTTCACATGCAAGTCTTAATCCCTTCTCAATTTCATCATCACTCAAGAGCTTTTTCTCCGCTTTTGTAAGTTCTGAAACATCCCCCTCAATTACCCTTACAATGCACTTTCCACATTTGCCTTTGCCATCACAGCTGGCCTTTATCTTCAAGTTTAGATCATTGGCCACATCCAATATGGTCTTTTCCTTTTTTATTTTTGTCTTCTTAATAAATCTAACTTTCATCATACCATCCCTCCACACTTTTCTATATGAAAAGTGTTAATAATCTTACATTTGTCAGAGCAAATAACGAACGCTTTTACGGGATTTGCGATAGACAAATGTAAAAGATTATTCACTTTTCATCTAATATATATACTTACCACTATTTTATGTGTTAAAAGCTTTAATATTAATAACTCAACTTTCCCACATTAAAATATGGGTATGAACCTTGAAAAATTAATACAAATCAAGCACAAAGTTTTAACCGCTGCTTAAAGACCTTTGGTAATGATGATATAAATAAGTCCATTAT
>JAEYYB010000055.1 GCA_023430975.1 Bacillota bacterium | reverse complement strand
CCAAAAGGTCTGTTGCATCTATGTAAAAACTTCCTGTTACAACGTTTATAGGGTCCCCTGAAGTGCATACATTTTGGGCAGCCTGATTTGTAGCTTTAGGGCTTTTTGACTTTTTGCTCATGCCCTTTCCCTTTGGTGATGCCTTCTTCTTTTTCTTTTTACTCTCTTGCTTAAGCTTCCCTGCTTTTAGCTTCTCCAAATCAGTTTTAGATATATCTGTACTTTTCCAATTCATAACAATGCCTCACTTTTACAATAGCACTTTTTAAGTGTATATTAAGAAAATGCTGATTAATCAGCATTTTTAAATGTTAAATTATTCAACATCAACTACTCGAATATTCTATCGAGAATGGTTTTATGACGTTTTTTATATATTGCTATACCTTGTTTGATTCTTTTTGTATCCCTTGGATCATCTCCGAAACTTTCCATGTTATCCCACTCTTTCTTTGATGTACCAGCTTTTTTCTGTGCCGCACCAGCTGCTGCACATAGTATCATATCTGGAATATCAAACACTTTTCCCATATAGCCATACATTATATTCCCAGGAACATCATTATCCACAACTTCGCCATCATAAATAAACTTTTCATCCTGCCAATCAGGCTGATTCTTTAAATCCAATTCTGCTTTGTTCTTTACCAAATCATAGAACAATTTATATTTAGCCGGAAGTGGCAAACATCGAGCAAATTTATATTTTTCCTCATATGTCCTCATTAAATCATCAAGCTTTTGTGTAATATCCCGTATCTTTGGTGCCTTTAGATTTTCCATATCAGACTCAGAAATAGCTGTGCTTTTCCAATTCATAAAAATGCCTCACTCTCTCAAAACCAGACTAAATTAAAAGTGATAAATCTATTACATTTGTCTGTCGCAAATCTATTAAAATCAGTTAATCTTGCTATTTGTCTATCACAAAACAACGTTAAAACGTTCGTTATTTTGCTCTGCCAAATGTAAGATTAATACTGATTTTAATTATGTTGAACCGTTCGTTATTTGTTCCGCCAAATGTAAGATTATTAACACTTTTAATATAGTAACTTAACCGAAGCTACTGATCCGAAGTGTCATGGGGCTTCTGGATTGTACAGTTAAACCCATGTGAATCGGTGCAGATGTTCTCGTTTTTAGTAATTATATTTTTATCCTTATCTGACAATTTTAAGACTTTACTATTTGAATTCATTGTAATAACCCCCTTATCTTAAACAATTATATATATATTACCCGCCTAGTCCTTGTTTAAACAACTATATTTATAAGTATAAAGAGCCAATAAAGAAGAATATTACTAACGGAGGTATTTTTTATGCCAAAGAATTCTTTGCTAAGTGGTGCAAGAGGAAAGTATAGTGCTTTGAAATACGAAATGGCCAAAGAGACAGCAATTGATGAAAGCTCTCTGATACTAAAAGGGTTGGGATTTGATGATGATGGTGGAATTGACGCAAGTACTCGAGATAAAATAATAGAGCTATCTGAAAAATGACAAAGGGAGCATTGCTCCCTTATTATTATTATTATTATGAAGATTACGTGCGTTATACGCTTCAAAGTGTTAACTTCAAAAATGTTACAATAATCACATAATAATATCAAATGATCTAAAATAATGTTAAGGAATCTAAAAAAATATCATAAAAAGTCGAGTTGTATATTGAATAATTATGCATTTTAGTATATAATACAGGATAAATTTCCACTTTAATTATTAAAATAGAAATTAATAATGTAAATGTATTTTTATGGTGGGAATATACGTTTTCATACAATAGATCTTAAATCACACAATTTCGGGAATTTCATAATATAATTTAATATATTTTTAATGTGTAGGAAATTATTACGTATTAACACATCAATTTCTCATGACAATGGTTAAGGTTGATAAAATAGCTAGGGATTTTGTTCTTAAAGAGGGCTTAACTATCAGATATATTCATATATTTGGTGTCAGCTATAGATAAATAAAAGGGAGATGAAATTAAATGAAACGGGGAATTAGAAAGCTATTATCGGCTATGCTTTGCATAGTGGTTGTTCTTACTTGTCTTATGCAAAGTGTTGTACCGGCATTTGGCTATATGACAGACAGAACAGGGGAGTTTAGCTGGGTTATATCATCAGGGGAGGTCAGAGATTATCCGTGGAGTGGGAAGTTTACACTTGTTGATAAGAATGGAAACCCCCTGAAGGAAAAGGATGTTTTTAGTGTGTCGTGCAGTGCATTACAACCAAGTGTTATTGATGAAGTATACAAAGAGTCTGTTACATATTCAGTATATGGCAACAGTGTTGAATTCACCGTATATGGAGGCATACCTATTGAGGCTGGCTCAGATTTAATATACAAAACAAAAGGTACAGAAATTGCAACAGTTCCAAATGAAATAGAAGATTTGTATAATGGACAAATGGTAAAGTACAAAAAAGTGGGAAGTCCGGTGGGTAATAGTCAGACCTATGAATATAACAATTATAAAATTATCAAAAAAATTTCGGAGATCGGTATTTATCCGAACTTCATAGACGTTGCCTATGAAGATGGCACAATCAGGCTCTATAAGACTGGAGAGCCTAACCAATCTGGGTTGCAGACGTATGTATATGTTAAGAAGCTATACAAATACAGCCATGAGATCAAAATTGAGTATACATATAATGAAGCACCTATAATAACAGAAATCAAAGATCCTTTGAAGAATAAGTCGTATAATGATGAGCAAAACAGCATAATCAATATCCAGGGAAAAGTCAGTGATAAAAATATTGGTGATAAGCTGCGAATTAAATATTCCATAGATAAGTATGGTGATTCGATTGAGGGAGAATTTCTCAATGAAGATATAATTGAGGCTGATGGAAATAGTCAGACTTTCACAGGCAGCATAGATATAAAGAAAGTTCCGGATTATGACCAATTGGAACAAAATGCTAATCATACTCTTTATATATGGGCAGTGGATGCAAAAAATAAAAGATCCTCTGTTACTAACATAAATAGCATTGTATTCTATTTTGACACTAAACACCCGGATGCACCGACTCTTGTACAGGATCCAAAAGGAATAACAAAAGATGATGTAAAAGTTACAATTACATGGCCTGAAGATGTTGTAAAGAAAGAGTATAAAATAGGTCCGGATGGTCCGTGGGAAATATACACAAGCCCCATACCGGTATCGGTTAACACGGCGGTATATGGAAGAGGAACAGATTCGGCAGGGAACTGCAGTGATGAGAATTTTATCGATATAAACAATATAGACAAGGATAAGCCGTCACAGCCGATAATAACTGCGAACCCGGAGAATTCAAAGGGTGAACCTATTAAAGTGAGCATAAAGCCTGGAACAGATAACCGTACTTCGGTATGTGAAGTGGTATACGCTGTTACAGATGATGTTACAACCCCTGATGACAAAGAATTTGTTAAATATAAAGGTGAGTTTGAAATTGCAAAAGAAGGAAAGTATATAATTTGGGCTAAAACGGTTGACGAGGCTGGAAATCTTTCAGATGCCGCTCAAAAATCTGTGAGTATAATCAGACCAACGCCCACACCGGTACCTTCACCATCTGCTAGCACAGGACCAGGCCCGGTAGTACCGGTTAATCCATCTGCAAATATACCAACAAGTACGCCTGTGAGTTCGCCTTCATCAAATGGTTCAGTGAGCACACCGACACCTGCCGCACCTGTTGTGACTGCACCTGTTAGTAAAGTACCAGCTGTTGCCATAGAATATGACCTGGCAGTATTTCTTACATCAGATAAAAGGGCATATGGCGAAAATGAAATAATACCATTTACAATTAGTTATAAGAATAAAAAGAATACTGATGCTGTTGACGCTGTATTACAGGCACAGATTCCACAGTATACAACTGTTGAAGACGCTGCAGGTGGTGTAGTATCAGGCAGTCAGATTACCTGGGATTTAAAAACGGTTAAAGGTAACGGAGATGGCAAGGTGGTATACAAATTAAAGGTTGGATTATTGGATAAGGCAGAGGTTAACTCCAGTATTACTGCCAGTATCTCAGCCGAAGGAAAAAATGTATACGATCTTGATGATAGTTCTGTTTATCCTATGTTACTTTACTCCAACAGGTTTGGTGATAATCAGCACAAGAAATATGTTGTAGGTTATAAGGACAATACATTCCAGCCTGAAAGCAGCATCACAAGAGCTGAAGTTGCGGCCATGCTTACAAGAGTTCTCAACATACCTGAGGGAAAACCCGGGGATAAAGTATATGCCGACATACCTAAAACACACTGGGCATATGGATACATATATGCAGCAACAAAGACTGGACTTTTTGAAGGTTATATTGACAATACATTTAAGCCTGATGCTTATATTACAAGAGCTGAATTGAGCACAGCACTTGCAAGATACCTACAGCTTAAGGATGTTGCCCCTTCACAATTCCACTTTAAGGATATTTCAAAACACTGGGCCAGGAATTATATTGAAGAAATATACAGACTCAAGCTTATTGCAGGCTATCAGGATGGAACATTCCTCCCGGATGCAAAGATTAAACGTGTTGAGACTGTAACAATTATAAACAGGATGCTTTACAGAGGGCCGTTAAATGGTGCGGTCATATCCTTCAAGGATGTGAAAAAGGATTACTGGGCATATGGACACATTGCAGAATGCAGCATAGATCATTACTTCACAAGAAATAACGATTCACTTAGCAGCGAAACCCTAGTAAATAAGGATATTAAGTAGGAAGTTGCTTTTAATCATGACTAAACTGAAATTTTAATGTGAAATAAAGGGCTGTCTTATGAGAAAATCATGAGGCCAGCCCTTTTGATTTTGAATGAGATAATTAATATTTGATGCATAGGAAATGCGGGATCACCAAATAATGGTTATTTCGCATTTTTATATTATACCATTCAGAGATGATAAGAATATTCCGATATTGTATTAAGGTTTATATAAAGAAGGTGATTACCATATTTTGCTGTCAATCGAACTTCAATTCCACATTTCAGGATACAGATAAAGCTGTAGAGGATATATTTGTATGCATAAAATCAGGCGGTATAAAAATAGATGATGAGCTGAATTTTATTTTACAATTTGCATTAAGGGAACTTTTCAATAATGCTATCGAACACGGAAACAATTTTAATGTTCAAAAGAAAATAGCTTATAAAGTGGATATAGGAAAAGATATGCTCAGGATTTCTGTTACAGATGGCGGGAAAGGATTCGACTTAGACAGTGTTATCAAAAAAGAACGTGAGGATTCTCTTACAAGAGACAGAAACAGAGGATTATCATCTCTGATAGATATGGGTTTTATTATTAATGTATGTGACAGCTGCATCAATGCAGAGCTGTATTTAAATAAATTTACAGTAAGTTATGGAAGGAATGATGAGAAAATGAATACTATACTTGAGGGGAAAACATTGATCCTAACTCCTGATACCAGTCTTGTAGCGGTGAATGTAAAAGATTTGATGGAGTTTGCCAAAAGCAAATTGGTAGAGCAGGCTGATTATGATGAAATCGTTATCGACCTGTCTACTTCAGCAGAAATTGATTCAATGGGAATAACCTTTTTAATAGGTGTTTACAAAACTGCTGTGCAGAAGGAAAAGAAGGTTATCATAAAAGGTGCGTCTACTGCAATGTTAAACTTATTTAGAATTATGAAACTTGATGAGATTTTTGAAGTTGTGTGAGGAGAGATAAGATGATTCAAAATCAGGAATTTATTCAGGAATTCATTGATGAGGCCAGAACCCATCAGGAAAAAGTAGAGGCACTATTGATTAAGAAGGAGAAGCTCGTTGATGACAGTGAGGCAATAAATGAGATATTTAGGGCAGTTCACAGCATAAAAGGTACGGCGGGCTTTTTTGGGTTAAAAAAGATTGTTAGCCTTGCCCATGCCATGGAAAGCATATTTGCAGAGGTCAGGAATGGCAAAATCAAGCTGAATGCTGTAGCGGTAGATGTAATACTCTCTTCAAATGATCAATTGAAGAATATGATTGAAGATGTATTAAACAGTGAAGATGTTGATATAAGTGAAGACCTTCAAAAGCTTGGAGACATCCTGACGGGTTCACAAGCAGAAGAAAGCGGCGATAATGAGGATGTTATTTTTGTTGTGGGCAATGACAAGAGAAGATTTGTCCTTAAAGGCTGCAACAAAGAACTAGTGGTTGATGGCATAAAACATGGGCACAGAATTTATGAATTAAGGTTGAGATTGAACAAAGATCTATTGAGCTATACTGAAGGTCCGGTGCAGCTTTTTAACAGGATACAATCAGTTGGAATGGTCATAGATTCAATTACAAATCATAGTGAGATTAATTCTTTTGATGATGTAATTGAAGCAGTTGATGGCAGTAAGGATGTTTACCTCGGTATATTTGTTAGTACGGTTTTAGATATGGATATGTTTTCAGATGCTATAGAGGTTTCAAAGGATAATATTTTTGAATTTATTATTGATAGAACAAAAGAAAGTGAGAATCATTTTGAGATCCGAGAAAAGGAACAATTTAATGGAGCTAAAGGTGAAGAAACAAAAGAAGAAATAAAAGAAGAAATAAAAGAAGAAATAAGCAATGAGGTTAAGGACAATCGGGATGCGGCTGTTAAGCAGATTAAACAGCTGAAAGCGGAAGATAATATAAGAGTAAATGTTACTATTTTGAATGATTTGCTCAATATGGCAAGTGAAATGGTTTTAGGAAGAAACCAGCTTCTTCGTACACTCGAGGAATATAGAAAATCAATTCCAGGGCTTTCGGCCATCTTGCAGAATATAGACAGGCTGACAAGCGGTATGCAGGAAAAAATAATGCAGACAAGGATGCAGCCGATTGCCAACATATTTAATAAGTTTCCACGAATAATAAGAGACCTGGCAAAATCACTTGGGAAAGAAATAGACCTTGAACTGAAAGGAACAGAGGTTGAACTGGACAAGTCGGTTCTGGAAGCTCTTACTGATCCCCTTACTCATCTTGTTCGGAATTCTGCGGATCATGGACTGGAAGACCCTGATGCCAGGGAGAAATCTAATAAGAGCAGGATTGGCCTCATTAAGTTGAACGCATACCAAGAGGGTGGATATGTCAATATTGAGGTTATAGATGACGGGGCAGGTATAGACAGTGTAAAGATTGTTGAAAAGGCAGTTGATAAGGGAATTATTACAAAAGAAGCAGCAGACAGGATGAGTGAGCAGGAAATTTTCAAACTTATCTTTATGCCGGGTTTTTCAACAGCAGAGAAAGTAAGTGATGTATCCGGACGTGGTGTTGGCATGGATGTGGTCAGAACCAATATAGAAAAACTTGGAGGAAGTATTGAGATATTCAGCAGGAAGGGCACAGGTACCACAATACGTTTGATGCTGCCATTGACTCTAGCGATTATACAGACACTTATTGTGGGGGTTGAGGGACATAAATTTGCATTACCTCAGGCGAATCTTAAGGAAATCGTAAGGATTAAGGCAAAAGATAAGAACCGGCATATAGAGTATTTGCATGACGCAGAGGTGTTCCGTCTTAGAGGAAAGCTATTACCGATAGTACACCTTGCAGATATGTTAGGAATAAAAAGAACCTATATAGATGAAGGTAGTGGTGAAAAAAGGCATGACAGAAGAAGAAGCTTTTCAGATGCCAGATTGGAAAATCAAGACTTAGAAGATACTCCCGACAGGAGAGGCAATGGGGAAGAGGTTACGAGGATTCTGGTACTTCAGGTAGGACACAGATCTTTTGGCCTGGCAGTGGATCACATTTATTCAAGCGAGGAGACACTTGTTAAGCAGCTGCCTGTATATTTTAAGAATTGTGACTGCTACTCTGGAGTTACTATTATGGGTGATGGGAAAACGGCGATGATACTTGATGTAGAAGGTCTTATCAGAATTTCCAACCTTAAGTTTGCTGATGATGCTGAGGAAAAGGACACTGCTGATAAAAACGGAAGCGAATATAATGCTGAAGTTCAGAACATATTGCTGTTCAAATGCTCAGGCACTGAGGCTTTTGGAATAGACCTTTCAATGGTATCCAGGGTTGAAGAGGTAAGGAGCATAGATATTGAGAGAATAGGAAACAGGGAATACATAAAGTTCAGGGGAGATTCAATGAGGGTTATACGGCCTGAAGACTTTTTGCCTGTATCAAAAGACATTTCCAGCAGTGAAGTTAAGCATGTTCTCATTCCAAAGTATGTAAAAAGGCCTATTGGAATTATTGTAGAAAAAATTATTGACAATGTTAATACCAGAATTGCATTAAATACTGAAAATATTAAGGTAAACGGTATTTTGGGAAGCACTATTTTTGAAGACAGAATTATTCTGATGCTAAATCTTTATGAGATTCTTCAGCTTGCAGAGCCGGAGCATTACTCCGCGAATGAGTACATTTCTCAAGAAGCAAAAACCATATTGCTGGTGGAGGATACTCCCTTTTTTATGAAAATGGAGAAGGAATATCTGGAAATGGCAGGATATGAGGTTATACAGGCTGCTAATGGAAGAATTGCCATGGAGCTTTTGGAAAACAACAAGGTGGATGTAGTTGTCAGTGATATACAGATGCCTGAGATGGATGGTTTTGAACTTGCCCAAAAAATAAGGGAAGATAAAAGGTTTGTGGATTTGCCGGTTATTGCAGTGACATCAATGTCTGGCGAAGATGCAAAAACAAAGGCTTATGAGTCGGGGTTTAACTTCTATGAGTTAAAAATTGATAGGGACAGGCTTCTTGAAGCAGTCCACAAAGCATTAAAAAAGAAGGATATTCTTTTGGTATAAGGAGGGAAGCTTCAGTGCTTAAAATTTTAAGTTTCAGACTTTCCGGTGAGCTTTTTGGGATAGAAATTAATAATGTAAAGGAAATAAACAGGAATATTGAGTATACGGCAGTTCCCAGATCCCAGAAGAACATAGCGGGAGTTTTTAATATGAGAGGTCAGATTGTCACTATTTTTAATTTGGCAGGTATCATAGGTTACAATGACGATATACATGGTGAAAGGGTTACTTGTATTATATTGAAATCAGAGCAGGGTAATTCCAACCATAGGGGAGTCATCATTGAAAGTACAGGCGATGTAATTGATGTTGCTGAGGATATGTGTGAGCCGCCGCCTGCAAATATAGACAATGTAGGGAAGAAATATATCAAGGATGTTGTGCGGCTGGAAAACGATTTGCTTAGGATAATTGATACTGATCTTGTTTTCAGTGAATTGGTATCAGGTTGATGAACTATTGTTATATATTAAAAGTGTTAATAATCTTACATTTGGCGAAGCAAATAACGAACGGTTCAACATAATTAAAATAAGTATTAATCTTGCATTTGGCAGAGCAAAATAACGAACGGTTTAACGTTATTTTGTGATAGACAAATAGCAAGATTAACTGATTTTAATAGATTTGCGACAGACAAATGCAATAGATTTATCATTTTTAATATAGATGTAGAACATATAAAAATATAATTCAAAGCAGAAAGGAAATGGGGTATATAATATGCTGAAGAATTTGAAAGTCAGGACTAAATTGATGGGTTCATTCATGGTTATTGTTGTGATAATGGTGGCATTAAGTGCAGTTGCGGGGGTTAATATCATGCAAATGAGTAATTCAGATGCTGAATCGTATGAGCATATGACTTTGCCTATTCAAGAGCTTGCAAATATAACAAATGATTTTCACAGAAACAGAGCTGCTGCTCGTGATCTGATTATAACAACAGACCAGAACCAAGTTCAGAGTATTTTAAATGAGGTTAACCAACGAAGAGAAAATATTAATAAGTTATTGAAAGAATTTAAAGCTAGAATACTAAGTGACGAAATGATGGAGATGTATGAGGATTTTGACAAGTATTATGCCCAATACATTATTTTATATGACAAACTAGTTGATCTTAATAAAAACAACTTAAAGAGCCAGGCAATTGAGTTTATGTCAGCAAACGGGGAAGCCGGTATAGCATCCAAGGAAGCACAGAAAAAATTAGAAGCAATGGTGGACAAGAAGGTTAAAGATGCAAAGGATAAAGCTGATGCCAACACAAAAAATGCATATAGAACCATAATATTTATGACAATTTTAATAGTTGTCGGTGCGGCTGTCGCTGTTGCCATAGGTATGTATATGAGTAACTATATAAGTCGTTCCATTAAAAAGATCAAGGAAGCTATGGTGGAGGCCGAAAAAGGTGATTTGACGGTAATGGTCCAGGATGATTCCAAGGATGAATTCGGCGATTTGTCCAGTTCCTTTAATGCCTTCATGAAAAAGACTTCAGATGCTGTCAAAAAAATTGATGAGACTACAAAAGTATTGGCTGATTCGTCCAGAAGTCTCCTGAACATTTCTGAAAATATGGCAGACAGCAGCAGTGTAACCAGCAGCAAAACATCCATGGCAAGTGCCTCTGTCGAAGAGATATCTGCAGGTATGACTCAGACTTCGGCAAACCTTAGTAATACAACATCCAATATAAGCATGATCGCATCTGCTGTTGAAGAAATGAGCGGAACAATAAGAAATCTGGCCTCTGCATCTGAGCAGGTATCGGCAGGGGTAGGACAGGTAACTGACTTGGTGGGAGGTATAACAGGAAGTATAACTAAGGTATCGTATTCCACTAAGGATGTTTCTGATTCGGTGAATAATGTTGTAACAGCGGTTAAAGAGATAAATATTTCTCTAAATGAAGTAAGCAGGAACTGTGCCAAGTCAATGCAGATTGCCTCGGATGCAGGAGTAAAGGCCAAGGATACAAATCAAATAATTGAAAAACTTAGTGAATCGTCAAAGCAGATTGGTAAGATAATAGAGGTTATCAATGATATTGCCGATCAGACCAATATGCTTGCGTTAAATGCTGCTATAGAAGCAGCTGGAGCAGGTGAAGCCGGAAAGGGATTTGCTGTTGTTGCAAATGAGGTTAAGGAGCTTGCAAAGCAGACATCTGAGGCCACAGAAGAAATCAGTACGCAGATAGAAAGCATGCAATCCAATATGAACAGTGCAGTAGGTGCTGTAGCAGAAATAACCGAGGTAATTAGAGAAATAACAGGAATAACAAATACTATTGCAGCTGCAGTAACAGAGCAAAGTGCCACAACAGGAGAAATATCCAATGCAGCAGTGCGTTCGGCGGAAAAAGTTGGGATGATATCAAGGGAAATTGCTGAAGTTGCCGAAAATTCCAGGGATGTAGCAAGGAGTGTTGAGGAATCAAGCAAAGGAGTTGTAGAAATAGCCCATTCTGCATCAGAGTTATCAAAGGCATCAAGTGATGTTGCCATGAATTCTGAAAGGGCTTCGGTAAGTCTTCATGAAATTAGTAGAAATACCAATGAGATAACGAAAAGTGCGGTAGATATATCAAAAAATGTTCAAGAAATCAATAATTCCTCCGAGAAAGTCAACAGCGGAGCGTCTGAAACAAGCAATGCCGCTAAAAATCTTTCAAATCTGGCTGTAAGATTGGAAGAACTGGTAAATCAGTTCAAGGTATAGGTAATTAAAAAGAATATGTGGGGGGAAGTCTACATGTTTAAAAATCTTAGGGTCAGATGGGAACTTATGACAGCGTTTGGCGTTATTGTAGCTATGACGCTGATTGTGGCATTGACAGGAATGCTGGGAATGAACAGTATTTGGAAAAAATCAAGTTATATCTCCGCTGAGCAATTACCAAAGATTAATAACCTCAACAGATTGTCCGATTCTCAGAAAATGATGGGTTTCATCAGGTGTAAAGGAAGTTAGCGATTTGATAAGCGGTATAACAAATAACATAAGCATGGTGTCCGATTCAGCAAAAGATGTAACAACATCAGTTGATAATGTTGTTACATCTGTAAAGGAAATAAATATATCTCTAACAGAGGTAAGCAAACACTGTGAAAAATCCATGGATATCGCATCGGACGCAGGTATTAAGGCTAGAGATACAAATCACATAATATCAAAACTCACTGAATCCTCAAGGCAAATAGGTAAAGTTATACAGGTTATTAATGATATAGCAGATCAGACAAAAATGTTGGCACTGAATGCAGCAATTGAAGCAGCAGGAGCTGGTGAAGCAGGAAAAGGTTTTGCAGTAGTTGCAAACGAGGTCAAAGACCTTGCGAAACAAACTGCTGAAGCTACAGAGGAGATTGGTGCACAGATAGAAAGTATGCAGACAAATATGAATGATGCTGTTAAGGCTGTAGCAGCTATTACTACTGTAATCAGTGAAATAACGGGCATAAGCGGCACCATTGCAGCAGCAGTCACAGAACAGGGTGCTGTTACAAGTGAAATTTCAAATGCAGCTTCTCGCTCTGCGGAAAAAGTAGCTTTTATAACTCGCCAAATTGTGGAAGTTGAAGGAAAAGCCCAAAATGTCTCAAGAAATGTTCATGAGTCAAGCAACAGTGTCTTGGAAATTGCCAAGTCTGCTTCAGAACTTTCCAAAGCATCAACGGATGCTGCTATGAATGCGGAACGGGTATCTGTAAGTATAATTGATCTAAGCAAGAATACACAGGTTTTTTCTAAGGAAGCTGTAAATATTGCCAAAAATGTTCAGGAAATAAGCAGTTCGTCAAATGATGTTTCAGATGGTGCAATTAAAACCAACAAATCGGCAAAAGGCCTTACGGAAATGGCTGGAAAATTGGAGGAGCTGGTGGGACAGTTTAAAATATAGAATGAAAAGTGATTAATTTTATTTGAGTCATTGCTAAGAGAGGAATGATTTTATTGGATATGCTCAAGGTCTTGGTAGTTGATGATTCTGCAGTTTACAGGAAGATATTATCCACGGCCGTTGAAAAAACAGGACTGGCTTTGGTTGAACAAACTGCATCAAACGGAAGCCTGGCAATTGAAAGGCTTCAACATGGCAAATACGATGTTGTACTTATGGATGTAAACATGCCTGAGCTTGATGGTATCCAAACTCTGAAAATAATTTGTGAGAGATGGCCGGAAACTCATGTGATAATGGTAAGCAGTTCTGGTGGTAGAAATGCCCAAACTACCATAGATGCTCTTGGACGCGGTGCTTTGGACTTTATTATAAAGCCCCTTGAACAGGATTATGAAAAAAACATGGAAATTGTAAGCAGATTTCTGAAAGGGTTATTTGCTCAGATTCAGGTTAAAAAGGCAGGAGCTGCAAAAGCGGCAAAAACGGCAAAAACTGAGTCGACCGTTACACCTGTAAATACTATAAACCATGGGAAGATAGGAATTAAAGGCGTAGATATGGTGTTGGTAGCTTCATCGACAGGGGGACCTTCTGCACTTGAAAGGATATTTAATGGGTTTGGCAGGAACTTTTATAAGCCCATACTAATTGTGCAGCATATGCCTCCCGATTTTACAAGGGTATTGGCTGAGTCTTTAGATAAAAAAAGTCAAATGAGATTTATTGAAGGTAAGGATGGGGATGGTATCAGAGCAGGTCAGGCTATATTAGCACCTGGAGGGTACCATATGGAAATTGCCAATGGAAATCAGGCAGCAAAAAGGATATGTATTACATCAGGTAGCTATGTTAATGGAGTTCGACCGGCGGCAGATGTATTGTTCAAGTCGGTTGCTAAAGAGTATCAAGGGGCAAGGATATTGACGGTCATACTTACGGGGATGGGCAGTGATGGACTAGAAGGTGTGAGGGAATTGAAGCAAAAATGTTTTTGTTACTGTATAACACAGAGTGAGGAAAGCTGCGTTGTCTATGGTATGCCCAGGAGTGTTAAGGAAGCAGGTCTTTCTGACGAGGTGCTGGATATTGATAGAATAGCGGAAAGAATAATTAGAATTTCCGAGCATGGGAGCTGATTCTGTTTGAATGCGACTCTAACTGATAATGAGTTCAAGCTTTTTAAAAAATATATTGAGGACAAGTGTGGAATTGAAATTTCAGAGGGTAAGTCATACCTTATAGAAACCAGGTTATACAGACTCTTGGTGGATTCTGGCTTAAGCAGCTTTGAGGAATTGTACAACCTGATAATGAGGGCAAATGATCTAAGCCTGGCTGAAAGAGTTATTGATGCTATAACGACTAATGAAACCCTATGGTTTCGGGATAAGGTGCCATGGACTATCTTGGAAAAGGTTCTACTCCCTCGTTTTGTTGAGATGCTGAGAAAGGGTCAGCGTAGAAAAATAAGGTTATGGAGTGCGGCAGCATCAACAGGGCAAGAAGCATATTCAACTGCCATGTGTATTGATTCATGGCTTGCAAGGAATGATATAAATGATGTAACCCTTTCAAATTTTGAAATTCTGGCAACAGACATATCACATACGGTTATTGATATGGCACGTAACGGAAGATATGATGCTATTTCTGTTATGAGAGGACTTGATCCGGTTATACGGGACAGGTATTTTAAAAAAGAGGGAACTGTATGGGAAATTGATAACAGGATAAAATCCCATGTGAAATTTCAGCAGTTTAATCTGCAAAACAATTATCTGCTTTTAGGGAAGTTTGATATTGTATTTTGTAGATATGTCCTTATCTATTTTTCAGACAGCCTTAAAGAAAGCGTGTTTTCCAAGCTTTGTGGAGTCATGGAGAATGATGGGATATTATTTCTTGGTTCATCAGAGCTTTATGATAAAACTGACAAGTGCTTTGAAATGATGCATGTTGATAATGCAGTATACTATAGAAGAAGGGAGCAGCGGTTATGAGAATGATGACAGTGGATGACTCCAGTGTTGTACGCAAAATTATAAGAGCTGCATCTGAGGTGCTGGAATATGAACTGGAGGAAGCTGAAAGTGGTTTGGAAGCACTGGAAATACTTGTAAAGCTTGATGGACAGATAGACTTGATTCTGCTTGACTGGAATATGCCTGGAATGAATGGCTATGAACTGCTGCAAAAGATTAAGTCCACCCCAAAATATAAAAATATACCTGTTATGATGGTTACTACCGAAGGGCAGAAGGAAAATATAGTAATGGCTGTAAAGGCCGGTGCTTCCCATTATATGACCAAACCCTTTGCAATGGAGGATCTTATTAAAAGGATATTAGAATGTATGGGAAAGGGGGCCATATAATGACGGCAGAAGCTAGAACCAGCATGACTGTGTTGCACCATTGCTTTGTAGAGGCATTACGTGAGGCAGTTGAAAAAATGACAGGCTTTTATGTTTGTGAAACCGGCAAAGATTGTGGAATTAAATCTGCTGATATATCGGGTGCCATGATTTTATCCGGTGAAAGGAATGCTCTCTTTGTTGTAAGTGTCTCAAGGAAAACGGCTTTAAATCTTATATCGTTTATGGTGGGTGATGATGCTGACCACCTATCGGAAGAGGAACTATCGGATGGAATTTCAGAATTGGTTAATATGGCTGCAGGTATTGCAAAGATTAAACTCTTAGAAAGTGATAAAAAATTTAACCTGTCATCTCCTTTTGCTGTAACTGGAGATAATATAAAAATAACAGTAAAAAAACACATTGAAAAATATGAATATGCTATTGGTTGTGAAGATGTGGTTCTTGGTATTGGAATATTCTACTTTTAGAGGAGGGTGTTTTATGATAAAAAGAATTCTTTTAGTGGATGACTCACCTATGATTCATAATTTATTGAGGAAAACCCTTGAAAATAACGGGTATGAGGTCTGTGGTGATGCTAAAAACGGCAGCGAGGGTGTTGATATGTATATGAGCCTTATGCCGGATCTTGTTTTTATGGATGTTACTATGCCCATAATGGATGGGATTGAAGCGGCAAGAAGGATTAAGGAAAATAATCCTGCAGCCAGAATTATCATGCTTACGGCGATGGGTGATGAAGAAATAATCTCCCAGGCCAAGGATGTCGGGGTAGATATATTTTTGAAAAAACCCTTTGATGATTATAAGATAGTAAGTGCCATAGCAAAGCTTGTTTAAAGCCGGATGCATGGGTAAAAGTATAATAAAAGTATAATAAAAGTATAATGACTAATTCAAAAAAGAGCTGTTACACTAAGAAATTAGTATATATTAAAAGTGTTAATAATCTTACATTTGGAGGAGCAAATAACGAACGGTTTAACATAATTAAAATCAGTAATAATCTTGCATTTGGCAGAGCAAAATAACGAACGGTTTAACGTTATTTTGTGATAGACAAATAGCAAGATTAACTGATTTTAATAGATTTGCGACAGACAAATGTAATAGATTTATCACTTTTAATATA
>JAEYYB010000178.1 GCA_023430975.1 Bacillota bacterium | reverse complement strand
AAAATAATGAAAAACAACAATTTACCCGCATAAAAAATCCACCTCTTTTAGAAAAATCACTAAATTTTCTAAAGGGGATGGATTTTAATCTTACAAAGTGGATTTTACTTTTTCATTTAACCATTTTTTCAAAAAAGTTTAAAAAAATTTTTATATGCATTTTAATTTGTCTATTATCTTATAATAAGAGCCTATTTTGCTTAAAAAGGCCCGGTACATCTATATTTCCCAACACAAGCGAACTTATATAAAACTTTACAGCACCGCATCTACATGTGATATAATGGTAATGCTATGGAAAAATAATCTTTAAGCAACTGAAGGGAAGATATTATGTTTTTTGAATCATATAAATCGATACTTTATTCGGACACGCTGGTGCCGGATATTTTTATTAATGAGTACATGCCCTCAATGGACGGGGATTGTGTTAAAATATTCGTGCACTGCCTGTTCCTAAGTAAATATAACAAATATGCATCAGCCAAAGATCTTTCCAGAAAACTTGGCATAGATTTAAATAAGGTCAAGGACTCTCTTATATATCTTGAGAGTATCGGAGTTATTACAAGAAAGGAAAACAGCAGTAGTATAACAATAAGTGACCTAAAAGAAAAGGAAATCAAAAAAATATACAGGCTCAAGCAAACCTCAACTCCTGAGGAAGCGATTCTGAGTTCTGAGAGAAACAAATCTCGGAATGCCATAATAAAATCCATCAATAATAAGTTTTTCCAAGGCGTAATGCCGCCCTCATGGTATACCGATATTGATGCCTGGTTTGATAAATACAATTTTGAAGATGATGTTATGTTTGCACTCTTCCAGTATTGTTATGAACATAACGGGCTTTCGAAAAACTACATAATAAAAGTTGCGGACAGCTGGAAAAGCAAAAACGTCCACAATTCAATAGACCTGGACAATTATTCTCTTCAGTATGAAAGATTTAAAAGTATACGCGGAAAGATTGTTAAAAAGCTTGGTCTTGGAAGAAATCTCACTGAGTACGAAAGTGAATATGTTGAAAAATGGGTTGAAAAATATAAATACGACTTTGAAATAATTGAGTTGGCCCTTAAGAAAACTCCTAAAAAGGCCAATCCTAGCTTTGAATACTTAAACTCAATCATAACAGACTGGTACACCAATAATCTTAAGTCTAAGGACGAAATACTGGCTTACGATAACGCTAGAAAGCAAAGCATGAAGCAGCAGTACAAGGTTTCGGAAATACCACAGCATTCAAACTTCAACCAGAGGAAATATGATAAGGGATCCTTTGATAATTTATTTGAGGAAATTTAACAATGCAGCAATAAAATTTATTTTATCCAAACCTTTTTGGAGGTTTTATGAAAAAGAATTTATATACGATACTAAAAAATGAATATGATAAAAAACAACGACTTGCATATGATAACCTTACAGAACGGCGTAATACACTTTATAATAATGTTCCAAGATTAATGGAGATTGATGATGAAATCAACAAGCTGGGATTAAAGTATAACAAGATGATACTGCTTTCAGAAAACTCATATCTCCAAGCTGTTGACGAATTAACAAAGAATATTGATTCTTTGAAGAAGGAGCGGGAGAATATTCTTGTAGGTATGGGCTATTCCAATGACTACTTAGAAGCAGTTTATGAATGCAGCTTATGCAAGGATATGGGATATATAGAAGGTGCTCACGGTTTTGAAAGTTGCACATGCTTTAAACAGCAGTTTATTGCCTTAAGCTTTGAAAAATCAAACCTTAAACTAACCGAGAATGAAAATTTTGAGAACTTTGATGAAAGTCTGTTTCCTGACGATGTTGATGAAGAAAAATATGGCATAAAAAAATCTCCAAGGAATCACATTCTTGGAATAAAAGAAAAGTGTCTCAAGTTTATAGAAAACTTCTCAGATCCCGACGAAAAAAACCTTTATTTCTGCGGCCCTACAGGCATAGGAAAAACATTTATGGCCAGCTGCATAGCATCAGAAATACTCAAAAGAGGCGGTACAGTCCTTTACCATACCGCTCCAATACTCTTTGATACAATAAGCAGCTTCAAGCTCAAGTCTTTAAAAGACGAAGGGGATGAGGATTCAAAATACAGTAGTATATTTGATACTGATCTTCTTATAATAGATGATTTGGGAACCGAGTCACGCACTACCGCTAGATATGCAGAATTTTTAAATATTCTTAATATCAGACAACTTAATAATCTTTCAAGACCCTGCAAAGTTATAATATCAACAAATATTGATGAGCCTGGTATGCTGTATGACTATTATACCGAGAGGGTAGCCTCCCGGATAATAGGCGGCTTTTCCTTTATTAAGTTTGCCGGTGAAGATATAAGAAAAACCAGACTTAAAAAAGGTGTATAAAAAAGGGGCTATTTAAGCCCCAATACTTTTATAATACTACTTAAGAACTCGTTTTCAACTCCTGCAAGGGAAATGCCCTGCAGCAAATAAATCAAAACAATTACCAAAACTCCAGGTATGACCCACAGCAAGCCTTTTGCCTTATTTTCTTCACGGGTTTCAAAACCATTATCCACAGGAACTTTGGTATTTCTCAAAAACGCATAAACCAATCCTGCAAAAGCAGCTAAAAAGCACAAAAACGCAACACCAAATATTCCCAACGTGGTAATAAGCTGAATTTTAGGCATGGACAAAAGCATTGAAAGGCTTTGATCAGCCTCTGATCCTGTTCCTCCATTTATCCCTCCCATTTTTCCCAATGACGTCAACTTTCCCAACCCATAGCTTAACAATACAACAAGAGAGTTATTAGTGAAATGTGCTACCATTCCTGCATATATGGAATCAGCCCTGTAAACAAGAAAACCCATAAGTATGCCAAGAAGAAATGTCCCTAAAAACCTTTGGAAATCATGATGCATCAATCCAAACAAGAAAGCAGTGATTATTATAGCCTTTGTCTTGCCAAGCTTTTCATAACCCCTCATTATTGCACCTCTAAAAAGCACTTCCTCGCATATTGCAGCAGACATTCCAATTACAATAAAGCCTTTTATCAGTGTCACAATATCAGGTATTTCGACCTGGGTTATATTGGTACTGCCAAATAACAGTTTTATTATAACCATATTGGCAAGGTTAAGAATACCTACAACAGGTATGGAAAAACATGTTATGAATACTATTAGTATAATATTAACAAAGCTGATCCTATTAAGGCGAAGAACCTTCCGAATATCATATTTCTTATAGATCAAGAATAAAATGGGCGGGACCATAACCAGCAGTATTTCTGACGAAATAGCCCTGAAGTAATAATCCCCCAGAGGAAGCCTTATAAAAACATTACTTAGCAACATAAATATAATAAGTACTACAGAGAACAAAATGCTGGCTTCCTTGACTGTAGGCTTTTTAAAAATCCTGCTCACACTTTCTTCATTAGATATTGGGCCTTCTATGTTTTGCTTTTCAAAATCGTTTTCATTCACAGAGTAATCCTCCATAATGTATGATATTAATTATAATACAACTATAGCCATATTAATGCAAGAATAAACCGCCTTCCCAGTATCCCGTATGTCTACTGCATTAATGAAAGGGATAACTCCTAAAAAGGATCTCTTAATAATTATTTTCTATAAAAAGTTCCATATCCCTTCAATTTTCCAGTCATAATTTCGGTATATTAAAAGTGATAAATCTATTAACACTTTTAATATACATAAAAAAGTGACTTTACTGAAAATAACAAAAATTTCGTTAGTTTGTTATAACAAGCAAAATCACCTTAATTATTGTAACAGCTTATTTTATAATTTCATGGGCTGAAATTAAAATGTCAGAACACCCCTGTCAGTGTCTACAATCATGAGTATATTTTCTTCCTTTCCTGTTTCCGCATTTATATATACCAAAAAATCATTGTTTCCAAGTTTTCCTTTAAATTCATAAGTAAACAGCTCTGTTTTATAATCTGTAGGTATTATTGCTAATCCCGAAGACAATACCTCCATTCTCTTATTTATAGTGGCTCGTGCCTGCTGTTCAGTAATTTTGGGTTTTGGTATGTTTCTTGTAGTGTGAGAAAAAAGATAACCCTTGCTTTCCACACCTGTAATTTCACCGTTATCAAGAGCTACTTTCAATTTGATGAGATCGGAATATACAACGACATTATTCTGCTTGTATGCATAGTTTATCGTAGCAGTATTGTCCTCTTTGAGGTAATATGTGTCTGTCATACCAGTATAGCCAAGCTTTTCAAGATATTTTTTCCCTGCTGCCTTTGCTTCATCAATGCTGAGCTTCGCTTTCCCTGAGGGCCTGTTCATAAGCATCCAGTAGATATGTCCTCCCTTTTGTGTAATATCCACATTTGCTGCCTGCTCGTCAGGTACGCCATTGAAAGTCACCTTGAAACCATAGGTTTTTACAGTATCGGACTTATTCTTCCCTGTTTCTGTTATAGCTTTAACATTTTTATATTTAAATATCTCCCCTACCTTATTCTTTGCCTGCTGTAGAGTCAGCATCTCTCCTGAAATACCTTGTGGTTGTGCACTCGTCATATGGTCTGAAAAGGGACCATCATAAATAAGGGTTGGATAGGCCTGGAATGTTTTGTCAATATTTTCAAATTCCTTAGACGGAAGTGTTGCAGAAGCTTTTTTAAATACACTGGCTCCTTTCTTGGAAACTTCTCCCCATTTTAACCTGCCGGCAGAAAGTTCACCCTGCAAATTACTAAGGCTCGACCCCAGCTTTACTGCATAGTCATGAAGCTGCTCCAATGTTTTATACTGCTTATCCGATAAAGGCTTACCCTGTAGATTCTGGTTATTCAGGGAATACGAGAAATCCCCTACTTGTGTCAGAAACTTGGAGGTATTTGACAGCACTCCTGATGAAATAGGAAGCTGCCCTAAATTATACTGTGCCAAATTTGCCTGTCTCCAGGCATCCTGTAAAGTTGATGCCGTTTTTTGCGGTGATGAGGTGATAAGTGATTTCACCAGAAGCACCTCAACATTTCTTACATATCCTGCCATATCAAAAAAAGCCCTGTTATACTGGTTGTCAAGCTCCTGCCTCAGGTTGCCGGAATGCTTATACTGGTACAGCCCCCAAATTCCTATTGCACCAATAATCACTATAACAATACTGTACATTTTTCTATCGGATAGTCTCCGTTTAAAATCTAAAAGCTTATCTCTAACACCCAAAATAATTCCTCCTGTCTAAATTAAAATTTATATTAACTTTTCATATATGAAAAGTGTTAATAATCTTACATTTGTCAGAGCAAATAGCGAACGCTTTTACGGGATTTGCGATAGACAAATGTAAAAGATTATTCACTTTTCATATCGCATTGCAAAAAAATATCCATATGTATTTTGAAACAAAACACAATATTTTATGATATTTTTTTATTTTCAGAGAAAAATAAAGATGTTACAGCTGATTATAAGACGGTTAATATTAACAAATTGGGTAATAATTAAAACATAACTTTGGATTTCATAGCAAGGGGTTTGATTTATATGAAAATTCTTATACTTACAGTCTCTGCCGGGGCAGGGCATATTAAAGCAGCTGCGGCCATTAGTGAGCAAATTAAACTGAGATACCCTGACTCCAATATAATGATTGTCGATACATATAGATACGTAAGTCCTTTATTGGACAGACTCATAGTCGGCGGTTATATGAGCATTCTTAAACTTACTCCGAAAATATATGGTAGATATTATTCATTATCCGAACCTGTAGGAAGCAGTTATAATTTCGGAAGTATATTAAACAGATTTTTGGCAATCAAGCTGATGGATCTGATAAATGATTTCAATCCATCGGTTATTGCATGTACCAATTTTATCCCCCTGCAAATTCTGTCAACGCTTCACAAAAAAAACAGCCTGAAAGTTCCTACAATATCTGTAATAACTGATTATACTACTCATTCCTACTGGATACATGACTATGTATCGGCATATGTAGTTGCAAATGATTTTATTAAAGCCGAGCTTGAGAACAAAGGAATTTCCAGTGACATTATACATCCTTTGGGGATCCCAGTTGGAATGAACTTCTACCAAAGTAGTGACAGGCATAAGCTACTACTTGAATATGGCCTGAAAGACAAGCCTACAATACTCATCATGGGCGGCAGTCTTGGGTTTGGTGATATGGAAAAAACATTTCTGTCACTTTTAAAATTAAAAAGAGACATCCAGATTGTAGTAATAACAGGTACAAACAAAAAGCTTCTTCGTCATCTGGAAAAATGTTCAATAGCCTCGGAAAAATGCATTAAGATTATTGGTTATACGGATAAGATTTCCGATTATATGGATATGTCGGATATATTGATAACAAAGCCAGGGGGAATGACTATTTCTGAGGCATTGATCAAAAATAAACCCCTTGTACTTATTTCTCCAATTCCAGGTCAGGAGGAAAGAAATGCACAATTTCTTTCAAATATAGGTGCTGCTGCAAGGGTTATAAAAAAAGCTGACCTTACTAATGTGCTTAATCAGGTAATAGATAATCCCCTAAGGATGTGCCACATGAAAGAAATGGCTAAATTTTTGTCCAAGCCTGACGCAACAGAAAAAGTAGCGGGTTTACTCGCAGAAATGTCCTTGGCATTCAAGGAAAGTCAGTGTCAGGTGCAGCTCAATGTTCCTCAAAACATCATAACACAAAGCAACAATACTCTTAATATGTCAGGCCCCGATAACCAGTGGTCCTACTAGTATCACTAATATCACTTATAACTCTATCAATATTAATATCTATTTATTTGGCATAATTCCTACTAAAATTAATTTTAATTTTTACCGAAAATATTAATGAATGCCAAATTACTAATTTGGAGGCCGAAATATGGATATTGACTTTGATAGAATAAAAAAAGAAGTTTTAAACTGCTGCAAAACATCCGAAAGTTGCCCTGTTTGCACTAAAAAGACTGTCTTGTAGGGTTTAGCAAAATTGTTTTGGATTACTATTTTGAAAGTAAAAATACTATTTTACATCATGCTACGGAAAAAGTACCGAAGGAAGACTTTAAATCATATAGAAGCGAGAATTTGATAGATGCCATAGTAGAAATTTTACTGCAATGCAGGCAATGCGATGTTGAGCACGAAAGAAATTGTGTTGTCAATATTACCAGAATATGCTTAGAAACAGCTCTATTAGGTAAAAACATGGGTAAGTATGAAGGTAATTCCTTATCATATATTGTAAGGGTTATTGAATTCAATCCCGAAATTGGAAATGAGATTATGGGAAGATACAATGAAGCAAAATCGTTATTTAAGGAATGAGTAAAAAAGCTCAAAACCTCAAATTTAAGGTTATGAGCTTTTGCAAATTATCGATGCCTGCTATTGCATTTATTAATACAGCCTGTATGGCAGATACTGTCCTGCGATTCTATTTTCAGGCTTCCTATCCATCAGATATAACACAGCAACAAATATCCACTCTAAAGGCTTCATTAAAATATATACTACGTCCGCACTTAATGGCGTTTTGATGTGCTTTGACAGGGGATAACCATACTTGTCATAAATATACCTTATAACCCTATGTCCCTTAGGAAACCTCTCCTTCAAAAGATCCTCAAAAGCGTTAGCCACACATAGCTGCCTGTTTACAATAATTTTATTGTCATGCCTTAAACCATATCTTAAGGGTTTTACAACTCGTCTATGTCCTCTTAATGAAACAGTGCATAAATAATGGCTTTCATTTACAATTACAGGTGGCGGAGATATTTTTTGAGATAATAGCCATTCACTGGTTTCTGTAAAGGCTTTAATGGCTGCATCCGGCTGCTGACCCAGCAATACAAGTATAATTATTGCAGCTGTAAGTAAAGGAATTGTCAGTAATAGAACAAGAACCGGCCAACTTTTGCTGTTTTTTATCAGCCTATTGCATTTACGAAGAATCAAATTATTATATTTATCCTCATTTTCTTCAGCTTTAAACTCCCTTATGAATCTAATAGTTGTGGATATACATAAAATTATATAATTAAAGGGAAAAACGCATAAATAAATATTACCTATAGGGAAACCATAATCATCAAATAAATGGGGAGATAATTGCATAATCCACGTTAAAGCTAAAGCACATCCAATAATCATTCCAGAAAAGCTAATCAAAAGCATAAGAGGTGGAAATTTTCCATTGCTAAGTATAACAATCAAAAGGGCGGTAATTCCAATTGCCGCAAGAAATAAAATTGTGGGCATATGCCATGATGCTACAGGTGCATGGGCTTCATCATACATAGGACCTACATGGAGAGGTAGATCATAATCTATTAAAGTTAAATTTCCATATAGAAAAATTGTTAAAATTGATCCTAATATCAGTGTCACACTACTTGTAAAAAGAGGTTTTATGGGCTGTCTTAGAAACAAATTAATAAAATTTACAAGCGTTAACACCAATGGTAATATGAGTGCACTTATCGTAAGTATGACAATAATTCCGCCAATAATATCATTCATAATAAAACTCCCTATATCCAAATTATTGTATCAATCTATCTTCACCCTATTAATCCCGTTTTCTCTTGCCTTTTCTTCCTTAGGCCTTTTTTCTGCATAATCTTTAGTAACCTCATTTACAGCATCAATAATAGAATCAAACCCGTCTTTCGCATATCTACCAACCTGCCCCGGCAAAATATCCATTATAAGCCTTGTTTTCAAAATTTCCAGCTTAACCAGTTCCTTGAATAATGCCATGTTATCCATTTTATTCACCACCAAATATTATATTAAGAGTGTCCTCTTCAAACTTTGCTGACGTAATCGAAAGGTATTGAAGTGTCTTTGGCAGGGTAATATTCCTCTTTATTCTCCCCGCCCTGATTATAAGTTCATCGGCCTTCTGTGCTAGGCTTAAGTCACTCTTTTCACAAAACGGCATATTTATCTTCAGAAGATAGCTCTTTCCGCTCTTTTCAATTGACTGAGTTTTAATATTGTACAATATGCCTTCAGGGTTAAGCTCATCAAATACTACTTCCCCCAGCCTTTCAAGCATATTCAATCCAACTATCTCCTTCTCGAAAAGAGGTGCATACAGTATGGGTATTGGCGAGAAGCACTCCTTAGCCTCATCAATATAGTTACTCTGTATTTCCTTCCATAATGCAAAATAGCTGTCGGTTATATCTTTGGGAATAACTCTGTTTACAACAATTGCATCGACATTGAAGTTATATATATTAAGATAGGTAAAGCTTCTTTTAGCCTCCTTTATAACCATTTTTTCAGGATTTACCACTATTCTGATGCTGGTGGATTTCCTGTCGGTAAATATCTTTTTCATCTCATCCAACTGGTTAAATATCCTTTCTATTTCCCCCATAACTCCATCCGAAGGCATGGGTATTCCCAAGAGCGGCTCTATTACAGGCCTTGTTAGGTTAATGGCCTTCCTCTTTAAAGGAAAAAGCTTCTCCATCCACCATCTGAAAAGGTCCGGATAACTTAAAAGAGCAAGGGTTTCTCCAGTAGGAGCACAATCTATTACAATAAGATCATAAAAACCTTCCTTATAATGCTCTAGTATTCTTATAAGGCTCAGCAATTCGTCCATTCCCGGAAACACTGTTAATTCCTCTGTAGTAATATCTTTTACAGCTTTTGATGTAAATAGTGTTGTGAGGTACTCCTGAACCTTTCCCCAACCCTTTTCAATCTCATGTATTGTATCAATCTCTTGAGCCCATAGGTTTTCTTCAATCTTAACAGGCTCCGAGCCAAGCTCAATATCCAGGGAATCTCCAAGACTGTGTGCTGCATCGGTACTAATAATGAGAGTCTTAAGTCCTCTCCTTGCAGATTTTAAAGCTGTAGATGCAGCAATACTGGTCTTTCCCACACCACCCTTGCCGGTATAAACAATAATTCTCATGATAAATTCACTCCTTTTATATTATTCTATTACGTTTTTCAAATATTTCGATCATCGAAGTATTGATTTTAATTTTAGCCCTTCATTTAAGCAAATAGAACAGCAATATAGCCTTACCTAAAAAAGGGCTTAATACAGGTCTTCAAATTAATTTTAATCTATTTGGATTTTTCTAAGTACATTTTCACTATCTTTTGGCTTTCGGTCTGCAGCCTTTTTCCTTTCAACTACATCTATAACCCTATAAAATATTTTTATGATCATCTGAATTTCCTCAGGCTCAAGCTCATTGCAAATATCATCTATATATCCAAGTGCAATTGTATGTATCTTGGACACCAGATTTTTCCCTTTATCTGTAAGCTTTATAACAACGATCCTCCTATCAGTCTCACTTTTGTCCCTAATAACATAGCTGCTTTTTACCAGCCTCTCAACTATACCTGTGGCTGTACTCATAGGAACATTCAAGCTGTCTGATACCTTTGACATCATAAGCTCGCTCTGTTTTTCAAGCTGCAGAAGAAGGACAATTTCAGACTTGGATAACTCCAAGTCTATATTAATAATATCTCTGGGATAAAAAATCTTATTTATATTATTAAATATCAAATCAAATATGGTGGAATTTATTTGCATGAACCAATCTCCTTTATTATATTAAAAGCCTAATAATCTTATGTTTGGAGGAGCAAATAACCAGCGGTTCAACGGTATTTGCCTAAGTCAAATGCACAAGTATAAACTTTTAACATCGAATACTTCGTGAACCGAAATATTCTAATAACAGAATACTCCTTTAAAAACACTTTGTCAATACCAAAAAGTATTGATAATTTATACTTATCCTTTAATTGCCCGCCTTTGCCATCCTCTTTCTAATAAAAACCACAGATACGGTTATAAGTACAGCGTAAATAAGAGCAACTACCGCCAGCGTTGCCATTCTCTCACTCATAGAACCATCAGCAAACATAACCGGTCCAAGACCGAAAAAAGTTACAAGTAAAAATGCAGCAACCATTATTACACCAAAAAAAATATTCATTATCATAGTTTTAATACCTCCTTTGTAGATACCCAAATTTAGCCTTTTTTAAGTTTGGATATCTCTTTATACATATAATTGTACCACCTTTTAATATTTTTAATGCAAAAACAGCATTTAGCCAATACTTGTAGAGGTGCATTGCCATACACCATAATTTCCTTCGCTGTAAATAAAATCACTTAAATAATCTGATTTATTCTGGAAACAATCATTTGAATAGGTGGCTCTTCACCTAGTTTTACTATTAATCTCTTGTACCTTGTCTTTATGGTAGGTTTATTGTTTTCGAGGATTTTCACCATTAAAACCAAAAACTCCCTTAGGCTTTTTGCTATAACATATTTCTTGTTCTCATCGCTGCCATAATTTATGACCTGTCCAACGGTACCATTTTCATCCGGGTCCAAATCAATGCCTATATAGTTGCCGTTCTGATCATGGGCAAATGGAATCCATTTTCTATTTGCATACACCTTCTTAACAGCCCTCTTAGGAATAGATTCCGCATCTTTTTCGCATTCCTTCATGAGCTCCTTATCCTTTAATACATACAGCCAATCACACCAATTCATAAACATTTCGCCTAAAGAAAGGAACCCTAATCCAAGTATGCTGCCCTCAAGATTTTCCTTCTCCCCATTGTTGCAATGATATAGTTCCTTTAATTGGCCAGGCAATTCAAATCCCATTTTTACTTCAATTGAATTGACCTCTTCAATATCAACCATCGGATTCAAATATGATTTAAAGCCTGGTTTTTCTTTTTCATATACTGCTGTCACATAGTTCCAAAGTTCCTGTATACTTAGTTGTTCCACATTATTCATTTATATCTGCCTCTTTCAAAAAAATTTACTTATATTAAAAGTGTTAATAATCTTACATTTGGCGATAGACAAATGTAATAGATTTATCACTTTTAATTTAGGAGTGCCTATTGGCCAGTTAATTATTTGTTTATACCTTATACAGCAAAAAATGATTTTGCTGCAAATAAGTGTATAATTATTATGCAGTAAAACCACTTTTATTATATATGATACATTATGAAGTATCTAGATGAAAAGTGTTAATAATCTTACATTTGTCAGAGCAAATAACGAACGCTTTTACGGGATTTGCGATAGACAAATGCAAAAGATTGTTAACTTTTCATCCATAAGTAAATATTAAACATTTAAAAGAAAGTATTATGTATACTAGTCAGATAGATTTTTGATATACCCCTGAATAAAATTCAATGTTTCAAAGCTCTCATATTCTATTCTCATACCATACTCAATAAAATCCTTGTGAGGAGTTATTCTTAGAATGACAGCTTTTAAAAATATAATTTTCTGCTGTATATACAAATCAAACTGAAGAACATCGTTAAGAAAAAATGATTCCTTGGAATATATTTTAAGGCCAAATACACTTATATCCTTTATGATTGCAATATATTTCTTGTCCTTACCCTTTTTTCTTACATCAGCATATAAGGAAACCGGCTTCCTTTCATGAAGTCTCAATTCGGAGCCTGGTTCTATGGAATCAATATGTAATTTTATTATGTTGGCTTTTGGCTCTATGGATGTAACATTACACCCTATATTTATTATATTATTTTGTTCTTTTATCATTATTACTGCTGGATCGCCTTCTTGAAAATTAAGAATTGAGAACTGTTTTGTCAAGCGAAGAGTAATTGAAGAATCACTTGCATCTACTATATCACATCTAAAGGGCTTGATTGCTGAATAGTGACTAACTAAAACAATCTTGTCAGTCTTTAATTCCATCTTATCACCTCAATATGCCGACATTTCATATGAAACAAGTTATGAATGAAAAGTACTTGCGCATATATGAATATTCTATAAAAGTTCATTAAAATCCTTCTTTTAATATCATATTAAACATGATAGATCTATTACATTTGTCTATCGCAAATGAAAGATTATTAACACTTTTTATATCAGTAATAAATAACTTTCAGCTATTAGCAATATCGCTTGTGCCATAGTTTCCCACATATTAAAAAATTCGTCTAGCACTGACAAGCCGTTGTTTAAAATACTCATCTTCACGCTGGCTTATTGCTACGGAATAATTAAGTTTGCTGGCAATGAGAAACTCACTGGCATTTACAAAAATGCCTACAGAAGCTATATCTTTCCGATGTTCATCCGAGCTGAAAAAAACAAGATCTCCTGCTGCCGGTTCCTCCTTTGTCATATCAATGGCCCTTCCCATCTTATATTGCAAGTCTATACTTCTGGGAAGCTTAACTCCATTAATTCTGCTGCAAATATAAGTAAGTCCTGAACTATCAATTCCCCAAGCACTAATACCACCTTGAAGAAAAACTGTTCCCTTGAATTTTAATGCAGTAGCTACAAATGATTCGGCAGAAGTCTTAGCAACCTTTTGGCCTGCCTCGATATGTATGGTACCGTTTTCGCTTATCCAGCCCCTTTTTTCGTTGGGAAGTGCAACTTCATACCAATCCTGAACGCTTTTGATCACTGAAAACTCGGTCCCCATCACCACATCCTTTATTAGTGAACCATTAGCAATTTGCGATAGGACACTTGACTTCTTTACGGTAACTATAATTTTAGATTCAGAATTATCCTGATCCAACGACGATGTATCCTTAGTTATATAACGGGTCTTAATCCAACCCTTTAATCCGTCACCAGTCTCCACCTTTGACCATGATTCCTTAGTTTCAATTATATTGACAGGCTGATTGTATAAAACCTGTGTAACCTTGTCAGCCTGAACAGTAGCTTCCTTGAATAAATCTACGACAGTATCGGATATAACACCTATGTTATTCCATGATGCTGATGTTGTGAATGCTCCGGAATAACTTGCTCCTGCATTTTCATCCTTTTGTTTATTGCTGCATCCGCTAAAAATTATCAGTGTCATTAATATCGTCAGTATTACTTTCTTTCCCATTGTTACCCCACTCAACTATAACTTTATAACATTTACACTATTTTCGTACATTTGGCAAATAGTATCCATCTCCCATTCCTTACAGGTAAAAAGAATAATTTGCCTTTTTGTTGACAAGTCCTTAAGCACTTCCAATGTATCAACAGTCCTCTTATGATCATAAAAAGAAAATATCTCATCCAGCATAAGGGGAAGAGTCTCTCCTTTTAGCATCAAAAGTTCCGAAGCTGCAATTCTTAATGCAAGATAAACCTGTTCCACCGTGCCGCAGCTAAGCACGTCCGCCGATACCACGGCACCTGTTTCCGGTTCCACAAGTCGCAATACAAGATTGTCATCAAGTTTAAGCCTGTCATATTTATTACAAGTCATTTTATTTAGTATATGCCCGGTCTTTTCATTCAATGCAGGTACAAAATCCCTGTGAATTTCCATGCTTGCTTCATTAAGAGTTTCAAGAGCAGTCTTAAGAGAAAATATTGTATCCTCCAATTCCTCTTTACTTGCCTCTAAATCATTTATCTCTTCAACTATTTTCTGAAGTTCCTCATCTTTTAAGGAATTCTTTAAAATTGTTTCAAGTTCTTTTGTTTCTAAAAGAATATTCTGGATATCTTCAGCATTACTCCTATCTTCTTTTTCAATTGCCTCCGCAAGTTCAATAAGGGATGATTGCTGTGATAATAATTGCCCAAACTGTCCTTCCAATAAAGTCATCCTGATATTTTGAAGTAGAACCTCACAGTCATTTTCAATGTTTACTATATTTTGGGATGCCTTATAGAGTTCATTGTCCACATCATCAACCGTACCCAATATATTAATGCCTGATATCAGTGCTGCCTTTTCAATGCATCTTTTATATTCCGACTCCACATCTGCTTTTCTTGATGCTATGTACCTGCTGCCATTATACTCGGTAACCTTTTTGTTATATGTATTTTTAACTATATTAATATACTCTTCATTTATGGACTCCTGTTCCATGTCAATACCTACTGCAAAAAGCTTTTCCTGTATGTTATTGAGTGATACAGCCTTCTGTTTTTCTAAAGAAGTAAACTTTTCTTCAAGCATGGAAAGGTCATTATTCAAGTCGTTAAAATAGCTTACACTGCTTTTGTATAAGGCATGGAGCCTGAAAAACTCCTCTACTGAAGCTGCCTTTACTGTAAAAAGAATTTCTTCAATTCTTGCCTCAATATCATTAAGCTCTGATTCCAAATCATCCTTTTCAGAATGTTCCCTGTTATGAGAATCCTTAGATAAACTGCTTTGCCCATTGTCTTCCAGCACCAATAAGTCTGCCTTATGATAGCTTGATTTTAGTATGTAAATCAATACGGCAATTATAGCAAATACAGGTACACCTGCAAGAATTAACGGATTTATAAAAAATCCTGCAATAGACAAAACCGCCAGAATACAACTGACCATTATTGCTGCATTATAAATACTTAGTCCCTTTTTCCTGCTGCCGGTATAAAACTTTTCCCTGGCATAATTATCCGAAAAGAATTCTCCTCTTATATTATTAATTTGTTTTTTTATATTGTCAACTTTAATATTCAATTCCAGCATTTCTTGATCTACATCGCTGTCTAAATATTTAAAAGCCGATATTTTTTCTAAAGAACCTTCTGCTTCTTCCATATTCTCTTTCTTCTTACATAACCTTTCTTTACAGGTGGTCAACTCTTCTCGACAATCAAGATAACCTTTAAATTCACTGACTAGCTGTGACAGCTCACCATGAGAAAGTTCCATAAGCCTCAAATCGCAATTATTATTTGTATCATTCTCCCTGGTATTTTCCAGTAATGAAGCCTGCTCATCCTGAAGAGCTTTCATTCTGTCCGAAATCTCCCTAAGGCTGCTTTCCTTAATCCGTGCCTCTTCCAGATCCTTTTTAAGCTTCAAATAAGCTTTTGACTTATTTATGCCATTCTTTATACTATTGAGACTCTCCAAATGAATACGCTTTTCTTTAAGCTCCTGCTCTAAAAGCATCAACCTGTCTCTTTCCCTTTGCATATGGGTCTGTGCACATTTCAATTCCTGTAATCTGGTATTGATCCATTCAAGAGATGTTGATGAACCTTTCGAATTTCCTGTATATTTTCTTATAGCCTCCTTCAGGGCTTTCTCACCCTTAATAAGAGATACATCCTCAAAACCGGTCTGGGATAGGTTAATAAGCATATTCTTAAGCTCACTTAGGCCTGCATCATCAATGAACGCACCTGTCTGCCTTACAAAAACAGTCTTTTCAAAGCATACTTCGTTAAGCCCAAGATGATTTTGTGCAAACAAAAGGTTTTTGTTTTTACCTATCTCAAATGTATTTGTTATATCATTAAAAAAAGAGTCAAAGACCCTTACTGAATTATCTTCAAAATTCCTATTTACCCTTATTTGCTGCCCATTATCCAGGATATATTCCATAGAGCCTGAAAAACCGGACTCATGCCAGGGTTTGTACTTTTTAGGACTGTCAGCACCCCCTCCTTTTATCTGTCTTGAACCTTTTGTCCCATAAAGCATAAATTTTATGAAGTTTTGCAATGTGGTTTTTCCAGCTTCATTTTCGCCATATATTAAATTTATGCCCTCATCAAAATCCACTATGTGGTTTTTGAATTTGCCAAATGCAGTTAATTCCAGCCTTTTTATTTTCATAGATCAATCTTACCTTTCTCCAAGGCTTTAAGTCCAAAGTCTAAAGATCTTTTAAGTGCTTCTTTAATTCTTATATCCTTTTCATCATCTATCTTTTTAAGCATTTTCCTGACAAATAACCCTCGAAGTCCCGGCTCGTTGGAAATTTCGTCTATGCTATACGGTGGCCTCGTTTCATCTATGAGTTTAACAAAGAAAACCCTTTCATTGAAATCTTCCTCTATTTGCTTTAATTCTACACCAAGCTCATATTCTGTAAAACCCTTTAGTTTGATAGAAACCAAACCGTTTGAAGAAATATTTTTTAAAAGATCTTTTATTTTTTCAACTAACTTTTCACGTGTATTTAAACCTGTAACGTCCAGTTCCATATTGTAATACTGCTTTTTGGAAGTCCTTACAAATTCATATTCCAACTTTTTTCTTCTATCGGCTGACTCCCTGTGTAAAGTGCATAAAAACACACCGTGTTCACCTTCTTCATCAAACCCCAAAGGTTCAGGGCTTCCGGGATTAAATATGCACCCATAGCCGCCAATATCTTCAGTCCTCTTGTGAAAATGGCCCAAAGCTGCATAATCCATGCCCCAATTAGCCAAACTCCGGCTTGAAACAGGATTCAAAACCGTCTTCCCAAAATTCATATCAACGGTTCCATGCAGCATAAGTATATTATAATAGTCGTTGTTAAGAGCTATATTCGGCATAGCCGGCTCTACCCTGTTGCTGTTCTCAAAACCCATACCAAATACGCAGGCATTAATATCTTCAAAACAAAAAAAACTCTTTTCGGCACACAATATAAAGACATTATCCGCCCAAGAGTAATTTTGATATAATGAATTTGATGCATAAGGGTCATGGTTTCCTGGCACCATAACTACCTTTATTTGAGGTATACTTTTAAAAAGCTCATTTACATGATTTACTGTAGAGCGTCTAATATATGCATGCTCATATAAATCCCCACTTATAAGAATCATATGAACCTTTTCTATCTTTGCAGTGTCCACAATAAATGATAAAACATCCTTCAAGTCCTGGCGTCTGGCGGATGACCTCTTTGTATCTCCACCTAATGAAGTAAATGGCATGTCTAAGTGTATATCGGAGCAATGCAGAAATTTAAGTTTATTCATTCAAAACACCCTGTAAACTGATTATAGCTTTCAAAATCCTTTCCGAACACGAAAATTCGTGAATTAAATTTTTCCTTTATTTTATCAATAAATGGATTGTTTTCAAATAGGGATTTGAAATTTTTATCCTCAATATATATCACATTAATGTCAACATATACGCATCATCACAGATGAGTGAATCTTTGTGTTTAAAACAACTATGACTCCTAACATCTCCAATTCCAACTTATCAAGAAAAATAGGAATTATAAGCATTCTCATATCTCATTAATTTCTTGATTCTGGTAGTAAAAGGTAGTGCTCAGAATTGTTTTTTTAATTTCTCTTATGTTCTTTTTTATTTCGATAATTGTATTCGGATATGCCTTTTTAAGGATGGCCACTTCTCCTTCTCCCTTTGTCCTTAGATAGTTAGAAACAGCCCTCTTTCCATCTTCACTTTGTTTCAACTTGTTCTTTATATCGCAGTATAGTTCCTTAATCCTTTCAAGGTCTATCATCTGTTCATGTGTAAGTTCTGTAGAATACAATGACATTTCCTGTTTGACTTTTACTAAATCATCCTTTAGTTTTATTATATCTGTATCCATATCTTCATAAGTTTTTTTAAGGACTGCTCTATTATATCCCTTTACACTGATTTGGGTTCTTGCTTCACTGGGAGATCCTATTACGGTAGCAACAACCTTATATTCTGCCTGTATATTTCCACCTATTATTTGACCTTTAGGTGAATCAACTATCACCTCTTTTGCAATTATAGTGCTGTTGATACAGTATAATCCTATATGTACACGCCCTTCGCAGATTATTACTGCATCGGATACAAACTTGGTATAAATATCTTTCTTTGACTTAATAACAGCCTTATTCTTACCGGCTATCCCACCCTTAATATATATGCCGCCGCCGCGGCTTACAATTTCCTTTATGCTTCCCACACCATAGATACCTAAAATCTCAATATCGTGATCAGCTGCTAATGTGAAATTATCTTCAACTGAGCCTTTTACTGTAATATACCCGTTAAAATCAATATTACCGGTTTTGAAATCCACATTTTCCGGAATTTCAAGATGATTTGAAATGCTTATTCTATCCCCTATATAATTAACAGCACCACTTCTTAAGGCATATAGTCTGGTTACTCCATCTTCATAGCATTCCCTTACGGAATTTTTATCATAAAGAATTGGATACTTTTTCCCGGGCATGGCCATTATAAGTGTTCCTCTAACTGATTTTCCATGTGTTCCTACAGTAGGATCAATTCTTTCTCCAAGCCATTCCCCTTCCTTTACGTGGTTAATTAGACTTAATTCATAATAATTAACCTTGCCATCATCCAAAATATTGGGCTTGGGTTCAATTATTTCATACATTTTTATTACGGAATCTTCACCGTTTAAGGGCTCAATGCCTTCAGCTATAAGTATTTTTGTCTGGTTTTTCAATTCTCCAAGCAAAGCTTCCTGATTTACCCCAAAAACAACTCCCTTTTCACTGAGCTTTTTTAAAATCTCTTTTAAAAGCTCAACATTCCTGCCTTCATTTAACTCATCATCTGAAACAAACAATGTTATATATGCCTTAAGACCATCGTCTGATATTTCTACGGCTACCCGTTCCTTTACATCGGCAAACTTGATTTTTTTCACTGGAGAATACAAAACAGCATTTTTAATCGCCATAAAGCTGGTGATCTGTATTTCAGGATGGTTGGCGATAATGCTGTTAAATATATCCATTGTCATTCCTTTTTCAAATGATTCAATGAAAAACTCTTCATTTTCCTTTGTAATTTTTATATACCGATCCATATATATTACATCTTCCATCGAATTCTCTCCCATATATAGTGCTGTTGGTAAATAATAAATTTGCAAGCATTAATAAAGGGTATGCACAATAATAATCGGCATTTACTTGAACAGTAATGAGTATAATTTTAGGTATGTCAAAAATATCGTTTAGCTAACATAATATGTAATTATACCAATATATATTTCTTTTACTTGACAACCAGGTATGAATGTTTGATATAATATTTATATGGGTGCATATTCGACCCCTTTAAAATATTCTATATTAAAAGTGTTAATAATCTTACTTTTAATCTAAATAAAAATTAATAGTTTTTATACAAATTTCCAATTTATTATGTATTTCTTGCCTTTCTGTAATACAAAGCGATTTTTTTGAGTTCTCCGGCAATAAAAAAACATGAAGTATTTTTTCGATCTTGATATTGTTATGAGGAATTATATTATTAATGTTCATTGACATATGTGCATTTCAATACTAAAGGACATGTAATGTTAATCCGTGGATCGAAAAAGCATGAGGTGACTTTGATGGATAAGATTTCACAAATTGAGTATGATAATTTAGGAATTCTTGAAGATGTGATTGAAGATAATGCTAATTACGCCACTCCCTGGAAAATTATAGTTGCTGATGATGACAGCGAGGTTCACAGGGTAACTAAACTCGTCTTAAAGAATTTTAAATTCCAGGAAAGAGGCCTCGAAATTCTTAGTGCTTATTCAGAGGCACAAGTCAAGGAACAAATTTGCAAAAACCCCGATACAGCGGTTATCTTTCTCGATGTGATAATGGATAAAGAGGATTCAGGATTAACAATAGTAAAATTTATAAGAGATGAACTCAAAAACAGATCTGTAAGGATCATTCTGAGAACAGGACAGCCCGGTCAGGCACCGGAGGAGCATACCATTGAAAATTATGATATTAATGATTATAAAGAAAAAACCGAGCTTACATCCAAGAAATTATTCACTTCATTGATTACAGCACTGAGGACATACCAACATATAACCGAGCTGGAGCACAGCAAAAAGGGCCTTGAAGAGATAATCGTTTCTACTACAGAAATATTCAGCCGTCATACAAAAGACGGATTCTATGACATATTGTTAAAAGGACTTATATCAATCGCTTCAGCAGGGAGAAAAAATGTATCGGAAGTAATATCCGGGTTTGCTTGTGTAAAGGATGACAGTGGTTTTCCAATTGTTTCTGCTAGAGGAGATTTATCATTAAAAGTAGGCTCACAGCTTAAGGATGTCGTATCTGTCAGTGAGTATCTTTCCATTTTAGATTTGGCAGCCAACAATGGATGTTATTTTTCTGATAAGAGCATTCTGCTTTGTATTAAATCTGAGCTAAATCCTTTAGTTCTGGTGTATATAAAAAGCAGCCATGACTTTTCATATATGGAAAAAAATCTTTTATCTGTTTTTCATTCCAATGCTATTGTTAATTTGAACAACTTAGAGCTATCCCACGAAATAGAAAGCACTCAAAAAGAACTCTTATATATATTAGGAGGAATAGCAGAGGCAAGATCTCAGGAATTGGGCAAGCATGTTTTAAGGGTTGCAGAGTTTTCCAGGATAATTGCCATAGGATATGGGCTTTCAGTTGAAGAAGCCGATATAATTGCACAGGCTGCTCCTATGCATGATATAGGCAAAATCGCTATTCCAGATGAAATATTAAATAAACCCGGCAAGCTTACACCTGAAGAGTTTGAAGTTATGAAGACCCATTCAAAACTGGGTTATGAGCTATTAAAGACTTCTTCAAAAATGACTCTAAAAGCTGCAGCCATTATTGCTCTCCAGCATCATGAAAAATATAACGGCACTGGTTATCCCAACAAACTCAAAGGTGAAGAAATACATATCTATGGAAGGATAGCTGCTATTGCAGATGTTTTTGATGCATTAGGCTGCGACAGGGTATATAAAAAGGCATGGGAACTGAAAAAAATAATAGACCTTTTCAAGCAGGAACGCGGGGAACACTTTGATCCTATACTTGTAGATATTTTATTCAAAAATCTGGACAAGATCCTCGAGATCAAAAAGTCCCTTCTTGATTAGGAATAGCTAAAATATTTAGAAAACTGGTGAATAGCCGATGCTTGAAAATGCTCCAGAACAAGAAAATTTTTCAAAAGGACACTTATAAGGCAATATACATTTCCATAATTATATGGGGCATATGTGTATTTATAGCATTTATCATATCAATGGCCATTTCCCTCAATGTATTAGAGGTTAAATCAAATATCTTTTTTCTCATAAATTCTGCGAGATATAAGATATGATATATAAACTATCATGATGGATGCACCTAAGAACATAACATATGCGATATATGTTTTCTCCTCAAGAAATTTACCAATATCACTAAATAATCTACCAACTGTACTATCTGAAGAAATAAAGCTAATCATAGATGCTACAAATCCGATAAGCATTAAAGGCAGGTATGTCAATATCTTTGCTTTAGTGTATCCAACTTTAAAATACATGGGAATTTGAAAAGAAATAACTGCAGCAAACATTAAAAAACCAAAACATATCACAAACGATAATGCCTCAATCTCTATATCCTTTTTTATGTATACAGATGATGCATATACTGACAATATGGCAAATATCATTGATAGTACTGCCGCAAACAATGAAAATATATATCTTCCTGCTACAATATCCTTTCTTTTAAGAGCAAAGGTCCCGTAAAGCTTATCAAGAGAATTCTTTTCCCCTATTGAAAAAGGATATGCTACAAAAAATGAAGCCCAGATCATAAACATGGGCGGTATCATATAAGGCTCTCTATTACCCATCCCAAACATAAGACCTACTGCAATAAGAAATAAAAATAGTTTCATGTATGGCTTAACAGTTAGAATATCAATTCTTACCACATTAACTGCTTTCATCATACCAATGCCCTCCCCTTATTCATAAAGACTATAATATCATCCATTGTACATTTTTCAATTAGGACTTTATTACCCATCTTGCCCGATTTATCAGTTCCTATAAGGCCTTCAAACCCTGCCCTATGCTCCCTTAAACCCATTATCATTTTCTTTTGCTCCGGATTAATATCATACTTACCGCCTTTAACAATACAATAGCTTTCCAAAAGCAAATCCTTTGTCCCTGAAAAAACAATTTCTCCGTTATTAATTAATGTTATATAGTCAGCCACCTTTTCAAGATCGGAAGTTATATGAGTGGAGAATAAAACACTTCTTGTCTCGGAAATTACAAACTCGCTTAATATGTCCATGAGTTCATCCCTGGCTACCGGATCAAGGCCGCTTGTAGGCTCATCAAGTATTAAAAATCTGGCATCATGTGATAAAGCAACTGTAATCATAAGCTTCATCTTCATTCCTCTTGACAAATCCTTTACCTTCTTTTTTCTGTCAAGGTTAAATTCCTTCAGATAACCAGCAAATTTATTGCTGGACCACTTCTTATAAAATAACTTAACAGCCTTCTCAACTTCATTAAGATTCCATTCATCCACAAAATATGGTTGATCAAATACAACTCCAACCTGTTCCTTTATGCTGTCATCATGAATTAAATTATCAAGCCCGAATACCTTGATATCACCAGATTGTCTTTTTATCATATTTAGTATAAGTTTTATAGTAGTAGTCTTTCCTGCTCCATTGGGCCCAATGAACCCCATAATGTAGCCCTCCGGCAACATGAAATTAACATTCTTTAAGGAAAAGTCACCATAACACTTATTGAGATTGCTAATTTCCAATACATTACTCATAATTCTCCTCCTTAAGCATTGCTTCGAAAATCCCCTGAAGTTCATTCTTGCTTATTTTTGCTATTTTCGCTGAGTTTATAGCTGCTGTAAAGCCATCCTCAATATCCCTCAAAAGTTGCTCGCGAACCATTTCTGAATTCTTAGGCAGAACATAACAGCCTTTTCCCTGCACATTTGCTACAAAACCTTCCTGCTCAAGATCACCATATGCACGGGTTGTTGTGATAACACTTATCTTGAGATCCTTTGCCAACTGCCTTATTGATGGCAGCAACTCACCCTCCGATATATCCCCACTTAATATGGCATTTTTTATCTGTTCCTTAATTTGCTCGTATATAGGAATCCCGCTGCTATTTGATATAACTATTCTCACGATGGTACCACCTTGTTATATAGTTTATAGTGTACATATACTATATATACATTATAAACTGTATGATTATTGTTGTCAATTGATGGAATCAAAAATTTAATTTTACTAATAAATGTAATCACCTGACTTTAAGGCATGATTGAAATATTACTTCCCGTTTTGAGCGTGTGTTCACGAGTTAAGTTAACTTAGAAAGCGAAATTATACGGGTAGTTTTGTTTTCAACATGATTAAATTGAAACAAATAAGAGATAAAACTGGTTACAAAATACAGTTAGTATTATATAATATTTAATTATAAAAATATAAAGAGATATTGGTTTTTCAACATTCTTAATATTTTAATAACTTCAATTTTATGAAACTAGGGGGATTTTATATGCGTAAAAGAATAATTGTTTTATTTCTAATTTTATCACTTTGCTTTAATCCGCTTTTAGCTCCAGCATTTGCCGAAAATGATCAAGAGTATACCTATACCGAGTCAAATGGAGAAATAATAATTACTAAGTATACCGGGCCTGATGTAAGTGAACTGTCAATTCCAGGGACTATAGACGGCAAGCCTGTTACTGCAATAGCAGATGGTATTTTTATCAGGGAAGAATCTTCAACTGGCGGTACACCTATTCCCGTTCCTGCTCCCTTTCCCGATACTTTTAAATTTACTAAGTTGAAAAAAATAATAATTCCTGAAAACGTAAAGTCTGTTGGCTATATTTTTACCGGGTGTGAAAATCTTCAAACTGTTGAAATTCCAAGTACCGTTACAGATTTTAAAGAAGTATTTCTTACATTTATGACTAACAATAAGCTTGAATCAATTAATGTATCAAAAAACAATCTAAACTACTCAAGCGAAAATGGAGTACTATTTAATAAGGACAAATCAGAACTTATATATTACCCACGTGGCAAAAGGGATTCTGAATACACAATACCTCCAAGCGTAACAATTCTGGGCCCATTATCCATAAGCTGTGATAATCTTATTAGAATTAACATACATGAGAATGTAAAAGATATATACAGTTATTCAATTAATGGTGATTCCTTAGAATCGATAAATGTATCTATTAACAATCCATATTTCACCAGTAATGATGGAATGCTTTATAATAAAGATAAAACCATACTGATAAAATATCCTCAGAATAAAAATAATTCTGATTATATTATTCCTTCAACTGTAAACATCCTAAGTTCTCTGGACTCAAACAATCTGAGAACTGTCACTATTCCAGAAAGCGTTTATGAAATGCCTAGTAATTTGTCATCCTGCACCAATTTACAAAGTATTAATGTCCATGAAAAAAATACCGTTTATTCAAGTGAGGATGGTGTACTATTTGATAAAGCCAAATTGAAACTTATCAGCTATCCACCATGTAAAACCGATAAAGTTTATTCAATTCCTTTAGGTGTTGAAAAAATAACTTCAAATGCTTTTAACTTTGTTAAAAACATAATAAGAGTTAATGTTCCAAGCAGTGTAACAAGTTTGGAATCAACAGCATTTTCGGGCTGCTCTAATTTAAACTCAATGTATTTTTATGGTGACGCACCTAACGCATATTACCCTGTATCCTTCTATTTGCTCATTAACAACGATTTTAAATTTTATTACGCTGAAGGCAGCAAAGGTTTTACAAACCCATGGAACGGATTTCCTGCTGAGTCATTTGAAGGTGTAAAGTACGAAGTTATATCTACTCCAAAATGGGAACAAGCACATCCATTTTCGGAAGGCTTAGCTTCTGTTTTAATGGATACAGGTGATGAACAATTGGGTAAGCGTTGGGGCTACATAGACACTACAGGACAATTAGTTATCAGCCCAAAGTACCTGGAAGCGGGTGATTTTAACGAAGGAGTAGCCTCTGTAAAAAATGGTACAATAAAATTTATTGACAAGACAGGAAATGTGATACTTGATTCCGTAAATCTTGTTAATGAATATACAAGGTATAACGTAGATTACTCTTCTTCAACATTATGCTCACAAGGTTTAATCGGATTCAACTCTCTATCGCTTAATTGTACTGATATATTTGACCTAAATGGCACTTTCGCTTTTGGAAGTGATTACACATTTGTTATGTGGTTATTGCCGTTTTCTGAAGATGTATCTTGTGGAGCATTTTATAATGCTTTATCTGGAACTTTACGTAACGGTTTTATTGATATCAACTGGAATATTGTTTATCCCCAAAATACCGAACCCGGATACTTATATAGTTTTGATCAAGGTCTGGCTCTTGCAGGCAGCAAAGATGAAAATGGAAATATAAAATTCGGGTTTATTGACAAGTCGGGAGAATACGTAGTTACACCACAGTTTGACAATATCTTTCTTAAGAACAACAAACAAGCATTCTTTGAAGGTCTCGCTGTAGTCTCTCAAAACAACAAATGGGGTGCTATTGATAAAACCGGCAAATATGTAATCAATCCAGTTTGGGATAACATGCATATTTTCCAGGAAGGTTTGGCATGGGTAGAAAAGGATAATAAGTGGGGATGTATTGATAAAAATGGGAATGTAGTCATTAAACCTTCATATGACGGATTTACTACCTTTGCAAATGGAATAGCTCTCGTAAAGAACAATGGAAAATTCTGTTTTATAGATAAAAAAGGCAATTATATTGGTGGGTTGACAGAAGATATAGATAATGCAAGCTGCTTCAATGATAATGGTATCATACAAACAATGAAAAACAATCTTTTTGGTGCAATAAAAGTTTTAACAAAGCTTGAAACACCTGAATCAACTGCAACACCGCTACCTACAAAACTCACCATACCATCACCTTCGAGCACAAGTACACCAACGCCTACGATTCAGACTCCAACACCTACATCTACATCTACTCCTGTATCTACTCCTACATCTACATCTACTTCTACAGCTACTCCTATACTTACAACAGACTCGGCTATACCTACATATACAACAACACCTGCACCTACAGAATCTATAACTCCAACATATACAATTACTCCGTTTCCGCATTCAACTGATTATCCAACACCTACATTCACGGCTACAGCTACAGCCACACCTACGCCATCTCCGTCATACCCAAGCGGATCAGGTAGTTCCGGTGGAGGATACACTGGAGAAATTAAATATACACCAACTCCTACACATACACCTATTCCAACACTATCTGCAGCAGTATCAATCCCATATTCCGAATTAAGATTCCCAACTGCAACCCCCACATTTACACTTATATCTACTCCTACATCCACACCTACTTTTACACCTATATCTACTCCTACATCTACTCCTACATCCACTCCAACATCTACACCAACATCTACACCAACATCTACACCTATATCTACTTCTACATCTACACCTACTTCTACAACTACATCCACTCCTACATCCACCACACATACAAACACTTATCAATATGTACAAAATTCGTCGCTTTCCTCCGCTGCATCAAGTAGCACTACAGCGACTCCAACTGCAGTGCCGACAATAACACCTACTACTGCACCAACTGCTGAAATAACAGTTACACCTTCTCCAACTCCTGCTTTGAAAACTGAGCCAACAAAAAGCAAACCTGCTGCTATTATATTTAAAGACATACAAAGCCATTGGGCGAAAGATCAAATCACAGAATTGGTCGGTAAAAACGTTATCAGCGGTTACGAGAACGGTACTTTCAGACCTGATAACAATATAACACGTGCAGAGCTGGCTGTAATCATAGTAAAAGCCCTTGGGTTAAAGCTCTTACCGGGAGATACAAAATTCACCGACGACAAGGATATTCCTGCATGGGCAAAAACATATATAAAGACAGCTGCAGAATCAGGCATAATTTCCGGATATGGGGACAACACCTTTAAATCAAATAAACCTTGCTCACGACAGGAAATTGTGGTTATGATTATGCGTGCGTTCAAATTTGGAAGTTCCAACAATAAGCTCAATCTAAAAGATTCCTCAGCCATCCAGGATTGGGCCAGGGATTATGTAACAAAGGCTTTAGAACTTCAAATCGTAAAAGGTTACGAGGATATGACTTTCAGGCCTGAAAAAAATGTTTCCAGGGCTGAAGCGGCAGCTATAGTAAGTAATTCATTAAAGAAAAAATAGGTATATAAACTATACAAAGAAATGGCTGCTACATTGAGTAACGGCCATTTCTTAATATGATGCTCTTGACACATCCTAGTATATTCTCCAGTTTATCACTACTATTTTCAAGTATCCTGACAACTAATCCGTATTTCTTTGTTTTACTGATGCCAAACTGTAAATCCTCAATGGCTTCAAGTTCTACATAAATATCGTCTATAAGATCATCATCCACCTTATCATGGAAAAATCCCAAGGAGCCCAAATGCGTATATCCTTCAAAAAAACCTATCCCTCCAAGATTTTGTTCCATTGGACAAAGAAACTGATTTTCCACAAATATGAGCTCATTCCCATAATAAATACGGATACCGCTACGGTATTCCCTGAATTTAAATATTTCTCCGCTTTTTACTCTACCCCCTGCCAGTATTTCTGAATAAAGAAATGCTGAACCTCCAGCCATTCTACATTCAGTGGTTGAGCAAAAGCATGAGTCCTTAAATGGTATCGTTGGTCTGGGTGAATAATCCAAAAATGATCCCTTTTCAAGGTTAAAACGGTTGTGTTGATATGCATACCCGTCTTTCATTCGGTGAATTTTTTGATACGATTGGCTTTCCAACCTGACTTTGGATTCCACCCCCAGTTCCATATCAATCTTGTAGGCATCACCTTCCATTACTCCAGCCGATGCAGCCATAACCATAATACTCATCATCCCATAATTGTTTTCATAGAATGGTTTGGTAATTTTAAATGGTGCTGTGAAATACGAGTCCTCCAAATATGTTTTTCCATTTAAAGCTTTGGATTTTATGAATAAGCGGCTCTCCTTCCCGAATTGATTCTTCATACTTAAACACCTTCTAAAAGGACACTTTTTTTAATCCAAGCTATAACCTTATCAAGACCTTCATTGGTATTGAGATTGGTGAATATGAACGGCTTGTTGCCCCTCATTTTCTTAGAATCCCTCTCCATTACCTCCAAGCTTGCTCCCACATAAGGTGCAAGATCAATCTTATTTATCACCAGCAAATCCGACCGAGTTATTCCAGGACCGCCTTTACGTGGAATCTTATCTCCTTCAGCTACATCTATAACATAAATTGTTGCATCTGCCAATTCTGGACTAAATGTTGCTGAAAGATTATCCCCTCCGCTTTCAATAAAAACAATTTGAATATCAGGAAACTCTTTTACAAGATCCTCTACTGCCTCAAGATTCATGGAAGCATCCTCTCGAATTGCTGTATGCGGGCATCCACCAGTCTCAACCCCAATGATTCTTTCCTTTGGCAGTATACTGTTTTTTATTAAAAACTCCGCATCTTCCCTTGTGTATATATCATTGGTTACTACACCTATGCTATAAGAAGATGCCATCTCTCTTGTCACCCTCTCTATAATGGCAGTTTTGCCTGACCCAACAGGTCCACCTACCCCAATTTTTATATGATTCATATTAACCTCCGTTAGAACAAGATTATCTTATCGTATTTACTATAATTCTCCAGTCACATGTGCATTCAACTTAAGATATATATAACCTGGTGTAAAGCCTCTCATGCTGCATTGACCTTAAGTCAAAACCAAAACAACAGCTTCCCAAATATTCTTCCGAAAGCCCCTCCACCTTCTCCACAAGCTTTTGAAAGATACCATGTGCACCGAACAATATCTTTTGTCCATCATTCTGGCTTATGGGAACCAGTTTTGCACAGTTATTTATTATTGCGGAGGCTGTAGCATATGATATTGCTGAAAGTGCTTCAACTTTCCCAATTGAAAGAAGCTTTGTAACAAATCCATACATTACAGGATAGCATCCTTCAATATCTCCTCTATTAACTCTTTCAAGCATCATGTCAAAGGCCTTATTTTCACCTAATGCAATTTCCAGTATCTTAAGAAATCTTTTACCAAGCTTCATACTGGCTGTCCGTAGCTCCCTTGGTGCTTTAGATGCAGAAAAAAGTTCATCAAGCTCTATAACCTTTTCCATTGCTCCATTTTCGGTATACTCCCATGCCAGCTTAACCGTTAGTAGATCATTATACAAAAAACTGTTTAAAAGATAGCTCTCAAGATAGCTTTTCGAAGACACCGAATCATAAATAATACCCTTTTGTACATAGGTTTCAAGACCGTAGGATTGAGTAAACCCTCCTATTGGAAATAATGGATCGCTAATCTGTAACAAATGAAAAAAAGGTATTCTTTTATACTCAGTGGGAATGTGAATGCGAGTGTCCATGAGCACGTCCCCCCAAAGGCGTTATTAGTTTACAGCTTTTTTTATAAGGAGAAAGTCCGCATTTTATAAGTGCATTCATCAACGGCTCATCATATGGAGTCAGCAGTTCATCTCCTTCTATAAAAAGAGGTGCATGCCTGTTCCCCATTTCATAGCATGTTTTGCCCATTTCATACATATTTTGAGGCCTCATTACTATGCAATTACAATAAGGAATTCTTACAACCAACACCCTATCGCCAAACTGCCATAATACATCACCTTCCTTTAAAGCCTCTCCACAGCTGTTTCTTATTCCTACTTCCATTCCATTTGAACTAATCTTGTGAAGCACTTTCTTCTCAACCTCAAACCATTCTACATCTATAAAATCAGCATCCAATTCTTTGCTGTCCATGTCTTCTAAATTATAAAGAACCTTATCAATAATCATTTTATTTCTCCTGTTTTATGAATATATTTTTAATCCACTAAAATATTAACGGTACTACGAAATAACCAATTATACAGAACCAACATTTTTGCACTTCAAGACCTAGAACATAAAATATCGCTGGGCCAATGGCAAAACCTCAAGGGGCTCACATGTAATAAGCTCGCCATCAACCGTCACATCATAGGTTTCAGGGTCCACGTAAATATCAGGTGTCGCATTATTATGTATCATATCCTTTTTAGTTATATTTCTACAGTCTGTTACAGGCAAAACTGTCTTTTGAAGACTCAATCTTTCTATGGCACCGTTTTCCATTGAAGCCCTCGAAACAAATGTCATGCATGTGCCATATTTTGCCTTGCCGAATGCACCGAACATATTTTTATATATCACAGGCTGAGGTGTAGGAATAGAAGCATTGGCATCACCCATTCTACTTGACGCAATAAATCCTCCCTTTATGATCATTTCCGGCTTCACACCAAACATCGCAGGCTTCCATAGAACCATATCCGCTAATTTCCCCTTTTCCAATGAGCCCACATACTTTGATATTCCATGAGTTATAGCAGGATTTATGGTATACTTTGCAATATATCTTTTTGCTCTTAAGTTGTCATTACCCATCTTCTCACCTCTTAAAGCACCTCTTTGAAGCTTCATTTTATGGGCAGTCTGCCACGTCCTTATAATAACCTCTCCTACACGTCCCATAGCCTGGGAATCAGAACTCATCATACTGAAAACTCCCATATCATGGAGAATATCCTCAGCCGCTATAGTTTCCGGTCTAATTCTTGAGTCAGCAAATGCAACATCCTCTTTTACCTTACTATCCAAGTGGTGGCATACCATCAGCATATCAAGGTGTTCATCCAAGGTGTTTATCGTATAAGGCATCGTAGGATTGGTAGATGATGGTAGCACATTGGTAAGTGCTGCAATCTTAATTATGTCAGGTGCATGGCCGCCTCCAGCTCCCTCAGTATGGTAGGTATGAATCGTCCTTCCTGCAATAGCCTTTATTGTGTCTTCAACAAAGCCCGCCTCATTTAATGTGTCGGTATGAATTGCCACCTGAACATCAAAAAGATCCGCCACCTTTAAACAGGTATCTATCGCTTTTGGAGTTGTCCCCCAGTCCTCATGGAGCTTTAAGCCCATTGCTCCGGCTTCTATCTGTTCTGCCAAAGGCTTATCAAAGGAAGCATTTCCTTTTCCCAGAAACCCCAGGTTCATTGGAAAATCCTCTGCAGCTTCCAGCATCTTCTGGATGTTAAATCTTCCCGGTGTGCAGGTGGTGGCATTGGTTCCATCTGCAGGTCCTGTTCCTCCGCCTATCATAGTGGTTATACCGCTGTACAATGCAGTTTCAATCTGTTGTGGACATATAAAATGTATATGTGTGTCAATACCTCCTGGTGTAACAATAAGCCCCTCACCAGCGATAACTTCAGTGGAGGCACCAATTACCAAATCCTGTGAAACACCATTCATAACACCAGAGTTTCCTGATTTCCCGATACCTACTATTTTACCATCCCTGATTCCGATGTCTCCTTTAACAATTCCCCATGAGTCAATAACTATTGCATTGGTAATAACCAAATCCAAAACCTTCTCATCCCTCGCAGCAGAGGGCGATTGGCCCATTCCATCCCTTATGGATTTGCCTCCTCCGAATTTACATTCGTCACCATAAACAGTGTAGTCCTCTTCAATCTCTATTATGATATCAGTATCAGCAAGCCTTACCCTATCACCCTTGGTAGGTCCATACATACCTGCATAATCCTTACCTGTTATTTTTATACTCACTTTATTCCACCCCCTTAAAGCCAAGATCCTTTGCTTTTTTCAATACATCTTTCAATGATTTTCCCTGATCAATCAATCCATCAGTCAAATCATTAAGCCCATGGACTTCCCTCGTTCCGCCAATCTCAACCAGTTGAACTTCCTTTTCCTCTCCCGGTTCAAATCTGACTGCTGTGCCGGAAGGAATATCAAGCCTCATACCAAAGGCACTTTTTCTGTCAAACTGGAGCCATGAGTTAATTTCAAAGAAATGATAATGTGAGCCAACTTGAACAGGTCTATCTCCAGTATTTGAGACCTTGATAGACAAGGTCTTTCTTCCATCATTTAAAGTAATAAACTCATTTTGAATAAAATATTCACCCGGAATCATTTCTAAGCCCTCCTTCATCGTATGGGATTGTGAACGGTGACAAGCTTTGTGCCATCGGGAAATGTGGCTTCTATTTGAATCTCATGTATCATGGCATCAACACCATCCATCACATCATCCTTTGAAAGTATCTTTGCTCCATACTGCATCAACTCTGTAACCGCCTTTCCATCTCTGGCTGCTTCCATAAGTTCAGAACTGATAAGTGCTACAGCCTCAGGATAATTCAGTTTAAGGCCTCTGTCTTTGCGTTTTCTGGCCAGATCGCCTGCAAAATGGAGCATGAGCTTTTCCGTTTCCCTAGGTGTCAAATGCATCCTTCATCAACCTCCTAAATAATAATTGCATTACTCAATGATTAATAGAATTGACTATTAAATTGCAATCTTTTCTTGTATTTTTTGGGGATCTATTCCCTCTGTTTTTCCATCCAAAACTATACTGCCTTTATCCATAACATAAAAATAATCCGCTACATCCATAACAAATTCAAGATATTGCTCCACAATAAGCATAGTAACATTTCCACGTTCTTTTAGTTTTTTTATAACCCTTCCTATATCCTGAATTATGGAAGGCTGAATTCCTTCAGTAGGCTCATCTAAAAGAAGGATCTTTGGCTCAGACACCAGAGCACGGGCAATAGCCAACTGCTGCTGCTGTCCTCCGCTCAAATCTCCTCCCTTTCTTTTCATCATCGTCTTTAAAACCGGAAACAACTCAAATGCTTCCTCTGTTAGAACTCCTTTTTTATACCCGTTTCTTTCCAAACCTAATATAAGATTCTCATATACCGTTAATTGAGGAAAAATATCTCTTCCTTGAGGAACATAGCCAATACCCTTTCTTGCCCTATTGTATGTTGGTAATCTGGTTATGTCATCATTATCCAACAACACGCTGCCTTTTGGTGTTTTTACAAGCCCCATGACACTTTTTAGAAAAGTAGACTTTCCTACTCCGTTTCTCCCCAAAAGACATGCTACCTTACCAGGCTCAACTCTGAGGCTCACATCCTTCAAAATGATACTTTCTCCGTAGTAAGCACAAAGACTATCTACCTTAAGCATGTTATTCTCCCCCTCTCCCTAAATATACTTCAATGACCTTGGGATTTTTCTGGACATCCTGCATATTACCCTCATCCAGCAACATGCCTTCATGCAGCACAGTTACCCTATCTGCACTTTCTCTAACAAACTCCATATCATGCTCAACAACAATTATTGAGCATTTTTCTGAGATTTCTCTTAGAAGATTTCCTGTTCTTTCAGTTTCCTTTCTACCCATACCTGCAACAGGTTCATCCAAAAGCATTATCTCAGGTTGCTGTGCTAAAAGCATTCCTATTTCAAGCCATTGCTTTTCACCATGGGAAAGGGCAGCAGGCGTGCGGTATCTTTTCTCATATAATCCAATAGTTTCAAGCACATCATCTATTCGCTCTATTTGCTCCTTATTTAATTTTGTAAAAAGGGAGGAATAGAGGGATCTCTTTTTTACTGCTGCAAGTTCCATGTTTTCATAAATTGTAATCCCATTAAAAACGGATGGAACTTGAAATTTCCTGCCAATTCCCATTTCTACAATCTCATGCTCAGACATCCTTGTGACCTCACTAAAAGACTTAAATATTATGCTGCCTTCTGCAGGTCTGACCCGTCCACATATTGCATCAAGCAAAGTAGTTTTTCCAGCTCCATTAGGTCCGATAAAAAAGTGAATATCTCCTTTTTTTACTGAAGTATTAAGTCCGTTCACCGCTTTGAATCCATCAAAGCTGACCGTCAAATTCCTGATTTCTAAAATATTATCCGACATTTTCATCACATCCTAACCCTTCAAGCATATTTATAGTAGTCTGGGAGTTCTTCCGTGCATTTTTTATCTTTCCAATCCTTCTCTTTATTTGCTTTGATATTCCCATCAATCCATAAGGCATAAATATAACTACAGCGATAAACATAAGACCTATAAAATATGACCAGGCAGCAGGAAAGCTTTCACTAACTGCACTTTTAAGAGAATTTACCAATATAGCCCCGATAATTGCACCTACCAAAGTACCCCTTCCACCTATGGCAACCCATATAACCATTTCAACAGATGGAACAATACCCATCTCAGCAGGAGATATAATGCCTACTTGCGGAACAAACAGAGCTCCTGCCAAACCTGCAAGACCTGCAGAAATACAATACGCAAAAGTTTTATAAGTTGCAGGATTGTATCCTGAAAACCTCGCTCGGTTTTCACCATCCCTAATGGCAATCAGAACTTTGCCAATACGCCTTTTTACAATCCATTTACAGAATATAAAAGTTAGCACCAGGGCTGCTAATGCTACATAATAAAGGCCGACTTTTGTATATGAATCAGAAAGTGAAAACCCGAAAATGGTTTTAAAATTGGTGATACCGTTTGTACCTCCTGTAAATGCCTGCTGACCTACAAACAAAACGACAAATATGATAGAAAGTGCCTGGGTCAGTATGGAGAAGTACACACCTTTGATCCTGTTCTTAAATGTAAGATATCCTATTACCAAGGCCAGTATTACAGGAACCATAACAGATAAAATGATTGCCAAAGGTGCATGAGCAAATGGCTTCCAGAACAAAGGCAGCGTCTCCTGCCCGCTCCAGGACATAAAGTCAGGCAGCTCTCCTCCACTGGCTTCCAGCTTTAAATACATTGCCATACAATATGCACCAAGTCCAAAAAACACACCATGGCCTAAACTAAGTATGCCTGCATAGCCCCATATAAGATCAATTCCAAGAGCTAAAACAGCAAAGGCAATAAACTTTCCAAGAAGGTTGGTTCGAAAGTCTGAAAGAAATAATGGTGCTATCGCCAGAAGAAATAATACAACTGTAACTGTTATGTTATTTCCAAGTAACCGTCCTTTAATTTTTTTTATATTCTCATTCATGATATTACCCCCTACTCATCAAGAGCTCTGCTGTTTATAGTAAAGAACCCTTGCGGCTTCCATTGAAGGAAAAGAATAACCATAAGAAAGACTAGAACTTTTCCCATTGAAGCATTTGTAAAAAATTCAAAAGTTGTATTTCCTATTCCTATTGCTCCAGCTCCCGTCACTGTTCCTATTATCCTGCCAACGCCACCCAACACAACAACCATAAATGTATCTACAATATAGTTCGTTCCAAGGGTTGGTCCGATTGAGCCTAGAAGTGTCAATGCACAGCCTGCAATACCAGCCAATCCTGATCCTAAAGCGAAAGTCATAGCATCCACCCGCTTTGTGTTAATTCCAAGGCTTTGTGCCATGCTTCTGTTCTGCATAACCGCTCTAATTCTTCTTCCACCATCGGTTTTATAAAGAAAAAAGTATACACCTGCTATGCAAAATGTAACCAGTAAAATAATAAAAAGTCTTTTGTAAGGTAGTTGAAGGTCATTTAAAACAACCAATCCTCCGTTTAGCCATCCAGGACTTTTTACATCTACATTTGGTGCCCCAAAAATGCTTCTTGCCAACTGTTGAAGAACAAGACTGACACCCCATGTGGCCAAAATACTGTCAAGCGGCCTTCCGTATAAGCGTTTTATGATGGTAATTTCAAGCGAATAACCTATAAAAGCAGTCACTACGAAAGATAGAGGTATTGCAAGTATAAAATACAGATCGAACAATTTATCGCCAACAAAGGATATAAAAAAGTTTTGTACCAGATATGTTACATATGCCCCCATCATGATAAGCTCGCCATGGGCCATGTTTATAATTTTCATCAAACCGAATGTTATTGCCAATCCCAATGCTGCCAGCAGAAGAATTGAACTTACGCTTATGCCGTTAAAAATCTGCAATAAATTTGTACTCATATTATTCACTCTCCAATATCTTTCGAGGATTTCATCTTTTTAAGGAAAATTATGATGTCAACATATATTGTTATAAAAAGAATTCATAGTAAAGAATTCATCTTTAATAGACACCATAATTTCCCACAGTTCTAAAATCTCATTAGTTGCTTAATCCTTTTGCCCAGTCATATGTCTTTAAGTATGGATCGGGTCTTACAGATTCACCTGTACTCCAAATTTCCTTGATAAGTCCGTCTTCCTGTACCTCTCCAATCCTAACAGGTTTCCATATGTGCTGGTTCTCTCCTTCGATCTTGACAGTCCCTTCAGGTGCTTTAAATTCGAGTCCTTTAGCTGCTTCCCTAACCTCGTCAACCTCTGTGGATCCTGCCTTTTTAACTGCCTCCGCCCACAAATATACTGCTATATATGCAGCCTCTATAGGGTCATCTGTAACCCTCTTGTCTCCGTATTTAGCCTTGTATTTTTTTACAAACTCAGCATTTTCCGGTGTATCTGTAGTCTGGTAATAGTTCCAGGATACAAGATGACCTTTTATGTTTTCCGCCCCAATACCCCTTATCTCTTCTTCTGCAACACTTACAGAGCAAGTAGTAATGTCATTTGAAGTGATTCCTGCATCTTTGAGCTGTTTAAAGAAGGCGACATTGCTATCACCGTTTAAAGTGTTGAATACTACATCCGGCTTGGCAGATTTGATCTTATTTACAATAGTACTATAATCCGTATGACCTAATGGAGTATATTCTTCTGCAATCATTTCACCACCCATTGAGCTTAACTGAGCTTTGATTATTTTATTTGCAGTCCTTGGAAAAACATAATCTGATCCGAGCAGGTAAAATTTCTTTCCCTTATTCTTTAAAAGCCATTCAACAGCAGGTACAATTTGCTGATTTGGTGCCGCACCTGTATAGAAAATGTTTGGTGAAGACTCCATTCCTTCATACTGTACCGGGTACCACAAAAGTCCCTTGTTCTCCTCAAATACTGGCAATACAGCTTTACGGCTGGCAGAAGTCCAGCATCCAAAAACGGTTGAAACCTTATCGCTTTGGAGAAGTTTCTTTGCCTTTTCTGCAAATTTGGGCCAATCGGAGGCTCCGTCCTCGATCACCGGTTCAATTTTCTTGCCAAGTACCCCGCCGGCTGCATTGATTTCTTCTATTGCCATCATTTCTGCATCCTTAACAGATATCTCGCTAATTGCCATGGTACCGCTTAGTGAATGGAGTATACCCACCTTTATAGTTTCTCCTGATGAGGCATTTGTTCCCGGTTTATTCTCTGTCGATTCCTGTACTTCGTTTCCGCAGCCTGCAAGCATAAGTGATGCTGATAAAGCAATCACTGTAAAACTTATTAAAGCTTTTTTCATTTTATATAACTTGTTTTTTTTCATAATATTGACCACCTTTCAGTAACATAATAACTTGGATTCTTCAAGTTTCATTTGATACATTGATATACAAATCTCATGGCCATAAGAAATGTTTTGATGACTTTAAAGCTTTTTAAACAAAAAGTGCTATAAACAATGCATAAATCCTTTTCCGAATATGCACTATTCATAGCACCTGAGCTATGTCTTTTGATTCAACCTGGGAATCAGTCATCTTATTAATTATTATACATTGATTCTACATTCAAACCGCTAAAAACAGAACCCCATAAAACCGAACTTTTACACCAAAAATCCGGTTTTTTGCAACTTCATTCTGCCCATCCTGCATTTTATCGCAAGCCTCCTTAATTTTTCCCCTATGGCTTATACGGCAAATTTCCTGTATTCCGTTGGGGTGTAGCCTGTGTAATTTTTAAATAACTGAGTAAAATAATCCGGCTTTTTGTATCCTAGCTTCTCACTTATTTCATAATTTTTATACCTGCCCTTGGAGATGAGGTATTTAGCATGCTCCATCTTAACCTTTGTAATATATTCGCTTAAATGATATCCTGCCTTTTGTTTGAATACTTTCCCGATATAATCTCTGTTTACGTATAGCTCATTTGCAATTGTCTCCACTTTAACATCATCTTCAATATGATTTATCACATACTCACAGATTTTCCGCATCAGGCTGTCCGGTTGATGCAATTCATACTTTGAAATAATTCTGACCCAGCTGCTTATGTAATCAAGAAATTGTCTCTCTAGCATAATAGTGTCATCTCCTTTAAAAACACCAATTGACACAATACTTTCCACTTCTTTAATCCATGGAAACAACTTATAAATGCTTTCATCTATTTCCGATATTATGTTTTCAAGCAGTATTGCAAGTCTTGCCGGATCAACTCCCGTACAGCCAATTAAATTGTTATATATATCTCTACCTTTGTTTACTGCATCCAAGCTTCCTGAGAGTATATCTGAAACAAGCTTCTTTTCATCGTTTTTTGAATAAAATGCTTGTATATTTTCTAAAAAGATACTGTTCCTATCCGAGCTGCCTTTTTGCTTATTTTTCTCATCCAGATATACCTTCACCCTCTCTAATGCTTCACACAAAGCTTCATCTTTTAAAGGCTTTATAAGATAGTCAAAAACTCCCAGTCGTATGCCTTGCTTTGCATAAGAGAAATCACTATGGGTGCTGAGAAATAAAACACATATGTCATTTTTCATACTCCTTAACTCACTCAAAAACTCAATACCGTCTATACCAGGCATTTTTATGTCAGAAATCACAATATCAAATTCATCAGCCTGAAGTTTCTTTAATGCTTCTTTACCGTCACAGGCTTCATCTGCCAGCATAAATCCAAAGAGGTCCCAGCATTTAAATCTTTTCAGCATATACCTTACAGCCCTGTCATCATCAACAATCAAAACCCTATACATGCTCAACCATCCTCCCAATACACCATTTCATCTCAATACAAGATTCCTTTTATTTTGTGCATAATTCTGCCAACGCTTAATGCTGCCTCTTTAAATTTATATGTTGTAATCTTTTCTTTTAAGTCGTTATAATCTTCTATTTCTAAAAATTCAGTCAAATAGCACATTTTTTCATTAAACAGGCTTTTGGCAGTTGAATCTCCCTCATCAAGGAGCTTATAAAGCATCTTGAGATCATTCCCCATACTGGTAGTACATGCTTTTCTAATAGGTTCCTTTTCGCTTTGTCTTATATTCTCAAAGGACTCAATATATTGGGTTGCCCTCTCATAGACCTCTTTTAACTCTACCTCAAGATCATTTATAATACTTCTAACTTCTTCAATGTTATCATTTAATGTTGTATTCTCCAGCTTACAAAGTATGTTCTTTATTCTTAAAGCCCCAATATTGGCTGCACTTCCCTTAATTGCGTGAACAAATTCCTTAAGTTCCTGGGTTTTTCCAGATGATATCAAATCCTTAATTTTAGCACCATCCTTTTTGTGGTTTTCTATATATACTTTTAAAAGGCTGATATACTTGTGCTCACTGCCACCTAACCTTCTTACTGTTCCAATATAATCCAGAGAATCACTGATCAAAGTCTTATCTTCTTCTAAATGATTTTTACGGTGCAAACCATTATAATTACCTTCAGAATGTTTCCTGTACTCACTGATCATAATGCCCGAAAGCACCTCCAAAAGCTTTATTGGCTCCAATGGCTTTGTCAAATAACCATCCATTCCAGCTTCTACAGCTTTTTGGTCAACACCTTCAACCACATCTGCCGTCAATGCTACTATTTGAACAAAGCGTCCTTCAGCTAATCCCCTTATACGTCTTGCTGTTTCATATCCATCCATTTCCGGCATACGTATATCCATAAGCACAGCCTCATATTTATTCTGTTGAACCTTTCTAATTGCCTCCGGGCCGCTGTTGACTGTGTCAGTTTTAATTCCCATACTCTCAATTATCTCTTTTGTCATTTGCAAATTGATCATATCATCTTCTACCAAAAGAATTCTTTTGTTTTTAAACAGCTCTGATGCAATATTCGGATTTATACTTTCATATGATTGGGAAATAGAGTCTACCATCTTTAATCTCACAGTAAAACTGAATATTGAGCCAACACCAACCTGACTTTCAACACTTATTTCCCCTCCCATAAGCTCAACAAATTTTTTGCTTATTGCAAGTCCCAATCCAGTGCCTCCATATTTTCTGGATGTGGAAGCATCTCCTTGTGTAAAAGCCTGGAATAATGTCTTTTTTTGTTCATCACTAATACCTATACCGCTATCCCTTACATAGAACTTTATAACAGCATAATCCTGATCTTTCTGGCACAGCTCGACGCCGACAGAAATACTCCCTTCATGAGTGAATTTTATTCCATTTGACAATAGATTAAGGATAATCTGTTTAAGTCTTGTAATATCTCCTCTAAAAAACTTGGGAACATCGGGATTAACAATGACACCAAGATCAATGCCCTTTCTTTTAGCTTCCATGGCAACAATTATACAAAGCTCTCTTATCATTGAATCAAGATTGAATTCCACTTCATCCAAGACCATTCTTCCTGCTTCAATTTTGGAAAAATCCAATATTTCATTAATAATACCCAAAAGATTTTTAGCAGCCATACCAATATTATCAGAGAATTCAGCTTGCTTTGGATTAAGGCTGGTATTCTTAAGTAAATACTGGTATCCAATGATGCTGTTTAGCGGCGTTCTAATTTCGTGGCTCATATTAGCAAGGAATTCACTTTTAGCCCTGTTGGCAAAATCAGCTTCATCCCTGGCAGCCTTCATTGTTTCTTCTGCACTCCTTCTTCGTATCAACTCCTCCTGAAATGACGCGTAAAGATCATTAAAGTTATTTGCAAGCATTTTTAGCTCCATAGTTCCTTGGGGTATAAGACAAAATCCTTCTTTATCAAAAGAAAAGTCCCTTAACATAAGCGTATAATTCTTTATTGGAAAGGTCACCTGACTAAATAATATTCTTATTAAGATTGCAATAGCAAAAATTATAATAAACGCAAGTACTACCTGCAAAGCAGTTGCTCTGCCGGTACCTTTCCTCGCTGACTCCAGCTCGGCTTCTAAGCGTGAATTCATTATTTCTTGAAATCTATCTATAGGATCCATTATATTTTTTTTATCTGCATCATAACGTGCGTCATTCATTATTTCAACGGCTTTTAGCAGTTTATTATCCCTGTTTAAATATTTATCTTCATTACTCAATTGAAATGTTGCTATTTCAGGCACCATCTTTGATTGGCTCTCTCCTAATGCCTCCATCACAAGCCTCATAGACCTTCTTTCAGTCTCTACCAGTGCATCAGAGTATTTTTTTGCCTCTGCAAGAAGTTCCAATTCCTCCTTTGGTGATTCTAATTCCTGAAGTCTTGAAATAACTTTGTCCCTTGTTCTTGTTACATTTATTTCTTCCCAATATCTATTTAAATGATTAATATCACATGTTACCGCAAACTTTCTTGCCTCATCTGTCAAATAATCGGATGCATCTGCAAGATTAATTCCCAATTGCTTAAATTCTGTCCGCCTCTTTTCAGCATTTTGCTCAGCTTTTATGCTGGAATTCATATATAGCATGCTCCAGCCAAGCATAATCGCAATTAAAAAGAATACTACCAAAACAATTCCACTAATAGCGGATTGCCTTATCACCCATTTTGATTTCATATAACCACCATCTTCAACATTTATATAAATTACGGCATAGCATATGTTATAATTCCAGACAAAAAAGCACAAGAGTCAAGTATCTCACTTGGCACCTGTGCCTTTCTTCTATTTTAAATCAATTTTTCAATTTGTACAATTACTATTTTTATCCTATATAATATATATTAACACTTTTAATATATATACGTACTTACAGTTCTAGATTGGTACCAGTTGAAACAGCTATTGATTTTTTAAGCACTATATTTTAAACTTATTTAAGTTTCTTGTATATTGAAGTCAACGGACACAAGTTAAAGTATATATCCCAATACATGAAAGGATAGCACATATGGAAAATATACACTCATCCAAGCCTTCAGATATATTGCTGGTTGATGACACAGCTGAACATATAGAGGCAGCCGTCCTTGTCCTAAAGGACAGTATCTTTAGAATTAGGGTTGCAACTAGTGGTGATGAGGCTTTAAATCTCATTTATAAACAAAAACCAGACTTAATTCTTTTAGACATATATATGCCCCAAATGGATGGATTTGAACTTTGTAAACTTATAAAAAATACTCCTGATCTAAGGAATATCCCCATTATATTCCTTACTTCTTATAATGATGAAGAAAGTATAAGAAAAGGCTTTGATCTTGGCGGCCAGGACTATGTAGTCAAGCCATACAATGCAAGTGAACTTCTTGCCCGTGTTAATACACACCTTACTCTTAAAAAACATACCGAATCCCTGAAAGAGGCCAACCAAGAACTTGACAGCTTCTGCTACACAGTATCCCATGACCTCAAGGCACCTTTACTGTCCCTAAACAAGTTAGTTGAAATTTTAGCTGAAGACCACATAAATCAAATAGATGAGAATGGAAAGGAACTTATTTCTAACATACAGGAAAAATCCATCGAAATTATAAATACCGTTGACCGTTTACTTGAGTTTTCCAAAATGTGTGAAATGAAAGTTCATTATCAATCCTTAAACCTTAGTGATATTATCCTTGATGTATACAATGACCTAAAAAGCATGGAATCCCATAGAAAAATTATACTTAATCTAGAGCCTCTACCATTTATATTTGGTGATAGTGTTATGATAAGGCTATTAATATTAAACATACTTTCCAATGCGTTTAAATATACCAGGCACAAAGAAACAGCAATCATAGATGTAGGATCAATGGAAGTTAATAATGAATATATTTTTTCCGTTTCAGATAATGGTGCAGGCTTTGATATGAAATACTCATCAAGACTTTTTGGAGTATTTCAGAGGCTTCATTCCAAAGAAGAATTTGAAGGATCAGGGGTAGGCCTTGCTATTTGCCAGCGAATTCTAAAACGGCATAATGGGAAAGCCTGGATGACAGGCGACATAGACAAAGGTGCAACATTTTACTTCAGCCTCCCCAAAAATCACTAATTCTTCCATATATCTATCTATTTATCTTTACAATTCTGTATATTACCTAATATAATATTAGTCGGAGGGATACATATGAAAAAAAGCAAGAAAAATTCAAGAAAAATCAGTAGTTTCACAGGCCCCAGGCCAATAATTATTTTTTCCGTGATCTTCGTTGTTATATTTGCAGGCTCATTGACGCTTTACTTTTTAAGCGATAAAAACGCTTCAAATGTTAATAATCAAGCTCTAAATTCTTCTCCAAGCAATTCAGTGGAGGTAAACAGCAGCCCTATTAATACAAGCTCTGTTCTTAACAGTACCCCTGTTCCACTAACAGCAACCCAGTCAATTGTAAATGATAGTCAGGTAATTGCTAATCCAAGCATCAAAGATAACAACCAGCCTATTAACAAGCAAAACAATCAGCAAACCGCCCAGGATAAGATTGATTGGAAACAAAAAGTTGATGCACTTCCATCTGAAGGATTTAAAAAAGAAGAAATAGACAGCAGTAAACAGTATGTTCAAGGGGTAGTTTCCAATTTAAATCAGATAGTCTCCTTTAGTAGCTCAGGTAGTATTATTCCCCAACCGGGCATATCGGAGGATTCCTCTAACGACGACACTGCAAAATATCAGGATTTAATCAATAAAATCGATTTTGATAAGGCAGTATACCATATGGTTGAGATAAAAAGCATTCTTGGCAGTAAGGAGAAGGTCTTTGACGAGTATTTGCTCACATTGCAGCTGGATCTGGATATAAGTGAGCTTTCCAACGAGAAAGCTTCTTACGAGAAGAAAAAGAACGAGAAGCTCACATCCATAGACCAGAACAGCTTGATTACAGCTGACGGCATAACACAGAAAATGCTGGAAAGCATACAAAAGCAAAATGAAAAAAATAGAAATTCAATATCAAATCCAAATCAGAATAACAGTAACAGCTTACCGGGATTAAACAACCCATCAAATAATCTGCCCGGAATTCAGGTTCCAAATGTTCCTGATCCTGAGGCAGAAATCAGAAAGAAGCTCGGCCAATAGCTTCAATTATTCATAAAATTTCTTATAAAGCCAGTTTAGGCATGTTGAACCAATTCATTATGGTGAACTGGTTTTTTTTTGCTATTTTTAATAATATTTGATAAAATCTACACCCAATTTTTAGATTGCAGCGAATATTATTTATGTAGGGGTAAATTTTTTATAGATAAAAAGCGATAATAAGGGGTGTTTAAAATGTCAGATCGTTTAATGAACACATATTCCAATAATGGAATAAATATTAACTATCCCAATAAACCTTCCACCAATGGGCATGTTATGGAAATTAAACTGCCTGAATCATTGGCCAGCAAGCTAAACAGTAATAACACTAATGACAAGATAAAGGAAATCGGACTCTGCATAAGAAATGGAGTGGAAAAAAACTCAACCGAAATAATCGATACACTATTTGATGATCTATATAACTGCAATAATTTAAATTTTGAAAAAGCAAAAATTCTTTATATTAACATAACAACAACAATAATAGATACCGTTACTGAGTTTGGCTTTAATTTTATTGACATTTCTGACTCTAAGATTCTCCCATACAATAACTCTGTTAAATTTAACAATCTTATAGAAATGAAAGAGTTTCTAAAGAAGTTAACACTCTGTGCAACAAAGTTTATAAAAGATTCCCACAGCAAAAAGAGAAACAAGACAATCTCCGATATAGTCCAATATATAAATGCAAATGCAACAGATCCGAGTATTTCACTTACAAAAGTCGCATGTAAATTCTATATGAATCCCAGCTATTTAAGCAGAATCTTCCGACAGGTAACTGGTTATACTTTTGTAGAGTATATAACCAGAACAAGAATCAGTATAGCGTTAAAGTTATTCAAGGAAACCGATCTCAAAGGTTATGAAATAGGCGAGAAGGTTGGTATCCATGATCCGAACTATTTTGGCAAGTGCTTTAAAAAGTGTACGGGTATGTCATTAAACAGCTATAGAAAACTAACCTAATAATTATTTACAATTTTATAATTATATATACCTCCCTATCTTAATTTGCTATTGAATTTTCAAGACAGAAGAGTATAATATAGTTTGTTTGATAAAACCTTGAGCAAACTTTTTTGTCAATTTCTTGATCGGGGGGGAAATTAATTGTGAATTTAATTGACATTAATTTACTTTTTTTACTAATGTTAGGTTTTTATGTGGCTGGATCATTATTTTCTTTTGTATTTATAAAAAGTTCCAAGCTTGGCAATATGCTATCAAATATACTTTATTGCATAGCCTCCATCACGGGAATTTTAACTGCAATATTCTATCTGCTTTCGGATGAAGTTCACTTACAACTGATACATATTAATTCAAACATACCGTTTTTGAGTTTTAAGCTTGAAATGAGCAAACTTTCTGCGTACTTCATACTTATTTTATCCATATTGACACTATGTGTCTCTATATATTCAATAAGCTTCCTTTCACAGTTTTATGGAAAAAGAAACACAGCCTCTTTCAACTTTCTGTTCGGTATATTCATTGTTTCACTGGTATCAGTTTTCAGCTCTGGAAACATGCTAATATTTCTTCTTGCATGGGAAGTAATGGCATTAACATCATACTTTCTGGTCATATTTGAATCTGAGAATCCAGAAACCCAGAAGTCAGGTACACTTTACCTTATCATGACCCATATAGCAACAGCCTTCCTGACCATAGCCTTTATAACAATATATTCGTATACAGGCTCTTTTGATATCGTAAATGCTGCAACAGTAATACCTCCGTTTTCTAAAAATATGATATTTATTTGCCTTCTTATTGGATTTGGGACAAAGGCAGGTATTATACCTCTTCACATATGGCTTCCTTATGCTTATCCTGCAGCCCCAAGCAATGTCTCTGCCCTAATGTCAGGTATAATGAGTAAAACCTCTGTTTTCGGACTGATACAGTTTGTATATGTTGTCCTTGGCGGAGGCTTTGAGTGGTGGGGCATAACACTTCTAATTGTTGGCAGCATCTCAGCTGTTTTAGGCATAGCTTACGCACTTATGGAAATAGATATAAAAAGACTGCTTGCTTATAGCAGTATTGAAAATACAGGCATAATATTAATAGGTCTGGGGCTTTCAATTTATGGTTATGCCAAGGGAAACACCATTTTGAGTTCACTGGCAATACTAGCAGCTTTGTTACATCTATTTAACCACTCACTCTTTAAAGGTGCATTATTCTTAGGTTCAGGTTCCATATATTATTCAACCCATACAAAAAATATGGAAAAGCTCGGCGGCCTCCTTAAAAGAATGCCTTACACAGGTTTGCTTTTCTTGATTGGCTGCCTTTCAATTTCTTCAATGCCCTTTTTTAATGGGTTTATCAGTGAATGGTTTACTTTGCAATCTCTTTTCCACAGCATTGGAATAAGCGGCAATGGTATAAAGCTGATTGCCATACTGGCTACCGCAGTGCTGGCAATGGCAGGTGCTTTTGCTGCTGCTTGCTTTGTTAAAGCTTTTGGAATCTCATTTTTGGGAGTTCCAAGGAGTACAGAGGCTCAGAACTCAATTGAAGTACCTTTTAACATGCTTTTAGGAACCGGATTGCTAACCTTTATGTGCGTTTTATTTGGATTGTTTCCACAAATTGTTCTTGTATTGTTGGACAAGGTTTCCAATTCTATAGTTAAAGCATCTATTGTACCTCAGCTGAAAGGATTTTCATCCTTTGTATATTACCCTAAAGGCCTTGAAACCAATAAAATATCGCCTATGTTTATTCTTGCAGCAGGAATTATACTGGCAGCCGTAGTTTTCCTTGCAGTAAAATTCATAAGCAGGGCTACTAAAGAACGGAAATACAGTACATGGGATTGCGGCTTTAAAGAACTTAATTCCAGAATGCAGTATACAGCAACAGGCTTTTCAAAACCCCTTAGAATTGTATTCAGAGTAATATTTAGACCTTCTCGAGAGCTTCAGACTGAAGATGGAACATCTCCATATTACCCTAAGGCAATGAGGTATGTAGTACGTACTCAGTCAGTATTTGAGAAATATCTCTATATGCCTGTGACAAGATTGTTTACTTCTACCTCAGGAAGAATCAGGCACGCAGTTCAGACAGGAAGCGTACACGCATATCTGATATATATATTCATAACAATTGTAGGCCTGCTGATATATTATCGATTTAGCAATAGCTAAGCCATTACTAAAGCATGAATAAAAAATTACTTCTGCTTTCTACGCAGCTGGTCATTTAGCTTCGCTAAACTACTCGCCATGCATCCTGGGTGTTGACGAGGTAGTTAAACGCATGAGCGAAATTTATAGCGGAAGTTATTTTTTGGTCATGGTTAAGTAAAAAACTGTTAACAGTTAAACTCTCTGTTCACAATTACTTAAAGGAGAAAACTTAGGATGAGTAATATTATTTATATTATTGTGCAATTGTTTGTTATATTGCTGATTGCTCCCCTTGTAAACGGGATTATAAAAAAGGTAAAGGCACTTACGCAGAAAAGGAAGGGTCCTCCTGTACTACAGCTTTACTTTGATATCTATAAGCTTTTAAAGAAAGACACCGTAATATCGGATACTGCTTCATGGATTTTCAAGGTAACTCCATATATAAATATTACCACTGCACTATTAGCAGGTCTTTTAATACCTGTAAGCCTGAAGCTGACTCCAATAAGCTTTGGCGGTGATGTAATTTTCATTATATACATCCTGGCAATGGGAAGATTTTTTATGACACTGGCAGGAATGGATACAGGCAGCACCTTTGGCGGAATGGGAAGCAGCAGAGAAATGGCTATTTCATCCATGATTGAGCCAACACTCCTTGTTTCAGTATTTACAGTTGGTTTGATTTCAAAATCAACATCGGTACACAACATGATGGAGACCTTGTCTTCCGTCGGTACGAGTATATTTCAGCCTGTTTATATACTTTGCTTTTTAGCTATGATAATTGTTATAATTGCAGAATCCTGCCGAATACCTGTTGATGACCCTGCAACCCATCTTGAGCTTACAATGGTTCATGAAGCAATGCTCCTGGAGTATTCTGGCAGACATCTGGCCCTTATGGAGCTTGGTGCAGCAGTTAAGCAACTGGTTTTAATAACATTGCTTGTAAATCTGTTCATACCTTTAGACAGCCTTATAACATTGGATAATGCATTACTTGCCATTGGAATTTCCATTTTACTTTATATAGCCAAGGTTGTAATGGCTTCGATAATTATAGCAATTGCAGAAGTCAACACAGTCAAGCTGAAGCTTTTCAGCGTCCCGAACCTGGCAGCTATTTCGTTTATACTGTCCTTTTTAGGATTTCTTCAATACTTTGTTGTAAGGAGGTAGTCATGGATAATTATTTAAATCTGGTTTCAATATTAATACTACTTTCATCCTTTATATTGGTGGCAAATAAAAGGATAATCTCATACATAAATACCTTCCGATTACAATCCCTTCTTCTTGCATTGCTTGCCGGGGTAATGGGAATATACAGCTTCCTTGAAGAGGGAGAAATAGATGTTATGATTGTATGTTTAATTACCATTGTAGTAAAAGTAATACTTATACCAAGATTATTAAAGAGAACTGTTAAAAAGGTTGAGTACAGGGTGTTAAAGGATTTCTTCCTTAATATACCTACTCTTATACTTATATGCTGCGGCCTGTTTGTACTTACTTACTTCTCCGTTTCAACTATTGATGATATTAAGGATCCACAGATTAAGACATACCTTGTCAACTCAATTTCGGTAATACTTATCGGACTTTTATTCATGATAAGCAGAAAAAAGGCAATAGGCCAAATAATCGGGTTTCTGGTAATGGAAAACGGACTTTTTACTACAGCAATACTTACTACAAACGGCATGCCGATGATTGTTGAACTGGGTCTTTTCTTTGATGTTCTAACGGCAGTTTTGATAATGGGAATTATGGTTTTCAGAATAAATGAAAACTTTGACTCAATAGATATAAACAAGATGAGAAATCTTAAGGGCTAATGGATTGAGAGGATAACGCCAATGGAAGCTTTAGTTTTACTTGTACCGCTATTATTTTCGCTATTGTTCTGGACGGCAAAGAAACGTGCCACAACTCATATAATAAATATTACAGGAGCAATAATGCTTTTTGTATCAATGATATATACAACATGCTCCTACCTTAGTAATGGTGTAATTGAAGGAACATTTTTAAACGGGCTCTTTTATATAGATTCACTGAGCCTCATAGTTCTGGACATTATCCTTTGCATAGGTTTTCTTGTATGTATTTACTCAGTAAAATACTTGGACTTGGAATATGACCACAGAACAATAGACACAAAAAAGATTAAAATATATTATAGCTTATTGTATGTATTTATTTTTACAATGATAACTGTTGTAACAACACAGAACCTTGGTCTTATGTGGATTGCCATAGAAGCAACCACCCTGGCCTCTGCTTTCCTTGTTGGCTTTTATAACAACAAGCATTCCATTGAAGCAGCTTGGAAGTATATTATAATATGTTCAGTGGGTATCGCATTTGCACTACTTGGAATAGTTTTCCTCTATATTTCCTCAGGAAGTGTTTTTCAAGGTGTAAAATCACCGTTAAACTGGACCTTCCTGTATGAGCATGCAGGAGCTCTTCAAAGCGGTATTTTAAAAATTTCATTTATATTTATACTAGTTGGTTTTGGTACTAAGGTTGGACTTGCTCCAATGCACACCTGGCTTCCTGATGCACACAGTCAGGCACCCGCACCTATTAGTGCACTACTATCCGGGGTTCTGTTAAATAGTGCACTTTATGGAATTATAAGAATTCTTTCAATTGTAAACAAACGCTTAGGGCCTGACAACCTTTACACAAAGAGGCTCATGATTGGAATGGGTTTATTATCAATAGCTGCAGCTGCAATTTTTATACTGTATCAGAAGGACTATAAAAGGCTTTTAGCCTATTCAAGCATAGAGCATATGGGAATAATAGTATTTGCCCTGGGCTTTTTCACAAAGCTCTCAATATTCGCTGCACTTTTCCATATGATTAACCACGCATTCACAAAATCAATGCTTTTCCTGCTTTCAGGCAATGTTTACCTGAAATATGGCACCAAAGAAATTAAAAAGGTCAATGGCCTTCTTAAGATTATGCCTGTAACAGGTACGGTTTTCCTTCTTGGCCTTTTTGCTATAGCAGGAATGCCTCCTTTTAGTGTATTCTTCAGTGAATTGAGCGTCGGTCTTTCAGCAGCTTCGGCATATCATTACGTATTAGCTTCCATCTTCCTTGTTCTTGTAGCGGTTATATTTGCCGGTATAGCTGTAACGACACTAAAAATGTTTTTTGGAAATGCAGTCAGCAATGATGTGCAATCCGGTGAAATAAATAGGCTGGGTCTTACTGTAATATTGTTACTCTTTGCCATAATCACAGTAACGGGTGTATATATGCCGGAACCCGTTAAAAACATAGTAGACTCTGCAGTATTAATCATCAAGGGAGGTAACTGATATGAATATTTTGAAATACTTTGATGACCTTAAAAGGATATTTACCGAAGATATCATTAACCATACAATACAAAATAAAACTGAAATATATATAACTGTAAACAACTCAAAAATCCTGGATATTTCGATCCACGTAAGAGATGAGCTAGATGGTATACTGGTTTCACTCTTTGCAAATGACGAAAGAAATAAGGAAGGAAAATTTACCATTTACTATGTATTTGCTATCAGGCAAAAAGGCTGCCACATTATACTTAAAACATTAATAGACGAAAATAATCCTGTCTTCAATTCAATTTCAAACAACATATATGGTGCACACCTTTATGAAAGAGAAATTCAGGATTTATACGGCTTAAAACCCCTTGGCCATCCAAGTCCCAAAAGCCTGGTTTTTCATGGAAACTGGCCTATGGATGTTCATCCGTTGCGTAAGGAATTTGACATTAAGACAAAACCACAGTTTGTGAGTAACGAGCAGCAATTTACAGAAGTTGAAGGAACAGGCGTTTTTGAAATACCCGTTGGCCCTGTTCATGCAGGAATAATAGAACCAGGCCACTTCAGATTCAGCGTTGCAGGTGAACCTATTATAAACCTGGAAGCCCAGCTGTTTTTTGTCCACAAGGGCATAGAAAAGCTTTGTGAAGGTCAGGGTATTGATAAATGCTTTTATATTTCCGAAAGAATTTCAGGTGACGAGACGTTTTCCAATTCACTCGCTTACTGTCTGGCTATTGAAAAAATTGCCGGTATTGAGGCTCCTGAACGTGCAAACTACCAAAGATCTCTCTTTGCAGAGTTTGAACGCCTGGTAAGTCACTTGGGAGATCTCGCTGGTATATGTGTGGATGTTGCTTTCGGTTTTGCGGCCTTCCAATTCAGAATGCTTAGAGGTTGGACCTATCAGATAATTGAGGAGGTCAGCGGCAGCAGGTTTTTGCGTAGCGTAAACAAACCTGGTGGGATAAGAAAGGACTTTGCAGCCGGAAAAGAAAAAAGAATACTGGAATATATGGAGAATATAAAAAAGGAACTGGAAGAAACAGAGAAAATAATACTTTCCAACAGCTTATTTATTGACAGGGTTGAAAACACTGGAGTCCTGACTCTCCAGCAAGCAGTGGATATGAATGCAGTGGGTCCTGGCGGTCGTGCAGCCGGTGTAAGAAATGATGTCCGGAAAGATTACCCCTACTGTGCTTACAGCAAACTGGAATTCAGCGTTCCGGAGCATAATAACGGAGATGTTAACTGCAGGATGAAGGTTAAGCTGGAAGAATGCTACCAGTCCATAAGCATAATTGAGCAAATTGTAAATAAAATGAAGGCTGGTAAGATAAATGAGCCTATAGGAAAAGTTGAACCTTACAAGATGGCAATTGGCTGTACAGAGTCTCCAAGGGGGGAAAATATTCATTGGATCATGTCTGGTGAGAGCAATACAATTTTCAGGTACAAGATACGCACTCCATCCTTCTGCAACTGGCCCGCAGTGTGTCTTGCAGTACAGGGGAACATTGTTACTGATTTTCCTTTGATTAATAAGAGTTTTAACCTGTCTTATGCAGGTAATGACCTTTGATTATATTAGAGTTTAGTAAGATCTATTATTATATTAGAGTACAGTAAGATCTATGTTACTGCCATTAAGAAATTGCAGGGCCACTGATTTTGCAACAAATATCCAAGCAGATTTCCTTATTTGGCAGTAACATAGTAATTAAAAAAGTACACTAACGATTTTATATATGAAAAGTGAATAATCTTTTACATTTGTCTATCGCAAATTCCGTAAAAACCGTCCGTTATTTGCTCTGACAAATGTAAGATCATTAACACTTTTCATATAGAATTAAATTTTCATGAGGTGGCTGACATGTTCAAAATAATAAAAAAGACAATACAATATCCCAGGCTTACGTTGGATTACCCTTATAAACCTTTAGATTCCAAATTCATCACAGGTAAACCGGTAATTGATTGGGAAAAGTGTTCCATGTGCGGAGAATGTGTAAAGTCATGCCCTTCCTCCGCTATAATAGTTGATAATGATTCTAAAAGTATCGGTATAAATTATGATGAATGCATATTCTGCTCCAATTGTGAGGATGTATGTCAGAAGAAAGCAATAACAATGTCAAAGGAGTTTGAGCTGGCTGCCAAATCAAGACAGGAAATAAGAAAGAGTCCCTTGGTAATTGAAGCCCGTAATGTTCCAGATGAGTCTTTTGAGATAATTGGAAAAAAGGTTGATGATAAGGCCAGGAAGATATTTGGGCGAAGCCTTCAGATACGAGAAGTTGATGCTGGTTCATGCAATGGTTGCGATTATGAAATAAATGCACTTAATAACCCGTTTAATGACATTGAGCGTTTTGGCGTACACTTTGTAGCATCTCCACGCCATGCAGATATGCTCCTTGTAACAGGCACTGCAACACGTAATATGGAGCTTGCCCTTATAAAGACATATAATGCTGCACCAGATCCAAAGCTTGTTGTTGCTGTTGGTGCTTGTGCCTGCAGCGGTGGTATATTTAAGGACATGTATGCCACTAGAAACGGTATAGACTGTATATTGCCTGTAGATATTTATATACCGGGCTGTCCACCAAGGCCACATGCCATTTTGTATGGAATATTAAAGGCAATGGATCGCCTGTAGTTCCTGCTATAACAGCTAGATGAAAAATGAATAATCTTTTACATTTGTCTATCGCAAATTCCGTAAATACCGTTCGTTATTTGCTCTGACAAATGTAAGATCATTAACACTTTTCATATTGATTAAAACCTTGGAGATATTACAAAGCTTCAAGGTTTTATAGTTTCTGATTAAGTATGCCTTGATAAAAATTAATAGTACTATTTTTTCTCAAACATCATATAATGCTGTAAAATACGATAATCTGATATAATTTTATTTTCCTCAGCTGTGACTTTTTCCGTAACCTCGCCATTGGCCCTTTGATAAACTCTTTTAGTTATAACAGGTAGCTTATCCTTAACATTCCTGAGGTAATTAGCATATTCTGAGCCTTTCATTCCAATATAATCCATCAGTTCTATTGACAGATAATTAGAACTAATAGTTGGTGCTTTCCCAACAGGTGCAGGGTTTCCCTGTTCTTTCAGCAGTTCTTTTGCTGCATCATTGCTCCATATAAAATATGGCACTTTATAAGTATTTATATACGATTCCATACTACCGGAAGTACCCACTTCATAATTCATTGCATTGTATCCTGCAAAATTTTCTCCCAAGAATGGGAGATGATCGGAAAAGTACAATAAAACAATGGGTTCATCCATCTCCTTAAATTTCCCGACTAAAAGCCCCAATGCCTCATCACACTGTTTAAGGCCGTTTATGTAGTTATTTACCATGTAATAATACTCTTCATCAACATTTGATTCTTTGCTTAGTACCTGGGGATAACCGGCATTGGTCTTTGCATATGGACCATGATTCTGAATTGTTACAGTAAAATTAAAATACGGTGAATCAGGCTTTTGGCTTAAATGCTTGTTGAAATCATCGAGCATAAAATTAACCGCTTTCATATCGGAAACATATCCACCTTTATTAGCATCAATTCCAGGCATATCATCAATAAAAGACCGGCTTTTAAACCCTAAATACTCATAGACATTAAATCTATTATAAAACCATGAATGGCCAGGATGAAATGCTGTTGTAGTGTAATTTTCATTTTTCATTATCCAGGGCAATGCCATTATATTTTTCCTTATATAAAGTATATATGGGTTTGATATATCATTTGAAATACCTAAAGAGTGTCCTGTGAGAAATGAAAACTCAGTATCCGCAGTACCTCCGCCAAAAACGGTTGTTATAATGTTGCCCGAATAAGCTTCCTTGACTATGGAATTAAAATTTGTCAAAGGATTATTATCCTTGGTAAATTTAATACCGGGTACTTTATCAATATTCCAGAACGCCTCACTCATTATTGCAAATACATGAGGACGTTTGTTAACAGAAACCTCAGAGCTTTTGTACTTTTGAAGAATTCCTTCTGCATACTTTTGAGAGTATCCTTCAGGCTCCGTTATATCCAAAACATGTGCCTTAACAAGAAATGAATATATAAATCCTTTTGATTTTACTACATCAACCTGTGAATACTCTGATCCATATACTTTAAAGCTGCTGTATAATTTTACATTACCATATAAGGTGCTGTACATTACTAAAGAAACTATGACTGAAAGTACTGCACCAATTAACTTTATAGTCCAGTTTAGTTTCTTTGATTTTATAAATAAAAAAAGGCATAAGGAAATACACAAAAATAGTAGTATGGGAATATAAAACCCTTCATTTAATTGCAATTCTGACAGTTTAAGAACATTAGTGGATTCATTGCCAAGGAGTATATCTGCCGGAACAAACGGTTCATGTCTAAGTTGTATTTTAAAACGATTCACATATTGAATTATAAGGAAAAAAATACCTGATATAAAATATGAAGTCCATATTCTTGACGTGAGAAAATAAATAAACAGCATCAAAATTACAAGTGGTAAAGTGTTCATTAAAAAAATCATAGGTGATTTTATAAATCTTACCAGAACATCAATTGAAAATACCGATGATATAAGAAACCCCATACAGGACAACATTATAGACAGTATTACCAATATAAGAATACTTACCAACGGATTTTTTATATTAATGCAAATTTTTTTCATCAGTTTGATTCCCCTACTCACTTTTTATCTAGATTACCCCTATGTCACAAATAATATTATAGATCAAAAATCTTTGTATTACAATGAATTGCAGGTATTTCTCAATGAAGCTAATGAAGCAACATAAAGTATTGACTTATTTTTATAGATAAAATAAAATTCAACTATATAAAGTGTTTTTACTCACCATCAACAGTATGGCCGATTGCATTATTTCTCAATTTAATGGAAATACTGCATATAAAAGCGAGGGATTTATATTTATGTCAAAATACATATACCCAATAATCATTATATTGTTAGCTTCCATATTGACTATAACGTTATTTAATAATTATAAAAAAGAAACTTCTCAAGAACAAACTAAGATCATTGTTAATGGAGATAATTTATCTATTTCAACTCCATTGATATTTGAGGGAGATAATATTCTTGCACCTATAGAGGATTTAGCAAAACCTCTCGGTGCTGCTGTTAAATTAAAAAATCAGAACAATATCAGTATTGAAAAGGGAAATACCGTTCTTGAATTTACTTCCGGCAGTAAAGAAGTGAAGATTTCAGGGAAAACAGAAATTCTGCCTGTTTCCATAATGAAATCAAAAGATGCACTAATGGCTCCAGTAAGATATTTAGCTGAAAGATTGGGTGCTGAAGTTGCTTGGGACTCACAATCAGAAACCATTTTTCTAACAACAGGAGGCAAAAATCCAACAATTTTCTTCGGGGATTCCTTAACGGAGAACTTCGACTTAAACAAGTATTTCCCTGAAGCTATCAATAAGGGTAAAAGCGGTGATACAACATTTGGAGCAATTGGTCGCCTTGATAAGGTGATTATGGCAAAGCCTGAAACACTATATATAATGCTGGGAACCAATGACGTATGGAGAGGGTTTTCTCAAGATATCACTCTGGCAAACTACGGACATATAATAAATATAGTCATGATGGCCTCACCTAAAACTGAAATTATTATTGAGTCCATTCCTCCTTTTGGTATTAAAGTAACTAACCTCGATCCACATACTGCAAATAACAAAATTTCATCACTCAATAAAGAACTGCAATCCTTAGCAAAAGATTTAAATCTAAAGTTTTTGGATATAGGCAGCTTATATAAAGACAAGAATGGTATGTTAGATGCTAATCATACTACAGATGGAATTCACATAAAATTAAGTTCATATTATAAATGGGTAGATGCTATAAAAAATAAATAATTCCAAATTGACTCTTTTTGCATTTCCCATTATCTCTAAGCATTTTGACTGTTATCAAAGTTACATAATTAGCCGAAATTTATCCTATATGAAAAGTGAATAATCATTTACATTTGTCTATCGCAAATTCCGTAAAAACCGTTCGTTATTTGCTCTGACAAGTGTAAGATCATTAACATTTTTCATATATATAAAACTCTATATAAAAATATAAAACCACTCTTACATACATATTTGATCTAAAGCGGAGGCTATATATTATGATCAATTTATCCGGCTATGAAATCAGCGAGCAGATTTTTAAAAGTCTTGATACAACAGTCTTAAGAGCTAAGCATGTTTCCGATAATAGAAAAGTTATTATTAAAGTTTTAAACAACGAATATCCCGCGGCGGACAGGTTGGAAAACTTTCGTAGGGAATATGAGCTAACTAGAAAATTAACAGGCGATAAAATAATTAAGATGTATAGCCTTGATAACTTCGATAATAGCCTGGCCATAGTTATGGAAGATTTTGATGGTAACTCTCTGGCTGAAATTTTAAAAACAAATATTTTTACATTAGAAGATAAATTGTCAATTTCCATTGATATTGCCGATGCTATTATGCAGATCCATAAACAAAAAGTAATACATAAGGATATTAATCCCTTCAACATTCTTTTGAACATGGACACAAAACAAATAAAGATTATAGATTTTGGAATATCAACAGATTTTAAATCCGAAAAACCCCAAAATCTATTTACTTTGGAAGGAACGCTGCCTTATATTTCTCCAGAGCAAACTGGGAAAGTAAATAGGACTATCGATTATAGATCTGATTACTATTCTCTTGGTGTTACCCTTTATGAAATTTTTACCGGTCAATTGCCATTTTCGGGAGATGGCCTGGAAATTGCCTATAGCCATATAGCTAAGATACCAAAAGAACCAAAGGTAGTAAATAATGAGATTCCAACCGCTATATCGGACATTATTATGAAATTAATGGCTAAGAATGCTGAGGATAGATATCAAAGTATTCCGGGCCTTAAATATGATTTGATTTATTGTCTTGAAAATCTGGAATCAAGGCAAAAGCTAATTAATTTTGAAACAGCACAGAAAGATTTTTCAGATAAGTTTCAGGTGCCTGAAAAGCTGTATGGTAGAGAAAAAGAAGTTGAAAACCTGGTTAAGGCCTTTGAGTCACTAGAGTCTAGTGAACTAAAGTTGTTATTGGTAGCCGGCTATTCCGGTATTGGAAAAACTACCATTATAAAAGAATTCTATAAATTGATTGTAAATAAAAACAGTTACTTTATATCAGGTAAATTTAATAAAATGCAGAAAGGCAATCCATATAGTGCAATAATCCTCGCCTTCAGGGAATTAGTGAAGAGTGTAATTATTGAATATAAAAATATTGAAAAATGGAAAGATATCTTTATTGAAGCTTTAGGCTCTAATGCTAAAATTATTACAGATCTTATTCCGGAACTGGGACAGATTATTGGACAGCAGCCTGACGTGCCTAAACTTAGTCCATCTGAGGAAAATAACAGATTTATAATGGTATTTCGTGACTTCATAAGAGTCTTTGCAATAAAAGGACATCCTCTTATATTATTCTTAGACGACCTTCAATGGTGTGATTCTTCTATAACAGATTTTTTAAAGTATATCATTACAACAATTGAAGCCGGTAGTTTATTAATTATCGGTTCTTATAGGGATAATGAAATTACTGAAGAACATCCTCTCATGGAAATGGTGGATGAATTGAAAGATACTTTTGGTCGTGATGGTTTTCTTAATAAGATAATTTTAGAACCGCTCCCGGAACATATAGTAAACCAAATGGTTGCAGATACATTAAAACGCCACTACTCCGATACATATATGCTGACAAACTATATTTACAGAAAAACTAAAGGAAATGCTTTTTTTACCAAACAATTTTTATATTCCCTTTATCAAAAAGAAGCCTTTAAGTTTGATTATGATAAACATACTTGGAATTGGAGTCTGGAAGAATTAAATGAAGTTCATATAAGTGATAACGTTGTAGAGTTATTAATACAATCACTAAGTATACTTCCTGCAGATTCATTGAAAATTCTCAAAAAAGCATCCTGTATTGGTGATTCTTTTGATCTAAGGACCCTTTATCTTATTTGCAGTGAAATTGAAAATATTTCTGATGCACTCTGGACAATAATTGATAAAGACCTGATTATTCCTTTGAATAATGATTATCGATTGCTTTACATGCCAAAAGAAGAATTGCTTAAATCAAACATGGATATAAGATTCCATTTTAGTCATGAAAAAATTCAGCAAGCTGCTTATTCGCTGTTTACCGATCAGGAAAAACTTAAAATACACCAAGAGATAGGAAGAATTTTATTTGACTCATATACCGCTGAAAATAGCATTGACAGCAGTATATTTGAAGTAATAAATCATTTAAACATTGCAAAAGATCTCCTAATAGAAAAAAATGACCGTTTTAATCTTATGGAAATGAATTTTAAAGCCGGAAGGCAAGCAAAGAGTAAAAGTGCTTATGATATAGCAATAAATCACTACAAGATTGGAAAAAGTCTGCTGACGAAAGTTGAATGGAAGGAATATCCTGAAAAGTTATTTGAGTTTTCTTATGAGTTAACTGAGTCAAATTATTTAGCAGGAAAATTAGAAGAAGCTTTTGAGTGCTGTAATCATTTGCTTAGATCTGCTTCAATAAAAATACAAAAAGCCCGTGCTATCTCACTAAAAGCAAAGATACTTTATAATAAAGGAGAAAAAAAAGCTTTAGTAATTGATGAGGTTAGAAAAGGCCTAAAATTACTAGGGGTTCATTTACCCGAAGATATTAATGAAATTGACCGCATGCTTAGCGAGGGTATTACAAAAATGCAGATATATTTGGATAAGTATTCTGTAGAAAGTTTTGTTACTCTCCCAATAATGACTGATGAAAGCAAGAAAATGGTAATGCAGCTTTTTTTCCAGGTACAACCAGCTACATTCCAATATTATCCTCCACTAAGCTTTTTAATACAAATTATTATGTTTGATATGTCACTATCTTATGGAATTACAGAAGTGTCATGTAAAAATATTGCTGAATGCGGAATTATATATGGCCCATTACTAAACAACTACGACATAGCTTACCGCTTCGGTCAGACCAGCTTCTCACTATTAGAAAAACTTGATGCAAAGCTCTATAAAACAGGGTGTTATTTCATTTTTGCAGCGTTTATTTCACATTGGAAAGTTCATTATTCAGAAAGTCTGAATTATTTTGATATGTGCCTAAAGAGTGCATTGGAAACAGGTGATTTTGAGCATGCTGTTTATTCCCGTACTCATAAGTTTAGAAGTACACTTTACTCCGGAAGAAACCTGAATGATTGCAGAACTGAAGGAGAGAGTTTATTGAAGTTTTTTAAAGACGTAAATATTTCATTATTGGAACCCGCAATAAGAATTTTTCTTAATTTTATAAAGCAACTACAGTCTACATACAATTATGAATATGAGAACTCTTTACTTCAGGAAGCGATACAGTCTCAAAATATCTGGATTCTGTGTATATTCGGACAGTGTAGTTTAATTTCAAATTATATATTGGGAAATATTGAAGCTGCAGATAGATGGAATACATTTACCCAGCCTTATCTGAACGCCGGATTAGGTCAATTTTCAATGCCTGATCATATTATGTTCCAATCTTTGATGCTTATAAAAAAGTACGAAAAGGCAGCAGAAAACGAAAAACAAATGTTAATTGATACCATTGCAAAAAACCTGGAAATGCTAAAAGTTTGGTCAGATAACTGCCCATCTAATTTTGAGCATAAATATCATTTAGTTTGTGCAGAATTGGCAAGGATTCAAAACGAACCCCTGGAATCAATAGTAATTTTATATAATAAGTCACTAAGCTCTATTGCTCCTGACGATTTTATTAACATGAAAGCACTTATAAACGAATTGATAGGCGAATTCTGGATCAGCAGGGATGATAAATTTATTGGAAAAGCGTATATAAAAGAGGCGTATTATTTTTATACAAAATGGGGTGCATTTTCAAAAATAAGAATACTGGAAAAGAAGTATGCCCACTTCTTTACAGACTTTAGCAAGCTTAATTTCAAGTTTGCCGGCCCGAATAAGAAGCACATTAATACCAAATTTACCGAGGCACTGTCTCTTGACCTTGGGTCTATACTAAAAGCTACACATGCTATCTCAAGCGAAATAAAGATTGACAAGCTGCTAAAAGTACTCATGCATACTATTTTTGAGAATGCAGGTGCACAATCCGGGTGTCTAATATTAAAACGGGAGACAAAAAACGATCTGTTTGTAGAGGCACTAAAAAGCAGGGATGATGATGAAATTCAGGTTATGAAGTCCATACCTTTTAACGACAGCACGGATTTTTGCCCCGAGATAGTCCAGTATGTAGTTAGAACCAGGGAAAACATTGTGATAGATGATGCCTCCAAAAACCCAAATTTCCGAAATAATAAATATGTTATAGCCAATAAAACAAAATCTGTCATGTGTATGCCAATAATATATCAGAATGATCTTAAAGGCATAATTTATTTGGAAAACAACCTGCTTGAAAATGTATTTACAATTGAAAGACTGGAAACATTAAAAATAATTTCCTCTCAAATATCTATTTCTATAGAAAATGCTCAGCTTTATGAGAACCTGGAAGAGAAAGTGAGACAGAGAACCGAACAATTGGAGCTGGCAAATAATGAATTAAAAGAATTGGCATTGCATGATCCTCTAACAAGATTGCATAACAGAAGATACGTGTATGAGTATATCACAGGCTTATCTGAGAGCTTTGTCAAATCAAAAGCTGCAGTATACTATAACAGGCAAAAAAGAGACTTAAGTGTCGGAAATAATGTTATAGGTATATATCTAATCGATATAGATTTTTTCAAGAATGTCAATGATACTTATGGTCATGCTACAGGGGATGAAGTGCTTATTAAAATAACCAAGGTGTTAAAAAGCCTTATAAGAGATGACGATTATATAGTACGCTGGGGCGGTGAAGAATTTCTAATTATTCTGAACAAGACAAAAATTGAATACTTAACTGTTTTTTCAAAAAAGGTTTTAACTCTTGTCAGCGAAACCCCTCTAGAGTTACCTGAAGGCAAAAAAATATTCATAACCTGCTCAATAGGATGTACTTATTTGCCATTTGAACCGGAAATATCAGATCTATTTACTTTGGAACAAACAATAAATATAAGCGATTTTGCCATGTACAAAGCAAAGGAAAAAGGGCGAAACCGTGCAGTTCATGTCAATTTACAGAACTTGAACAACTTTAGCAGAGAAGAAATAAAGACATACCTGGCAAATTTGGAAAGAAATTCAGATGTGGATGAAAAATTCATCACTATCGAAGTGGTAGAATAAATGAAGTGGCAAATCCCTGGTACAGAATACAAAATAATTTCCTATACATTTAAAAATGTCGCTCAAGTTTAAGCTTGAAGCGGCATTTTTTTATCTAATCAACTATTATATCTAAATGAGATATTAATATCACCTTTAAAAGTTTTGATCATATCATCCTTGGATTTAATTTTGCAATATAAGATGGCTTTGTTATATGAAAATTGACCTTATTTTACCAACCTTCTTTTTAACATCCTTTTCAACTTTAATAAAGGTTTCCATTGCCACATTAACATCTTCTTTTGTGGGAACAATTCCCCCATACCTGGATTTTATAAACACCTCCGAAATATCTTCCAACTGAAGTCCAGCCTCTTGTGAAACCCTTATAGAGTAGCTTGACGGCGTTTCATAATTCTTTATACCCATTCCGATTTTTCCAAGCAATAGTGTTATTCTTCCATATATACCTTCAACAGATTCTTTGCAAGGAGATTTTACCATTCTCCTTTTCCACATGCCTTTTCTAATTAATAAAATCAACTTTACAGTAAATAATGCATCAATTATTAAGACAGGTATCAAAAATATTCTTGTCCACAAAGACAGACCCAGGAAAAAGTTTATTACCAGGATTACAAAATCTCCAATAATTTTTCCGACATTTTTAAAGAAGGCAATTATATCGTCCGTTGTATCATCAGCACTTACAGTTGGCTCAAATACCATCCAGCCGTATCCGGCAATATAAATCTCCGGAAATGCATGGGCATGTTTATCCCTTACCATATACTTATTTGTCGCAGGATCTAATTCCCTTGCTACATATCCTTCCACATACCTTGCAGGCAGCCCTGCAGCCCTTGCCAGTATTACCATTGATGAGGCGAACTGCACACAAACTCCCTTTTTACTCTCAAACAGAAAAAAGTCGTTGTAATCCTTATTTCCTGTAATCTTTGGAGGCTTAAGACTGTATTTATATCCTGATGAATGGAAGTAATTCTGAATAGCCAAAGCTTTAAGATAATCGCTTTCCTTTCCTGCTGTTATCTTATCGGCCAGATTATATATTCTCTCAGGCAGATTGTCCGGAAGTCCTGTATAATATCTGGATGCTGCTTTATAATCATCGTCGGAATAAACCAGATTCATAAGCAGACTATTATTTATTTGACCTGCAAGAAGCATTATATTTAAATCGTTTTTCTCCAACAGAGGATCAATAATATCAGGCTTTAATATTTTTACAGTCTGAAATTCTCTTGACGAAGGCACTATGTTGTGCGAAATATAACTAACTTCATATTCTTCATTCATTAACGGGCGGCTTTTGCTCTGACAAATTAAATTCTCTGCTATAGAAAAAGAATTATTATTCCCGGTGTTTTTCTCTACAGAAGCAACCCCGGGAGGTGTCATATAGGAATATGAAAATGCAGTTTTAGGAGTAATTACCGCTTTCTTCTGTTCCAGAGGAACTGACTTGTATTTATACACACTTTCGAAAGGTTTAAATTCTTTTGGAATCTCCTTTTTATTTTCATACTGACCTAATAATGTTACAAGACTATTTATAAAACCCTGCTTCTGGGAATAAAAAATAAAGCTTTCCTCGTTTTTCATATATTCATCACCGATGGACCAACGGTTGTTCTCATATTTATCCCAGCTCTGAATCCTTAAGTATAAAGGCTCATCCGCTTCCACCTCAAATAATACCCTGTTGCCTACAGGCACTCCTGCAGAAGTTATATAACTTTCACTTTTCAAATTCATTGGATTAAATAATCTGAAATTATTCTGGTTTTGCATTGCATTTTGAACTGCATTACCAAAGGGCTGTATTGTCTGATTAATGATAGTATCAAGATACACTATTTGTGGTACGGTATAAGGCTTTGGAACTATAATGGATATCACTGTAGTCAATAAAAGAAATAAAATCATAGCAGCCAAATAGGCCCGATTTCTGACAAATTCAAATTTTGTATTATTTACAGACTTATTTTTTGCTCTTTCAATTAATAGTGAAAAGAAAAATACTGCATACAATACAAATGGCAATGATATTTCCTTATCAGATTTGGCTGAGTGAAACAAAAATGGGATGAACCCTACCATGAATAATACCCAAATCCTGAAGTTTACAGCTGTGAAATAAAAAACTGTTGTTGAAAACATATAGGCTGATATAAGAATAGTACCTATCCAGTATCCGGGTATCATAGCTCCGTTATCTGACTGGGAAAGAAGCCAGCCAAGGAAGCGCCCTCCCTGGGTATAACCGGTACTCATCAATATAAACATAGCTGCAGAAAAATAAGCAACCGTTCCGAGGATAAATATGAGTCCTCCGCTGCTACCCCTCTTTTTAACCGCTATAAGTGCCATATAAAGCAAGCTGTTTATAAAAAATGCTATAAATAAGGTAAAAACAAGATTCGCACCAAAGACTGAATCCACAGTCCACCATGTAAGTGCTGTTGAAAACATCAGAGGAAAAATATAATATTTTAATTCTAGAATTTTCTCTTTCATACTGCCAGTATTCCTTTCCCAAAGACTTCATCTATATGAAAAGTGTTAATAATCTTACATTTGGTGGAACAAATAACGAACGGTTTAACGGGATTTGCGATAGACAAATGTAATAGATTTATCACTTTTAATATAGTAATATTTCAATCATGCCTTAAAATGCCTCAGAAAGATCCATTCCCATAGGAACTTCATATATTGTCCCCTGATCGGTCTGATCAATTTTTACTCTACTTCTATTATCATTTTCAATATTTTTAACTGCAACTAAGTTAACATAATACTTATTAAAGTTTAACTGACCAACAGCCTCCATAAGCTTATCGTCAACAAGACCGGTAAATATAATAACCTCACCGCCGCTGAAATTCCGGCTGTTCTTCTTTTGCTCCATGAGATTTCTAACAGGCAGTCTTATGTCTTCCTGTACATCTTTATTTTCAACAAAATTATAAGCCGCAAAAATATTTTGCATCTCTCCGATGTTCTTTTTTTCTCTAACAGTAAAAATTTTCCATCGGCCTTCCTCATAAAACCAAATATCCGATTCACTGTTGGTTGATACAGTACCATGTGCTACTGCAAGCACAGCTTCAAGTATTTTTTCTTCAATAAAAATTGTATCATCACTTTGCTGAATCTTTGGCTTGTTAAAAAGTCTGGTAATAAAGTTACCCTTTTCGATTTCATCAGCTTTCACAAGGCAGGGATCTACTATAAGACACTTTTTAGGAATACTCCTGCCTTCATCCTTTCTGACCATCAATGTTTCCTTCTTTGCCGACAACTTCCAGTGAATTTTATGAAGAGGATCACCCGGCACATATTCTCTGAACTCATAACCCGGATCACCATTTGTAATTACCATATTATTTGTGGTCATGCTGCTATCTTCCGGCATTAAGGCCAATGATGTGTTTTGCATAATCTTGCTGTTAAGATTTATACTATAAAGCCTTGGTATTACCGTTACTTCTCCCCACATTCTACTCAAATCCATGCCTTTTGTCATATTTATCCTGAAAAAGCCCAGATAATCCTTTATAAAGATACTCTCAACTCCAATTTTGCTCACACCGCGAGTCAATGCAAAGTATTCAAAGGATATTGTTTTTTTCATCCTTGAACCAAGAGAAAGTCGTATGTCATTCGAAGATAAATTACTGAAATTATGGCTTTTTATAAATGAAATGTCCATAAACGCAACTGGTAATATGGACTTATTGTGTATATGAAGATTAACTTTCACAACACCATCCTTTTCAACCTCCACTGTTGGGGCATCTATGGAAAACTCAATTCTTCCCTTAAGAGGTATTGTAAGAATAATTGATATCAGCAATGCAAATATGAGCATGTAAAGCATGAGCATAGTGTTGTCTCCTCCTAGAAAATAGGAGTAAAGATAAAGTACAACACCCATAGTTATGTAAACAATAAAATTCCTCATGATTCAAATCCTTTATATCAAAATATGATAACAAAATAAAAAAGAAACTATAATACAGGTACTCTAATATTCTTTATAGAACTTAACACAACATCTGCAGCAGTAACATTTTTCATTTTTGCACCTGAACCCATAATAATTCTGTGTGCAAGAATTGGTACAGCCATTTGCTGTATATCATCAGGCACAACATAATCCCTTCCCTTAATGAACGCCCAGGCTTTTGCTGCCCTGTATAAGTTAAGACTTCCTCTGGGGCTTACACCAAGTATAACCTCGGGACTTTTACGGGTGTCCTCAACAATATCTATAATATATTCCTTAAGTGCAGGTTCAATCCTCACCCTTTTAGCCTGTTCCTGCAACTCCAATATATCCGCTGTACTTGCTACTGACTCTAATGATGATGCAGGATTGCTGCTTCCAAACCTGTCCAGTATAACCATCTCGCCTTCCCTGCCTGGATATCCTATTGTAAGCTTTAGAAAAAACCTGTCCATCTGAGCTTCAGGCAAAGGATATGTGCCAAAGCATTCAACTGGATTCTGAGTTGCAAGGACCATAAATGGCCGAGGTAAACTATAAGTTTTTCTGTCAACTGTAACCTGAAACTCTTCCATAATTTCTAGAAGACTGGACTGGGTTTTTGGAGATGTCCTGTTAATTTCATCAGCAAGAAGAAAATTACACATGGCAGCACCTTCCCTATATTCAAACTCCCTGGTAGACGGATTGAACATGGAAAATCCCATAACATCCGACGGCATTACATCTGGAGTGAATTGAATCCTGTGAAAAATGCCATTAACAGATCGTGCAAGAGCTCCTACAATCTGGGTCTTACCAACTCCCGGAACATCTTCTATAAGTACATGTCCATCACATAAAAGTGCTGTGACAAGCTGTTCCAATACAGGCCTTTTACCTACTATTATCTTTTCAATGTTATCAAGCAAAACCTTTATACTATTGTTCATTTTATAATATGCTCCTTATCCTTATAACTTTTATTAAGGTATGGCTAGTCCTCTTTTTCTTTTGCATTAGTGATTACGTGATTATTCGACACAGGCTTCTTTATTTCCTGCTTAAAGCATTCACCTTCCCATACCCGTTAATTTTATCAAAAATTAGATACTTTGTAAAACTGAGTAAAATGGAAAAGGGATAGCAGATGCATCCCCTTATCCATAAAGACTATTAATCATTTAACCCAAACTCTTCTAACATATGTTGTTCAGTTTCTAATGCTCCTGGAAAATCAAATTTCTGCGGTGGGCTGAATTCATTAAACGGAAATTCAATTGTTTCAAAAAGTTCACATGGATTTTCATCTGTTGCAGCTATGCACTCTTTGTTCGGGAAGCTCAACATTGGATTTGGTGCGTAAACATTCTGAACACTCTTTCTCTACAGATTCAATGATTTTAGACCATTTCATTATTGTGCATGGGTTCATCTCTTTCTTTGATAGCGTATAAAATGGTTTCAATTTCAGGATCATCTAAAATCATGTTAGCAACTGTTACTGCTAAACTTTCTGTAAATTGAAAGTTTCTTATATTTGATCGACCTAATAAGTAATCAAGAGACACATAAAAATAATCTGCTTTTTAATTGTTGTCTTCAACTCTGGATCACTGCCTCTTGATTCCCAATTTGCAATACTTGTTCTTGGTATACCTAGTATTTTACCTAATTCCTTTTGAGAGAGATTTCTCTCTTTTTCTTAAGATTCTTAATCTCAATTTGGAAGATGATTTTAAAAATATACGCATTGGTATTCTATGTTTTCAAGTTATCATCATTACAATTAATAAGTTAACAATATTATACGGAATTTCAATCCCAATTTTTTGTACAAGTTTGCGATAAGACTGTCACGGTATATGTGTAATACAGAATCATATTTGTGCCACATTTTGTATTTAGGTTTAATAACCTGACTATTTATTGTAATATGTCTCAATGCTGCACATATATTATTTACCAGTGTCATAGTTAGTCCTTAGAATTATAATGATATTTTTAATTAGTGATATTAAAAGGGGCACTTAAAATGCAAAGAGTCGCAATTTATGTTCGTGTAAGTACCACAGAACAAGCCCTTGAAGGGTATTCAATACCAGCTCAGCTATCACTTTTAAAGAAATATGCTGAAACATATAAATATATTATTTATAAAATATATCAGGATGCCGGTATAAGCGGCAAAAATATCGAAGATAGACCTGGGCTACTTCAATTGATAGAAGATGCAAAGCTTGAAAAGTTTGATTTAGTTATGATTTGGAAACTAAGCCGTTTAAGCAGAAGTCTATTAGACCTTTTAAGTGTAGTAAACACTTTAAATCAACATAAAATTTCACTTTTAAGCTACTCTGAGCATTTTGATACTTCAACTCCAATAGGTAAAATGTTGCTTCAATTACTCGGCTCTATTGCAGAATTTGAAAGAAATACAATTATAGAAAATGTAAAACTTGGAATGAGTGAGAGATTTAAACAAGGTCTTAGCAAATCATCTATACCATTTGGGTATTACTATGAGGGTAAGAACATATATATAGATGAACATAAATCATTTGCAATAAAAGAAATCTTTAAGCGTTATTTAGAAGGTGCCAGTATAAACAATCTGGTAGATTACCTAAACAGTCAAGGATTTAAAAATAGAATAAATAGACCTTGGAGATATGAAGTTGTATTTAGAATGCTTCAGAATGAGTTTTATATTGGTTATGTTACTACCGGAAGAAAAGACCTGAAAACTTCTAAATACGAGAAATGTAAGGGTATTCATGCACCTATTATTAATGAAGAATTATTTATGAAAGTACAAAAGAAAATCAATATTAATAAAAAAGCTGCTTATGTCCGTAAACCGGATGCTGACCAACTGCTTTCTGGAATAATTTGCTGCCCTCTTTGCGGTAAAGCAATGTATTATGTAGAAAGCTTCAATACAAAAAAAGGTTGTAAATATTATACTCCATTGTATAGATGTGGTGCGTCAAATGTGAATCGGAAACAATGTAAAGGTTTTAGCATTAGTAAAAGGAAAGTAGATGAACAAGTACTAAAGAAACTTGAATCTATTATTGATCATGATATAGTAAATGAGTTGGCTCAGAAGGCTATAAACATAAAGAATAATGAAATTGTACAGGATAAGCTAAATTTAGTTGAAATGAATCTTAATGAGGCTATTAAAGTCAGAGATAAGTATATTATTCTTTTTGAAACAGGAAAAGTAAATATGGATATTTTCTCAGACAGAATAAATGAATTAATCGGGAAAATCACTACTTACCAAAAAGAGAAAGAAAATCTAAAAAATGAACTATATGCACAAGATGTTGATTTAACAGAAGTATTAAAGAGCATAAAGACATTTATAAATCTTTATCAGTTCCTGACACCCCAGGAAAGACGTGAAACAATCAGTGCTTTAATAAAAAAAGTAACCTTAAATTCAGATAAGGAAATTGAAATAATTGAGCTAGTTGGTGGCTTTATTCTGTGAACCTTCATACTGGTTTTGAACACATTTTTCTTTTTCAATTTTCCTTTTAGCTACACGGATCATCATTTCTACCATCTTATCACGGAAAGGCTTGAATTCAGGTGCTTTCATTATAATCTGCCTTAATTCATCAATAGAGACTCTTTTTTCCATATTATCACTCACCCTTGGTGATATACTATGCTGGGAAATGATTGTCCTATGAATGAAGTAAGAGTGCCTTTTCAAATTATCTATGCGAATTCGGTTTTTAAAAGATTTTTAAGAACATTAATTGAATAATAAAGTTTTTACGTAAACGGTAAAACGGAAGTACCTACCAAAAAGAACACCAGATACCGCCGTGTTATCTGGCGATGCAATGAAAAATACGGAGGTGACATTGAATCACGTCCACTGGTTCTGGAGAAATTCGACGATAAGCTGTGGGTGGTAGCGGTTGAGAAGGTCACAGTAGTACCGGACGGCAGGCTGCTGTTCGGCTTCAGGGATGGTACTGAGATTGAAGTATAGAGTTTTACAAATAGTATTAATAGTAGTTTGGTTGTATTAATTAATTTTATATAGTGGCATTTTTCAGTTAGTAATATAGGGGCATAAATTGCGAATGATCTTGTAATGAATGAAGCAAATTACAAAAAAATTGTTGATTTAACGCCAGAACTTCTATGTATCACTGATTTTTATGGCCGATTTAAATTTATCAAACTCATTAAAGACCAGGCACTAGAACCAAATCATAATCATATTATAGGTAATATCCCGTTCAAATATGATGAGGTGGTGTCATTAAACCTATGTTACCTATGGAAAAATATTTTGGTGAATTTCAATTAGTTTATGCATTTTATGGGGCTATGCCCACAGGTGTTACTGTTTCAGAAACAGGTCGTATTTTCGTTTGCTTTCCGAAATGGGGAGACGATGTTAAATTTACTGTAGCGGAATTAGTGTGGGATCAATTTCAGCCTTACCCTAATTTAGAAACCAATTTAGCTACCCCCCAGAATATCGCAAATTCTTTCATTAGTGTCCAAAGTGTAGTTGCTGATGGAAGGGGAACTCTTTGGGTATTAGATACAGCGGCACCAAACTTTTCTCAACCCATCAAAGGAGGGGCCAAATTAGTCGCTGTTGATTTAAAAAACAATAAACTAAGAAAAGTATATACCTTTACAGAAGATGTTGTTCTGCCAACAACTTATGTGAATGATGTCCGATTTGATTTTCGTGTAGGAAAAGCAGGTTATGCATATATAACGGATTCTTCATCTAAAGGGCCAGGAGCTATTATCGTGGTAGATTTAGAAAATGGAAACGCGTTCAGACGGTTAAATGGAGCATATTCAACTTCACCTGATCCCTGTTTTTTGCCGAAAGTAGAAGGTGAAGTTTTGATGAATCGAAACAAAGATGGCTCAACTTCCCCATTTAGATTGGCGTCTGATGGTATAGCAATTTCTCCCGATGGAAAACTTTTATTTTTTTGTCCACTAACCAGTCGTCATCTGTTCTCGATCTCGACTGAAGCCCTAAGAGACAGAACGATACCAGACGTGGATTTACTTTATCATGTAAAGTATTGGGGAGAAAAAGGTGCGTCTGATGGAATGATTACCGATGCAAAAGGAAATATTTATGCTGGAGACTATGAAAACAACAGTATTCGAAAAATATTGCCAAATGGCACAATGAAAACCATTGCACATGATCCAAGAATTTTATGGCCAGATACTTTTTCAATTAGTCCGGATCAATACTTATATGTCATTGTGAACCAATTACACCGGCAGGCAAGATTTCATTATGGAAAAGACCTACGACAAAAACCTTATGGTTTACTACGTATGATAATTGGTGAATTACCTGCTCCTACCTTTTCATAACAAAAAATAAAAAGAAAAAGGTAGATGAAAAGGAAAAAACACTATGAAGACTAGAGTATTAATTTTAAGTGCTCATATTAAAACCAAGATATACCAGATTATTGCGTAAAAGTATAAACCAAATAAAGTTAATCCAGACTGTGAAACCCAATTCATAAACTATGTTTTTAGTTCTAGAACTGGGTTTCTTTATCAACAGCTTATGAACAATTTGGTTTCGTACGGCTTGGAATATACTCTAACAACTTCCTTGTTATTACTGCTGTATATTTAAAACTGTATCTGCTGCCTGCATGTCAACTTTTATTTGTTCCAGTGGGTTTTGAGGGTGATAATAACCCTTTTTTGTCATATAAGCAGCTATTTTTTCATGCGTCTTTATAGCGATATCAAGGTGTCTGCGAAGTACCTCCCTAACTTCCGGGGTCGCTGTTTCAGAAATTGCTACAGCATAATTTTTAACCCCTGCTTTAGCAGAAATTAAAAAGTCTGTCGCAATGACCTGTTCTGTCATATCACCCATACCGGCCATATTTTGTAATAAGTTTCCCATAGCTTCACCTTCTTTCTACTTTTGAAAATTAATGTCAATGGTTTTTCGTACTCGCTGTCCCTTGGTTTAGAAGCTCTGATGATTGAATTAAGTCTTGAAGTTCTTTTATTTGTCCTTGAGAAACAGTAAAATCCTGCTGCATCAATGTTTTTAATTCTTCATCCTTAACTAATTCAGCCATTGTCGACGATTTTGTAGCACATACATTTTTAAAGGTGAGTAACTCATGAAGTTCAAATGTCTCATGTGGTGCTATTCTTTTTCCTGTTATCAATTTTTACACCTTCCCATACTCTGCAAATATATTATTCTTTACCTGAAAGTTAAATTTATAAATTCTTTACTGGATCTATCAATGCACTCCCGGATGGAGTACTACCTTAATACATCCATCGGTTTTTGTGTCAAAAACCTCGTATCCATGCTTTGCTTGATCCAACGGCAGCTTGTGGGTAATAATATCGCTTGGATCAACCTTCTTTTCTACAAGCATCTGGTATAGACGGGGGATATACGGAATGACTGGAGCCTGTCCCATTCTCAAATTGATGTTGCGATTCATTAAATCACCAAGAGGGACACCATTATATCTTCCACCATAAACACCAGTTACCTGTATCATTCCTCCTTTTCTAACTGCCTGGCTTGCAATGACAAAACTGCCTAAAGCACCGCCCTGCAGTTTTATGCCGGAAGCCAGGTATTCCATCGGAGTCATCTTTCCGTCCATACCAACGGCATCGATTACAATATCTGCTCCACCTTGAGTAATTTCTTTCAAATATTCTCCAGTGTTATCATGTTGTTCAAAATTAACTGTCTCTACGTTGTTATATTTTTTTGCATGTTCTAAACGATAATCGATATAATCTACTGCAATAACCCTTTTAGCACCCATCATCCAGCAGAATTTTTGTGCCAGCAGCCCTACCGGCCCGCATCCCAAGACAATGACGGTATCTCCGTTTTTCACCCCAGCGTTTTCAACACTCCAGAATGCAGTTGACATGGCATCTGCGAGCAGCACTAATTTTTCATCTTCTATCTCGCTGTTCTCTGGGATTTTGAAAGGAGTAAAGTTGCCATAAGGAACTCGCATATATTCAGCTTGACCGCCGGGATACCCACCAGTAGTTTCAGAGTATCCAAAGAAACCTCCCATTCCACCATGGGGATTTGAGTTATCACATTGACTTGTCAAGTCGTGTTTGCAATAAAAGCATTCACCACAGCTAACATTAAACGGAACGATGACCCGATCCCCTTTCTTTAACTTTGTCACCTCCGGCCCCACTTCCTCAACTACTCCCATGGGTTCATGACCGATGATATAGTTTTTAGGGAGGTTGGGAATCATGTCATGGATCAGATGCAAGTCCGAACCACATATCGCAGTCGTTGTAATTTTTACGATAATATCGTCAGGTTTATGGACTGTAGGGGCTTGAACTTCTTTAACCTCTACGTTTTTTATACCTTGAAATGTTACAGCTTTCATTATTTATATTACCTCCTGGTTTTAATAGTTTGGTGTTGCAAATGAACCAAGCCTGCTAGTATCGCCAGGGAACAACTGCAAATTGGCAATTTGAAGTGCTGCCTGGGCGGACATCTCATCCAGTTTAAATTGTTCTCTCGTTTGGTAAGGATGGAGCCACCCCTTGTTCATCATTAGCTCTGAAACTTCAGCGTGTAGGTCAATTTGAGCATCCAACATATCGCGTATCTCTGTTCTTGCTTGTGGATCAGCGATTTCTGTTAATGCAATCGCACAATTTCTTATTCCACTTTTTACATTCAATAAGAAATTCAGGGCTATTGTTGAATCTACGAGACCAGGCATTCCCTCCGCGTTTTCAATTTCCAAGTAGTCGTTCTTCATCGGTCCTTTTATTGCGTTAATAGGTTTCTTTTCATAGTCCATCAGTGGTTTCACCTCCAATTTATTGTGGTTGAGTTTTGCTTAAAAGCCCTTGTAATACATTTACTGCTTGCATGGATTGCTGTACATCTTTTCCAAGCAATACTTTTAAGTCCTGATCAAACACGACTCCCTGTATCAACTTTGATGTTGTCATGCAGATGGTTTTAAAGTTTAGCAGTTCATGTATTTCCATTGTTTCATGTAATGTCAAATTTTGTTGTGCCATATGTTCACCTCCAATTTTTCTTATCCCGTGCATATTTTTCCCCAATGAACTGCACTTATGTATCGGTTCTGTGAGGATACAATTATTCGTATGATTATTGCAAATAGAAAAGCCTCCTTAATCTCGTTTTCATCAAAACCATGAAAACATAAAGAGGCATATTTATATCATTACTACATTTCAATTCTATAGATTGGCAGGGCAGCACGACGGCAGGGAATAACATCATATGATTAAAAAATGAAAAAGCGTGGTATACACGCTGATACCCCAAACAGTCACATAGATTTTCAATCAACCAAACATTTTTCGTAATTCTCTACGAAATACTTTTTACCTTTTTGTTTTACCGTATGTCCTTCCATTTCAAGCAGCATTTTGTGATTATCTGTACCACCTGGAAACTTTTCGTTAAGCTCACCTTTTTATTTTAATGTACGCCAATAAGGGGTAACATCTGTCTTGCACCCGATAATGTTTTCCTCTGCCGCAAACGCTGCTATTTTAGTGAAAATTCCAGTTGTAAGAGGACAAGTTACTGTAGCCCCGTGCTTCTTTGCGAGCTTTTCACGGATAATATCCGTTGTAATTAGTTTGCCCTTTTCTACCGTATGCATTAGCTCGTCAACCTCTGTAGGGGCTGGGATAACCATACTGCCTACACCAAGGCGTTTAGTCATTTTTCCTTCAATTGGTTCTACTTTGGGTAGCCCGTTACTAATCCTCAATTTTTCATTCCAAGTCTTTTTTGCCATAGGCATCCTCCTTGATTAACTTCATATTACGTAAGACACATTAATTAAGTCGTCCCTGTATTTCTTTAACTAGGTGGGTTAACCAACGTGAAGCCGTTTTCTTTTGACCAAATTCCCACGCACTCCACGCCTTATAAACGGACTCTGCTTTGAAAATCCCCTGTTCATCAGCTTTTGATAGTATTAAATTGACCATGCTGTTTAACCTTTCATCGTTTTTAAGCCAGTCAAATTGGGTAAGTACGTATGTCACATGAAGAATATCATACCAAATCAATGGAGCTTTTATCTTTACGAAGGTGGAACCCATGGCAAACATATAAGGTCTACGCTCTTTTCTTTGTTTCCACAGCCTTAATAATGTTTCTGCTCCCACTTTGCAGCAATCCCGGTCTTTCCAATCTGGAAAAAGTGCTAACAACTTCAACATTATAAGGGTTGCGTAAGGGCATGGGTCAGCTTTACGACCAGGGCCACGGAATTTACCCAAGTCAGGCGATACAATACATTCCCAACCGACTTCGCTATTCAAATCAGCGAGATAATTTACGGCATTTTTAATTCTTGGATCATCCTTTAATCCCATTTTTGCTAAACTATAGAGAACTAATGGTGCATCACATAACATCCACGTCCATTGGTTTTGCCCTGTACCACCGTAAGAGGGCGATATATTTACTTGTACTTGAAATACTCCTTCGGGTGAGATATGACTGGTTATAATATCTACAATTGTTTTAATAATCGGGTCATCAACTGTAAAACCAATATCAGCGAGAAACGCTAACTTATGTATTAAATGAGTTGAGTCATTATGACTTTTCAAAACACTATCATTCCATGTAAGCAATTCTTTCTTTATGCTTTCTATTTGTACTTTATCAAAAATATCTGTATTGACAAAGTTTGGAACCTCACTCATAAGAAACATACCCTCCAAAAAGCAAAATATATGGAAACTACCGTATTATATTCTATCTTTTATCGAAACAAAAATAAAGACGTTTAGGGTCAGTCTCTAGTCCGTATTTGTGGGTATTTACGTTTTCATATTCAATAGTTTTACGATTATTTGATATTGCTATTGTAAATACTAGTATTAAATCTTTTTCGAGTTACGAACTTATAGGAGAAGGGGGATTATACTGGAATATTTTGCTTATGGATTATTGTTATTTTGCTGTATTGCAGTTTTGGTATTCTTAATTGCTATAAAAAGGTTTAGGCTTAACAATTATATAATTTATTTAACAATGCTCGGAGTATCAAAGATTACTGACCATGTAATAGGTATTGGAAATGGACTATATTATCATGTGCAAGGGGGTGTAGCCAAATATTACTTTGCACTATTTTATGATTTGATTTTTTATCCGACAGCGGGGGTAATATTTTCAAAGCTACTCCCAAAGAATAGAAGCTAGGGAATTTGGTACTGTTTAATGTCGCTGCCATTGTATTATCTACTCTATTTGAATTACTATATTAAAACCTCTTAAGGTAATAATATATACAGGATGGAGAATAATCCCACATTCCCTTATTTTCTACTCATTATTTTTCCCTATTTTAACTTGGTATGCCATATTGATTAAGAAGAAAACTGAAGGTAAGTAGAGTAAATGGATTTTTGACGGTTTGCAGAAAGAGTTAAAGGTTGAGTATTAGAGGGATGGTCTTTTGATGCCACTTGTTATAATAGCACTAATATTTATACTTCTATCCCTTAAATGGGGAGATTGGAAAAACTGGAGATTATATTATCCAACTATATTGATGTATATAATTGCAACTCTTTCATCTAATCTTCTTACATATAAAAAGGAACTATGTATAATACGAGGTTCATTTTGGAATGATATTTTAGCTAATTATTTTATAGCCTGCGTAATATTTCCATGTATAATTGTAATTTATAGTAGATACGCCAGTAGAGGTGAGGGGACTCGAATTACGATGTAAAGAACAATAGAAATAAAAATGTAGATAAGATTTTTGGTATCGATTATTATAACAGTTAATATTCTAAATTTCAGGTTAATGTAGATATCTCTTAATTTTAGATATGGTATTTTACCAGTGTAATTATAAGTTTTAAATGAATTTGGATTTATTAATATTATATGCATTGACTTCCATTTCATAATTTATCTAGTAGTATATCAAGTAAAATTAAGAAAGTGGACATTGTGAAAATTCAAAAGAATCAGAAATTCAGCAGTCTCTTAACATAAGATCAAATTACGCACCTTAAATATTGTTCGGGAAGCAGAAATCAAATGCCGGAATAAGCAGTTGTACAAGTCTTACCAATTTAATTATTGAGAATAATCCAAGACTTACTACTACTCTTCTTCTTGGTATCTGATTTGCAGGTCCTATATCACCGTTGCAATCATCATCATCTCCACCAAGGGTATCTGCAATACCTCTAGGAATCTGATCTATACAACAGCAATCTTCAAAGCATTTGTCAAGAATATCCTGTATTTTTGCATTTAATGCTATAGGTTCAGCAACTTCCACTTTAGCTATTGGTAAATTATCCTGCTGCAGTTTTGACCCTAAATTGATTTCCTTTTTGTCTATCCTGCAATCGCCTTTGAAGTGTGATTTAAATATCTTCACATTACCTTCGGAACCAAACAGGATTACTTTTTTGTCAAATACAACAAGACCTCTTCTTGTAACAATGTCTATTCCGCCGTTATCCGGTACAAAGAAATCCAGTGTTACTCTAATAAAGAATTTTACATCTACTGTAAAGAATCCTCTCTTAAACGGAACTTCTTCTATATCCGCATAAACATCAACTACTTCAGCACATCTTACTTTTACATTTATCGCTTCATCAACGATATTTTGTATACTGTGCTTGAATATTACTCTTGCGTTTTCTATACAATCCTTTTCCCTACATGAATCATATATTTTTTCCACTTGAATACAAACTGCTTCCCGGATTTTACACAAGTCCTTCTCGTTTAAAAGTCCTGGAACTACTTTGTCATGATGTTTTTCATGGCTCATAATTATCCCCCTTATATAAGGAATTATCACTATCAATTACATAATATGTAGTTTGTAAGTTTTTGTTACTTAAGAAACGAAAGAAATATAAATTAAATTAATTTTAATTTTATAGTTAGTTTTATATATAATAAAAGTGATAAATCTATTACATTTGTCTGTCGCAAATCCCGTTGAACCGTTCGTTATTTGCTCTGGCAAATGTAAGATTATTAACACTTTTAATATAATAAAGAATTAATATTGACCTGGACACGCAAATTGCTGTATATATATTTTTTTTTAAGCATATTAATTTAATATGATCAATGTTTCAAGGTATAAGAAATGTATAATTCTAGAAATAAACAGTATTTGTTCAAACAGTCTACCGGTAGTACATGGAACTTTTATTCGGATGATAGGTATGGCTTATGTTATAGCATCCTATCAAAAAGAAATACCTGGTCGGAACCCGTTTCGATAAATAAGAACTTCTTACCCCCGTTCTATATAGAAATGGACTTCGAGGACAATTTTCATATTTTGTTCCAGGATAAACAAGGAAATATTTTTTATACTTTTCTAGATAAATCAAATGTAAATACATTGCAGGTATTGAAAAGTAACGTTGCTACTTCCTATAATAAATATCTCAAATTAATAGTTTCAAGAAATACAATAAATATATTCTTCATAATAGACCATAATAACTCACATATACTTGCACACCAAACTATTAACGGTAAAACAATCAATCCCCCTAAAGTAATTGACTATGTATTAAAAAACGATCATCCGTATTCTTTACTAAAAGATAAGTCAGGAAACATTTATGTATTCTACCAGGTATCGGATGGGAAGTACCTCCAAATCGGCTTTAAGAAATATAATACTAATCAAAAAATCTGGGGGGAATTTACTCCCGTTACAAGATTTAATGGAGACTGTCAGTTTCCAAAAACAGTAATAGATAATAAGGACATTATTAGCATAATCTATCAAAGAAAAACTGATAAGCAAATAGAACTTATATATCAACAAAAGGTGCCGGAACGCAATATGTGGAGCTCCGAAACAATTATTCAAACTTCATCCTATGCATTCAATAACTCGTCAATCATCCTTCTAAACGGAAATGTAATTGTTTATTGGATAAGAGATGATAATATATACTACAGCATGTCAAGTGATCTGGGAAAAACATGGACCAAATCTTCTAAATTTATTTTTCCTGCTAGTAAACAGCTTTTATGCTTTAGTTATAAATCCAACAATCCTTACGAGAGCGACAGTATTTATACAAAAGAGATTCCAGGAATCTATTTAAACGGATACAAGCTGGCTTTCTATCAGAATAGCACTAATATTACAAGCACAAGCATATCGACAGATGAACTAAGAAATATGATTATAGACGGAATGCATCTTTTGAAAGGTAATGTTGAAGATCTATTTGAAGCAGACAACTTAATCAAAGAAAGCATTTCAAAAATTGATAACATGTGTAAAATCATTCATAAGGAACTAACTAAGCAATCAGTTAAAATAACATATCTTGAAAATGAAATTGGAAAATTGAAAAATAATATAAAACCAAGTGAATACAGTTCAACTTCTGAAGATGATGAAAAAGAGAATAATAAAGACTATTAATTTCCTAGATTAAAAGTGATAAATCTATTACATTTGTCTGTCGCAAATCCCGTTGAACCGTTCGTTATTTGCTCCGCCAAATGTAAGATTATTAACACTTTTAATATAGACATCATTAAAGCCTATAATTATAAAAAGTTCCTTTCTTTAGGAAAGGAACTTTTCATCACGGTTAAACCCAAAATGCCGTTCACCTAGATTTTGACACCTAGCCCAAGCTAGGTGGGTGTCCTGCTATAAGGTTTTAGCTTCCACTGCCGTTGCATCCATGAAAGAATGTCGGAATTAGGTTGTGGCCTGCTATACACTTCTAAACGCAGACTCCCGTATTAACGTTGTAGGTTCAAAATATAGGCACTTTCGAACATCCCAGGAGTACCAACACATTATTAATATAAAGTTATTATACCACCAAAGGTTCTTAAATAACAATTGACCATTTTTTATTTATATCCTGTTTAAACACAATGGCATTTATAAAACTTTTCATTTCTCATTTATTCAAAGCATATATGTGTTTTGCATTTTTTTCTTCGCATGTCCCAAAAATAACTTCCACTCATGCCCTGATTAAAACATATTTGTTCTTATTAAATCCAGGCTTTATTAGATATATTTCCAGTATACGCATTTTATTTATATATGCCTCATTCACAATTAAATCAATATATTCCTCAGGAAACTTCAAACAATAACCGCAACCGCTTTTTGCTATATGGCAAGGGACTGAAACCACCTCAAAGACATATCCTTTTTTCTCTAAAATCGAACACAATTTATATACATAATTACCGGATTCCATAATTCCCAGACAATCCATAAACTCACCCCAAATTCTTATCGTGTATTAGTTTATGTTGCCATAGGGACATTTGATACTAAGGCTTCAATGAAAAATTACATCAAAAAAGCTTATGCCAACTATTATTACCGACATAAGCTTTCATTTTATATTCGTTTTTGATAAAATCATAATTTACCTGTTCGGAGGCATAAATTGTCTTATCCATGAACCAAAACCTTTTGGATTCCTTGTTTGTATTAAAATAGTTCCTGGTCCACGGAATCTGCATACAATTCCCTCACCGGAAGTAATACTGGAAATCCATCCGCTTGCAGCCTTTTCCATTTTATAGCTCATATAATCAGGCCATGCAACAAGATGACCGTTATCTATAAGAATTTCTTCCCCAGCTTCAAGATTTATAGCATGTATTGTACCATATGAGCTTAAAAAAACCATTCCTCTCCCACTAACTTTCAAAATGAAGAATCCTTCCTGCGAGAATATTCCTTTAAACAGATTCTGCATCTGCGTGGACACTTCTATTCCATGGGTGGCAGCTAAAAAACCATCCTTTTGAACACAAAGACCATATGATCCGTCCAGTTCTATATCTTGAACTCCTCCAGGAGATGATGTGGCAAGCAAAACCGACCCAGGCCCTCTTCTAGCATAAAGAGTCTGAAAAAAGAATTTCTCTCCTGCAAGCATTCTTCCAATTCCCTGCAGAAAACCACCTTCCATTTTTCCCTCAAGTTCAATAGTCGGTGACATGGATACCATAGCATTAGACTCAGCTTTAATTAATTCTCCTTGCTGCAGACGTGCTTCAACAATAGGAAATGCTCCTTGATATAGTATTTTATAATCCACTATTATCCCTCCTTATCCTACCTGAAGCCCAAAATTACCGCAAAGAGCTCTTAACCCTCCCTGAAAACCACTTCCAACAGCATTGAACTTCCATTCTCCGCTGTATCTATAGATTTCGCATACAACAATTGCTGTTTCTACTGAGAACTCTTCAGCAAGATCATATCTTAAAACTTCCTCATTTGTCTCTGAATTTACAACACGAACAAATGCATTGGATACCTGCCCAAAATTCTGATGTCTGGATTCTGCATCATGAATGGTAACAGTTATAGCTATTTTATGTATTTCAGCAGGTACTTTGCTAAAATCCATAATTAACTGTTCATCGTCACCTTCACCCTCTCCTGTTCTGTTATCACCAGTATGGATTAAACAGTCATTTCTGCCTTTTAAATTGTTATAGAATATAAAATCGTCATCCCTTAAAGCTTTTCCGTTTTCGCCAAGCAAAAAGGCAGATGCATCCAGGTCAAAGGCACTTCCGCCGGAATACTTGTTAGTATCCCATCCCAATCCAATTATAACTTTAGTCATTCCCGGATTGGTTTTAGTTAAATCTATTTTTTGTCCTTTTACCAAATTTATTGCCATAATTTATCACCTCATCCAAAAATAAAGTACGGCGTTTCAAATTAATATCTGAAACGCCAATTTATTAGTTATTTTATTATATAACAATCTTTATATATTAATACCGAAGTTACCGCATAATGCAGCCAAACCACCCTGGAAACCACTGCCAACTGCATTAAATTTCCACTCTGCACCATTTCTGTATAACTCGCCTACAACTACAGCCGTTTCAACACTGAAGTCTTCACCAAGGTCATATCTTATAAGTTCCACATTGGTATCTTCCGTAGCAATACGTATATATGCGTTGGATACTTGTCCAAAATTTTGCCTTCTTGCTTCAGCATCATGTATAGTTACAGTGAAGTCAATTTTTGAAACTTCCGCAGGAACTTTACTTAAATCTATCTTTATCTGCTCATCGTCTCCATCACCGGCACCTGTGAGGTTATCTCCCATATGTGTAACAGAGCCTGATGCATGATTTAAATTGTTATAGAAAACAAAATCCGCATCGCTCTTTACTTTACCAGCGTCATCTAATAGAAATGCAGCAGTATCGAGGTCGAAATCAGATCCTCCATCATACTTATTAGTATCCCAACCCAATCCTACCATGATCTTTGTAAGACCTGGATTTGTTTTTGTTAAATCAACCTTTTGTCCTTTTTGTAAACTTATTGCCATTAAAAAATCCCTTCTTTCTTTTTAATATTATTTGATAATACTAAACAACAAAAATTACTTTTATTACAGTAAAAACTTTTAAAAGCGACAATAATATCTATCAAAGTATATTATCGGCAAAAGTTCTTAATTTATTATACATTATATAACAAAATAGCAAAAAGTAAAATTAATTTTTAATATTTAAATTAAAATATTTAAATATTTTATACTTTTTCTTAATTTTTATCATTTTTTTATATATTATTGTTATATTTTTTAACATATAATTAATTATTTCTTTATAATTGATTTTTTATAATTTTCTGTAAATGAATCTTTATAACTTCCTAGCCACGGAAAAGTCCTTTAAATGCATCAAATATACTTGACTTATTTACAACTTTTCTTTTTTTAATTTCTTTATAAATTTCCTTTGTTACATTAAGGTTAAATCTAATATCCTCTAGATTATGAGTATTAAAAAGGTCATTCCTTATACCGTTTTCTATATTGTTATAACCAGTCGGTGAAAATATTATTATATCCAGACCTATAGCATTAAGTAAAGCAATAGTGATATGATCTTCCATACTAAAGCACTTTTCACTGTTGTCATATATTATAAGTTTAGGTACATCAAATGGGTAATCAAACCTTTGAAGGAGCTTTAAAATCTCTATTTGAAGATTAAAAACAGTAGACACTACTCTTATTTTAAAATTTAAATCAATCTCAAAATTGAAATACCCCTTTTGTAATATTTCATTAGTCTTGTCTAATATATTATCCTGCATAGATGTCTTTAAAAAATGAAGTGGATAATCCTTACATGACTTTATTTTATTTTTGTCCAGTAAGCCATCGTTATTAAAGTAATCCCGGTATTCATATCCATTTGATGATTCATTGGAAAATGGTGCTTTGTCAATAATATAAACATAGTCTCCCTTATCACATATAAGAGATTTTATTTCGTCCCAGTACTTAGTTATCTCTTTATGTGTACCGTTTATCTTGGCAAATATGTTAGGAATAATTACAGTGTTGTTATATATTCTAAACCCGTTTCTATACCTGGCCTCTTTATTCCAAAAGGAAAAAATTTCTTCGTATGTGGTATTTAGTGTAATTGCCTTGGTAGGCAAATTTTCAAATTGCCTTGGTTTAAATAGATTGGGGTTTTCCGCATTAATTTTTGACTCTACACTCTTTTCTGCCTGATAGGCAGTTGTTGCCATAGTAACAATACTTTCCGACTTAGGAAATTCCCTCATAGGAATTTTACGTTCGAATTCAAGCTTAACACTAAATTTATTATCAGGATCAACATACTTAAATTCGGAATCGGAATAGGAATTGAAATATAGTATGTCAAAACCTATATTTGAAAGAAAAGCCATAAAATAAATTTCATCTCTTTTTACATCTCCATAAAATAAAAACTTTGGGTTATGCCCTGTAAAATCAAAACTCTTAAAATAATGAAATCCGTATTTTTCAAACCAGTATATTATTTTAATACAAAAGTTTTTTATTATGCTTGGATTTTTAGGTTGCTTCAGGTTAGATATGAATAAATTAACGCACTTTTCAAATGCCTTTTTTATGATATAATTCTTAATTTCGCTGGTTGGAAACTTCAATATCCCTGTCCCTGATAGATTTGCAGCTAAATATGGGGCTCTTAAGTTGGTATCGGCCTTTATTTCATTCCAAATGTTGTTAAACTTATTAATAAACTGAGGACTAACAGCTGTATCTAACTTGTTTTCAAACCTATGATATATGCCTTCAATTTTCTTAAGTTCAAGATCTAAATTATAAAGCTCATTATAATATTCACTGTCACTATATTGCTCAATCCCAATTATTCTGTAAAAATAAACGGGTAGGTCTAATAAACCCCCATTTATGCAATAATTTCTTCTATCTACAGGCTTTTGTAGGACATCGCTATATATGTCGTTTGTTATTATGCTAATAGTATTGTAATCATTAAATATTTCCATTTAATATCACCTGCTTGATATATTGCTTCTCATTATATTAAATCAAAACTACATAAAAATAACAAGCAGTTTTTAGTTTCTTCTTCCCTTTTCATCCACCTGCCTTAAAAATATTCATAAATAGAACTTTTGAAATTAATTAATGTCATCGTTATCATAAGTTAAAACATCTGCCATCTCTATTTGAAATCCCTTTATTTCATTTTCTTTTGCTTTTTTTATTAGATATTCATATCTTATTTGGCATGCTTTCATCATGTATGTGTAATAGTCCACCGTTTCCTTATCGTTTGCATAATTAAAATTTGAACTTGCACAAATCCAGTCTCTTCTTGCATTTTTTATACTTTCAATAAGGTCATCATAATCATCGTTTTTAATATTTTGGAAACCAATTTTATCTTTGAGCATAAATATTTTGGATAACCTTGATATAAAGCTGCCCTTATCCTGTTCCAGCAAATTATTTTTCAGAGTACCTGTGCTCATGGTAAATCTCCCCATATCTAAATTATAGTTTATACCTTATTCAAAGTATAAACAAAATTTGCCCTGTTTATACATATATAAGCAGAATTTAGATAATGAGTTACTAATTAAATAACTTTTTTGTAAGTTATGGTATGTGAAAATAAAAATATATACTTTTAAAAGGGGGATATTAATTCTAGAATTATAAATTGTAAATCATAAATTGTAAATTTAAAAATATATAAATAAGATATTATTATAAGATATTATGTATTAATAGCTTACAGGACTTGCAAACTTTGAAATGATCCTACCTTCCTTTATCTCTATAATGCAAAAAGTTGGCCTGTCAGATTCCACAGGCACACTTATACTCCCGGGGTTTAAAAACATTGTATTCTCATAGTAAAATTCTTCTGTTTTATGGGTATGGCCAAAGAAAACTGCATCAGCTTTCAAAGCAATACCCTTGGATATTATTCTTTTATAATCATTTTTAACGTTATACAAGTGACCATGTGTAATAAAAATCTTTTTTTCTTCAATTAAAATTAATTTTTCAGATGGATAATCTTTAGTCCAATCATTATTACCTGAGACAAATTCATATACAGGCTTTTTAATTTCTTCTCCTAATTTTATAATGTCTTTTATAAAATCTCCAAGGTGAATAATCATATCAATATCATCATATTTTTTAGCTACTTTAACCATATTTAAAGTATAACCGTGTGAATCGCTAAATAATAATATTTTCATATATACTTAGTCCTTAACTAGTTTTGTGATTTTATTAATGTCTTTGTTCTTAATATATTTATATACAGCATTTGAAGTCATATACCTGAATCTGCCCCAATCTACCCAATCTTCTTTCATTTTTAGTAATGCATCAAGAACATTTTCAAAATCCTCCAGCTTGGCTTCCATAACCTGACTTACCTCATCATCCGTTGCATCTTCTAAAAGTCTTCCTCCCGTTTCATTCAATAAAAACATATATGAATAAAACATGGAATATTCCTCACCATATGTAAATTTAATTTTTAAAACACCTATAAAGTCCAATATCTCAACTTCAAGACCAAGCTCTTCTTTAGTCTCCCTAATTACAGCCTCAATTATGTCCTCATCATAGTTAATACCTCCAGTAGGAACCCTGAAAATTCCTTTTGGATATTCCTCACATGTTATAAGTATATATTTTCCACTTGGCCTTTGAACACAAAATACAACCTCTCCACGCCTATCTTTATTTGTAATACTTTTTTTATTAATAACATATTCACTTTTAGAGCATTTTATCTCTATATCTTCAACTTTTGCTCTCATGTTATATTTTTTGCATAAACAATTAAACTCATCCTCATTGAATATATTCAAAGTCATTTATTTTTAGACACCTTTCCCTACTTTTAATTTTAATTATATGTTCTTTTTTTAAGAAATGTACATTTATATTTTTACAAACCCAACTTAGCAATAAATAACATATAAAAAAATATTGTTTTTTTTTATTAAAATTGCGATAATATAAATTAATTGCTCCTTTTTCAAATGTTATTATTTAAAATATTTGAAAAGGAATTATATAGAATAAATAAGCTTTATTATTAGGTGACTTAAGAAATTTAAGTCTTTAGTTATTTTACATATATTTTAAGTTTAATCACAAATACAAGTTAACCCTTAAATTGTATAGTTTAATACAAACAAATCCTACTAATTAATATTATAATTTATTCTATATATATACAATACCAAATTTATAATAATTGGAGTGCTGTTTATATGAATACAGAAATTCAAAAGATAAAAAAGACAAGTCCCAAAAAGGCAAGTCCTAAAAAGACAAATTCAAAAAATAACAAGACAGGTATTAAAAAAATCGTTAAAGTATCAGTATTAACTCTAATAATACTTTCTGCTATGTTTGCAGGTTTATCCCTATATTCTGTACTGAATTATGACAGAATATATAATGGTGTTTTTGTAGGCGGCTTTAATGCAGGCGGACTTACTAGAGACGAACTTACAAAATCCCTTAATACAAATTATTCTAAGTCCATAAAGGACAAGGAGCTTATACTTAAATATAATGATAAAGTAGAAAAAATATCTGTAAACGATATCAATTTTAAATACCAAATAGATAAAGCCGTCGATGATGCTTATAATATTGCAAGGTCAGGTAATATCTTCAAAAGGGTTTATGATGTTTTCAAAACTGGAAAAGATAAAAGAGTTATTGAGATGGCCTATACATACAATAAAGACCAATTGGAAAAAGCCATTGAAGACTTGAATAAGATCGTATCAAACCCTGTTAAAAATCATGAGCTTAAATTTTTAGATGATAAGGTAATATTAAAGACAGGCCATATTGGTGATTCTATTGATAAAACAGCTACCTACAAATTACTTGAAGAATCACTCAAAAAAGCTGTTTTTAAAACTATTGATGTTCCTTCCATTAAAACCAATCCTGAGAAAATTGATGTTGAAAAGTTATATAACGAAATAAGTATAAAACCTGAAAATGCTCAGTTTATAGCTGAAGGAAAAACATATAAAATTAAAAAGGAAGTTCCGGGCAGAAGTATAGACAAATCTGTATTGGCATCAATTATAAGTGAAGTTCAAGAAAGCTATAATACAGAAAAGGTTTTACCTGTAATTTTCTCAAAACCTGATATAACTTCTAGCGATGTACAAAATAATCTATTCAAGGATACATTATCAACATTTACCACACGTTTTTCAACAGGAAACACCAATGATGCAAACAGAGGAGTTAATATTAGGCTTGCTGTATCCAAAATAAACGGTAAAATTTTAGCACCAGGTGATGTATTTTCATTCAATGATACAGTTGGAGAGAGAACTGCAGCAGGTGGCTACAAGGAAGCTCACACATATGTAGCAGGACAAATAGTAGATGGAATAGGTGGCGGCATATGTCAGGTTTCAACTACACTATATAATGCTGTTTTATTATCAGACCTTGATGTAGTAAGGAGATCAAACCATCAGTTTACAGTATCATATGTTCCGTTTGGAAGGGATGCTGCAGTGTCATTTCCAGATCTTGATTTAAAATTTAAGAACTCTACAAAGTGGCCCCTTAAGATAGTTTGTTATGTCACAAATAGCAATGTTATTAATTTTTCACTGGTTGGAAAAAATGATACTCCTACAAAACAAGTAATAATAAATACTAAAACTATAAAAACAATTGAGCCTACTGTAAAAAACATCAATGATCCTACAATGTATGTGGGTACAACTTCTGTTGTTAAATCAGGAGGTAATGGGTATGTAATTGATACTTACAAAATAGTCAAGGTTGATAATAAGGTAATTAAGGATTCAAAAATTCATACAAGCTCCTACAGGCCTCTTACACGAGAAGTAAAAGTAGGTACTAAAAAGCTTCCAAATGGTGCAGTAGCAACACCTGTTATAACAAAAAAGCCTGGTGCAACTATACAAAATGTTGATGACGTTGATAGTCCACAACCATAATTATAAAATTTATTAAAATACTTTTATAAATCTAGGAAGTTATCGCATGTAAGGCGTGAATGAAAAATAACTTCCTAGATGAAAAGTTAATAATCTTTTACATTTGTCTATCGCAAATCTATAAAAATCAGTTAATCTTGCTATTTGTCTATCACAAAATAACGTTAAACCGTTCGTTATTTTGCTCTGACAAATGTAAGATTAATACTGATTTTAAT
>JAEYYB010000172.1 GCA_023430975.1 Bacillota bacterium | reverse complement strand
AAAATAATGAAAAACAACAATTTACCCGCATAAAAAATCCACCTCTTTTAGAAAAATCACTAAATTTTCTAAAGGGGATGGATTTTAATCTTACAAAGTGGATTTTACTTTTTCATTTAACCTTTTTATTATATCGACATTTTCTAATATCAAAAGTGTTAATAATCTTACATTTGGCGGAGCAAATAACAAACGGCTCAACATAATTAAAATCAGTATTAATCTTATATTTGGCAGAGCAAAATAACAAACGTTTTAACGTTATTTTGTGATAGACAAATAGCAAGATTAACTGATTTTATAGATTTGCGACAGATAAATGTAATAGATTTATCACTTTTAATATAGTATAATTAATATAAAATATATAAAAAATTACAATAAAAGTATTTCTCTTTTTGTTGAATAATGTTAAAATATATATGCAGCTGGCTAACATAATATAAAATACTATCAAATTTACGATTAGTCACTTATAATAAATTAAAAGTGTCAATAATCTTACATTTGGCGGAACAAATAACAAATGATTTAATGGGATTTTCGACAAACAAATGTAAGAGATTTATCGCTTTTAATATGGCAAAAAACAAATAATTTTATACTTAAGATAAATGGTGAAAAAAATGTTACTAGCTTTTTTAGAGGGAATTACTGTAGGAACTGTTTTAGGGATTATATTAACGATTCTTTTTCTTCGCTATTTATGCGTAATTAGAATAAGCGTTGTAAAAAAATCACAGAAAAATAGCCCCAGAGAAATCAAATCGCCCTACAGCGATATAAATTTAATGGACACCAAATATAAAGATTGTGGTTAATTACAATACTTAACCTATATGATATTGTAATTGCATGAAGATTTTTATAAAGGTGCTCGGCTTAATATAATAGTACTTTTAATTAAAAACCAACAATATGCCCTAAGGCATAAATCTTAAGGCATACTGTTGGTTTTTTTACTTTTAGCTATTCATGCCTTAATTTATTCAAGGCTCTTAAGCCACAGATTTGCTACCGCATCACTTGGCATACGCCAGTCTCCCCTTGGAGATAAACTTATAGTTCCAACCTTAGGTCCATCAGGCAGGCATGACCGTTTAAACTGCTGAGTGAAAAATCTCTTTAAGAAAGTTTTCAGCCATTTTACAATAACTTCGTCTTCATACTTTCCACCAAAAGCTTTCCTGCATAAAAACAGGATTTTATCAGGGGATGCTCCATACCTTATCATGTGATAAAGGAAGAAATCATGTAATTCATATGGCCCTATTATATCTTCCGTCTTCTGGTTTATCTTTCCCTTTTCATCAGGCGGCAGCAATTCCGGACTTATAGGGGTACTTAGAATCTTTTTAAGGACAGTTCTGGTATCCTGCTGTGACATGTTGTCTGCAACCCATTCTACAAGGAATTTCACAAGGGTCTTGGGTATACTGCAGTTTACAGAATACATGGACATGTGGTCACCATTATATGTACACCACCCCAAAGCCAATTCCGACAAGTCACCCGTTCCAATTACCACACCGCCTATCTTGTTGGAAATATCCATAAGAATCTGGGTTCGTTCCCTTGCCTGTACATTCTCATATGTTACATCATGAATTGCCATATCATGCCCAATATCCTTAAAATGTTGAATACATGCAGGCTTAATATCAACCTCACTAATAGTGACATTCATGGATTTCATCAAATCCAATGCATTATAATAAGTTTCATCAGTTGTACCAAATCCAGGCATGGTTATCCCATGAATATTCTCTGTTGGAATACCCAGCATTTCAAACGTCTTCCATGTTACCAACAAAGCCAGAGTTGAATCAAGTCCGCCTGATATTCCAATCACTGCATTCTTCATACCTGTATGAAGAAGCCTTTTGGCAAGTCCTGCCGTTTGTATAGCAAAGATCTCCTTGCACCTTTTATCAAGGCTTCCCGAATCTGAAGGAACAAATGGATGGGGATCAACAAACCTGCATAGATCATTTAGCTTGGCCTTTTTGATATTAAAGCCTATTTTCCTTGCTTTATTCTTAACGTCGGCTTCCATAAAGCTGGTATTTTTCATCCTGTCATTTATTAATTTTGTTACGTCTATCTCGCAGCACAGGAGTTGTCCCTCCATTTTGAACCTTTCGCTTTCAGAGAGCACCCCTCCATTTTCGGCAATTAGTGCATGGCCGCCAAAAACAACATCCGTTGTTGATTCATACATGCCGCTAGATGCATACACATAGCCGGCAATACACTTTGCAGACTGCTGTTTTATAAGCTCTCTTCTGTATTCACTCTTTCCAATTATCTCATTGCTTGCTGAGAGATTAAAAAGCATTGATGCCCCTTGCATTGCTTGGTATGAGCTTGGAGGAACAGGCACCCACAGATCTTCGCATATTTCTATTCCAAAACATGAACCGTTAAAATTTGTGGCATCAAATAAAAGATCTACTCCAAAGGGAACATTTTTACCACATAGATTTACAGAATCACTTAATGCCTTCACTCCCGATGCAAACCAGCGTTCTTCGTAGAACTCCTTATAGCCCGGTATATAGGTTTTGGGAACTACCCCAAGAATTTCACCTGATTGTATAACTACACCAGAATTGAAAAGCTGAGCATCAACTTTAACGGGCATTCCCAAAATTGCTACTATATCGGTATCCCTGGTATTTTCCAGAATACTGTTCAAATAGGTCATGGACTGCTCCAATAGAATTTCCTGGTGGAATAAATCCCCGCATGTATAAGCTGTAATAGAAAGCTCCGGAAACAGTATTATCTGGCAATCCTCTTTATCAGCCTTATTTATAAATTCCACTATTTTGCCGGAATTGAATTCGCAATCAGCGACTTTCAGTTCCGGAACTGCAGCCGCGACTTTAACAAAACCATAATTCATCAATATCACCCAACTTATAAAATAATTAAAATAAGTGTACCATACTTTTAATTATTTTATAAAGTTATGGATGATAATTTTTATTTTTTATTTTTCTCAAATACTTAATATTTATATAATTATATAAGTATGGATTTATGAAAGGTCTGTCCTGGAAAGACTCTAATGTACTTTGAGGAATGTTGCAGCTTTCCTTCAGATATAAATTCCGTTAACTTCATCTGAGAAAAATATTTCTGTAAGTACAGAACAATCACCAATCAGCATTTTTGCAGGTGACCTTATTATTAGTGGCAAACAGTACGGTTCAATTAACATGGCAGATATAGTAAAGATGGCAACACGCTTTAATACCGTTTTAAGCAATGAAGGTTACAGTGTTGAATGTGATTTCAATATGGATAACTCTATAAATATGGCGGATGTTATCATAATAGCAAAGCATTTTAACTGTATTTCTTCAGACTATTAAGAACAAAATCCCTTGTGATTTTACAACCTTGATCGTCTTCGTGAAAAATTGTGGTTTAAATACACCATAATTTCCTAGAAATGAAGCAGAATAGTATGATCTTATAGGATTATAGATACCGAACTGTAAAGTTAAAGTTATATATCAGTTTGGTATCTATATCCATGTTTCATCAAACAAAGCTTTTTACCTCTACCCTCTTTATGATTTTTTTCAGTTCTTCCCTCATGCCTGCAATCTCTGTTGGATTGGGTATCCTCATCCCCTTGAACTTTCCTCTTGGATTAAAGATAATAAGTCTCATGGATTTCACTCCTAATTCCTTACACCGTGATGCTACACTAAACAATTCCCTGTCATTTATTCCAGGAAAGTATATGGTATTTACTTTAACATTTATATCGCCGTCCAAACATTTTTTTATTCCGTTGAATTGGTTTTCTATTATTCTTGTTGCCATAGCTTCAGAATTTACTATAATCTCGCTATTAATTATAATTCTGGAATAAAGCCTCATCAAAGCTAAATTTGACACAGCATTCAAGGAAACATTGACCTTCTGTACATTTAACTCTTTCAGCTCCTTAACCGATTCTCCAAGAAGCAAACCATTAGTGCTTATACCGTATATATAATCAGGCATGCAGGAGTTAAGCCTCTTTAGCACTTCAAATGTCTGATTGTTATAAAGCGGCTCTCCCGGTCCGGAAATCCTTATTGTTTTAATCCTGCTGTTTCTCTTCGCTGAAGCGTAGGCCCAGTTAACTGCCTGTCTCGGAGTCATTGCTCTGCTTAGATGTACAGGATTGTTTCCATTATTAATACAATCTTTTTCTTTTGTACAATAATTGCACATCATATTACACAGCGGTGCTACAGGAAGCGATAATTCCTCGAACCATGAGCTCAACTTCTCATCCATATAACTTACTTTTTGATTTGATTGACTCAGCATAAAAAACACCCTCTTTGCAATTTAATAAATAATTAATTCAGAATACCAACAAAACAAAAAATAAAAGGCCTTCCTTTCAACAGAATATATCTGTATAAAGAAAAGCCTCTACGCCATTTAACAACTACTTACAAGGTAGCATGAAAAATCTTAAATCCTTAAAATAAATATTATCATATACAAATTATTTTTGCAAGTGCCACTTATAAAAATTTCATTTTTCCATTTATTTATCTTTTTATTTATCTCCTTATTCATCTCCTTATTCATCTTCTTATTCGTCTCTAGGTAATATCTTTACCTTTCTTCCCGGCCACCAATTAAGTTCTCCTACCTTAACGGCTATTGCAGGAACTAACAGGGTCCTTACTATAAATGTGTCCAAGAGAAGGCCTACTACCGCCGCAAAACCTATTTCAAAAAGCGGCTTTATGGGAGAAGCCAGAAGTGCTCCAAAGGTACCTGCCATGATAATTCCGCAGGAGGTAATTATTCCACCTGTAGAGGCAAGTGCTCTTGCTACCCCACCCGTCATATCTCCAGGCTTATACTCCTCCTTTACCCTTGATATCAGGAATATGTTGTAATCCACACCAAGAGCAACGAGCAGACAAAATGCAAAGAATGTTGTAGACCAACTAAGGCCTTCATAACCCAGGATTAGCTCAAATACAAGGTAACTTATGCCCATTGTTGTTGCATAGCTTATAACAATTGTCAGAAGCAAATATATTGGTGCAATTATGCTCCTTAACAGCAGGCAAAGCACTATAAATATTCCAATCAACACAAATAACATAAGCTTTATAAAATCGTTAGCAGTAATATCTCTTACATGGTCAAAAGTTGCAGATATTCCCCCCACATGCATTTGGGAACCATCGAGATATGATTTTTTCAATGTCTCTTCCACAACCCTTTTTATAACCTTGGATGCGTCCAACGCTTCTATCTTATAGGGTGGAATGGATAGTACAACATCAATTATCATACCCTTTGAATCTTCCGATATATATTCCTTCATAGCATTTTTAAAATCCTTGAATGCCGGATCCATTTCTTCTGCATTGGCAGGTATGAAGAATGTGCTGTCACTATCCTTGTGTGCAGCATAATATTCATCAGCATACAGCTTTATTTTATCCAGGCCTTCTGTAAGCTTATTTAGGTCCACCTTGCTGTTGCTTAAACCTGAAAACGCATCTTTCAAGCTGTTCATGGCATTAGTTATCTCGTCCTGTGCCAGCTTCTGCCCGTCCTTAATTTGTTCTAAAGCAACCTGAACCTGATTAAGTGCCGACGATGATTTGTTTATTCCCTCACTTACCTTTGAAAGTCCATCCTTTGTAGATGATATCCCGGCACTTGAAGCTGACATGCCCTTTTTAACATCCTTAAGTCCGGCTGATATTTTACCCATGTTGTCAGATACACCCTTAACTGTTCCTAAAGCAGTTTGATAGTTTACGTCAAGCGAAATCTCAGGTTTATTCTTAGCCATTCCTTCAAGACTTTTTACAGCACTTCCAAGAGCGTCATCCACCTTTTCTATACCTTGGAGGGTATTATCAACTCCTGAAGTCAGTTTTACAAGCCCTCCGCCTATACTTGAAAGTCCATTCACAGCACCATTGGTACCTTCTCCCAGGCTCTCAAGCCCATCATTAACATGGGATATACCCTGTATACTTTGCCCTGTGGCATCAACCAACTTCCCAAAGTCACCTTTTCCGGACATATCTTCTGCCATTTTATTGAGGTCTTCCAACTTTTCGAGGCTATTCTTTGTATCATCGGAATCGCCAGAATTATCCATTTCCTTTGACACGCTGTTTAAAAAGTACGATACAGTAAGCTCGTTCCTCTTATTGCCATCGGGCCTTGTTGCGGAACGTACTTTAGCTACATTGTCAATTTTGGATAAGTTGTCGGAGATCTGCTCAACTACCTGCAGCGACTGATTATCCCAAAGGTTTTTATCAGACTTTATCACCACTTTTACAGGAAGTATATCCCCCTGCCCAAAATGTTCGCTCATTACTTTGAAACCTTTGACACAATCCGCTGAAGCTGGTAGTTCATTTAACTGATCAAAAGAGCGGTCCAGATATTTTACAGAAACAATAAATGGAATAAATACAATTAGGCAAACAGTAATAAACCTGCCCGGCTTTCCGGTAACCAAAATTGAAAGCTTATACCAGAACGTGCTCTGCTTTTTAATTTCATGTACTCTAGACGGATGTGCAGGCCAGAATATTTTCTCGCCTAGAATCGAAATGATGGAAGGGGTCAGTGTCATAACTGCCAACAATGTTATTGCAACCCCTATTGCTACACTAGGACCAGTTGTTTTGTAAAGCCCGAAATTAGCAAAGAACATCATTGAAAAACCTATCATTACGGTGCCTGCACTGGAAATTATAGCTTCTCCCGTACTGGGAATTGAGGACTTTAAAGCTTCCGCCTTATCCTTTCCCTGTGATAGTTCCTCTCTGAATCTTGAAATTATGAGGAGGCAATAATCTGTTCCTGCACCAAACAGAACAGCTATGAGGAATGTCTCGGTAAAGGATGATACATTAAGTCCCAAATCTGCCAACCATGCTACGACCCCTCTGGATATGAGGAATGAAATTCCGATAGTTAACAAAGGAACCAATGGTGCAATGGGTGATCTATATATGAGTAAAAGCACTACAATAAGTAGCACAATGGTAATCATCGCTGTAATTTCCATGCTCTTATTGACGGTCTGTTGCTCTTCCTGCACAATTGCAGCATCACCTGTTACACTGACCGAAAGCTCCTTTGGACGGACAGGCATATCCTTAATTTTTTTATCTCCATTATTTTTAAGCCCATCCCTGATAGATACAATAAGATTATTTGACTCGTCAGTATACATTTTAACATCAAGGCTTATGAGCATTAGTGCTGCCTTTTTATCCTTGCTGTACATAATACCTTCATACTCTTTTTTAGATGCGGGAGATACTATGTCGGATACCTTATATTCTTTTTCATTCTTTTTAAAATAGTCCTCAAGGTTCAACAAATACTTCTTATCCTGATCCGATAACCCCTTTTTATTTTCAAACACAAGGGTAAGGCTGCATTTACCTCCCTCATCAGGAAATAATTCATTATAAAGTTTGTTGGCCTTAATAGGATCGCTGTCTTGAGGTAAAAAGCTCTCCTGATTACTGCTTGCAACTTTGGAAAGAGAAGGTGCAAAAAGCTGTACTGCTATCACAAATACAATCCAAAATACTATAAACACCCATCTGAATTTTAAAATCAGCTCACTCAATTTCCTTAGCATATATTAGCCCCTCCAAAACATTTTGCATAGATTAAAAGTGATTATAGATAAAACACTTTAAACCTCAATTCCTTCCGACTGCTCATATGGCTAAAAGCCAGCCATGTGGCAATTGGTTATAACAATGTTTAAAGTGTTTTATCAGTAAATTTATTTTGCAGTAAAACCAAAATACTGCTGTTATTTTATTTACTCAATCCCTTAATTCTCTCAACAACTTTATCGTACATTTCTTGATACTTCATTAGCTTGGACTTTTCTTCTTCAATAACCTTTTCAGGTGCCTTAGCCACAAAGCCTTGATTTGAAAGCTTTCCTTTAACTCTTTCCAATTCTTTCTCAAGATTTGCTTTTTCCTTTTCAAGTCTTTCAATTTCCTTTTCAACATCTACAAGGGCATCTAGAGGAATAAATATCTCCGCACCGGCAATAACTGAAGACACAGCATCTTCGGAAATACCGTTTTTATCCCGCTGAACCACAACATCCGATGCACTTGCAAGCTTTTCAAAGTATGTTTTTCCTTCTTCAAGAATATTTGCTTCCTTATCCCCCGAAGCTACAAAGATTATTTTAGCCTTTCTTGATGGCGGAACATTCATTTCTGCCCTTATATTTCTTACACTACGTACAGCTTCCATGATAAGCTGCATTTTAGCTTCATCTTCTTGATAGTTGTACTTTTCAATGTATTCCGGCCATTTTGATACCATTATGCTCTCATCATCATTGATAAGGTGGCAGTATATTTCTTCAGTTATAAACGGCATAAATGGATGAAGCAGCTTTAATGCATTGCCTAATGTGTAATTTAAAACATATTGGGCTTCAAGCCTGGATTCGTGTTCCTTATCATAAAGTCTTGGCTTTACCAACTCGATATACCAGTCGCAGAATTCTTCCCATATAAACTCATAAACCTTTTGGAGGGCAATTCCTGCTTCAAATTTCTCCATGTTCTCAGTAATCTCTTTGGAAAGGTTATTTATCCTTGTGAGTATCCACTTGTCGGCAACTGTAAATCTCTCTTCTTTTACTTTGGAGAAATCAATATTTTCATCAAAATTCATAAGAACAAATCTTGATGCATTCCATACTTTATTTGTAAAGTTTCTGCTGGACTCAACCTTTTTATCCGAGAACCTTAAATCACTTCCCGGTGATACACCTATGGTAAGTGCAAACCTCAATGAATCAGTACCGTATTTATCTATTACCTCTAAAGGATCGATACCGTTACCTAATGATTTGCTCATCTTACGGCCTTGCTCATCCCTAACTATTCCATGGATAAATACATATTTGAAAGGTTCTTTTCCCATTTGTTCCAGACCGGAGAATATCATTCTTGCAACCCAGAAGAATATTATATCGTACCCTGTAACAAGTACGCTTGTTGGATAGAAATATGCCAATTCTTCTGTTTTTTCGGGCCATCCTAATGTCGAGAAAGGCCATAGTGCAGAACTGAACCATGTATCCAGAGTGTCAGGATCCTGTTGGAATCCTGTACCACCGCAGTCCGGACATACATCAGGCATGTCACCTGCTACAATTACCTTTCCACATTTTTTGCAGTAATAAGCCGGAATCCTGTGCCCCCACCACAGCTGCCTTGAAATACACCAATCCTGAATGTTTTCCATCCAGTTAAAGTATATTTTTGCAAATCTCTCAGGTACAAACTTGATTGTGCTGTCTTTAACTGTTTCTATAGCAGGTTCAGCCAAAGGCTTCATATGAACAAACCACTGTTTCGATATCATAGGCTCAATAACAGTGCTGCACCTGTAGCATGTTCCAACATTATGATTATGAGGCTGTATCTTAAGAAGCAAATCCAAATTCCTAAGGTCTTCAATCATCTGCGTTCTTGCTTCATATCTATCCATTCCCTGGTATTGTCTCGCATTTTCATTCATGGTTGCATCATCGTTCATAACCTTTATCTGAGGAAGGCTATGTCTTAACCCAACCTCAAAGTCATTAGGATCATGAGCTGGAGTGATCTTAACCGCACCTGTTCCAAAATCCTTATCAACATAACTGTCGGCAATAATGGGTATTTCTCTGTTAACAAGGGGCAGTATAACCATTTTGCCCAAAAGGTGCCTATATCTTTCATCGTCGGGGTTAACAGCTACAGCAGTATCCCCGAGCATTGTTTCCGGCCTTGTTGTTGCAACTACTATAAACTCATTTGAATCTTTAACAGGATATTTAATATGCCAGAAGCTTCCTTCCTTTTCCTCATACTCAACCTCTGCATCAGAAATTGAGGTATTACACTTAGGGCACCAGTTTATAATCCTTTCACCCCTGTAAATAAGCTTCTTGTTATAAAGCCTTATAAATACTTCCTTAACCGCCTCTGAAAGGCCCTCATCCATTGTGAACCTTTCTCTTTTCCAGTCACAGGAACTGCCGAGCTTTTTGAGCTGTTCAACAATCCTTCCTCCGTAGAGCTTTTTCCACTCCCACGCTCTTTCCAAAAACTTCTCACGCCCAATAGCTTCCTTTGTAATGCCTTCTTTAGCCATAGCCTCAACAATTTTAGCCTCGGTAGCTATACTAGCATGGTCTGTGCCGGGAAGCCACAATGTGCTGTAGCCCTGCATCCTTTTCCATCTAATAAGTATATCCTGGAGGGTGTTGTCCAGGGCATGGCCCATATGAAGCTGTCCTGTAATGTTAGGCGGAGGTATAACAATGGTGTAAGGATCTTTCTCATTATCTATTACTGCATGAAAATAGTCATTATCCATCCACTTCTTATAAAGTCTTTCTTCAACCTGCTTGGGGTCATATGTCTTTTCAAGGTTCTTATTTTCTTCCATAATATTCGACCTGCCTCTCTTATTATTGAATCTTATTTAACTTTTCTTATCTTTTTTTGTTTCAGGATTGATTTAATGGTGTTTGTCATCCTCTTGAAATTGCCAAAAGCATTATAAACCCCGGTAATGCAATAATCATCCCTAACATCTTGCACCTTACAACCGCTTTATTAAAAAAGTATTCTTGCAGTTCTTCCTCGCTCATTTCATTTTCAAAATCACAAGTCATTCTATTATTAAGTTCAAACTTCTTTACAATGGCTTTAGCACCAAAAGCGGTTATAGCTCCCATTGCAATAAAAAAAATTGCTACAATATCAATATAATTCAACCAATCATCTCCTACCAAAATATTTAAAGAATTACTTCCCCTTGTGAGCTTTAATATTGATGCACATAATAAAAGCCCTTCATCCAATCAAATGGACGAAAGGCATATTTCCGCGGTACCACCATAATTCCCAACAAGGGCTCTTTCGCGAAGTAACGGTCCGCTGCCGTAATAACCTACTTAAGATATAAACCTATTTCGATTACCAAACTCATAAGCTACCTTCATCGATCATATCCCGGTAAGGCTTTCAGCCGCTGACCTTTCCTCTCTAAGGGCTTATACCGACTACTCCTCTTAATCATTGTTTTTATCATTATGCTATTAAATAATGATATAACAATCATCCTGGACTGTCAAGGCACTTTTTCTGCTTCAAGATTATATTTTTCCAGCTATATTAAGAAGTGATAATATCTTGTGCTAACTATTTGTCAAACCCCCACTAAGGCACTAAATTTGTGATAATTCTAATTTTCTCTATAAGTGTCTCCCCAAAAATTTACTAAAGAAACTTTTACCACAACCGTTAACAAGGGATTAATCCCTAGTGGGGGTTTTCCCAAATAGTTAAATAACTAAGGCATGAATAAAAATTTACTTCCGCTTTTGAGCGAGTGTTGACGAGTTAAGTCAACACATGAGCCAAATTTATAGCGGAAGTTATTTTTTGATCATGACAAAAATATATATAATACTCCCCTATGCAATTAAAAGTGACAAAAATCTAATTAACTTTCCACTTTTAATATCAAGCACCTTTAATAATTTAAACCATGCTCTCTATCTTTAACTATATTAAAATGTAATAGATTTATCACTTTTAATATAATTTTATTATAAACCAAAAATTTCTGTATATGTTTTGTAGGATGTTTGTATAAAACATTTATGCATATTGATAAATGCACACACTTACTGATAAAATAAATCATAATATATTGAGTTTTTGTAAAATGGAGGTGTTCTTTTTTGGGCATACATTATGTTTATATATCTATAGGTATTGCTACGCTCATATTAAATGCAGTACTAATTTACTTCTACATAAAAGCCAATAAGCCAAGTCCTGACAAGCAAATCACAAGTCCTAAAAAGGGCCCTGAATCATTTGAAATGGATCAAAGCACCGTCTTCGAAGATGATGATTTTACTATGGATATTGACGGTTCAAAAGACGAATAGGAGATTACAATGATTGATATAGGCGAAATACTCAAGGGCAAATATAAAATAGAAAAACTCCTCGGTCAGGGTGCAACAGGCAAGGTTTACTTGTGTAGAAATATAAAACTTGGCAACCTATGGGCAGTTAAGTGTATTTACAAAAAGCACACTAAAATCAAGCTTCTTGCAGAAATAGATATCCTTAAAAAGCTTAATCATGTAAGCCTTCCAAAAATCGTTGATGTCATTGAAGATGACAGTGGATTTTACATGGTAGAAAGCTATATTGAAGGAATGCCCCTTGATAAATTGCTTAAAGAAGCGGAAAGTTTTGATGAAGAAACCGTAATTGAATGGGCAAAGCAGCTTTGTGATGCCCTTTCCTACCTGCACAGCATGAAGCCATATCCAATAATTTATCGTGATATGAAGCCTCAAAATATAATTATTACAACAGACAATAAGGCCGTTATAGTTGACTTCGGAATTGCAAGGGAGTATAAGGGACAAAACACCAGAGATACAATAATTGCCGGAACCCCATACTATGCAGCACCGGAACAATTGACTGCCGAAGGTGCTACCGATAACAGGACTGATATTTACAGTCTGGGAGTAACCCTGCATCATCTGCTGACGGGTGCCCTCCCTAAATTTGAGGAAACCAGCCTATTGGAATATGATACAAGAATATCCCCCCAGATGGATTATATAATTCTAAAATGCATAAAGAAGAACCTTTCTGAAAGGTATCAGAGCATTGATGAGCTTAAAAAAGACTTAAACAATATTAAGCTCTTAAAAATTAATAGTCTTGAACAAAGGATAAAAAACAGGATACTTATATCTCTCAGCATTTTAATGTCAATAATGTCATTGTCAATGGTCTATCTAGGTATATCGGCAATTTCAAAGGAAAAATCAGCTGTGCTGGATATTTCTCCAGAGGTTCTTGCACTTTCACAAAAACAGGAAAGACCCATTAAAGTTAAGAAGAAGTATGCAGACGGATCAACATCCCCTGTCAGCAGTAATGATATCAAATGGAAATCTTCAAACCAGGATGTTGCAGTAGTAAAGAATGACCGGGTTTATGCCACCGGAGAAGGTACTGCCGAGCTGGAAGGTTTTTATGAAGACAAAAAACTAAAGATGACAGTTCTTGTTAACAAGGCTTCTGATGAAGTCAAACAAGTGGATATAAGCCTGAAATATTTAAGGAACTATCAGGTTTCTTCCTTGGCCGGAAACGGAAACCATACCGATATCAACGGTGATATACCCGACGGTAATCTGAAAAATGCAACTATATCAGATCCATGCAGCATATCTTTAATACCAGGCAAAGATCTTTTAATTACCGATCAAAGGAAACTAAGGCTTATTGATAAAAGCACTGTAAAAACCATTGATTTGGAAACCAATGCAGAAATCGCCAGGGTATCTTCAAGTGGTACTTTCTATTTTTCATTTGAGCCTTATGAAAATGAAAAGCAGGAAATGATCTACGGCATATGCAGCTATAAGAATGGAATTATCGATTATATTTATAAAAAGAGCGGCACATTAAAGGTCATTGAGGATTTTGCCTTTGACAGCCATGATAATATTTATCTTCTTGAGCACGAATTCATAAACTCTGATGAAGAAATTACAACTCTGGTATATTTAAATACCAAGACTAAGGAGCATAAAACGATTAAAGAACTGCCCGGATTTATTGACAGCATAACGCTTGATGGACATGACAATTTATTCATCAGCTCCAAAGAGAATTATTCCATATACAAATTGGACAAAATCTCACAGAATTTCATGTTGTTTGCCGGTAGCGAAAAGGAGCAGCAATTTGTCGATGGAATAAACTGCAGATTTTTTGCTCCGAAAAGAATAAAGGCAGTGGACAATTATCTATATGTTCTCGACAAGAATGTTGTAAGAAGAATTTCTCTCGACAGTAATGGAGACATATCAGATGTAGAATCCATCGCAGGACAACCTGGTAAAGGCTACTATGAAAATAACTCAAGTATTTCCATATTTGATAGTTGCCCAGGCTATTATGCATTATTTAAAGATCCCAGTGATTTTGCCGTTGACAAACAAGGAAATATTTTTATTACCGATAAAAAAGGCTTTGTGGTATGGAAAGTATCAAATATGTGATCCCATATTTAAGGCTCTGGAATTACAAACAAATACTCCCAGTCAGCAAACTTTATTCTATCATTATTGTTTATTTCAATATTCAAAAGTTTTTCAACCCTCATGCCATTTACAAAAGTACCGTTGGTAGATCCGAGATCCTTCAGGAAATACCTCCCTTCCCTGGATATTATCTCTGCATGGCTTTTACTTACAAAATTATTTCTGCACACATAATCAGCACCCTTATTTTTTCTGCCTATTATAAAACTCTTCTTATCAATTAATATTTTTTCCACATAATCCTTTACATTTGTATCTTTGCTGTCGATTATTTTCCTTTCAAGGTAAGGGTATATGGTAGAATCAAATTCCATTGTAACTGTAAAATCATCCTCACTCTTGATCTTTTCGTATTCATAGGAAGCTTTAAGGATTCTGCCTGGAAAATCACCACTATCAACATATTCATAAAGCTTATCCTTAGCCTGCTGAGGCAAACCGGATTTAATCATAATGTCAAGTATAACATCCGATTTTACCGTCCCATTCTCTAGAAGCTTGAAATATCTATCATTTATATGTTTCATAACATCGCTGATGGTGCATCTTTTAGAACTGAAACCGTCACTAGGCATGTACTTTCCTTTTTTCCAATTATCCAGAGTATCCTGACTTATCATAAGTTTTCTTGTAAATTCAACCCCGCTATAAAACAATGCCTCTATCATATCCGCTAAAACTTTTCCAAAAACATTCATATTAACCACCCATTAGTCATACTATAAAGTCGATTGAGATTTTTCAACATAACAACTTCGGTAAAAACTTCGGTAAAAACCTCGGTAATTTCCTCGTACTTAATTTCCTATTTTATCTCTTCAAAAAAAGTAGTACTTTATTGTTATAAAATGAAAAGTGATAATTCTTTTCCTTTAGTTGAGCAACCAACAAATTTATACAAATATTTTATTTTACTTTGACAAAAATGTCAAAGTTCATATAGGGGATATAAAGGAGGTTTACTTATGGACAGGCAGATTCTTACAACAGTATTAGATACATTGAACATAAAAAAATCCTTTGCTGCAAAAGTAATAGGAGTAAATAATTCAACATTCAGCCTGAAGCTTAAAAACTACAAGATGAGATACAGGCTGTTCGATGATGACATAGCTCTTCTGATCGAAAAAGTAATAAAAGAAAGCCTTTTTATAAAGGAAAATGATGAATCAGTAAAATCAATAAGAAAAGCAGCTAAAGTCAAGGAAATAGTAGATTCCATCAGTCATTTGATACAAACTGGTTATTTGAAATATGACAGTAATTTACCGGCTTTGACGGGTGATAATTATCCAGAATATATTATAAGCTTGATATGGCTTGAGCAAGTAAAAAATAACGACATGTATTCTTTAAATAAAGATAAATCAAAGATCATCAAAAGTGGTGTGTTAAAAGAAAATAGCAGCTCCGTTCCGACTAAAACTGCATATAGCCATACGTACCAACAATCCAGTCATAATACTATGTCATATGACAACATTTTTTCCCGGGAAATAATTCCAAAAACAGAAATTGACATTGATAGATTAATTGAAGATAATTACATACTTACATCGATCATAAAAAGACTCCTTAGTGAAATGGCAAGTGACAGCTTAGACTCTTATACCCCTTTGAACTGAGTTATCGCAGCCATTAATGGTGATATCCTCTTATACATTCAATAGAGGATATCATCTTTTTTGTTTTCCCCAATTTAAGGGTTAAACGTAAAAAACAACCCTAATTTTATTGAATAAAAATAGCACATACTGTATAATTTAAATATTCAAAACAAATATAACTTGAGGTGAACATATTGAATACTATTTTTGAAGGTGGGATTACTTCCCCCAAAGGATTTTTAGCTGCCGGAGAAGCTTGTGGAATAAAGAAAAACGGCAAAAAAGACATCGCAATTATTTCCTCAATAGATACTGCAGTTGCTGCAGGTGTTTTTACAACAAATAAGGTAAAAGGACATTCTCTCCAGGTCACTATGGAACATATAAAAAGTGGTTACTCCAGAGCCCTTGTCATAAATAGCGGCAATGCCAATGCGTGTATTGGCGAACAAGGATACAAGGATGCTGTTGAAATGGCACAGCTTACCGCAAACCTTCTGCAGTGCGAGCCTGAGGAAATTCTGATAGGTTCGACCGGTGTAATAGGTGTTCCTCTAAATATGCCGTCGGTTCGTTCAGGAATTCGTTTAGCAGCACAAAGGCTTTCAGAAAATGGCGGTCATGATGCCGAAGAAGCGATTATGACTACAGACTTAAGGCCAAAAGAAATAGCTGTTGAAGTTGAAATACAGGATGCAAAGGTCATAATAGGCGGAATGGCAAAGGGATCGGGAATGATTCATCCCAATATGGCTACAATGATAGGAGTCATTACCACTGATGCAAATATATCTCGCGGTCTTCTCGATAAAGCTTTAAAGGAAGTAGTGAAAAAGACCTTCAACAGGGTATCGGTTGATGGTGATACCAGCGTTTGCGACATGGTTGTTGCTTTTGCCAATGGTGAAGCCAACAACTCGGGTATTGTTAAGGAAAGTGTTGATTTTGAAGCCTTTAAAAAAGGAGTGGAATATGTTTGCACATTCCTCGCTAGAGAGATTGCCAAGGATGGAGAAGGTGCGACCAAATTGGTAGAGATAGCTGTAAACGGTGCTTCATCTGAAGTAGATGCTTATAATGCAGTGTGCTCCGTTGCCAAATCACCTCTTGTAAAGACAGCAATTTTTGGAGAAGATGCAAATTGGGGAAGAGTTTTAACAGCAGTCGGTTATTCAGGTGCAGATTTTGACCCGAACCTTGTTGATATATCTATAGGCAGTTTGATGGTATGCAGAAATGGCTGTGCATTGGATTTTGATGAAGCTGCAGCAAAAAAAATACTTAAAGAAAAAGAAATTAAGATTACTATAAACCTAAAAAAAGGACAGTATTCAGATAGAATGTGGACTTGTGATTTCTCCTATGATTACGTAAAAATAAACGGAAGCTACAGATCTTAATTAAGGAATATGAACTTCATAAATATTTTTAGAAATCAAACTTCACAAAAATGTGGAGTTTTTTCTTTTCCAACAAAAGCGATGTTAAATTTATAATTGTCGAAACCACTTTTATATTTGTATAAATAATTCATACCTAGTTTCCGATATATATTAAAATATGATTGAAAAATTACTTCCGCTTTCTAAGCGGCTGGTCGTTTAGCTTCGCTAAACTGCTCGCCATGCATCCTGGATGTTGACGAGTTAAGTCAACAAATAAGCGAAATTTATTGCGGATGTTATTTTCAAATCATGTCTAAATAAGCCATTTTACAGGAGGTATTGACATGGCTAATCAACAAATAGTAATTTTCAAAGTAGATGATGAAATGTTCGGCATTAACATTGACCAAGTTAAGGAAATAATCGCTCCGATGGAGATATTTAAGATACCTAATACTCCAGGCTTTGTTCAGGGCCTTATTAACCTCAGAGGAAAAATCTATACCATTTTGAACTTAAGAAAAAAATTCAACCTTGCTGCAAAAGAAAGCGATGAACATACAAAAATTGTCATACTCAATTCCGAGAATCTCGCAGTGGGATTTATAATTGATGTAGTAAACGAAATTATATGGATTGATGACAAAGATATCGAAAATCCTCCAGATACCATCAAGTCCCTTAACCGAAAATATATTACAGGTATAGCAAAGATTGATGAAAAAGCAGTTCTTCTTCTTGATCTCAAGCTGGCAAGCGAAATTACTGATGAAAGCCTCCAGCCTATTGGCCTGAATGCTCCATAATCTTTTATATATACTTTTTATCCGTATTGCTTCACGCCCACAATATGCAAAAATCTTATTTTAACCCACTCATAGCCTGTTAAAGGATAATTATCCTGATCATCAGTATGTGCTGCTACCAGTATATTATTGTATGATGCAGGATTTTTTATTTGCACAATTACAGGTGAATGATTAAAGATATCACCGCCTGAAAATGATAGCTGCACAATATCGCCCGGCCTCGCATCTTTCATGGCCACCTCCTCGGCAAAAGGTCCTGGTCCACCATCTCTCTTGACAAGAAAGTTATATAGGTAATTTACCCCTGTCCACGAAGGAGCCCTGTCATATGAGCTTATGTAAAACCATCCATACACAGGCGTATAATTCATAACCCCGCTTCCGCTATATATTACCTGGGAGGCAAAGTTCGTACAATCTCCCCCAAGATTTTCAAAATTTAAGTATCGCGGATTTCTCCCATACGCCCACTTGTGAGCATATTCAACCGCTTTTTCTCTATTATATGGTAATACAATCAAATCCCTGTTCATATATTATTCACATCCAGCTAACAATGCCTTTATTATATTATGACTAAGTAATATAACATGTTCCTACAGTTGTAATTTGCATTGCAGCCACATATAAAAACAGAATATTTGAATGTTTATTAACAATTTGATATAGTAGACTAAAGGAATGAATGAAATATTACTTATTTTCCGGAGGCATGCACAAATATGACTAAAGAACTAATTTTTGCTGTTGAAGACGAAGCAAATATACAGCATCTTATTAAATACAATCTCGAAGCTAACGGCTATAAGGTAATCACATTTGATACAGGAGAACAGCTGCTGGAAGAGTGCAAAAGTAATGTTCCTAATTTATTTATACTCGACATTATGCTTCCTGGGATTGATGGCCTGGAGGTTTGCAGACAATTGCGTCAGAACCCACGCACTAAAGCGATTCCTGTAATAATCCTTACTGCAAAAAGTGATGAATTCGACAAGGTTTTAGGCCTTGAGCTTGGAGCAGATGATTATGTTACCAAACCTTTTAGCGTTAGGGAATTGGTAGCTAGAGTAAAGGCACTATTCAGAAGAGTTCATATTTCCACAGAAAGCAATCCTGAAGTCATACATTTTGGAAATATATCCTTAGATTGCACTCGACGTGAAGTTTATAAGGATGATAAATTACTTGACCTTACCCTTAAAGAGTTTGAACTGCTAAAGCTCTTAATTACCAATAAAGGAAAAGTTCTTTCACGAGAAACATTATTGGAAAAAATTTGGGGCTTTGATTACTATGGCGAAACCAGGACAGTTGATGTTCACATAAGATATCTCAGACAAAAGATTGAAGATGATGACAGCACTCCTGTCCATATAGAAACCATACGTGGTATTGGTTATCGATTTAATGATAAAGGAGCATCCGGTAAATGAAGCAAAAAATATTTCTGTACTATTTAGTTCTAACTGTTATTGGTGTCTTCATAACAGGACTTTTAATATCGGAAATTTCACAAAAATATTATAAAAACGAATTGGAAGAAAAACTTATCAGCACAGCAAGGCTTATACACTTTCAGTTATTGGAAAACAAGAAGTCCGGCATTGCTATAGATTACAATAAAATTGCCCGACAGTATGCAGATATACTATATCCAAAGGATGAATCCAATAAAGTCAAGGAAAATGAAAATCACTTGAGAATAACCTTCATTGATAAAAGAGGAATAGTTATCGGCGAGTCGGAGATGAACTATCTTTCAATGGATAACCACAGCAATAGGAAGGAAGTTAAGGAAGCATTAGGAGGAAAAATCGGCAAAGACATACGCTTCAGTAAAGACATGCAAATGAGCCTCCTTTATGTAGCTGTACCTATCACTCCTGAAGGAATTATCATAAGGGTTTCAGTGCCATTAATCCAACTTGAAACCATTGATGAGATAATACTTATATATACAGTAATAGGAATTCTGGCAGGCACCCTGTTGACAACAATACTGGCATTTCGTTTTTCCAATATAATCATAAAACCTGTAAACGAGCTAATAGATGTAACCAAAGATATATCTGAGGGAAACTTTTCACGAAGATCAAATATAACGAGCGATAATGAAATTGAAGAACTTTCAAATACATTTAATATAATGGCTGAGAAACTGGAATCAACATTAGCTGAAATGAACGACAAAAACATCAAGATAAATTCCATAATAAACAGTATGATCAGCGGCGTTGTAGCAGTTGACGACAATTTCAGGATAATACTTATAAATACAGTATCCTGCCAGATGTTCGGAATCAAGTATGGACCTGGTATTATTGGAATGAATTTAATGGAGCTTATCGGTGATAATAAGATAATCAATCTGATAAAAGAAAGTATTGATAAAAACGAGCCCCTTTTGAATGAGGTTTTCACAGATCCAAAATCAGACAAAATTTTCAGGGTCTATACCAGTCCAATAAATTCAAACAACCCGAAGCATCCGAATTCGGGAGGAATCGCATCAATACATGATATAACCAACATCAAAAAGCTGGAGCAAATAAGGACGGAGTTTGTATCTAATGTAACCCATGAACTAAAGACCCCTCTTACCTCAATAAGGGGATTTATAGAAACCTTAAAAACCGGTGCTATTGATGATAAGGCAGTTGCTGTTAAGTTTCTTGATATAATCGATATAGAATCGGAAAGGTTATCAAACCTAATAAACGATATTCTACAGCTTTCAGAGATTGAAAACACAATGACTGATTGCGACATCGTACCACATAACATAAACGATACTTTTAAAGAAATCTATGATATATTGGAAAGCTTTGCTGAAAAAAAAGGAATACAGCTGCATTTTGAAATTGAAGAAAATGTAACAATAGATGCTAATAAAAACAGAATCAAACAGATGCTCATAAACCTGATTGACAACGCAATAAAATATAATAAAGATAATGGTACTGTGACTGTAAAAGCAATCAAGGAAGAAGGCAAAATTACTTTTATAATTAAGGATACCGGAATTGGAATTGATGAGGAACATATTCCACGTATTTTCGAAAGATTTTACAGAGTTGACAAGGGCAGGTCCAGAAACATGGGTGGTACTGGACTTGGATTATCCATAGTCAAGCACATTGTAAATCTGTATAACGGAAATATCAAGGTTACCAGCAAGCCCGGATCAGGTACGGAGTTTATTATACAGCTGCCTGTATAAAGAGTGTATGAAAAAGTAAGTGAAAACAGCTTTTATGATAAATTGAAATATCACAGAAGCTGTTTATTTGTCTCAACCCTCATTATTTACATTTCTTTTTGGTATCTGCTGAAGAGCTTTCTATAAAATTACCGCCCCTATCACCAGTTGCTATCGGTCCTGATATTTCGAAATAGGACATTCTGCAACTGGTCTATTCATAATTGCATGCACAATATTAGTTTTAAAATTATTAATCAAATGCCAATATGTCTAAGATAAAGTCCAAATCGTCTTCATCATATACATAATCTAAATCGTCTATCACGGTATAATTGATTTTACTGTTGCTTAAGGCTCTCTTCATCTTATCCATAACTAAATCATCCCTCTCTATAGTTCGTTAGTTATATTTACATATTATACTCTTTTTGTTAAGTTAATATTATCTTTATGTAAAATTATATGATATTTACATAGAAAGATTTATATTAAAAGTGATAAATCTATTACATTTGTCTGTCGCAAATCTATTAAAATCAGTTAATCTTGCTATTTGTCTATCACAAAATAACGTTAAACCGTTCGTTATTTTGCTCTGACAAATGTAAGATTATTAACACTTTTAATATAGTATTAACTATATACCCACCAAATAATGCTATTTAACATATATCAAGAAATGAGTTAATTACTATGAACACAAAATCTTATAGATGTTAAAGGCTCCCTAGTGGAAATAATAATTTATAATGCTGCTAGAGAAATTGCTTGATGAAAAAAATAACCCTTGATGAGTATGAAAGAGAAGTGGGATTAAAAATGGTGTTTGTAGATCAATATATGAAAAGCCATGATAATACATCCCTCATCTTAATCCCTAGTCCTGTTATCCAAATCATCCACTTATAATTTTAAAGTTTGCTTATTGAATTTGTAGTACAACCCAGCTCAATAGGCAGGCATGTGCTGGGTTATACAGTGTATACCACCGCCCCATAAGTTAAGGCTTTCAGTATCTATACCTATAACCTGGCGTCCCGGATATACACCCTTCAAAATTTCCTTAACCCCATCTTCAGTTTCCTTAAGTGCACTTGAGCGACCCTGCCTCCAATAGGTTTGCATAATCACTGCACCATTGGTTACTGCATAGTTCAAATAGCTGCGTATAGGTAATCTTCCTGAACCGTCTGTGACATTATAAAGTGTAGGAGGAACAGGAACCCTGATTATTCTGAAAGCTTTCCCATCCTGATCGGTAGAATTTTTAAGTATGTTATAGTTTTCCTCCATGCGAAGGTATGATTCCTTCGAGTAATTATTCAAATTCCTATCCCCCGCCTTAACATATGCAAGCAGAATAGTATTAGGACTTGCAAACCTTGCTATTTCGTTTATATGTCCACTGGTTATGTTATCATCCTCTGCCAGGCCTTTTTTAAGCCATATGACCTTTTTAATGCCTAAGACCCTTTTAAACTCATTTTCAATCTGCTGCTTGGTTAAGCCTGGATTGCGTTTTAATAAAACCGATTCCGTCAGCATAATAGTGCCCTTACCGTTTGTCTCAATAGCACCGCCTTCCGAAACCAGGCTTGATTTGATTATCGGAAAACCATAAGTCTTTGCAGTTAGTGCATCAACTTGATTTTCCACATCAATATAATACTGGCTTCCTCCTCTGCTGTAGTTATTGAACTTAAAGTCTACTACCCTTAGCTTGTTCTCAATATCCTTAACAAAGATAGGTCCCACATCCCTTGCCCAAATAGACATGTGGTTTATTACATAAAAGTGGACATTTTGTCCTGTATAACCGCTTTGTTTAAGAAGATTCCTTCCTGTTACGATCTCATCAACACTCCTTGAAGCGATATTTACCCTTACATGAGGTGCTAAAGCCCTTATAATTTTTAACATAACAGGAATCACAGGCCTACTTGCCTGGTTGTATACCTCAGAAGGCCATTGCATCCAAATAGCCTGCTGCTTTTCGAATTCAGCCGGAAACCTGTATTGAGCAGAAATGCTTACACTTGTATCTTTCTTACTTGGCTGCTGGCTTTTCTTACTCTTGTTATTCTCATTGTAGTTCCATATGCCGCCTGTTATAAACACCACAATACCTGTAAATACAAGTAAAATATTAATTATTCTTCTTTTCATGAGTAACCCTACCTTTAATGTATTTTTATTCTTATAGCAATAAAAGTAGTCTTCCCGAATAAAGAGCGAAATATAAATAAACAGACTACATCCAACGGATTTCACCATAACTGCCAGACGCAAAAAAGGACAAATCGGTTATTACCAATCTGTCCCTTTACTTCACTTCTATATGAAAAGTGAATAATCTTTTACATTTGTCTATCGCAAATCCCGTAAAAGCGTTCGTTATTTGCTCTGACAGATGTAAGATTATTAACACTTTTCATATAATAATATTTTATAACTCAAAGCTTAGTAATGGCTAAGCAATGGTTTAGCAATCTCTAAGCCTAATCTCACCTTGCTCTACATAAACACATATTCTGCTTCCCTCTTTAAAAACGCCTTTTAAGAATGCTTCCGCCAGCTCGTCTTCAATATATTTTTGTATAGTCCTTCTTAGAGGCCTTGCACCGTATTTAACATCATAGCCTTTTTCCAGTATAAAATCCTTGGCTTCTTCACTAACAGTAATTGTCATGTTGTTAGCTTTTACATCCTCTTCAACTTCCATAAGCATCAGGTCTATGATTTTCTTGAGTTCATCCTTGCTGAGCTCGGTAAATACAATAATTTCATCCACTCTGTTTAAAAATTCAGGCCTGAAGGTTTCTTTCAATACACTTTTAACCGTTGTTTCAAGTGCTTTATAACCTTCATTGGAAAAACCAATCCCATTTGATTTCATATTTGTGCCTGCATTGGATGTCATTATTATTACTGTATTTTCAAAACTAATCACCTTGCCATGGCTGTCAGTAAGTCTTCCATCCTCCAGCACCTGAAGAAGCATATTGAAAACATCAGGGTGAGCCTTTTCTATTTCATCTAAAAGGATAACTGAATAAGGCTTTCTTCTGATCTTTTCAGTCAGCTGACCCGCATCATCATATCCCACATACCCCGGAGGTGCCCCAATAAGTTTTGAGACTGTATGCTTTTCCATGTACTCAGACATGTCTAGCCTTATCAGTGCTTCCTCGCTTCCAAAAAGTTCAACTGCAAGAGTCCTTACAAGCTCCGTTTTACCTACACCTGTAGGGCCTATGAAAATAAATGAAGCAGGTTTCCTCTTTTTCTTAAATCCAGCACGTGTCCTTCTAATAGTTTTTGCTATGCTGCTTACAGCTTGATTTTGACCTATTACCCTGTTATGAAGCCTTTCTTCCAGATTTAAAAGCTTTGCTGTTTCAATTTCTGTAAGCTTCTGTACAGGAATCTTCGTCCAGGCCTCAATAACAAATGCAATGTCATCTACAGTAATCTCTATGTCGTTATTCTTCTCCCGAATTTCCCTTATATTTTCCAGCAGCTTGCATTCTCTTACCTTTAAATCTGCCGCCTTTTGGTAATCTTCTATAGAATCCGCAGATACCGCATTTTCTTTTTCTTCCTGAACCTTTTTCAATTCTTCTTTTAGAGCCGTAAGCTCAACTAAACCCACATTTTTCAGGTTTGCCCTTGAACCGGCTTCATCAATTACATCAATCGCTTTATCCGGCAAGAACCTTTCGGTTATATATCTTTCCGATAACTTTGCTGCTGCTTCTAGAACGTCATCGGATATCTTTACCATATGGTAATCTTCGTAATAATTTCTAATTCCTTTTAATATCTCGATTGTCTCATCAACTGAAGGTTCATCTACAATAACAGGCTGAAATCTTCTTTCTAAAGCAGAGTCCTTTTCTATGTGCTTCCTATATTCTTTAAGGGTTGTTGCTCCTATTACCTGGATCTCGCCCCTTGCTAATGCAGGCTTCAGTATATTGGCAGCATTCATGGCTCCCTCTGCTTCCCCTGCTCCCATTATGTTATGAAGCTCATCAATAACAAGAATAATGTTTCCCAATGATTTAACCTCATCAAGAATACCCTTCATGCGGCTTTCAAACTGTCCCCTGAACTGAGTTCCAGCTACAATACCTGTTAAGTCAAGGAGATAAACCTCAACATTAAAGAGTTTCGCAGGAACCTGCTTTTCAGCAATCCTGACAGCCAAACCCTCTGCAATGGCTGTTTTACCAACTCCAGGCTCTCCAATTAACACAGGGTTATTTTTTGTTCTCCTGTTAAGAATCTGAACTACCCTATCAATCTCCCTGAATCTTCCAATCACCCTATCAAGCTTGTTTTCTTTTGCAAGCTCAGTCAGGTTTGCTCCATATAAGTCCAGGTATTTCTTTTTCTTGAGATTTTTCTTTTCCTGGGTTTTTGTTTTTGTATTATTCTTGCTTTCCTTGTCTTCAAAGGACTCTTTTATATGCTCTTTACCGTTGTCTGTTCCATCCTCGTTCTTGCTGAAAGCCTTATTTATAAAGTTGAAAAAGGGATTTGATTGTCCCGTAGGCTTTTCCTGTGAGTCCTGGATTGAGTTCAAATCGGTAAACTCCATGTTCTCAAAAAGATTACCTACCTGTTTATTTAAATTGTCTATATCTTCCTCTGTCATTCCTGTTTGATCCAATAACTGATTAATAGGCTGTACGCCCTGTTTTTTTGCACATGTAAGACAAAGACCTTCCTGAACCTGCTTTCCATCTATTAACTTAGTCATGTAGACAACCGCGAAATTTTCCTTACAAATCGAACACATCATCATTTTAACCATCTCCTATCTACTGCAGCGAAAACACAACATAATAAGCGTTTCTATTTTCTCGAATATGTGTTATAAAATAATATATTATGATAAGTATATCACACAATTCGTTTCTGGTCTAATCTATATCCAATTAACTATATTTACATATGATGAATAAAACAATTTAACTCTGCATATATAAAAAAACCTATGTTAATATCGATAATACTACATCTTTTGATTACATAGGTCCTTTTTCTTAGAAATAACTAAAATATAACTTCCACTATAAATTTCGCTCTTGTGTTGACTTAGCTCGTCAGCACCCGCTCAAAATTAGAAGTAATATTTTAGTTATTTCTTATATTATATGTATGAAAATATTGTTTGTATTGTTTTTAAAAGTATGTATTTCCATATAAAATTTTAACATCCCCATTAAAAATAAAATATTTAATTATGTATTATATTCCCAATGTAAGCTTTAGTACCAATATAACAACAGCACCTATTACAGCAGTTATCGGTATTGTCATTACCCATGCACCAACAATACTTTTTGCTAATGTCCACCTTACTGCCTTCAATCTCTTTGCTGCTCCAACCCCCATAATTGAAGTTGAAATTATATGTGTGGTACTTACAGGAGCACCTAATCTGGTCATGGTTTCAATAACAACAGCAGCTCCGGTCTGGGCAGCAAACCCGTTTATCGGTGAAAGCTTAATCATATTGACCCCCATAGTCTTTATAATCTTCCACCCACCGATTGAAGTACCAAGTCCCATTGCCAAAGCACATCCGAAAATAACCAAAATATTTACATCCGTGCTGCCGCCATTCATGTCTGCTGCAACAAGAGCTATAGTTATTATACCCATTGATTTCTGAGCATCATTTCCTCCATGTGCGAAAGCCATGAAAGCAGCTGAAACAATTTGAAGTTTGGAGAATACTGTATTTACAACATGAGGTGTTAACCTTCTTAGAGCATGATAGAGGAATTTCATCACTATAAATCCTAAAACGAAACCTATGACAGGTGATGTGAAAAGAGGCACTATGACTTTATAAAGAATTCCCTTTCCTTGTAGAACATCCATTGTACCAAGATACGCAACTGATGATCCGATCATTCCTCCAAACAATGCATGGGACGAACTGCTTGGAATTCCGAAGTACCAGGTTACAAGATTCCAAATTATAGCAGATGCCAGGGATGCCATGATTACAAACATTATTCCCTTATCACCGCCAACATCTTTTATCATTTTATCTTTAAATATGCCTTGTGATACGGTTTGTGCAACTTTACTGCTGGTTAATGCTCCCGCTACATTTAGCACTGCTGCCATGAGAATTGCTGTCTTAGGAGCCAAAGCTCTTGTTGATATTGATGTTGCGACTGAAGTTGCCGTATCATGAAAACCATTTATGAAGTCAAAACTTAATGCAAGAATAATTATTACGATAACCATACTAAGCATGTTTCATAACAACCCCTTCAACTATATTTGCCACATCCTCACAAACATCAAGGGCGTTTTCAAGATAGTCATAAATTTCCTTCCATTTGATAACTTCAAAGCAATCCTTTTCTATTAAGAACAATTTAGTTACAGCTGTCCGGAATACGTCATCCCCTTCATTTTCAATTCTGTTAATCTCAATAATTTTTTCAGATATCCTCTTGCTTTTCTTCATGTTTTTCATTTCTATCATAAGTTCTTTAACTTCTTTTGTAGACGTAGTAATCAATTTAGCGAGTTTCTTTGCATCTTCAGGTATGGATTGTACATTGAACATACTAAACCTGTGCGCAGTAGATTCTATGCTGTCTGTGATATTGTCCAATTCTTTTGCAATTAAATTGATGTCTTCCCTGTCGATTGGTGTAATAAATGATCTGTTAAGCTGTTGAAGAATTTTATGCACCAGCTTGTCGCCTTCATGCTCAGTCTCTTCGATGGCTCTTACTTTATCCTGAACATTAACATAATTATTCATTAACTCTTCAAGCAATTCAGCAGCCTTGCATGCGTTTTCAGCTGTTGCGACAAAAAAGTCAAAAAAAATCTCATCTCTTTGTGAAACTCTAAACATAAATATTACCTTCTTCCGTAAAATGAAATCTGTTGTTCTGTGTCGATTATATATTATTGTTAATTTCAATACAATAATACTTAACATAAATTTAACAATCCAATTTCTAAATTTTAATATTGACATTTCAAGGTTTTTGTATTCAAAACAAAACACTTTAACCTAAAGATACAGAACTGTAAAACTAGTTATATACAGTTTTGTATCTACAAATAAGATTAAAATGTTTTTCCATTATATAGTATTCGTCATTAAATTGTTTATTATAAGGGTATTTCAAAAAATACATTATTCAAGTATTTTTTGTGAAATATAACTAATTCAGCTGTTTGAAATACCCCATTGACCAGTTAATTATTTGCCAATACTTAAATTATTTGCTAATACCTAAATTATTTCACATTAAGGACTTTCGAAAGAAAATGCCCTGTGTAAGATTCTCCAATCTTTATAATATCCTCCGGAGTGCCTTCACCGACTATATACCCACCCCTATATCCTCCTTCCGGGCCAAGGTCAATTATATGGTCCGCAGTCTTTATTACATCCAGATTGTGCTCTATGACCACAACAGTGTTTCCCAAATCTACAAGTTTTTGAAGCATCTCAATCAATTTGTGGACATCGGCAATATGAAGTCCTGTTGTAGGCTCGTCCAGGATATACAAGGTGCTTCCATTACTCCTTTTGGATAACTCAGTTGCCAATTTAATTCTCTGGGCTTCTCCTCCTGAAAGAGTTGTCGAAGGCTGTCCTAATTTAACATATCCCAATCCCACCTCATACAATGTCTGGATTTTCTTGTGAATTCTCGGTATGTTTTTAAAGAACTCAAGAGCATCTTCTACCGTCATATCCAATACATCAGCTATATTTTTCCCCTTATACCTTACCTCAAGGGTCTCCCTGTTATATCTTTTTCCCTTGCACACTTCACAGGGAACATAAACATCAGGTAAAAAGTGCATCTCGATCTTTATAATACCATCACCGCTGCACGCTTCACATCTTCCGCCTTTTGTATTAAAGCTGAAGCGTCCTGTCTTGTAACCTCTCATTTTTGCCTCGGTGGTTTCACTGAAAACTTCCCTTATAATGTCAAAAACGCCCGTATATGTTGCAGGGTTTGATCTCGGCGTCCTACCAATAGGTGATTGATCAATATCTATAACCTTTTCAAGGTGTTCAAGACCGTTGACATAATCATAGTCGCCCGGCTTCACCTTAGCCCTGTTAAGCTCAGATGCACACTTCTTATATAATATTTCATTTATTAGAGAGCTTTTTCCCGAACCTGAAACACCTGTTATACAAGTAAAAACACCCAGAGGAAACTTTACATTTATATTTTTAAGATTATTTTCCCTTGCACCGATAATCTCCACATATTTCCCATTTGAAGTTCTACGCTTTTTTGGTGTATCAATTTTTTTTCTTCCACTTAAATACATTCCGGTTAAAGAACCTTCAACCTCTTTTATTTCCTCAACAGAACCCTGTGCAACAATATTTCCGCCGTGGACACCTGCACCGGGACCAATGTCAATTATATGATCCGCGGCATACATTGTGTCTTCATCATGCTCAACTACAATAAGAGTGTTCCCCATGTCCTTAAGCCTTTTTAGTGTCTTTAGGAGTCTGTCGTTGTCTCTCTGGTGAAGTCCTATACTGGGCTCATCCAAGATATACAGAACCCCCATAAGGCCTGCTCCTATCTGTGTAGCAAGTCTTATTCTCTGTGCCTCACCGCCAGAAAGGGTTCCTGCCGACCTGGACAATGTAAGATAATCCAGACCTACATCAACCAAAAAACCAATCCTTGCATTTATCTCCTTTAATATCTGGTTTGCTATAATCTTATGTTTTTCAGATAACTTCAACTCGTTGAAAAACTTTTTGGCATCGGAAATAGCCATTTTACTAATCTCATCAATATTTTTATCTCCAACAGTAACAGCCAGTGCCTCTTTTTTGAGTCTGGCACCTTTACACACATGACAGTGATTATTGCTCATAAAACCTTCATAATACTGCTTCATGCTTTCCGACTGGGTCTCCTTGTAACGTCTTTCCATGCTTCTTATGATACCTTCAAAAGCAGCCATAAAAGTTCCGCTTCCATATTCCCTTGAATATTCTATCTTAATCTTTTCGCCTTTTGTCCCATATAGTATCAAATCAACAATACGGTCGGGAAGATCGCATATTGGAGTGTCAATGCTGAACTTATAATGCTTTGCCAAAGCATCTATATACATTCTTGAATAGCCATCCTCATTCTCCACATTCCAGCCACCGATGCTAATAGCACCATCTGCCAATGATTTTGACCGATCAGGTATGACAAGCTCAGGATCAATCTTAAGAATAGTACCCAAGCCGCTGCATTCGGGACATGCACCATATGGGGTATTGAATGAGAACATCCTTGGTTCAAGTTCCTCAATGCTTATTCCACAATCACTGCATGAGAAATTCTGACTAAACAGCATCTCTTCCTTTCCAATTACGTCAACAAGCAAGATTCCTCCTGTCAGATTAAGTACGGTTTCTATAGACTCAGACAACCTTTTTGGAATATCAGGTCTAATAACAAGTCTGTCAACTACTATTTCTATAGTATGCTTTTTATTCTTGTCCATTTTTATTTCATCATTGATATCCATGACTTCTCCGTCAATCCTTACCCTGACAAAACCGCTTTTTTTGGCATCTTCAATAAGCTTGTGGTACTCTCCTTTTCTTCCTCTTATCACAGGTGCTAAAAGCTGGATTTTCGTTCCCTCTTCGAGAGTCATGATATGATCCACCATCTGATCAACTGTCTGCTGGGCAATTTTCTTGCCGCATTCCGGACAGTGTGGCACACCAATCCTGGCATATAAAAGCCTTAGGTAATCGTGTATTTCCGTAACAGTACCTACAGTTGACCGGGGATTCCTGCTGGTAGTTTTCTGATCTATGGATATGGCAGGGGATAACCCATCAATATAATCAATATCAGGCTTTTCCATCTGCCCAAGAAACTGTCTTGCATAAGCAGAAAGGGACTCTACATACCTTCTCTGTCCCTCGGCATATATTGTGTCAAAGGCCAGGGACGACTTACCCGAACCGCTTATTCCCGTGATAACAACAAACTTGTCCCTGGGAATAACAACATCTATATTCTTTAAATTATGTTCTCTTGCACCCTTTATAAAAATATTATCTCTTATCATTAACTCACCTCATCATTTACAGCAATTAAAAACCAAATACTATTATATCAGATGTATCGCAAATTGCAAACATCAGTTCGTAAGCTCAAGCAAAGTCGAAAGGTTTCAAGACTATAAAAATAAAAACTCCGCTTGTACATACAGTAACGGAGTTTTGCCTTGCAAATCATGTTTTAATCAATCTTATTTAATAGTTTTAAAAAAACTTTTCACCGCTTCATAAACATCCTCGGTGAAAAACTCGTCCCTTGTTCCTGCATAAAACGCTATCGGCGTTTCTTTGCTTAATGAAGAAAACGCTTTAACATATTCGGAGTATCTTTCCTGATATCCTATATATTTATTATCTCCTATGGTATTATACCTGGCATCTATCTCCATTTCAGCACCTACCAAAGTTTTAGAGTTTTTAATTCCGCCAACAATGTCATTATAAATATCCAAAACCATATTGCTTTTTGATGAATTCTGAACAAATGGAATATTCTTTTGATCCGCCTTAAAATAGTATGATGGCTGAATTATTATATAGTCAAACAAATTTGTCCTGTTGGCAATATATCCAATTCGAACGGCCTGGTCTTTATTATAATAATCTTTGGACTTCAAGGAATTACCATAATAAGGTATCCAAATAAATTCTTTATTATAAACCTGATGAATCTCATTGGAGAAGCTCAACATGGTCTTAACAATAGAATTGCTAAAATCGATGGTCTTGTCAGGGTTAAACCACGTGTAATAATAAGGTAAACCCTCTGTTGAGAAATAATAGCCTCTTATGTTATTCTTCCAATATTCGGGGTTTTCCTTATCCAGTCTTTCTTTTATCCCCTTAATAAGTATATTTTTAACAGGCTCAATAAATTCCTCGCTAAGAGCATGAAATTCTGTCCCGGGAATAGCTATTGTAATCTTTACACCAGGATCGGTTTTGATAAGCCTCAACGCCAAATCAAATACTTCATTGGAGAAATAGTCCAGGGAATTACTCCTGTTTATTTTATTGTAGAATTTTTTATAATCTTCCTTAATTGAACTTAATATTCCAGTTGAATCAATTTTATCTTTTGTCAATAAATCAATTTTTGTTGGTGTAACAATGTCTAAAATTTCTCCAAAAGAATCCATATATGTATTGTATTGTGCACCATTATCCACTATAAAAAATTCCTTTGTGTTGACAGGATCATCTATAAGCATTTTCTTTAAATCTTCATCAGTAAATGGAGGCAGATCTTGGCCAACATACAACAGTAAAGCCTTAGGAACATTTTTTGAAGTTTGAGTTATGGGAGTAGATTCCTTTATAGCTGAAGAGTATCCGACTATATCTATGCCATCTGCTCCTGTATTGCTGGATTTTAAGGCCGATTTAGCCGATTTTAAATTTAGAAGAAAAGTATCCGATGAAAAGGCATAATTATGTCCATAAACCTTCAAGTAATATGTACCTGGAAGCAGACTTCTTTTGCTGATAGCCTCAGCACCATCTTTGTTTGTTGAACTTCCAGCTTCCAAACCCCATGAGTCATAGAGCTTGATATCCAAATCTGTGCTTTTAGGAGGTATCATTGAAATATCAACATCAGATACATTGCCGAGTATAAATTTATAATATCTATTCTCATTCAAGCGGCTCACTTTTGCCTTGAATGATGTATTGTTATTAATCTCCAAAGCATTAGCCATTGTTGTGTTAATATTATTAGCCTCGGAGATACCTGTATTAGACTTGCTTGCAGCATTTGAATCATTGATTTTAATTGTCAAATTATATGGCACATCTGAATATGTCTTCTTAAAACTATAAACCTTAATGGAGTACATACCTGCAGAAAGTGAGCTCTTATTTATTAAATCAACACTTTCACCCGGCAGTTTGGAGGCTGCAACCTCTTTATAGTTCTCGTTATACAGCTTAATATCATAATCCAACCCCTGTGGTGATGTCAAAGATATAGAGATGTCAGCGGTCCCACTAATGTTGAATTTATAATAATCAACATCACTTTTACTTGATATTGTGGATACTACTTCGGAATTATTATAAACTTCATATGAAGTTTCAGGTGAATTGTTTGGTTCATAGTCAATGGCCGGCTCTGCTGCAAATACCTGTGACCCCAACATTATTATTGATACTATGAACAAAATCATGAAATGATTTTGCAACCTTAATTCTTTTTTCATTACGAAACCTCCTCGTTTGTACATATCAAATGCTCTATATTATCGCGAGCACATTTAGTTTTTCATTATATGGATGCCATTCAACCGTCTTGGAGAATGACTCGCTTATAAACCTTACAGGCACCAAAGTTCTGCCGCTGATTACCTTTGCAGGTACATCGAGATTTATTTTCTGGCCATTTTTCAAAGCAGTTTTTGAATCAAGAACCAATTCTACAACTTTATCATATAATTTAATTCTGATCAATTTATCACTTGGAATCCAATCAACCGTTGCCCCTAAGTTCTCGGCTATCGCACGCAGGGGTACAAGTACACGTCCGTCAATAATTGCAGGATTAACATTCTCATACTTTGAAAATTCAATCAGCTGACCATCGACAAACATTTTAATTCCGGTAATATTGCTCTTCTCAAATAGAGGACATATTTTATCATAGTTGTCACTGACTGCAGGCTCCATAAAAATTGTCATCAATGAATTGTCCAACGTGTCCATATTGTCACCAATTATATTGGTATTACTGGTAATAACAGAACTTTCTATAGGGTTGTCCTCATCTTGAAATTCCTTTAAAAGTTGTGTAATATCTGTGCTCTGGTCTGCAATAACTGTATTTGAAATCATAACAACTGCAATAAAAACCAAAACAAACATTTTAAAAAACCTTTTATGCATTTTACTTTAACTCCTTATTATTTAATATTGGGCGATTCCGCTCAAATAGTATAACTAGTTTTATATATTATACCGATAATAACAAATCCTCAATCTTATCCTTGAGATTTAATATCTCTTTATAATTCTTCACAATACGTTCCTTGAATACAATAACATTTCCATATGTAGCAAGTGCTGATTCTACATTCTTACTATTCATATATATACAAAAATTTTCCCATTCAATTTCCTTAGTTGTTTTATCTTCAATAATAATTTTATTCAAACTATCTATACTTGCATTGATGTCATTAATTTTCTTCTGAACAGAACTTAATTTTTGATTGTAGGCCGCATTTTCAATGCTTATATACTTCATTGACTCACGCATTCCTTTTATTGCAATGTTTAATCCAGAAATTTGGTTGCTGTAAAGCTCCATCTTTTTATTTAAATTAGCTGTACCGGCTGCATCCAAGGCACCCCCGTTTTGAGCTAATTCCGCAAGATCAAGGGTTCTCTGCTCTTTAGCGGGATTTAATAATAATTTGATATCATCAATTATCTTCCTGTATGGCTCATTGTACGACCTTGATCTATCAATAATGCTTAATGCAAGTTTGCTGTTTATTGCTTCCTGCTCCCTGATATCTTTGCACACTTCATTTTCTTCTTCAGTCAATTTATTTTTAATATCCTTTTTAGCCAATAGCTCCTTAAATAAAGCATTATCGGTTATACCCGGTATGGATAACGATTCAACACTGACTGTAGGTTGTACATCAGTTGGGGTGACAATTGGTGTTGGTGTCTCAACTGATGTTGGCGTTTCACTTGAAGTTGGCGTTTCACTTGAAGTTGGCATGCCAACTGGCGTTGGTGTAGCAATTGGTGTTGTAGAAGCCTGCTCTTCAGCATAAATCAATTTTGCAGAAAACAACAAAATAACAGTAATTAGAATAAAAAACACTTTAAACTTTCTCATTGCTTAAACTCCTAACTTTATTGATAATTTTAATAATTATTATATTAGATTATGCAAAAAGACATCAAAAGAAACACCCCGCTTATCTGTGATTTCATGGCTTCCTCTCCATCATACTTCATTTTTCTCCATTATTGTGCAATATTTAATCAAATTCATTTGCTTTTATCATAACACTCACAATAATTTGCCACAGAAAAATCTCCTCCTTGGCAAATTTTATAATCATAGCCAAAAAGGAGATTCCCGATTAGTCTTTATATGAAAAGTGTTAATAATCTTACATTTGACAGAGCAAATAACGAACGCTTTTACGGGATTTGCGATAGACAAATGTAAAAGATTATTCACTTTTCATTTAGATACCGAGCTGTAAAACTGGTTATATGCAATTGGGTATAAAATATTATCTAACTACCAATATTGAAGATACTTCATCGTTGAAACTTAAGTTTCTAAAATCTGCTTCATCTCTTATAAGGGTCTTGACTTCTCCTCCGAAGTTATCATGCTGGTAAAGGTATACCGTATAACCATCAGGAACTTCTATTGAGCTTAAGTCGTCATTTGATATTCCAAGGTTTTCAAGCTGTGCTAATGTATATTTTCCAGGAGCAAGGCTAACACCATAACCCTCATAGTTTATGTCCTGATAGACCTTCGGTAAGTCTGCAACAATTTCCAAAGATGATAACTTGTCGTTAAAACCAATGCTTGCCAAATTATTAACATCACTTGTAAGCGTTTTTACTGTGCCTCCAAAATTATTATTCTCATATAAATATGCAGTGTACCCACTTGGAATTATTATTGAACTTATATCATCATTTTCTACTCCAATATTTTCAAGCTGAGTTAATGTATATTTGCCGGGAGCCAGTGCAACGTTGTATCCTTGATAGTTGCTATGTTTATATATTTTAGGAAATTGTGAAGCGGTTTCAAATACAAAAAGTGCAACATTATTATTGACTGCCTTAATTTCACCAAACGTGTATTTACCATATCCTTGATCTTCAAAAGTTGTGCCCCAACTATTTCTATAGAGGAAATAACCACCAGCTTGAATCAGATATCGCCCCAAATTCATTATAACCCCTATAACCCCTGTAAAACTTATTAAAAGAACTATCTTCATGCTGCTGTTCTCCAGTTACTCTGTTACCCGCCTGGATTCCATAGTCAATAGACATATGATTGTAATAATTGCCATATGTACCTGTTAATGCATACTCTTCAAGGAATGTTAATGCCAGCAGGACACATATTCCTCTATTTCCCTGATTTCTTACGGAAATACCACGATTGTTTATCTCATCTCTCAAGTCAACTTTTTGTGGACCTGCAGCAAAAGCTGCTGTTGATAATATTGCTGAAACTGTTAACACAGAAACAAAACCGCTAAAACCCTTAATAATCTTATTACTTTTCATAAATATACCTCTTAGTCGAATTGTCTCCTCTTCTTAGATCCAGCATGGTTTTATTATTATCGGGATTTTTTATTTCAAGATGGTCATTTAATAATTTATATGAATAACGAACTGTTTCTTTTCCCTTCTCATCATAAGCCACAATATAAGGTGATGAATTCCTGTCCTGCTTTGAAATTGAGAATTTAAATGTTTTATTGTCAGTCCATATGGCAATCCCTCCATCTTTGAAGGAATATGCCTTGTTTTGAGCGTCCAGGTAATCTCCTGCCAGCGTCGCTTCCACTTGTATACATTAAAGTTTAAAATTACAATAAATAGATCCTTTCATATAATTATATTATAAAATTCAAAATTCTGGCACACTAAACAGAGGTTTTCTATTTTCCCAGCAGATTATACAGCACCTGTGCCATTTCCGCCCTAGTAGTCGTGCTCAGCGGTGTGAGTGCCTTATTGTTGCCGCTGATAGTGCCGGTTTCAACAAGCAACGTCATGGCCTCTTTCGCCCAAGAGCCTTCCTCTCGATACTTTAACAAAGCATTTTGTAATAGCCATAAGGGGACTCAGCTATGAATGGTGTCTACGGTATCCCGATTTCAACTTAAAGGAAGAGGCACTTGCACACTTTAAGATACTGCTGAACGGGATAAGCACAACGAGGTGTGAATAGCTCCTCAAAAACAAAAAAACTGCAGTCCACCATCTATGAGGCAGACTGCAGTCAGATTATTATCTTCTTATTTCTTTACATTTTCCTTAATCCATGGGAGCTTTCCGCCCACCTTTAAAATTTCTGCATCCAGTGCTGACAGTGTGTGGTTTAGCTCAACTTCAAATCCTTTTGTAACGTTCTTAAGCTTTACCTCACCCTTTAAGTCTCCAATAGCGATTTCTATCTTGTCACCCAACTCTATCCTGTCATAGTCTGCAGGGTTCTTGAAAGTCAATGGCACAATTCCGAAATTAACCAGGTTTGCAAGGTGAATTCTTGCGAATGATTTAACAATAACAGCCTTTATTCCAAGATACTTTGGTGCTAATGCTGCATGCTCACGGCTCGAGCCCTGGCCGTAGTTTTCACCACCGATTATGAATCCGCCGCTGCTTTCTAGTGCTCTCTTGTAGAAGTTCTCATCAACAGCCTCAAAAACGTGCTTGGATATCTCGGGAATATTGCTTCTTAATGGCAGAATCTTTGCTCCTGCAGGCATAATATGATCAGTTGTTATATTGTCGCCTACTTTTAAAAGTGCTGAACCTTCCAAAACATCAGGAAGTTTGTCAAAGGTTGGAAGAGGCTTTATATTAGGTCCTCTGACAATTTCCACCTTAGCAGCTTCTTCTTGAGGCAGCGGTTTTAATGTCATATTATCGTTTATAAAGAATTTTTCAGGCATCTTAATCTTTGGGCATTCTCCCAAATCCCTTGGATCTGTAATTTTACCTGTAAGTGCTGCAGCAACTGCAACCTCTGGACTTGCAAGATATACATCAGCATCTTTCGTACCGCTTCTTCCTTCAAAGTTTCTGTTGAATGTACGAACAGATACTCCGGCAGAACAAGGTGCTGATCCCATGCCTATACAAGGTCCGCAGGAATTTTCCAGCATACGCACGCCAGCCTGGACGAGATATTTCATTTCACCGCTGTCTACAAGATGCTCAACCACCTGACGTGATCCAGGGCTAACCATCATGCTGACGTTTTCGTTAACAGTCTTTCCATTCAATGCGTTTGCAACCATTTTTAAATCCCTTAAGGATGAATTTGTACATGATCCTACTGCAACCTGATCTACCTTTGTGCCCTGAACTTCTCTTACCTTTTTAACATTGCCCGGACTGTGAGGTAAAGCGATCATCGGTTCTAAAGTGCTCAAGTCAATATCTATTATTTCATCATACTGTGCATCATCGGAAGGAATAAGCTCCACCCACTGGTCGCCGCGTCCCTGTGCTTCGAGGAAAGCCTTTGTGACAAAATCACTTGGGAATATACTTGTAGTACAACCTGTTTCTGTACCCATATTGGTGATTGTTGCACGGTCAGGTACCGACAAAGTCTTAACGCCTGGACCAAAGTATTCTAAAACTTTTCCTACACCGCCCTTAACGTCGATCCTTCTTAAAACCTCAAGAATTACGTCCTTGGCAGAAACCCAGTCTGTAAGCTGGCCTGTAAGCTTAACGCCAACAACCTTAGGGAATTTGATCCTAAAAGGTGCTCCAGCCATAGCAGCCGCAACATCCAATCCGCCTGCTCCCATCGCAAAGCTTCCTATTCCTCCTGCTGTAGGAGTATGGCTGTCGGAACCGATCAGTGTTTTTCCTGGACGTGCAAAACGCTCTAAGAATAACTGATGGCAAATACCATTTCCAGGTTTGGAAAAATACAAACCATATCTTTTTGCAACAGACTGAAGATAGAGATGGTCATCAGCATTCTTAAAATCTGTTTGCAGTGTGTTATGATCAACAAAGCTTACGCTTAGTTCTGTTTTTACCCTGTCCATACCGATGGCTTCAAACTGCAAATATGCCATAGTACCTGTTGCATCCTGGGTCAAAGTGTTATCTATGGTAATGGCAATTTCGTTTCCAATACTAAATTCTCCTTCAACCAGATGCTGTTTTAAAATCTTTTCTGTAATTGTTCCTTTCATTATCATGACCTCCAAAATAAGATTTTATCTGTCTTTCATAGGTGTATATGCAACCTTTCCAAGCACATTTTTGTATGCTGGACGTATAATCCTTCCGCCATTAATAATTTCCTCCAAAAGATGGGCACTCCACCCTGCAATTCTTGATATTGCAAATAGAGGAGTATACAATTCATGTGGAATTCCCAAGGATTTATATACAAATCCTGAATAGAAATCTACATTGGCACTAACTACTTTATCAGATCTTTTCACCCTTGCAAATACCTCTGGAGAAAGTTTTTCAATCATGGTAAACAGGTTGTATTCTTCTTCATTACCTGTTTCCTTTGCAAGCTCCTGTGCTTTCTTTTTCAGCACTATGCCGCGAGGATCGGACAAGGTGTAAACAGCATGCCCTACACCATAAATAAGACCTGATCCATCGTTGGCTTCCCTGTTTAATATCTTAATAAGGTAATCACCGACTTCACCTTCGTCACTCCAGTTTTTGACGTTAGCTTTAATATTCTCCATCATTTGCATAACCTTTATGTTTGCACCACCATGCTTAGGCCCTTTTAACGAACCTATAGCAGCTGCAATTGCTGAGTATGTATCCGTTCCGCTGGATGACACAACCCTGGTTGCAAAAGTAGAGTTGTTTCCGCCCCCGTGTTCCGCATGGAGTACAAGGAGAAGATCCAGTATTTCCACTTCTGACCTTGTATAGCTGCAGTCAGGGCGTATCATATGTAAAATATTTTCCGCAGTACTTGCACCTTCCTTAGGGCTGTGCAAGAACAAACTGTTTCCGTCATGGTAATGGCTCTTTGCCTGGTATCCGTATGCTGCCATAGCGGGGAACCTGGCAATAAGATCAATACACTGCCTCAACGTGTTTTCCACGCTTGTATCGTCAGGATTAGGATCATAGGAATAAGAAGCCAGAACAGCCCTTGCAAGTTTATTCATTATATCCTTGCTTGGTGCCTTTAAAATCATATCCTCTGTAAAAGCTCTAGGCAATTTTCTTCTTGAATCTAAAAGTGCGGAAAATGTATCAAGTTGTTGCTTTCCAGGAAGCTCTCCAAATAACAATAAATAAACGCACTCTTCAAAACCAAGACGTTTTTCATCCTGAAACCCTTTTACCAAATCAAATATATCTATGCCTCGATATCTGAGTCTTCCCTCAACAGGAACCTTTTCATTCTCATCCATTATGTAGGCATGAACATCTCCAACCTCTGTAAGTCCGACTAAAACTCCTGTTCCATCAGTATTTCTTAGTCCACGCTTTACATTATACTTAACAAACATATCAGATTCAATATTATTATTTTTTATTATCATTTCTGAATAATCGCTGTATAAACCTTCATTTTTCATGATTATGTACTCCTTTTCATAATTAAAATTATATATAAAATCTTTTTAAATACTATAATATTTAAAAAGATCCAATTTTTTCTATATTGCGAAAAATTCATTTTTCATACTGCACATGCAATCACATGGCAAGTTCTTTTTTGCAGAATATATGGAGTTGTATCGATAAAACGCTTTAATTTTATAGCCTGTGCTTATATATATTTGACTTTGAATAGCATTATGTATTAAGAAATAATCCTTCAAAATGTATCTTTGTATCATTGTATACAATTATACACCGTGAGTCAAGAGAAATTTACTTCATTTTCTATAATAAAAGTGCTTCATTTTACCAATTAGTAATGGCTAAGAAAAACATACAATTCTTATCGTCCAAAACCCCGTTAAACCGTCGGGATTTTGTCCTTGAGAACATGAAGTTATTTCTAAGGCATTCCTTAGTTATTGGAAATTGAAGCACTTAAAAATACTGAATTAACCTGATCACATCAAAAATTTATCCCCATAACGGCCACCATAAAGTTGTTTGCCCCGTGAATAATTATGGGAGCCCACAGCGAGTCTGACTTCTTATATATATACCCGAATAATACCCCTAAAGCCAATACCGGTAATACTTTGTATATAGTAATACCGCCTTCACTCATCAGCCATATGGGAAAATGTATTGTTACAAACAGTACGGCAACTATTATATTAGCCCACCAGAACTCTATGAATTCCTCAATCTTATTCAGCAAAAATCCTCTGAATACTATTTCCTCAGTTAAACATGTCACAAGTACAACATTTATAATATTGTCCATGCTCATGTCCATACTTAATCCGGATTTGCCGCGTATGAACATTTTTAAAAGGTTTATTCCAATAAGGGCTGCACCTATTCCAATCCCCCAAGCCATTCCTGTTAAAATTCCATTATTAAGTTTTAGATATGTAATAGGCCTATTGCCATCAATATATATTATGTACATAAACACCGGAACAACCCATATAAAAACTTTTATTACACCATTTAGTAGAACACCCGGCAAACCGGGATATTCTTCATAAACCACAGGTGACAATATGCTCCTGTGCAGTGCCCATGCTGCATAAAACAGCAAAAAATAAATCAATAAATAATGAACATTATGTGCTTTTACAAACGAAGTAAGGCCTTTTGTCAAATCACTTTTGTTATCCATACTGTCAGTTCTCCATTCTGTCTTTAAGTTCCATAATTCTATCCCTTAATTCAGCAGCCCTTTCAAACTGCAAGTTAACTGCTGCATCCTTCATTTCCTTGGTAAGCTTATCTATAAGACTCTGTATCTGTTCCTTTGAATGTGCTTCTTCCTCACGATTTACCCCATACTCAGCTTCCTCTTCTGCCGCCTTTGTAGCTTCAATAACATTTCTGACAGCCTTTCTTATAGTGGTTGGAGTTATGCCATGCTGTTCATTGTATTCCATTTGAAGCTTTCTTCTTCTGTTAGTCTCATTCAACGCTTTACTCATGGAATCAGTAATCCTGTCGGCATACATAATAACTTTACCTTCAGCATTTCTTGCTGCTCTTCCAATTGTCTGGATCAATGATGTCTCCGATCTCAAAAAGCCTTCCTTATCAGCATCAAGTATAGCCACAAGAGAAACTTCCGGCAAGTCAAGTCCCTCCCTTAAAAGATTGATTCCTACAAGAACATCAAAAACTCCAAGCCTTAAATCCCTTATTATTTCCATCCTTTCAAGGGTGTCAACATCTGAATGCAGATATCTGACCTTAAAATCCATTTCCTTGAGATAATCAGTAAGATCTTCAGCCATCTTTTTTGTCAATGTAGTTACAAGAATTCTCTGCTCTTTTTTAACCCTTTCACTTATTTCACCTATCAAGTTGTCTATCTGACCCTTAATTGGATTTATAATCACTTCCGGGTCAATAAGCCCTGTAGGCCTTATAATCTGCTCAGCAATCTGTACAGAATGCTCCCTCTCATACTTGGCAGGGGTAGCACTCACATAAATAGCTTGATTTACCCTCTCCTCATATTCCTGAAACCTAAGAGGCCTATTGTCATAGGCTGAAGGAAGCCTAAAACCATACTCAACCAATGACTCTTTCCTTGACCTATCTCCATTATACATAGCCCCTATTTGAGGAACGGAAACATGGGACTCGTCAATAACAAGCAAGTAGTCGTCAGGAAAATAATCCATCAGGGTATACGGAGCACTTCCAGGAGCCCTTCCACTGATATGTCTTGAATAATTCTCAATTCCCTGGCAGAAGCCAACCTCCTGAAGCATTTCCAGATCATACCTGGTTCTCTGTTCAAGTCTGTGAGCTTCGAGTATTTTCCCCTGCTCCTTAAGTTCCTTGAGCCTTGCATCCAATTCTTCTTCTATAGTAACAACTGCCCTTTCCATCTTGGCTCTGGTTGTTGCATAGTGTGATGCCGGAAAAATTGAAACGTGGGAGCGTACTCCTTTAATCTCACCTGTAAGATGATCAATCTCAGTTATCTTCTCAATCTCATCACCGAAAAACTCTACTCTAATAACATTTTCTGAAGATGATGCAGGAAATATATCCAGTACATCTCCCTTGGCACGGAATTTGCTTCTTTTAAAGTCAATTTCATTTCTTTCATATTGAAGGTCAACAAGACGTCTTATTACCTCATCCCTGTCCTTTCTCATTCCAGGCCTTAATGAGATCATCAGGTCAGTATAATCCTCCGGATCTCCAAGGCCATATATACAAGATACACTTGCCACTATAATTACATCTCTTCTTTCAAAAAGTGCAGCTGTTGCAGAGTGACGCAGTTTATCTATTTCATCATTAATGGAAGAATCCTTCTCAATATAAGTATCTGTTGATGGAATATAAGCCTCAGGCTGATAATAGTCATAGTAGCTGACAAAATACTCAACTGCGTTATCAGGAAAAAACTCCTTGAATTCACTGCAAAGCTGGGCCGCCAGTGTTTTATTGTGAGCTATGACCAGGGTTGGTTTTTGAACCTTTTCAATAACATTTGCGATTGTATATGTCTTTCCCGAGCCTGTAACACCTAACAGGGTCTGGTGCTTATATCCCTTAATCAAACCATTGCCCAAAAGCTCTATGGCTTTAGGTTGATCACCCTGCGGCACATATTCGGATTTTATTTTAAATTCCGGCATTGCTACTTGCTTCCTTTCTTTAGAAAAGTATATAGTATTTACAATTCCTATAAACCAATTAATTGACATCTGTCTGCAGCAAATCCCATTGAGCCTCTGATTATTTGCTCTGACAAATTGGTAATGATTTTTATTTAAAACTATGCTTAACTTTTACCATATCCACATAATTCTCCCCAAATTACCTGTGGATAATGTTGATAAGTATGTGTACAACTTTGTTTTATCGTAATATCCCTGTTGATAACTTTGTCGATTAAATTTCGTGTATATTAAACTTTACAGTACATACCAACTTCAATTATAGCAGGAATATAACCTTTTTTCTCAACAATTTTAATAATTGTATCAACACATTTCATCAAAAAGCATTTTAAGTTAATTGCTTTTTATACACTAGCTTCCATGGACCAGTTGGTGTAATCAACTTTGCCCCAAATCCTGGTTCCACTGCCTTCCCATAATCCTGTTTCATAATTGTATATTGAAGGGCCTTGTAACGAATTCCAGTAATTGAATTGAGCCGATACCGCAATCTGATCATTCTTGTTATAAACCCCATACTGCCGGATCATATGAAAGTTACTCATGGTAACACTCACATCATCTTCTGATTCAGAATAAATACCAATATCCAAATTAATAAAATTCGTTAACACTACACTAAAATACCCTCTGCATATTATTCCAAATTTACAGTTTTCTATCTCACTTTGTGCCATGTATAAAGTCCCTGAATCACTGACTATAATACCTGCTTCATTAGTATTTTTTATTTTACAATCCACTAAATTAATAAATCCATCATTATAGACAACACCTCTTTCAGGCACATGAATGTTTCCCGGATCACTTGATGTAGGTGTAGGCGTCGGCATTGTAGTTGACGTTGGTGTTATAGCTGACGTCGGTGTTATAGTTGACGTTGGCGTTATAGTTGACGTTGGCGTCGCGGTTAGCATTGGTGTTGATGTGGCGGTTGACGTTACTGTCGGCATTGTAGTTGATTTGGGTGTTGGTGTTGAAGTTCTTGATGTCGGTGTCGGCGTTGTACATTTTGGTGTTGAAGCTTTTAATGTCGGTGTCAGTGTTGCACTTTTTGGTGTTGAAGCTCTTGATGTCGGTGTTGGTGTTGCACTTTTTGGTGTTGTAGTTCTTGATGTCGGTGTCGGTGTTGCACTTTTTGGTGTTGAAGTTCTTGATGTCGGTGTCGGCGTTGCACTTTTTGGTGTTGTAGTTGCCGTTGGCATCGACGTCCTTTTGATACAATTTTTAGTAGGAATACTGCAATATTTCATAGCATAGTCCCACTCTTGGATATATTTATTATTAGTTGTCCTGCAAAAATTATCTTTGCTTTCTGATATACAATATGCCTCTTTATACTGACATGCATACGTAGGCATACAAATTCGTTTTGTACACTTGGGTGTGGGTTTTGATGGCGTTCTTGTTAGATTTATAGTAGAAGTTGGTGTATTTTTTGAGGTTGGTGTGTTTTTTGAAGTTGGTGTATTTTTTGAAGTTGACGTAGATATACAAGCTGGTGTATTCGTTGAAGTTGGCGTAGATGTACAAGTTGGTGTATTTGTCGAGGTTTGAGTAGCAGTGGAAGTTGGTGTAGGTGTTGAGGTTGGTGTCGAAGTTGAAGTACTTATGTAATCATCTATAGTATAACAATCACGGATTTCTACATTAACTCCGTCAAAAGAACCAGATTTATTTACTTTTATTCCTTCAAACAAAGATTCTTCAACTAAAGAATCGTTTAACTGCAACTGTCCGGATACTATAATTGGAGATTTCCCATATTTAAATGTTACTCCTATGCCATTAAAAGACCCACCTTCTTCAATCAATATACTGTCCCAATAATCATCCACCTCTAACTTATATAAATCATTATCAGCATAAGATGAAAATACTATATGCTTATCAGCTCTGCCAATATCTGCAGCAATATTTCCATGCACAATTATTTTTGCATTGGGTTTAAGCTTAATTGTTGTGCCTCCTGCAATGCTAAGGTTTACATTTTGTGCTATTACCAATTCTCCCTCTATTATATATGGGCTGTTCTCCTTACTCCAGGTTTCGTCCTCTGTTATTGTCTTATTACTTAAAATATTCTCCTGTGCAAAACTTACGTTAGGACCAGTTTGTGCAATGCACTGAATTATAAATACAAACAAAACTATAAATACTCCAATACCATTCTTCCTTTTTCTCATAACGAACCCTCCTGAGATATTAAATTATTAACCATTATTAAGTGAGCTTTATTGTTTGTCAGTACTATGTACACCCATATTCCCTGTACATAAAAATTATGCTTGATATAAGTATCAAGCATAATTACGATCAGCTATATTATATAATATATTCTCTTTTATTCCAAGTTTTTATAATTATGGTTTACTTTCATTTATTTATCTTTTGTCTTCCAATCATCCATCTTTAATTATAGTCATCAATAACACCCTTTGGGTTATCAGAAATCAAATACTCATAAAACAGATCATTCATATCTATAACTGCTGCATTTAACAATGCATTAGGTTTACTGGTGTCGGTCATCATGGTTTTAGCCGGAATATTAAAACTCATCAGCTCTTTTATTGTTTCTGGATTATTAGCCGTATTCTTAAATGGTGAAGCTTGTCCCATTGCTTTTGATATCCTCGATTCTTCCCATGCATATTTTAAGAAGGCTTTTGCTGCATTAATATTCATAGATCTCTTGCTTATGGCATATGTAAAGTCATTATCAAAGATTATGCTTTTTGTCTCAGGAAACGGAAACATTCCTATATTCTTTTCCTCTGCTCCATTTTCTATAACCTGAGAAACAAACCATGATCCTAAAAACGTCATTCCAACTTTACCTTGTGCAAAATCTTTCTTCATTTGTTCCCAGTCTGTTTTGGCAATATCCGGTTCCAGATATCCTTTTGCTTTCATGTCCCTTAAAATTTCCAATATCCTTAATATAGGACTGTCATCACTTAAAAACTGGCTCTTTCCAGCTAAACTACTTTCATACCCAGGATCATCCAACAGCATCTTGGGATATCTTCTTGAATACCACCCGGATGGCCACTTATCTTTTGCATTAATTGCAAGTGGTACAATACCGACATCTTTTAACTTTTCACACGCCTTAAATAAATCCTCCATAGTCCGAGGCACCTTATTTATACCTGCGTTTTTAAATGCAACCTTGTTATATATAACGCCATCGTAGTTAACTCCAATAGGAAGGCTATATACATGCTGGTTGATTAATGCCAGGGGTATTGTAAAACTTTCTCTTGAAAATCCTATATCATCAAGCTCCACAAAATTATCACCCATGCCTGGAAACATTTCAGTTACAGCAGATATATCCATAAGCTCATTAACAGCAAGCCTTGCTTTATAAATTCTATCATAGTCCTTTAACCCTTCGAATTCAATAATTATATCCGGATTTCTGGTCATGAATTCTTCTCCCAATTGATTGAGCTGCTCAAGCTTATCAAGCCTGTTAGTACTAAAAATGATTTTTCTCTTGCTTTCTACACTTTTAGCATTAATGGATGCACTATCCATTTCTTCATTGATTCCGCAGCCGTTATGAAAAAAGCAGTCATTGTTATAGCAGCAAGAATTCTTAATACTTCATATTCATGGGGAGCCCTCCTCTTATTGAATAGAAATTACCAGATAAAGCTTACTGATCTGCCTATAGTTAACTTCAAACAAATCTTATTATTTATCCTTAATGAAATAAAATGATTGTTTTTAATAGAACATCCAAAATTGTGGTGTGAAGACACCATAAACATTTAGAATTTTTAAAAAAGATAAGGTGTATCCAAGAACATATAACCTATATTAAAAGTGCTAATGATCTTACATTAATATTATACCAAATAAATACTGGATACTTCAAGTAAATCATGAATCAGGAATCTATTCCCAGTAACTAACCAAAATTAACGTGACGATAATCACTATAGAATACCAAGTCAAAAAATTTATTAGGGTAAAGGTGATAATCATATGCTAAACTGGTTTAATAACTTAAAAATCGCCAAGAAGTTATATGTTGGATTTTCTGTGGTAGTACTAATTCTTACAATATTATCAACTATAGTGTTCGTTAATTTCTCTAATTACGCTAAAGCCAATGATTGGAATGAGCATACATATGAAGTTTTGTCCAATCTTGATAATATTGTTGCCAGTATGATTAACATGGAAACAGGTCAGCGTGGTTTTTCCATTACTGGAGATGAAAAATTCCTTGATCCATATAATAAGGGAAAAGCAGATTTTGAAAAACACTTTAATGATGTAAAGGATTTAACAAGCGATAACCCAAAGCAACAGGCAAATCTTGATAAAATTAAGCAGTTAAAAGAAGCATGGCAGCAAACTGCTGAAAGCAGTATTAATCTACGACGTGAAGTGGTAAATAAGAACAAGGTTATGGATGATGTAATACGGGAAGAGTCGGCTGCTAAAGGGAAGACATATATGGATAACCTTCGCAGTATAGTTACGGAAAGTGCTAACATGGAAAATGCTCTTTTAAAAGAAAGGGATTCCACTCAGCAGAGCCTGGAAACCACCACCAAAATGGTTCTTATAATTGGAACACTGATTGCAATGTTATTTGCAATGTTTATTGCTTATTATGTAAGCAGAATTATTGCAGGCGGAATTCAAAAAGTCTCGGATGCTGCTAATAAGCTTGCAAATGGTGATATGAATTTAAGTATTCAAATATCAACAAAAGACGAAATAGGTGAACTATCCAATTCTTTTATTACGATGAGGGAATCAATAACAAATTTAATCAAAGAGATCATGAGACTCTCAGAAAATGCTATAGAAGGCCGATTAAGCGTCAGAGGAGATTTAAGTGCATTTAAAGGTGATTACCGTAACATTGTTGACGGTGTTAATAAGACATTAGACGCTGTAGTGGAGCCGATAAAAGAATCAACTGCTGTTTTAAACGAAATATCCAAAGCTAACCTTCAAGTTGCTGTAGAAGGGTCCTACAATGGAGATCATGCCATAATTAAAGGTGCAATCAATAATACAATTAATGCATTTAACGAAGTTCTGGGGAACATTAATTATGCATCTGAACAGGTAGCAGCAAGTGCACGGCAGGTTTCGGCATCAAGCCAGGCATTGTCCCAAGGTTCAACCGAACAGGCAAGTTCCATTGAGGAAATTACTTCTTCCATTGAGCAAGTTGCTTCACAAACCAGGCAAAATGCTGTAAATGCTAATCAGGCCAACGAGTTTGCTTCTGCAGCAAAGGAAAATGCTGTTCATGGCAATGGGCAGATGTCTGAAATGCTAAAAGCAATGGCAGAAATCAATGATTCATCAAATTGTATTTCAAAAATAATCAAGGTCATCGATGAAATCGCATTCCAAACCAATATTCTCGCATTAAATGCTGCTGTGGAAGCAGCAAGAGCGGGACAGCACGGTAAAGGATTTGCTGTAGTAGCTGAGGAAGTAAGAAACCTGGCGGCTCGCTCTGCTAATGCGGCAAAAGAGACTACTGCAATGATAGAAGGTTCAATTAGAAAAGTAGATATCGGAACAAAAATTGCCAATGATACAGCCGCGGCATTAAATCAGATTGTAGAAGGTGTAGCAAAAGCTGCTGATTTAATCGGCGAAATCGCTATAGCCTCCAATGAACAGGCATCTGGAATTTCTCAGATAAATCAGGGAATTATGCAGGTGTCTCAGGTGGTACAGACCAATTCCGCTACTTCTGAAGAAAGTGCTGCTGCCAGCGAAGAGCTCTCAAGCCAGGCACAGCTTCTAAAAGAGCAAGTTTCCATATTCAAGCTCAAAAGAAGCAATCACTTAAACTATAAAGGAATTGATGATATTAGTCCCGATGTGCTAAAAATGCTAGAACAAATGAGTAATACCAAAACCCCTGATACCTTCAGCAATTTCAAGGCTTTTAAGAATATTGACCTAAGCGAAAAGGAATTTGGTAAATACTAAAATACTAAATCACTTATGGGAGCATGCATGATTTATGTTTGCTCCCATTTCTCACTTTTACTCCGATTCTACTAATGAACAAGCCTTGCCCCCTTCGATGGTACACCACCCATGTTGCTATCCGCTCCATCAACTGTAAGATGACTCCCGTTAAACACAAGAGTTTTTCCTATTACCCTTCCCATTATGGTCTGATTTGATCCGTTCATTGTAATGCTGCCGTTAGGTGCATAAACAATACCGTTTAAATTTATATTAGAGCCGTTAATTGTAATTTTGCCGTTTTTAGAATAAAAACAGACCGAATCCTTTGTGGAGTCATATAAATTACTGCCGTTAAATGTTATATTACCGGTTACCAATATACATCCTTCGCCTCTGAAATGGCTGCCGTTAACCGTCAAATCTCCGTCAACATATATTGGTTCATCTACATTTACATATGACCCTGAAAACTCTTTGCTTGAATTGTAATACTTCCCGCTTTTCTCTGCCTGTACCCTTATAGCTTCAGAGAAATCGGGCATATCAACATATGGACTATTGGGCATCCTGTTGTTAATCTCAATTTGACTGCCGTTTACAACTACACTTTTTACTGCTTCACAAGCACCTGTTATTGTTTGTTTTGAACCATTAGCTATAAAACCAGCATTAGTGTGGGAGTTCCCATTAACGTACATTTGGGAACCATTAATAATTAGATTTGTAGATGTGCTTCCTGAAAACAATACATAATCCAATGCTTGTCCTATATTTCCAGTTAATGCAGTGGCGTTGCACTTGGTGATTTTTCCTTCCAACCCCAGAATCCTGGCAAAAAGATAATCGATTTTTTTTGTTCCCTCTATCAAAACCTCTGTACTGTCTTCCGAAAACGTAACCTTGACATCACTTGGTGTAAACCCGTTCTTTACAATGTAGTCATTAACTGTTTCCAAAGCCTTGCTTTGACTGGGTAATTCCTGAACTGCCGCTAAAGCCGCTGAATCTATAGCATTTTGCAGCTTCTGTCTTCCAATTGCTACATTGCCTATGTCAACAACAATTGCACTCATTCCTAAAACTGCAGTAAGTGCTATTGAGAGTATAACTATAGAGACACCCTTTTTTCTCTTCAAAAATTTAACGTTCATATTTCTCTTCACATCCCCATTTCAGCCTTGCTAATATTTTCATAGTAAAATCTATACATTAATTAATGGATTATATCGTTATAATTCAATCTTACCAGATCTCATGTATTTCATTAATCATACATTCCTATCATTTATTATCCAAATCCGGTACTATTTTTTATAGTCCATTATCCCTATAAAGAACCAGCAAACACAAAAGTTTTATGGGTATTATATAATTCGAAACCTTTTTCGCAACATATATAGCATTTAATTGTATATGATTGAATTTAATTAGAATATGATTAAACTTGACAGAATTTATAATTATGATATAATATTTTTAGATCAAATGTAAGAGATTATTAATACTCTAAAATAGTAATTGCATTTTGGGAGGTCACAATGAAAATAATTGATTTATTCAATAGTAAAAAGCCGGTTGTTTCCTTTGAAATATTTCCGCCAAAACTTGATACCCCTCTGGATACTATTTTTGACACTTTAGAAAAGTTCAAGGCACTTGGCCCTGATTATATAAGTGTTACATATGGAGCTGGTGGTAGTCAGAAAGATAGAACCATAGAAATTTCCTCAAAAATTAAGAATTCATATAATATAGAAAGTATGGCACATCTTACCTGTGTTGAGCATTCTATTGAAGAAATTGATTTTATAGTGGATTCATTGATTAAAAACAACGTGAAAAATATTTTAGCCCTTAGAGGTGATCCGCCTGCTGATCAACCAAACTTTGTTGCTGATCAAAACGGTTTCAAATATGCATCCGAGCTTATAGCACACATACGCCAAAAGAGTAGTGACCTTTGCATAGCTGCAGCTGCTTATCTTGAAGGTCATCCTGAGTGCCGTAAAATAAAGGATGACATGATCAACCTTAAGCATAAGACTGATGCCGGTGTGGATTTCCTTGTTACTCAGCTTTTCTTCGATAACAAGCTGTTCTATGAGTTCCAGGAAAGAGCCGCAATTGTTGGCATCAAGTGCCCTGTAACAGCAGGAATAATGCCAATATTCAGCTCAAAAATAAAAGCCATGACTGCTAAGAGCGGCTGTTCAATACCTGCCCAGCTTGTACTTATGCTGGATAAATATCAGGATAACCCTGATGATTTATTAAAAGCAGGAATAGAATATGCCAGCATACAGATACGCGACCTAGTGGATAATGGTGTAGATGGAATTCATCTGTACACAATGAATAGACCAAAATCTAGTGCAGAGATAATTAATAATAGCGGATTACTATAACAACAAAATAGCAATGTAGAATACACATAAATTCATAAACACTAGTAAAAATGGCTTATCTATTTGGATAGGCCATTTTTATTCCATATGTAAATCCTTACTCATCGGTCATTATAAACTCCTCAAATGTCATATCGCCGTTGTGTTTGACTACACCATCCATAATATCCTGCTCTGTAAAAACTTTCAAAAGCTTCAGATCTTCATCAAGAACATGAATTATATGAAACCTGTCAAAATCCAAGTTCCTTATAATATCCCCCATACGCATTGTTTTAACAACAACCAGATCCCTGGCTGGATATATACCTTTTTTTAACAATCTGGATCTTCTATATATAACATCCTTCATATTCATAATTGCTACCTCCCTTTTAAAGCTCCTAAGCTCACCAAATATAAAAATTCCAATCAGCACCAGGCAAAAGTTTGCCATATTATAAGAAACTAACATACAACCAACTATTATAAAAAACACTGATAACACATAAGATACATAGCATACGTACTTATGTGCTTTATAGCTACCTAATCTCGCAGAAGCCAATTCAAAAATAATCCTTCCTCCGTCTAAAGGCATGACAGGCAGGAGGTTGAATACTGCGAGACAAATATTGAGGTAAGCGATTAATGTAAATATAGATTTATGATATGGAAAAGTGCTAGCAATTATAACAGAAATTATGAATAAAAGTATATTCGTTAGAGGACCGCATAGGTAAATGATTAGTCTTTCAGTAATTACATTCCTTCCTTCAATTTCAGCCTTCAGTCCAAAGGGAGATATTTTAATCAGATTGACTGAATTCCCAAAAAATACTGCCGAAAAAGTATGGCCTAACTCATGTAGAAACATGGAAATATAGGCCATACAGTACTCTTTTGCATAACCACAAATAATCATAATGGTTATTGTGATTAGGAATAGAAAATTTATTTCTATCTTGTTAACTAGAATTTTAATTTTATTATATATAGAAATCATTCTATTTTCCAATTTTTACATAACCCAACGGATCCACCGGCGTATTATCTTTCCAAACCTCAAAATGCAAATGAGGTCCGGTAGAGGAACCGGTACTTCCTACCTTCGATATAACATCTCCCTGTTTAACCATATTTCCTTTTTTGGCAATTATAACAGAACAATGGGCATAAAGCGTAATATACCCATTCTGATGGTCAATCTTTACCAGATTTCCGAATGTAGAGCAAGGCCCCGCTTCAATAACCTTTCCCGACATTGCCGCTTTTATCGCTACACCGTAATTTGCTTTAATATCTACACCTTTGTGCATTTCAACAGAACCTTTTATTGGATGTGTTCTCTCACCAAATTTGGAGCCTAACGGAGCATTCACAGGTGCAATAAACTTTAAATTTGTATTGTTTGTATTGTTTGTTTTATTAGTTGTATCGCTCTTTTTTGTATCACTTACATTATCATTAGCCTTTGGCTGACTTTTTTCAAGCTTTCCATCTGGATTATTTTCGTTGGCATTGAGCTTTTCGTCCTCTGTATCAGGCTCATCCTCCTCAATTATCCCCCCATAATCAATTTTTGAAAAATCCTCATTGTCAGGTAGGTATACCTGTGCACTAGCCGGTATAACACTGTCTTCAGTACTACTTATATCAATTGACTTTTCCTCTTCTTTCTCAATATCCTTGTTGAGATTGTTTTTCTTAAGCATGTCTGTGAATGAATGTATTTTCCCAAATATATCATTCATCTCAATGTTATGCTCCATAACATAACTAACCTTATCAGTCAAAAAATCAGTTATAGGCGAATCTAAATTCATGACAGCACTCACCAGCAAAAAAACCACAAGTGAGGCAATTAACTGTTTGACAATGATAAAAGCTAGCCTGTTATTATTTTCACCATTCTTTTTCTTTTTTCTATTATATGTGTTTCTACGTTGGTATGGTCCTCTTGCAGTAGTATTATCCATTATTCTCATCCTTAGGGTATAGTATTTTATTATTCCAGGCGAACCGATATATAACTTTACAGTTCGGTATCTATACATCAAAAATGTTACTAATCTTATATTTAAATTATATTAATTCCAAAGAAATATATTCCACAATTTCCTATATGAAAAGTGTTAATGATCTTACATTTGTCAGAGCAAATAGCGAACGGTTTTTACGGAATTTGCGATAGACAAATGTAAAAGATTATTCACTTTTCATATAGACATCACAAAATCAAGAAGTGATTTTGCAACCTTGATTGTTGTCGCAAGAAATTGTAGTGTAGAATACACAGCAATTTCCTAGACATAACAAAATAACCAACTGCATATGACCAAATCTTTTGGCCATTATTACAGTTGGTTATTTAAAGTTTAGAAGCTGTTTTAATAACTTGGGTTAATCAATTCCCTCCAAGCTAAATCCCCTCTGTCAAGACTCTTAATCAACATCTCAGCGGTAGCAACATTTGTAGCAAACGGTATATTGTTAGTATCACAATGCTGTAAAAGCAATGTAATATCGGGCTCATGAGACTTGGGAGATACAGGATCCCTCAAAAAAATTACCAAATCAATCTCATTATAAGCTACCCTTGCAGCTATTTGCTGCTCACCTAAAAGCCCAGGGGCACACATGTTTATATTTATCCCTGTCTGCTCCATGATCACCGACCCTGTAGTACCGGTAGCAATCAGACTATGGGATTGCAGAATAGCTTTGTACGCTATACAGAAAGCTACCATAAGCTCTTTCTTTGTATCATGGGCTATTAATGCTATATTCATTGACCTGTACCATCCATAAAATTTTGCGTTGAATTCTGTAGTATAAAGAAATAACTTAATATTAGTGACTAATGCTTAATTATTTACCACTATTTTTTACATTCCTTATTGGAATATTGGCAACCAATGCAGGAACAACACTATCTCCGTCTTCGCTTTTTGTCCTGGTAATCTGCAAATCTAAAGCACCTTCGTCAATTTCCATGTAATTTTGAATTACTTTAATTATTTCACCTTTTACCATTTCAAGAAACTGAGGAGAAACATTCGCCCTGTCATGAATCAAAACGAGTTTTAATCTCTCTTTTGCAACATCTTTTGATGTCTTCGATCTACCAAACAACTTTGACAAATCCAATAACATATGTTTCCCTCCTTATTAATTAGCTTTCAAGCCTAATAGTTTTTTAAGCCTAACAACAAAACCTTCATCTGTTTCCAAACTAAGCAAAGGAATATCCTCGCCCAAAATCCTTCTGGTAATATTCCTATAAGCCTCACCTGCTAATGATTTATTGTCATTTACAGCAGGCTCACCTTTATTGGTGGAAACAACTATCTTCTCGTCATCAGGAACAACCCCGATTATATCAATGGCAAGTATGTCAACTATATCATCAATAGACATCATGTCTCCACGCTTTACCATATCAACCCTTACCCTGTTTATCAGAAGCTTTGGATTTCTAAGCTCGTTAGCTTCCAAAAGGCCTATTATCCTATCGGCATCCCTTACCGCCGATACTTCCGGAGTAGTTACAACAATCGCTCTGTTTGCTCCGGCAATTGCATTTTTAAATCCCTGCTCTATTCCTGCTGGGCAGTCTACTATAATAAAATCGAATTCTGCTCTAAGCTCATCACAAAGTTTAATCATTTGCTCAGGATTTACAGCTGACTTGTCCCTAGTCTGTGCAGCAGGCAGAAGATAAAGTCCGTCATAACGCTTGTCCTTGATTAATGCCTGCTTTACCCTGCATGTACCTTCTACTACATCCACCAGGTCATAAACAATTCTATTTTCCAATCCCATTACAACATCAAGATTTCTAAGTCCTATATCAGTATCAACCAAAACTACTTTTTTACCTTTAAGTGCCAATCCAGTTCCAATATTGGCAGTAGTAGTTGTCTTACCAACCCCGCCTTTACCAGAAGTGATTACAATAACCTCGCCCATTTATTTATCCCCCTAAAATAATATCCTTGAAAGTCGCTATTTAACGCAAACATAAAGCACTTTATATAACCCTCTTTAAGGAAATTATCTCTTTAAACGCAACCTTAAATTATTAGATTATATTGAAATTATGATAAATCACAAATTAATTAAAATGATATGAACACAAAACACCCATATTAAAAATATATATTTCTTTTCATGTTTTGTCAATCAGGTATTGGCTTATTACCTTATTTATGTTGTGGCAGATATCTTTCAATATATACTGTGTTATCCTTGATATAGGCAATCTCAGGAACAAATGTGACAACAGCTTCCTTTTCATCCGGCGGTCTTGTAATAACATCGGCAATCCTTAGCTGAGTAGGCTGTAAATTAAGTGCTGCTACCACTGCATCCTTATTACCGTCTGCACCTGCATGAACTATTCCACGCAGAGAACCCATCACAATAACATTTCCTGCCGCAACTACCTCAGCACCCGGGTTTACATCCCCCAACACAATTATATTCCCATCAAAGCTTAATAATTGACCTGATCTGAGGGTTCCTTTGTGAAACCTGCATATACCTTCATCAATACCTTTAAAGAATAAAATCTTTTTCATTTCAACCTTATTTAAAGGCTTTGGTTTGGATTCCTTAACCTGTACCTGCTGCTCTGTTTCACGGCTGAAACTCTTGATCTTAGCACCGCTTTTGGATGTTAAAAGTTCTAAAAGTTTAGCCTCTTCTTCTTTAGAAAGGCTTCTGCCTCTATATCTTACATCAAGGATAGCTCCCTTAAAAAATTTCCCGGCTGAAGCTATCTTCTTCTCCATTTGGGTATATATATTCCCGAAAACCTCATCCTCTTTAAGTATTACAGTAAGTCCATTTACAGTACCCTTAAATAATACACTACTTTCCTCCATCCAAGATACCCCCACAGTTTATATATTGAAATAAGGAATGACTAAAATATTACTCATTTCTTAAACATCATTAAAATAATAGAAAAAATACAGAAAAAATTATATAACAACTTATAAATTATATCAGAATGATTTATATATTTCTATCGTGTAAATTCAATTTGATTTGTTTTTAACTTATCATCCGATCTTGCCGAACCTGAGAGATTAAAATATTCTTTCAATATGTCTATGGCAATTGGTGCAGTATTAGCCCCCCATGCACCATTCTCTACCACAACAGCAATTGCAATCTGCGGCTTGTCAGCCGGAGCAAAGCAAACAAATAATGCATTGGATGATTTTGTTTTTTCATAACCGGTTTCTGCCGTACCGGTTTTACCTGCAACCTCTATGGGGAAATTCCTGAATGTAGATACCGCAGTACCACCTTCCTGCATGGTTACGGCTTTCATACCTTCAATTACTGCTTTAAGGTTTTCCTGCTTCACAGGAATCTTGGTGTACTCAGGCTTATTTTCCATCACTGTTGACCCGTCATACTTGACAACCTTTTTAATAAGATGCGGTCTCATAAGCTTGCCGCCATTTGCTATGGCTCCAATATAGTTTACCAACTGCAGCGGCGTAAAGCTATTATATATCTGGCCTATGGAAGCCTGAGCAGTGTCTGCTTTCCACCAATCCTCAACTCTTCCGTAATTACGCTTAAACTCTTCTGATTTTTTATATTCTCTTGATGCGAGGACACCTTTTTTTTCATCTAACAAATCTATTCCCGTTTTTTTACCCAAGCCAAACATGGAACCCCATTTACTGATATTGTCTATACCTGCCATAACGCCAAGCTTCTCAAAATAAATATTGCACGAAGTCTCTAAAGCCCCCTTTAAATTAAGGTCTCCATGACCATATTTACGCTCAAGGCATTTAAGTATCCAGCCTTTTTCTACTTCATAGTAACCAGGGTCATTTATAACATTACTTTGCGGTGAAATCACACCTGTTTCCAGCCCAACTATGGAGGTAAGAGGCTTAAAGGTTGATCCTGGAGCATATGTTCCTTGTATAACCCTGTTTAAAGTAGGAGATAATTTCGCTAATTCAGATTTTTCACTATAATATTCGTTGATCTTTTTTTGTGCTTCCTTATCATCAGGCTTTGCAATAAAATTAGATGGATCATAGCTGGGATAGCTGGCCATCGCCAGTATTTCACCGGTATTTACATCCATAGCTACAGCCGCTCCTGCCTTTGCATCTCCAAAATTCTTCTTGCCATCTGCCTGGCTCCTGATTACCTCCAAATTTCTTTCAATGGATTCCATTGCAACCTTTTGTAAATTCATATCCAAAGTAAGCTTAACAGTGTTACCTGGTATTGCAGGATTTGTCTCTAACTCCTCAGTAAGCCTTCCTGCTATATCCACCTCAACCTTCTTCTGTCCTGCTTTCCCTCTAAGGTATGACTCTGCATATGCTTCAATACCTGTTTTACCTACTATCTCATCCTGTCTATAGCCTTCTTCCTTTAATTTTTCATATTCTTTCTCATCCATCGGTCTTACGAACCCGATTACATGACCTGCTAATTCCCCCATGGTATACTTTCTGAAAGTTTCAACATCTGTATATATACCTGGGAACTCCTGGTGCCTCTCTTCTAATTCTGCAACCGTTTCCCTGCTTACATCCTTGGCCAGGCTTAATGCTGATAGTGAAGTAAATCCCCTTATAAGCATCTCATACTTGATACACATAATCTTATATGCATCTTCGACAGAATACTTCTTATCAATATATAATTTATCCCGCAAATATTGAAAGGTTCCCTCTGGAGTAGACATTAAATCAAAATTCTTCTTACTGGGGTCCATATCCTTTTTCCAGCTTTCCATTTTGCTGCTGGAGCTGTTAATTGCAGACCCGAATGTGAAGGGTTTGATTTTAAGGTATTTTTCTAGACTTTTATCATAGTTGTCACCGTTTTTTTCAAATATGTTAACAAGCTTTAAAATCATTTCGTTTCTTTCTTCGTTACTCATTTTTGTCTTTATGATCTGAATTGTGTAACCAACCCTGTTAACGGCAAGGGGAACCCCATACCTGTCCTCAATATTTCCCCTTGGTGCAGACACTCGCCTGATATTGGGCAATTTCCTCTGGGACTCTTCATCATACTTCTTACCGTTTATTATCTGGAGGTTGATCAGCTGAACCAGTATTATAGCCCCGAACAATATAAAGAATAATGCTAATAGATTGTATCTATCCTTGAAAAACTCTTTCATATATATCACCCATTTTAATGTTTTTGTAATAACTTAACCCCTAGTACTTTCTCAATGATTTTTGTGATTTATTTATCCGTCTCTCCGCTTTTACCGCTATATAAAATATTATGATAGCCGAAGCTGTATTATATAATGCCTCTGGAAATATAATTTTGGTAAAGATATTCAAAAAATCAGTATTACCTTTAAGAAAAACGCCAAAGAAATAGACCAAGGTTTCATAAACTATGCTGGATGAAAAGGTAAAAAACAATGCCACAAAAACATTATCCCGATATATCCTTTTGTTTAACGAACCTACTATAAGACCGAGATACATGCCTAATAAAGCATAAAATCCAATGACTTTGCCCGAAACTATGTCCTGCGTCAAACCTGCAAAAAAGCCTATAACAGCTCCTTCAATATTTCCCCGGAGCAAGGCGACACTGACAATAAACACCAGCAGCAGGTTAGGCTTAACATTATTAATTTTTATATATTCCAAAATGGTTGTTTGCAGTAATATGGCGATAAATACTCCTGTTACCGCAATAGCAATACGTGACCTCATAGTAGCTACCCGCAAAAATTATTTTTTACTTTTTAAAACAAAAACATCTTCAAGCCTTTTAAAATCCACAACAGGCTCAATTATTGCATATCTGTCAAGCTCATTATTTACCTGTCTTACTTCCTTCACCTCGCCAATTTTTATTCCCTTAGGAAATATTCCTCCTATACCTGATGTCTCAACACTATCTCCCACAGCCACATCAACACCCGGCTTAATGTTGTACATTTTGCATAACCCCTGATCCCTGAGAGATATATCCCCTTTTACCTCAGCATACTCCCTGTTTTTAGTAAGCCTTGCACTCACGGTACTATCGATATCAATAATTGAAACAATCTTTGCCGAAAAGGGACCTGATACCATTACCCTTCCTACGAGGCCTTTACTTGCCACTACTACACTGTTGTTATTAACACTATTGTTGCTTCCTTTATCAATAGTAAAGATGTTAAACCAATTTCCAGGATCCTTTGCAATAATGTCAGCACTTATATAATCAAATTCTTTTAGCTGGTTTTTAAGGTTCAAAGCCTCCATTAGCATGTCGTTCCTGGTTTTCAGCTTCTTAAGGTCTTCATTTTCCTTTTCCAACTCATCAATTCTTTTCTTTAACTTATCATTCTGTTCCCTGACAGCTTTGTTATCATTAAAAAAAGATAACGTTTTATTGACTTTGTTCCCACTAAAGGTCAACACATTTTGAATAGGTGAAACAACCGTATTAAAGAGATTGCTAAACCAACTAAGCTTACTGTTGTTTTGTGAAGTAATACCCATCACGATAAACAGAACAACAGTGATTATAAATATTAAAACAGGTTTTTTCTTTAAAAGGCGTAGCACATAACGCCCCCCCTTCATGCCTCACACGGAATATTTCTTAAATGTCAGTAATTTGTCATTTCAACTTTTTAGGTGAAATAAGAACTTTTTTCAATGTCTCAATTTCATCTAAAACTTTTCCTGAGCCCATAGCAACACAATCCAAAGGGTTTTCTGCAACAGCAACAGGCATACCTGTCTCTTCTCTTATGAGCCTGTCAAGGCCGCTTAGTAACGCCCCCCCACCTGTCAAGGTTATACCCCTGTCCATAATATCAGCTGCAAGCTCTGGCGGAGTTTTTTCAAGGGTATATTTGATAGAGTCAACGATAGAATTAATAGGTTCCTTTATAGCTTCAGTAATCTCGGATGATGTAATCTTAATGTTTTTAGGAAGTCCTGTTATAAGGTCTCTTCCCCTTATCTCCATGGATTCATCCTTTGGTTTTAAATACGCAGCTCCTATGTTCACCTTTATTTCTTCAGCTGTTCTCTCACCTATCATGAGGTTATATTCCTTTTTAACATAGTGAACAATGGCTTCATCCAATTCATCCCCTGCTATTCTAAGGGATTTGCTCGTCACTATACCGCCAAGTGATATAACCGCCACCTCACTTGTTCCTCCTCCTATGTCAACAACCATACTGCCGGAGGGTTCTTCAACAGGAAGATTTGCACCTATTGCAGCAGCCATAGGTTCCTCGATGAGGTATGCCTCTTTAGCACCAGCTGAAATGGTAGCTTCTTCAACAGCCCTTTTTTCAACTTCAGTTACTCCGGATGGAACACAAATAACAACTCTGGGTTTGCTGAAGAGCCCTTTTGACATTGCTCTTTTTATAAAATATTTCAGCATGCTTTGTGTTATATCAAAGTCTGCAATAACACCATCTTTCATCGGTCTGATTGCGACAATATTGCCCGGTGTCCTCCCTATCATACTTTTCGCTGCATCACCAACTGCCAGTATATCGCCTGTACGCTGATTAACCGCAACAACAGACGGCTCTCTTACTATAATACCTTTTCCTTTTACATGAACAAGTGTATTTGCTGTACCTAAATCAATACCTATATCTCTTGCTAAAAAGCCCATTACCTTTTCTCCTCCCATAACCGCTTCTAATTTAACTCATACATTGCTTTACTGCTGAATATTACCCATCAGTAAATCTACACCGAAATTTTTCATCATAGCATTCAATTTGTTAAGAGGAAGCCCTACCACATTAAAATAGCATCCCTCGATTCTCTCAACAATCATGGCTCCAAGGCTCTGAATGCCATACGAACCAGCTTTATCCATTGGTTCTCCAGACTTTATATAAGCCCTTATCTCCAAATCCGACAAACTTGTCATTTTGACAAGAGTTTTTTCATAATCTAAAATTTCCGCTTTGGTGTCTGAATCAATAATTGCAACACCTGTTATAACTTCATGCCATTGCCCTTGTAAACTCTTAAGCATTTCAAAAGCCTCATTTTCATCTGCCGGCTTGCCCATGATTCCACCTTTTACTACAACTGTATCTGCTGCTATAACCAGTGAGCTCTTATAATTTTTGTTTACTATGTCAAGGGCCTTCTTATGAGCAATATCAATAGTATAGCTCTCTGGTCCCAAATTTCTTATATTAGCTTCATCAATGTCCGCAGGTACTACTTCAAACTCAAGTCCGATTTTCTTTAAAAGTTCAGCCCGCCTGGGTGATGCGGATGCAAGTATTATATCCTTCATACAAATCCTCATATCTCTATTCTTATTAAAGCACTATAGAACGAATTGTATATAATAATTTTTTATATGATAAATTCCATCAAAATAATATTCATCAATACTTTATCGTCAAACCATATTATATCTATTTAATACACAATTTTCAACAATGCTATAAATATTTCGAAAATAGTTTGATGTAATTATACTATTTGATCAATTATATTAAAATGGGAATTGAACCCATCTTTAAGAATAGCTCTTAATGAATGGATTCTTTCACCTTTGCTGCAATATTGTCAAATTTGTCTAAAATCTTACTCATATCTGCCATATTCAGCTCCTCTATCAATCCATTTTCACATCCTGCCTGTTTTAAAAATTCTTTTCTAATGTTTTCGTTATCAGGATCTATCCCCGATGTTTTCATCCTAACCTTAAGGTAATTAACCTGCCTTGCCGTAGCCTTTTTATTGGCTGCCGCTTCGCTTTCCACATTCCTTGCAGCATTAACCTGCGTAGCATTAGTCTGTGTAATATTAGAATGTGTAGTATTAGTAGCCTGTGTAGTATTAGCAGCCTGTGCATTAACTGACGGTGTATTAATTTTAGCCTGAACCTTCTTAAACTCCTCATCAAGAAGCCTAACCTCACCAGGAAACAGCCAATCATTTTCTCCCATTAGCTTTCTTATAACCCTGTCACAAGCACCTGTTATTGTCTTTTCAAGCCCAAATTCCTTATCATCAATCAATTCTTTTGCTATTAAAAACTTTTCCTTGTCTGTCAAAGTAAGATCCATATCATTCTTAATCCTTGGCTTGTTATTGTCTCTCAATACCCTTCCCGCTTCATCCCTTACAAGATTCTTTGCCTCAATCTTTTCTGCCACATAATTCTGGTATCTGTTAAAATAATCCAAGTGCTTTCCATCCACGATTGATTGTCCGCTATTTAAATCTTTGCCTACAACTTTTATTACGTATGTAGGCAATTCTACCGTACCTACACCTGGAAACTCTTCTCTATTTTCCTTCAATACACTAATTTCTATACTCTCTATTGATATTCCCTTTTCCTTAGCCTTTTTAAAAAGCCCCTCTGCTTTATATCTCAACTCTCCGCTACCGCCTCTATAAAAGTCTTTATCCTTTGAATATACTACATCAACTGTCTTTATATTATTATCTCCATAGAGCTGATTTTCATTGCTATCAACCATAAAACATGCCCTCCAAATAAAAATTCATATATGTTTATATTAAAAGTGATAAATCTATTACATTTGTCTGTCGCAAATCCCGTTGAACCGTTCGTTATTTGCTCCGCCAAATGTAAGATTATTAACACTTTTAATTTAGGCATGATTGAAATAATTACTTCCCGTTTTGAGCGTGTGTTCATGAATTAAGTTAACACGTAAGCGAAATTATACTGGAAGTTATATTTTCAACATACCTTAATTATTATTTGATTAAATAAACGATAATAGTAAAGTTTTTATTGTATAGACTTGAAATAGGTGCAGCATGCACCATAATTTGCCAGACATAAATTAATTCAATAATGTTAATTTTTTTTACTTCTCTTTTTTATGTTTTGGAAGTATAATATACTTAAGTAAATATCTGATTTATATATTATAAACTACGCACCTTGATATAAATTATTTTCTATAATGTATAAAGGCATTTCAAAAAACACATTATTCAAGTATTTTTTGTGTAATAGCATTAATTTACCTTTTTGAAATGTCCAATTGACCAGTTAATTATTTACAAATAACTAATACATTAATTGACTTGAATAGGATTTATCAATTCTTTGGCAAGAACAAGATCGCTTGCGGTTTTGAAAACGTGACTATGTCACGAAAAATATGTCAATAGATTGTGGTGATGCGTATGAAAATAGAAAAAATAAATGATAACAAAATAAAGGTTACAATATCCAAGGACGATTTGGATGAAAGAAATATAGATTTATCAACCCTTAACTATAATTCCCCGGCTACACAGGAATTATTCTGGGATATGATGGAGCAGGCAGAAATTGAATATGGTTTTAATTCTTCCGATTCACAGCTTTGCATTGAAGCAACTCCAGATTCTACGGAAGGTTTTATCATAACGATAACCAGAATTGATGAAGACAATGATTTTGAGTCCATTCAGAAGTACATCAAGAACAGATTTAAAAAATCTGATTTAAGGGCTAAGAGAAAAAACAAAAAAATTTGGTCTTCGGTTTTAATTTATTCATTCAGTTCATTTGAAGATGTACTCGCTCTTGCAAATAAAATATCCTTGATTTACTCTGGTGAAAGTACCCTTTATAGGTACAAGAATTTTTATTATTTGATACTTACACGTTATAGTTTTGGAAGCACCGATACCAAAGCCATAGAAGCTGTTATGAGCGAATTTGGAAGGAGAATTACCAATGCAGCTTTTTATGAGGGATACCTCAACGAATATGGTACAAAAATCGTTGAATACAATGCCTTTGAAACAATACAATCCTATTTTTGATCAGATATTTATATATTACTTAATAAAGAACAACTTCCTCTGCTTAAGTTTAAAGAGGAAGTTGTTTTTATTTTGGGCTATTATTATCATTGCTACCGACTCCCCCTACTTGTACTATTGAATCTGCAGGCTTATATTTTTGCTTATACAACTCTTTTTTATCGACAACTACGCCTGCCTTTTCAGTCTGAAGGCTAACCTTCACCAATACTCCTTCCTTCCCTCTGCTAATAACCTTCTTATCCCCAGGCCGGAGACTCTCATCCTCTACATTTATAACCGCCTGGGGATACCTGTCCTCAATATCAACTTTCAAGTTGCTTACTACAGACTTATCCTTCTTTTTGCCTGCAACGCTTACTGTTATCTTATTATTCTTTACCGACGAAAAAATCATAATTGGATCTTCCATACTATTAATAAATTTGAAATCAATAGTGTCTCCAAACACCACAACATCCAAACCTGGCTCTATATAATCCACCGAAGATTCATGAGAAACCCTGGTTACGCCTGCCCTGTCAATATCAGTTAACAATAGTGCTGCATATAGTGTCGATGCTACCTGGTTATACCCCTCATTATTCTTTTCCATTATTGTGGCTTCTTTTCTTAAATAGTTATTAAAGGAAAACTCAACTGGTTTTCCTCCACTGGTGGCAGCACCATTAAGCCATATCTTATTTATCGCTTTTGATGCAAGTTTTATATCCCCTTCATTTTCGCTGGATTTTATCTCTGTAGAATAGGTCGCAATAACATCCTCAATGGCCTCTAATTTCTCCTGTGAAAACTCAGGCTCAATTATATTGATCTCATAATTGTTTTTATAATCGAATACTATTGGTGCATTAACATTTTCTGATATAGATTTTATTATTTTTTCTACCGAGTTTTCCATATTAAGCACAATACCGTTTTGGCTGGCATCCTTCGTCAACTTTCCATCTAAAAGATAAATATTCGCGTTCTTCGGTTTCTTCTCTATAAGGGCAGCGAGGGACATAAGATTTTGCCTGAGCTTATCATTATTGAAATCTATTTTAAGAGGTGCTTTAACTGGTTTTCGGACGAAATAGCCATACACTATCCTCTCAAAAGTCCCTTTACCTTTTTGGGATATTGCAAAATCAACCGTTTCCTGTGCCTCTGGATATAATTCTATTTCAGAATATTTTATCTTAAAACTTTTACTGGTGTTTTCCACTTTATAGTCAATATTAATATAATCATTTTTAAAAATGTTACCATAATATTCTTCCAGCCTTTGGATCGCTTCCTGCTTTGACAATCCCCCAATATCAATTTGACCGACACTAATACCGGGAGGAACCTGATCTTTGGTTAACACACCTACAACCACAAAACCTGCCGTTGATACTAATGCCGTTATAAGGAATATTATAAAAGTTAGTGCTATGGCAAATTTCCATCTTTTCAACTATGTCACTCCCAATTACAATTGTTTGTTATTAATCGTTTGTCTTAATCGTTTGTTTTAATTGCTTGTTTTAATTGCTTGTTTTAATCATTTCTTAGCATACGCTACAATTACATAAATATTAAAAAACTTTATACCTTAAACAAAGTATAAAGTTTTATATATTTCGAGATTTTAATGGCCAGGCAAAGCATAATTGCCTGCATCAAGCTTTATTATTCATAACCAGTTCAATAAGCTTTCCATTTGTTTTTGCTATATCTATTATGTCCTCATTTATAATTTCTCCAGAACTAACTATAACCTTTCCTGCATTATCAGTTATAGTCTTGGTTGCCTTTCTACCATTAAGGTATTGCTTTTGGCGTTGTTCAAACAAGCTCTGAGTGCTTGTCTTAAGTTCTGAATTTGTATACCCTTGACTGTTGTTTGTTTTATCATTAACATCTTGAACTATGCTTGCTTCGTACTGGGATTCCTCATCGGTCGTTATTTCTTCCTGCTGAAAAGATTTTGTCTCATTTGCCTTTATTAAATCCATCTCATCAATGTTGCTTTGCACAGATTGATTATCCTGAGCAATATTAGTATCTGGTACCTCAGGAGAAATGTATATCCTATTTTCTTCTTTTACTTTGTTATTTGATTCTTGAGGCTCATTAAAGAAAGTCTCCCCTTCTTTAGCTAACAGCCCATCTATATCAGCGGTTAATTCTTCTATTGCCTTATTGATGCTCTTAACATCCTCTTCAGCAGAAACATTATCTATAGTGGTCGAATTTTTTTTTTCCTGTTCAGGTTGGCCCTTTCCAGAACTTAGCTGGGATAAGTTAGCCAACAACTTGCTTTCTACATCTTCTGTAACAACGATCAAGTTTTTACCAAAAGTTATTACGTTATTCCTTGGAATTATTCTTACCTTTTTATCCGTTATATCGGCAATATACTCAAGGCCAGTAATCCTGCAGCTATTGTCTTCATCAAAGTAAAAATCCCCAATTTCTCCGATTAACCTACCCTTTTTTGTAAGAACTTTGGAGCTTTTGACTTGAATATTTTTCTGCAGTAAGTCTATTGCGGCAGGTATTCTACCTATATCGTTTATGGCACTGTCATTTTCTATAGTAAGTGCATATTCCCCCATTCCCAAAACGCTTGAGGTGGAAATAACCCGAGCACTCAATATCTGAATGCCGCTGTCTACAACTATGTAGTCAACTGTACCTTCATTAGCGTTTACAAGAATGCTTTTAACCTTGCCTACTTCAACTCCATCAGAAATGCTTATTATAGGCAAACCTAATACTTCCTGAGTTTTTTTCATTACTGTGGAACCCCCTTCTAAAGCTGCTTATTATCAAACTGTATTTATTTATTATAAATTATTAATAATCTGTATTTTAACTTCTTCATTCATAATACTTCCATAATTAGTAACATAACTCTCCAATATATCTTTTGCCAAATCAGACTTTCCTAACTGCTTGTACAATACACATATATCCAAAACTAACCAAAATACTACCTCATCCTCAATATCATGCTCAAGTGCATACATGTAACTTTGGATTGCTCCTTCTAAATCTCCTGAAACTTTTAAAAGGAACGCTTCATCAATCAGTCGATCAACCTTACTGCCATCTTTTGTATTATTAAGATTATCAGCTTCATTTATAGTATTTACGCTAGTCTCATCACTTATGTGGCTCAATGAGCTAAATTCTGTATTTCCTTCAGTACCAGGCTCTTCATTTTTAATTATTATTTCACTTTCCTGGCTTTCCAATTCTAGATTTTCTTTTTCTTCTTCTATAGCCTCTGGTTCTTCTATTTCAACTCCGTTAATAGCAATTTCTTCTATGGCTTCTGGTTCTTCTATTTCAGCTTCGTTAATAGCAACTTCTTCTATAGCTTCAATCTCTTCAAAAGCTTCCTGCTCTTCACTATCGCTTTCATTCATTGATTCTATTACAACTTCTTCCTGGGCTACTATTTCACTTTCTTCGGCATGTAATCCTAGAATTTCCTTTTCTTCTTCGACATTGACTTCTTTTAAAGCCTCTGGTTCTTCTATTTCAACTTCGTTAATAGCAACTTCTTCTATAGCCTCTGGTTCTTCTATTTCAACTTCATTAATATCGACTTCTTCTATAGCTTCCGGCTCTTCTAATTCAACTTCATTAATAGCAACTTCTTCTATAGCTTCTGGTTCTTCTATTTCAACTTCATTAATAGCAACTTTTTCTATATCTTCAATCTCTTCAAAAGCTTCTAGTTCTTTACTATCGCTTTCATCTATTGCTTCTATTACAACTTCTTCCTGGGCTACTTCATTTTCTTCGGCATGTAATTCTGGAATTTCTTTTTCTTCTTCGATATTGACTTCTTTTAAAGCCTCTGGTTCTTCGTTAATATCGACTTCTTCTATAGCTTCCGGCTCTTCTAATTCAACTTCGTTAATATCAACTTCTTCTATATCTTCAATCTCTTCAAAAGCTTCCTGCTCTTCACTATCGCTTTCATCTATTGCTTCTATTACAACTTCTTCCTGGGCTATTATTTCACTTTCTTCAGCATGTAATTCTGGAATTTCTTTTTCTTCTTCGATATTGACTTCTTTTAAAGCCTCTGGCTCTTCTATATTAACTTCACTATAAAAATCTTCCTCGACAAGGTACTCGACGCTTATGACAGCTTCTTTGGACTGATTATCCTTAGTATCAAAACTTTGCTCACTAATTTTAATTGTGTCTATACCAATTGTATCAATATTTTTCTGACTGTCAACTGGTTTTTGTAATATATTTTGTCCAAACTCTACAGCCCCTTGCAAAACAGGGGTATGGTAATTACTTGTACAACTGTTTTCTATTGGTGCCGACTCATTTGTAACAGGCTCTAAAGCCGGACCACCCCTCCATGATAATAATTTGTGAACCAGTGCCCAAATAGGAGCATTCTTTATTTCATCACTTACATCATCTTCACTAATAGCTATAGTGGATAAATATACGGAAATTATTAAAATTCCACCCAAATACACTATAAAAATAACTGTAAATGAGAAACCAGTCCATAGATTAATATGTAGTATTTCATTAATTCTGGTAGTTATGTTTAAAATTAACCCAGAAATTATAGGAAAAAGGCTGCTTAAAAGAGCGACCAACATGGTGCACAATACAACTGCCATAACCTTATGCTTCTTTGTCATGCTTTTCTTATCCAGAAAATTTGCAAATAAAACAGATGACATTACAGCCAGTGTTATCGTAACTACAAAATACTGGTACATAAAGGCCCCCTTATAGTTTTTATAGTAGTTCCACATACATTAAAAAACTAATCGATTTTCTTACCATAATTCACTATACAAATTAAGAAAGACGCATTTGATACCCATGTAATGTTAACGGAAACTTTCCGAACATTACCTACCAGCTAATAAATATTATATCCCCATGAAAAGAACTAAATTGAAATCACCATAAATCTTGCATTTAACGCACAAAACAAACAGATTATATAGTATATTTTTTGAAATGCCTAAAAAAATTTATAATATAAATAATAATATCTTAACGCTTTACATTTATATATATATAAATTAATATAATATTAACATTTTTACAAGTAAAATTTTTAATTTATTATATTTTCGGACAAAATTCTCGCAAAGTTTGTAGCAAAATTAGACATTTTTCGTCGAAAGCAGGTTATATATGATATTAAGTAAATTTGACAAATTTCTGATACACAGACAAAGCCTGATTGACCAGTACACAAAAGGTGACATGACAAAGGATGAATTTATTGAAGCCAACTATGCCTATATTAGCTCCACAGATCTTGTTCCTTTCAAGAAACTTGACAATGTGAAAAAGGCCATCTTTAATTACCAATACTACAACGTTATTGCTAAATACTACCAGAAACGTGCTCATGAACTAAGTCCCAAACATGGTGCAAAAGATGATTTCCTTGAGCAGGCTAACTATTTTTACTCCAAGAAAGACCAGGTTACGTTAAAACTATTGCAGCTAATTGATTATCAAGGTGTTGAAGCTTATTATGTGAGAGTTAAGTCCCCTTATTTGAAAAGAAAACTTTTCGAAATAGTTTTAAAGGACTATGATAGTCTTATTTTGCATTCAAAAAACGAAACCCTACTAAATGCACTAATTAGAGAAAATGTGTTTATAAACGAAGTTAGGACGTCTCTCGTGGATGATTATATAAACAAGCGTTACTAAAGGAATGTTTGAAATATTATTTTCCATATATTTTCAACATACCTAATGGATGATTGAAACATAAAGCCACTAATCATAGAACTCAATTATATCTATGATTAATGGCTTTATTTATGCCCTTAATTAGGCTTACTGTTCTATATTGATAATTCCCTTTTCCAGGCTGGTAACTGCTGCCTGTTCTTTTGCAATTATTTCATCGGACAACTTATCTGGCATCTTGCTTTTCAATCTTTTGAAGTTTGGCTTGGCTAGAGCTGTACTTATAACCGTTTCCATATCTGAAGCAAGCACAAACTTAATCTTCTTTCTTACATTGTCCGGAATATCGTCAATATCCTTTTTATTGTCCATTGGTACAATAACAGTATTTATCCCAGCTCTATGAGCGGCAAGAACCTTCTCCTTAAGCCCCCCAATTGGAAGTACCCTGCCCCTTAGAGTTATCTCCCCTGTCATTGCAACATTCTTTTTAACAGGAAGTCCTGTCAGTGCAGATATCATAGCCGTAGCCAAAGTGATTCCGGCTGAAGGACCATCCTTCGGAATAGCACCTTCAGGCACATGAATGTGTATATCAAATTTATTGTAAAAATTCTTGTCAATATGAAGTTGATCCGCTTTAGATCTAATAAAGCTCATAGCAGCTCTCGCAGACTCCTTCATAATATCTCCCAAATGGCCTGTCAGTTCTAACTTACCATTTCCATCCATGAGTGATACTTCAATGGATAAAGTATCCCCGCCAACAGGTGTCCAAGCTAAGCCTGTAGCTATTCCTGTTTCATCCTTCTCATTTGCCTTGTCATACCTGAATTTCTTAGCTCCCAGGTATTTTTCCAGCTTTTCTGAAGTTATCTTGATAGTCTTGCTCCTTGAGGAAACAATAGTCCTTGCAGCCTTTCTGCAAAGGTTTGCAAACTCTCTCTCAAGATTTCTCACACCAGCTTCCCTGGTATAATAGTTTATTACATCCCTGGCAGTTTTTTCATCTATCTCAATGCTCTTCTTATCAAGTCCATGAGCCTCAATCTGCTTTGGAATCAGATATTTTAAAGCTATATTAACCTTCTCTTCCTCAGTATAGCTGGAAATGTGTATAACTTCCATTCTGTCCAATAACGGTCTGGGTATAGTATCCAAGCTGTTTGCTGTAGTCAGGAACATTACATTTGAGAGATCAAACGGAAGCTCCAAATAATGGTCACGGAAAGTAAAGTTCTGCTCACCGTCTAAAACTTCCAGCATGGCAGAAGCAGGATCACCTCTGAAATCACTGTTCATTTTATCGATTTCATCAAGTAGTATGAGCGGATTCTTAGTACCCGCCTGTTTTAACGAAGCAATAATTCTACCAGGCATAGCACCTACATAAGTACGCCTGTGTCCTCTAATCTCTGCCTCATCTTTTACTCCACCCAAAGACATTCTGACATAATTCCTGTTCAGTGCACGTGCTATTGACTTGGCAATAGATGTTTTACCTACTCCAGGAGGTCCTACAAGGCAAAGTATTGGTCCTTTTAGATTATTCTTAAGCTTTCTGACAGCTAAATACTCAACTATTCTATCCTTCACTTTTTCAAGACCGTAATGATCTTCATCAAGTATTTCTTCAGCCTTTTTCAAATCGATTATTTCTTCTGTTTCCTTATTCCAAGGCAAATCAAAAACCCAATCAAGGTATGTTCTTATTACAGAGCCTTCAGCGGACCCGGACTGCATCTTCAAAAGACGGTCTAATTCCTTAAGAACCTTTTTCTCAACTTCTTCAGGGAATTCTGCCTTCTTAAGCTTTTCCTTATATTCTTCAACCTCGCCGGTAACGCCTTCCTTATCACCAAGTTCGCTCTGGATAGCTTTTAACTGCTCTCTTAAATAGTACTCCTTCTGCATTTTGTCTATTTGCTTACGAACCTTGGTATTAATATTTTTCTCAATCTCAAGAATTTCCATTTCCTTCAAAAGGATTTCCAGTATTTTTTCCAATCTTACTTTTGGATCGAACTCATTTAATATTTCCTGTTTTTGTTCAACCTTCAAAAATATATTGGAAGCAACCATATCAGATAATTGTCCAGGATCTTCAATTGTTGTGATGGACAGCACTGTTTCAGGAGATATCTTGTTACTAAGCCCTACATAATCTTCAAATGCCGATAAAACCCTTCTTTTTAAGGCTTCAATCTCTACACTTTGCTGATCATCGTTAACATATATTTGCTCTACAACCTCAGCCGCAAAAAATGGATCCGTTTGGGTAAAATCATTGATTTCAGCTCTGCTTACTCCTTCCACAAGGACCCTGATTGTGTCTCCAGGCAACTTCAATAGCTGTTTTACCTTGGATATTGTCCCTACATTATAAACATCTTCTTCACCAGGAGAATCATTTTTTGCTTCTTTTTGTGTGACAAGAAATATAAGTTGATTGTTAATCATTGCTTCTTCTAATGCTTTAATTGATTTTACCCTGCCTACATCAAAGTGCAAAATCATATACGGAAATACCGTAAGACCCCTTAATGGCAATAAGGGCAAAATATGCTTCTTTATTACTTTTTTTGATTCGTACATTCGACACCCCTCCGCTTACAAAAATTTAAACGGTACATATTTCCAATACCACATTCTACTACAATATTTCAATTTTAAACAAATGCAGCTTTATATCTTATAAAACAACTTTTTTCGATAGTTAGAAACATTGTTACTATTATAAACTTTAAATCGGTTTATTTCAATTATCTTAATTTGGAATACAAAGAATGATAAATTTCAAGTATCACACTTTTCATAAAGTAATATCGTCATAAAATGATAATTAATTATATCTAATTTTAGGGTATTTAGCACTTACAATTTAGTGTTTTTTATTCTAATTTCGTACAGTTCTTCCAAATCCTCTTCAGATAATGCCTTCCCCCCTCCAAGCATATCTGAAAGAATAAGCACCTTTGCTATACTTTCTGCTGCCTCCAACTTGTAGAATGCTTTATACACATCCTCTCCCATAGATAAAACACCATGATTTGCCAGAAGGATAACATCATAATTAGCTATAAATTCCTCTACTCCTCTAAATATGTCATCTGTTGACTGGGTCCCATAAGCAGCAAGCGGTATTTTGTCAAAAAGTACAATCATTTCAGGATATGCCTTTGTCTCTATTGATTTGTTGGCAACAGCATAAGCTGTAGTATAGGGCGAATGGGAATGGATAATGCCTTTTATATCAGGTCTTCTTATGTATGATAAAGCATGCATTCTCCACTCTGACGAAGGTTTCAAACCTCCCTCAATGATATTTCCATCAAGGTCTATAACAGGAATCATATCTTCTTTTAAAAGACATTTAGGAAAACCACTCGGTGTTATGCAAATATAATTGCCGTTTCGTATTGATATGTTTCCTTCATATGTATTCACCATACCTTTATTGTATGCTATCTTTGCAACCTCAATTAATTGGCTTTTGATGTCCTCCAGCATTTATAATCTCTCCCTATAACCATTTCCTTTTTTAAAAAAATAAACTCATACATACAAAACATACCCTCATTGCTACCAATACAAACAAATAACCGTATTTAAATTTTAATTCAGGCATATATTCAAAATTCATGCCATAGATGCCAGCAATAAAAGTGAGCGTAATTTATAGCAGAAGTTATTTTTTATCATGACTAATCAATAAAACTTTAATGTAGTATATCATATTCTTTTGCATATCAATACCTATAATTATCTAAAATATTAGTGCATCATTAGTTCATCAAGCTATAAGATTTCATTAAGGCATGCTTGAAATATTACTTGCCGTTTTGAGCGTGTGTTCACGAGTTAAGTTAACACGAAAGCGAAATTATACGGAAAGTTATATTTGGGGCATGCCTAAAATATTGTTTTTTGCAATTTTGAATTATAAATCTTGCAAAAATCTTTTGATATTTCACCCGAATATGCTATAATATAAATGCTTATTGATTAATGATAGTATTTTATGCCATGATGTTGTCGTCAGAAAATCATTATGTATATTGCAGGAATCTTCCTGATAACAGCATATTTTAAATAAATAAAACGTACCGGAGGTTTAGTATGAAATTCACAAAAATGCATGGAATTGGCAATGACTATATTTATGTTAATTGTTTGAAGGAAACTATAGAGAATCCCTCAGAAGTTTCAAAAAAGGTAAGTGACCGTCACTTCGGTATAGGATCGGACGGCCTGGTAATGATATTGCCGTCTTCGAAAGCAGATTTTACAATGAGGATGTTTAACTCGGACGGTTCAGAGTCTGAAATGTGCGGCAATGCCATCAGATGTGTAGGAAAATTTGTATACGATAACAAGTTAACCGATAAAACCATAATATCTATTGAAACACTTGCAGGTATAAAAATTCTTGTTATGCAGACAGAAGATAATAAAGTAACATTAGTTAAGGTTGATATGGGCGAGCCAATTTTATCTCCTGAAAAAATACCTGTTGTAAGCGGCAAGGACATTGTAATTTCTGAACCAGTTCAGATTGGCTCGGATATATATAGAATAACCTGTGTATCAATGGGAAATCCCCACGCAGTTACCTATGTTGATGATGTTATAAATTTCCCATTGGAAGTAGTAGGGCCAAAAATGGAAACACATAGTATTTTTCCAAGAAAGGTTAATGCAGAGTTTGTTGAGATAATAGACAGAAACACACTAAAAATGCGTGTTTGGGAAAGAGGTGCAGGAGAAACTCTTGCCTGCGGAACCGGTGCATGTGCTGTTCTAGTAGCATCCTGCCTCAATGGCTTGTGTGAGAGAAAGGCTGTTATTAAACTTCTTGGCGGTGATTTAATTATTGAGTGGAATGAAAATGACAACCATGTTTATATGACAGGTCCTGCAACAAAGGTTTTTGATGGTGAAATAGTTTTATAAAGCAAACTTTTATATTTAAAATATATAGTAAAATAGTAAATCTGGAAGGAGATATTTATGGCTTTAGTAAATGAAAATTATTTAAAGTTACCTGGAAGTTACTTGTTTGCAGAAATAGGCAGAAGGGTGGCAAAATTTAAGAATGATAATCCTGACGCAGATATTATCCGTTTAGGTATAGGGGATGTTACGAGGGCACTTCCCCCTGCAATAATCGAAAGCCTCCATAAAGCAGTTGACGAAATGGCAGACGTACAATTATTTAAAGGCTATGGACCTGAGCAGGGTTATGACTTTCTTATACAAAAGGTAATTGAATATGATTATACTCCAAGGGGTATAAAATTGGACAATGACGAAGTTTTTATTAGTGACGGTTCAAAATGCGATACAGGTAACATTCAGGAAATATTCGGTTTGGACAATACGATCGCTGTTACCGATCCAGTATACCCTGTTTATGTTGACACCAATGTAATGGCGGGAAGAGCTGGAGTTCTTGGCTCAGATGGTAAATTTGACAAGATCACCTATATCCCTTGTACTTCAGAGAACAAATTCATACCTGAGCTTCCAAAAAACAAAGTAGATATTATATATCTATGCTTCCCTAACAACCCAACAGGTATGACAATACCTAAAAGCGAGCTTAAAAAATGGGTTGATTATGCAAAAGCCAATAAGGCAATCATTCTTTATGATGGTGCATATGAAGCGTACATTCAAGAGTCTGACATTCCTCACAGCATTTATGAAATCGAAGGTGCAAAGGAAGTGGCAATTGAATTCCGCAGCTTCTCAAAAAATGCAGGTTTTACCGGCACCAGGTGTGCATATACCGTTGTTCCTAAGGAAGTTATGGCTTACACTAACGACGGCGAAGCTATACAACTTAACAAGCTCTGGAACAGAAGGCAGACTACAAAATTCAATGGTGTGCCGTACATCATTCAAAAGGGAGCTGCTGCTGTATATACTGAAGAAGGCCAAAAACAAATAAAAGCCCTGGTTGGTTATTACATGACTAATGCCGGTATAATAAGAGAAGGCATAAAATCAGTTGGTTTAGAAGTCTTTGGCGGCGTAAACGCACCATATATATGGCTAAAAACACCAAACGGTATGGATTCATGGTCTTTCTTCGATAAACTCCTCACTGAAGCAAATATTGTAGGAACTCCAGGAGTAGGTTTCGGTCCTAGCGGTCAGGGTTACTTCAGGCTTACAGCCTTTGGCAGCAAGGAAAATACAGAAAGAGCTATTGAAAGATTTAAAACCAGATTGAAAATATAATTAGTAATGCCTTAATTTATAGATTAACCACTTGTTTATTTCCATATAACATACAAGTGACTTGAAGCTTTAGTCACTTGTATGTTATATTTTATTTTAGGCATGTTAAACAATTAAAGTAATTCTTTAATTTATCTGTCATTATACAATTATTATGCCGATATAATTTAAGGATTAAATGTGATTGATATTTTGATCTAAATGAAAAGTGTTAATAATCTTTACATTTGGTGGAGCAAATAACGAACGGTTTAACATAATTAAAATCAGTATTAATCTTACATTTGTCAGAGCAAAATAACGAACGGTTTAACGTTATTTTGTGATAGACAAATAGCAAGATTAACTGATTTTAATAGATTTGTGACAGACAAATGTAATAGATATATCACTTTTAAACTAAATTAAAAGGCATTTTATGGAGGTAAGTCTTATGGACCCTTTTTCACACGCTGTCATCGGTACTGCCTTATCAAAAGCAGTGGGTTACGGCATTAATTTTTCAACACCGGAAAACATAGGACTGGTAGTAGGTTCTGTCTTCCCTGATATAGACATCGTTTTAAAAAAGTGGGGTAATTATGTATATTTAAAAAATCATCGGGCTGCAACACATTCATTAATAGGCCTTATAATATCATCGGTTTTTATTTCTGTGGTGCTAAAATTAATTTATCCGGCTTCAAGCTTTCTAAGTATTTTTCTGTGCTCAATGATAGGCTGTTTGTCCCACACTGTTTCAGACATATTAAACTCCTATGGTGCAAAATTCCTATGGCCGTTTTATAAAAGGAAATTAGCCTTAAATCTTATAGTTATTATTGACCCTTTGTTAATACTTTTCCTTCTTGGATATATATTCGGCGACGGCAGCACAGGTTCATTATCCATTCTTATATTGGGATTGTATTTACTACTGAGGCTTCTATATAAGCTGCTTATAAAGGATAAACTTAGAAGGGCTTATCCTTCTATGAGAATTACAGCAGTCATACCTTCGATGCTGGCTACATTCAGGTGGCATTTTGTTTTGGAGGATGATGAAATATTACTTGTAGGAGAAAAGAATATTTTGAATGGAAAAATAAATATTATAGAAAAATTCTCTAAACTTCACTATAATAAAATTGATAAAGCTTTAAATTCGACACTAGGCAAGTTTTTTATGGATTTTACACCTGTTTTTCATGTATCGGCCGAATCAATTGGAGAAATAAACCGCTATACATTTACCGACCTCAGGTATTATTATAGAAATAATTTCTATCATCATGGAGTGCTTGAAATGGATAAGCGAAACTCAATAGTAAAATCATCATTTAAGCCGTATACGATGAACAAGGAGAATAAGATTCCAGAAAGCCCTCAATAATGCACTAAACTAGTAATAGAGCATAATTATAATATAAAGCATAATGTAAAAGGTGAGGTTTTTATGTCTGATAAAGTAATATCGAAGGAAGATATTAAAAACTTAATTAAAAAACCCAACATGTATCGTGTTATTCTATTGAATGATAACTACACCACAATGGAATTTGTAATAAATGTTTTAATGGTAGTTTTTCATAAGAGTATTACAGAAGCAACAATAATAATGTTGGATGTCCACAAAAAGGGAAAAGGTATTGTCGGGTTGTATACCTATGACATTGCTTTAACCAAGATTAAACAAGTTGAAAGTATGGCTGCTGAATCTGGATATCCACTAAAATCCATTATGGAAAAGGAATAAAAGTATAACTAACAATTGACCAGTTTATGATTGATTAGTATTTAATTAGGAGGTTAGAATGAATCTGGACAATATCGCAGATAAAATAATATATGCGGCATATAATGAAGCAAAATTTAGAAATCATGAATATTTTACTCCTGAACATATATTGTATTCTTCACTGTTTTTTGATGAGGGAAAAGATATCATATTAAATTGCGGCGGAGACATTGAAGGTATAAAGAACGATCTCGACAAGTTTTTCAAGGATACTATGAATGCCATTGACAATGCAGAACCAGCAGCTTCTGATGGAGTTAACTCTGTCATAAATAATGCGGCATTCCATATGGTAACCTCTGGCAAGGAGCTTATAAAAATAGGTGATATTTATGCCTCTATTTTAGATCTGGAGGAGTCCTTTTCCCATTACATTCTGGAAAAAAACGGAGTAACAAGGTTGAATGTGCTGCGGTATATTTCTCATGGTGATTCTGATATGGATTCGGATTCCGAAGAATTTATTGAGGAATTTGATGAAGAAATGGAAGATGAAATGGACTATTCCGATACCGATGATAACTCAAAAAAACAGAAGTTCCTTGAAAAGTACACAGTTAACCTGATTGAAAAAGCTCAAAATGGTGATATAGATCCGCTTATCGGAAGGAAGGATATCATACAAAGGACTATTCAGGTACTGGCAAGAAGAATTAAGAACAACCCTGTGCATGTAGGTGATCCGGGTGTAGGTAAAACAGCAGTTACCGAAGGTCTTGCCAGCATGATATACAATGGGGAGGTTCCAAAAGTTCTTAAGGACAGCAATATTTACTCCCTTGATATGGGGTCACTGCTTGCGGGAACTAAATACAGAGGGGATTTTGAAGAACGTATTAAAAAAGTCTTAAATGAAATCGAAGAACAAGGTAATGCTATTGTATACATCGATGAAATTCATAATGTAGTTGGAGCAGGGTCTGTTTCCGGTTCAATGGATGCATCAAACATATTAAAGCCGTTTCTTACCTCTGGAAAAATGAGGTTTATCGGCTCTACCACCTATGAAGAATATAAGAAGTATTTTGACAAGGACAGGGCTTTATCAAGGAGATTTCAAAAAATTGAGATACTTGAACCTTCTATTGAGGAAACAAAGCTTATATTAAATGGGTTAAAAGAAAAATATGAAGGCTTCCACAGGGTTAAATACACTGATGAAGCCATAAACCTGGCTGCAGAGTTGTCTGCAAAGTATATCAATGACAGACATCTGCCTGACAAAGCCATTGACCTCATTGATGAATCCGGTGCTTATGCCAGATTAACCGGCATTGAAGATGAAGAAATACTAATTACTGGGAAGGACATTGAGAGAACACTTTCTCAAATTGCCAAAATTCCCGAGCAAAGTATTTCAGGTAATGAAATTTCAAAGCTTAAAGACCTGGAGTTGAACCTTAAATCAAATATATATGGGCAGGATCATGCTATTGAAACAGTTGTCAGGGCTATAAAAATGTCCAGGGCTGGCTTTCTTGAGGGTGAAAAGCCTGTTGCTTCACTACTGTTTGTCGGTCCTACAGGGGTAGGTAAAACAGAAATATCAAAACAGCTGGCTAATTCAATGGGTATACCTCTTGTCCGTTTTGACATGAGTGAATATCAGGAGAAGCATACAGTAGCAAGGCTCATTGGTGCACCTCCCGGATATGTGGGTTATGAAGAGGGCGGCCTATTGACAGACTCCATAAGGAAAACGCCATATTGCGTATTGCTTCTTGATGAAATAGAAAAGGCTCATCCTGACATTTATAACGTGCTTTTGCAGATTATGGACTATGCAACTTTAACGGATAACACCGGAAAAAAAGCCGATTTCAGGAATGTTATTATCATAATGACATCCAATGCAGGGGCAAGAGAAGTTGGAAAAGCATTGATTGGGTTTGAAAACAAGCAGGTTGATAAAAGCTCTATTACTAAAGAGGTTGAACGCACTTTCTTGCCTGAATTCAGAAACAGGCTTGATGAAATAGTGGTATTTAACCATATCAACGAAGAAATGGCTTCTTTAATTGCAAGAAAGGCAATGCGTGATTTTGAAGCGAAACTCGTTTCAAAGAATATTAGCCTTAAGGTGACCGAAGAGTGCTATAAATGGCTCTCTAATAAAGGCCTTTCATCAATTTTCGGTGCAAGGGAAATATTAAGAGTTGTTCAGGATAAAGTTAAGACGCTGCTTGTGGATGAAGTCCTTTTTGGAAAACTTAGTAACGGCGGTACTGCTATTATAGATGTAAAAAATGATGAAATTTATATAACCATATGAAAAGGAAGACACAAAATGCCAGTTTATAGACTATCAAATAAACTTGTTTTCCCTCATCCTTCATTATCAAATGAAGATGGTTTGTTAGCAGTCGGGGGCGATTTATCATGCGAAAGGCTTTGTCTTGCTTATGAAAACGGCATATTTCCATGGTATTCTGAAAAGCCGGTGTTGTGGTGGTCTCCCGATCCACGTTTTGTGCTTTTCCCAAAGGATCTCAATGTATCGAAATCCATGAGAAAATTCCTGAAAAAAGGCTATTATAAAGTAACCTTCGATACATGTTTTAAAGAAGTTATTACAAACTGCGGTTATACACGCAAGGATGATACTTGGATAGACAATGACATGATTGAAAGCTATTGTGCCCTGCACAAGCTTGGAATAGCCCATTCAGTGGAAACCTGGTACGAAGACAAGCTTGTAGGCGGTTTATACGGATTATCAATGGGAAGCTGTTTTTTTGGTGAATCCATGTTCTCGATTATGGATAATGCTTCTAAAACAGCCTTCATAAAATTAATTGAGACAATCAATTTTTCTTTAATTGATTGTCAAGTATACTCCCAGCATTTAGAATCGTTAGGTGCAATTAATATAAAGAGATCTGAATTTTTGGAACTCCTTGCCCAAGGCATTGAGGAGACTTCAAAAATAGGTAGCTGGAGTCATCTTAGCAAATAGAAGCAAATAGAAGCAAGTAGAACCAAGTGGTATATATTAAAAGTGATAAATCTATTGCATTTCTCTTCGCCAAATGTAAGATTATTAACACTTTTAATATAGTAATGGCTAAGGCATTACTTACTTAGCATATACCATAACTTCCTTGACATCAAGAATAGGGATGCAATTTAGAAGGCTTTGCATCCCTTTAATATATCACTCTAAAATCGTACCATCTGAATCTACAGTAATATTTGACATATCGCTGCTGAAGCTTTGGTCAGACTCCTCCATATCAATTCCTGAATCAGACTTTTTTGAATTATTTTCTTTATTTGAATCTTTATTTGATTTATCTTTAGCAGAATTTTCTTTATTTGAATTATCCTTATTAGAATTGTCTTTATCTTTATTCTTATCATTTTTGCTGGTACCAGATTTATTCTGACTATCTTTGTTCAAATCATTTATGCCTGAATCACTTTTATCTACATTACTTTTATCAGCACTGCTACTATTATCTGAAGAAGATACTCCCAAATCACTGGTATTTTCTGCTGCTTGTGAACTTGGTGCTGCAACCTCATTGCTTATAATTGATACATTTCTCGGAAAAGCTGCATCAAATTTAAAGAATCCTTTATATGTCTCACACACTTTACCATTAATCAAAAACTTAACTTCTTGGATATCTTTTATCTCTGTAAGCGAATTAACAATTGAATAAATTGTCAGCCTCTCAGCTTCCTTTCCGCCGGGATGTTTATCGACAAAATCCTTGGATAGGTTAACAGTTGCAACTCCTGATTTAATAGGCACACTGCTTTTTATAAGTTTTGTACCTTCAGGTATGGTAGCCTTTAACCCTTTTTTGGTAGGTCCATTGATAAGCTCATTGACAACAATACCAGCCAGATTATTTACACTTTTTTTGGCTTCACTAACCGGTATATGTCTCACCTCAAGCTTTAGCTTGGAATTGTCTTCATTTGCAAAATACAGGTGAATGGGTACTTTATCGGAAAGTTTTTTTGCTTCTTCTTCACCTATTACAACACTGCTTGCAGGCTGCAATTCATCAGATCCATCCTTTTCAATTCCAAGCTTCTGTAAAATACCACACCCAACAAATAATGATACAATGAATAAACAGCATATGATGATACTTAACGTTTTTCGCACTGTCCGGCACCTCACAAATTATTCTTTATAGAATATTTCTATGCCGTCCATTCTTGTGATATTCATTTAGGAATAACTAAATTTTGTCATTATAAAAATGCTTAAAATTTTTTAATCATACCTTTAAGGTGATTCTAAAAAATAACTGTTCAACTAGCGATTTTAAAAATATTGATTTTAGTACTTTAGAGCATTAAAAATTGACCAAGGAAATTTTTGAAATCGCCTAATACAGACTTTTATCTTCCTTATCAACACCTGTAAGTATCTGTTCTGTAGAACTTGTACCTAATCTATGACACCCCAGCTCAATAAATCCAATTGCCTGGTCTAAAGTTTTTATGCCTCCTGAAGCTTTAATCTTAATATGAGGTCCAACAGAATTCTTCATTAGGACAATGTCATTTGATGCTGCCCCACTACCGTTAAACCCAGTTGATGTCTTTACATAATCGCCTCCTGCTTCCTCTGAAAGCCTGCAGGCAATTTTCTTCTTCTCATCATCAAGTAATGCTGTTTCAATTATTACTTTCAAAATTACATTTTTTGAATGTGCTGCCTTAGCCACTGCCTCTATATCATTTTTAACATATGCGTAATCCCCTGATAGAAGCTTACCTATATTTATTACCATATCAAGCTCATAAGCACCATTCTCAATAGCCTCAAAAGCCTCTGCCACCTTACATGCCGTTGTTGTTCCCCCGTGTGGAAACCCTATAACCGTACTTACCATTACATCAGCATCTTTTAGATAGCTATGTGCAAGTTTAACATGGCAAGGCTTCACACATACCGAAGCTACATCAAATTTCATTGCAATACCGCATTCTCTCTCTACATCAGCATCTGTAGCATCTGGCTTTAATACTGCATGATCAATTGTTTTTGCAATTAATTTCTTATCCAAAATTCAACCTCCGCGTAAATCAAAATATCTAAAATTAAGTGAAATTTTAGTCATTATATATATATATATATATATTAAAAGTGTTAATAATCTTACATTTTGCGAAGACAAATGTAATAGATTTATCACTTTTAATATAGTTTTACTCACAAATATCTTTAGAGGGACTAAATAGGACATTAATTATGTCTACCACTTCATCATCTACAACTTTATAACAGATCTCCAGACCATTTCTTTTTCCTTCAATTATTCCGGCAGTTCTTAACTTAGCAATATGTTGGGAAACTGTAGATTGAGGTAAACCAAGGCATTCCTGTATCTTTGTAACATTGCAATCGTTTCCGATCAGCCCTTTAACAATGCATAGCCTCTGCGGATGAGAAATAACTTTCAACTTTTCAGCTTTTTCTTCATACTTCTTTAAATCTTCCACATCACTAACCTCCGTTTAGAAATTATATTCCAACGGATAGTATTATACCATAACATTTACCATCAGCATAGTTTATCAATGGATTTCACATAGCTTTTGTATATTTGTCTGCAAAATGGCTTGCACAATAACTATCGGGCTTTATTTTAGGAACAAAGTCCAATCCTTTAACCATTCCCACCATCTCGTTAATCAGTGATTTAGTCTTTCCCCGAGTGCCTATATCTATATGGAATTCAAATGAAACATTGTCACTTCCAACTGCCTTTCTTATATTTTGAATCTTTTCTTCATTAAACATATAAGCCAGCTGCAAAGTTAAACTAGTTTCCAGGTATATCTTCTCTCTTAAATTGGTTATAGCTCTTGGATATTCAGTTTTGTGCAGAAAGCCGGTTGCACCCCTGCCTACTCTGTGAACATGAACACAAGACACAAATACCGTATGTCTTCCAACCTGCGAGTCAGTACCGATAGAAATTTTGTACAAGCTATTTATGTCCGCTTTAATAAAACTGATTATGCTCTCATATACCTGGTTAAAATTAAGATAATCACTGTTTAATCCTCTGAAAACAGTTTTGTCATCAATTAAAAGTAACTCTCCATGTAACACTTGGAATATCCCTCCTTTATATTAAGGCTTTAGTAAATTATTAAAGCTCTGTGAAATTAATCACAGAGCCTTTTATACAGATTTAAATAAATGCTTGTATACAAAACAGCACTAGAATACCATTTTAATTTTATTTTGGCTTTTTCCTCATCCTTCATAATAATCAACTCCGAGGAGATTTAATTAAAATGCTTCCAAATGTGAGACATTCAAACTTTTGTATATAAGATAATATTATCATAGCATCATTCCAATCTCAAGAACAAAATCTGGAAGTGATAGGAAGTGCTTTTGCAACATTGATATTGTTGTGAGAAGTTGCGGTGTAGCATACACCCCAATTTCCTAGATATACAAAATCAGGAAGCATCATTCCTTACAAACTCAATTATCCTTCTGCCTGCTAAAGCACCTTGTCCTACCGCAGTAGCTATTTGCTTGAATCCCCCTGTACAGTCACCGGCTGCAAACAGTCCGTCAATATTAGTCTGCATATCGGAATTCACAAGAATGGAACCATCCTGGGTAAGTACCCCAAGTTTTCTTGCAAAATCGATACTTGAAGCACTCTCATATGCAACAAATAATCCATCAATGCTTTCGTGAGTACCATCATCAAACACAATCTTTTGCAGATATTCCTTGCCCTCAAGACCTTTCACCGGCTTTTTATTTATATTAAACTTTTTTGCTTCATCCTGGAATTCTTTTGAAAATTCTGGAGAAAATCCATTGGTAAAGATTGTTATATCCTTTGTATATGCCAGAAGTTCCACCGCCTCGTGTACTGCATAGTCCTTATAACCAAGTACTCCAACTTTTAAATCATTATAAAAAAAGCCATCGCATGTGGAACAATAACTGACTCCGTTGCCTTCAAATTCCTTTAAGTTTCTAATGTTTATTTTCTTTTGTTTTTGCCCGGTTGCCATTAAAACTGCTTTAGCAGAAAACTGTCCTTTAGTGGTTGTAACTACAAAGGTTTCATTCTTTTTTATTTCAATTACTTCATCCTCTATAATTTCTCCTCCAAGCCTTATTGCCTGTTCTACTCCCTGCTTTAATAAGTATTGTCCGCTTATAGGTTCTGAAAAACCATAATAGTTTTCAATCTTTTCGGTCTTTACCAGAGCACTTTCATTCATACCTATAATTAGTGTTTTCAGGTTTGATCTTATAGTATATAAAGAAGCTGATATTCCAGCAGGGCCCTTTCCAATTATAATAACATCATACATTGTCTTATCCTCCATAGTGAATTTTTCTAAAACAGTTAAGCTATGATTAAAAATTATAAAAGAATTCTTCAACATTTGTATTATATATTAAAAGTGTTAATAATCTTACATTTGGCTGAGCAAATAACGAACGGTTCAACGGGATTTGCGAAAGACAAATGTAAGAAATTATTCACTTTTCATATTGTTATTTTACCAGCATATTAATTAAAGTGTAACATTTTTTTAGCTTCCATAATATTATGTAAATATACGAGTCACTATAAGGGAGTGGTTTTAATGACTTCATATAAATCTAAAGATTCAAACACTGAGCTGTTATTTTTTATAATCATATTTTTACTGCTTTTTTACGATGACAGTTTTTTAAGAACCCATAAAATAGGAAGCTCCTTTAAGTCAACAAATAAAGACAGTACAATACTATTCTTTATTCTGGTATTTTTACTATTGTTTTATTAAGGTTGTAATTCCAATTAGTCATGACGAAAATATAACTTACCGTATAATTTCGCTTTCGTGTTAACTTAACTCGTGAACACACGCTCAAAACGGTAAGTATTATTCATTCATGCCTTAGCAAGTTGTTATATTTAAAATCCAAAGATTAATCATTTGAGGCATGTTGAAAATAATATAATTTGTTAGCTCCTAATATAATAAATTGTAACATAAATGAGTCTATGTTCATTTATTACAAATATAGTTATATGGAAAGGGCTGATGATTATGAACAATCCAATCAATAAAAAACTTAGCGAACTCTTTGGCAAGATGGACGAAAAGGTATTGCAGGCAAGGCTTTCTGCCGCCATGGAAATGCTTCAAAAGGGAGATGCTGAAGAGTTGGCCAAAAAACTTAACAAGGTTGATAAAGAAGAACTCTTAAGTAAAATAAATGAGATTGACGATTCCAAGCTCAAATCCCTTAACCTCAATAAAGATGAACTGGGAAAAAGACTTAATGAGGAAGATTTCTCCAAATTATCCGCACTCATAGGCGACAGAGGAGATGAAATTATAAGTAAAATTAAGGAATTATTAAACAAATCTTGAATATACTTATACAAAAGCTCTTTAGGAGGAACATTGGATGAGCGATGACCTTAACAAGAAAATTAAGCAAATTACAGATATATTAGGCCAGGAAAACCTTCCTGATAATGTCAAGGGGCTTCTTACTCTTTTAGCGGGATCAGATAAATCAAATGAAAAAGAGGCCCCTAAAGAACTGCCTTCTGAGCCAATAAGAAATGAAAGCAGAAGCCGCAGTGAAATGGAAGAAAATATAGAAATGCTTAGCAGGGCAAAAAAAATATTTGATAAGATCAATACTAAGGATGATCCAAGAATTAACCTCCTCTATTCAATGAAGCCTTTTCTTAACAACAATAGACAAAAAAAACTCGGAACTTGCATTAAACTGCTGCAAATGTATAATTTGTCGAAGTTAATGGATGATGCCGATAAAAGCTTTTTATAGGGGGAGGGTATTGAAATGATTTACAGAAAAAAGCCTCCTACTAACATAAGATTCACATATCCAGGTCTAAAACAAAAAAGCGACTTCGACAATGAATATCATGAAGATAGTTTGCCGCAGGAACTTAAAGATATTCCACTTCCCAATTTGGATTCCGAAAGCCCCTGCCAAAATCCAAGCAGGAGATGGAATAATAACATACCTTCGCCTCTGCAATTTTTACATAATAATATTGGTATTGAAGAGATAATTATACTAGGCACAATTTTTTTGTTGATAGAGGAGTCAATAGAAGATGAAATACTACTAATAATCCTTATCTATCTATTGTTAGCGGGACTTGAAAGAAATTAGATTTTGGGTCAAGGCATGATTGAAATATTACTTCCCGTTTTGAGCGTGTGTTCACGAGTTAAGTTAACACTAAAGCGAAATTATACGGGAAGTTATATTTTCAACATGCCTAAGGGCATTCCCAGCTTTTTGAAATGACCCATTGCAAATTCCGAAGGATTTATTCATACTCCACATCTTGCGGAACATAACTTTCTGCAATTCTATATACAGAAAACACATATGTTATAAAGAGCCCAAAAAACAAAGTATTGAAAACCCAATTAGCTATAAAACCTGCAAATTTCTTTATGTTCATGGCAAAATCAACATCAGCAGAATTCACATTGATTTTTGCGAGGAAAAAATGACAAACCAAAAAAACAATTATAAATACTATGTACCTCATAGAAATTTTCCAGAAAAACTTATCTGCATTTCTCTTACCTGTTAAAAACCATTTCCTATTATTATTTACTGAAGCAGGAAACCAGAAACTGATATATGTACTGTAAAACATAAATATAAGAAAAATAACGCCTATGGTAATTACATCTACAAAAGCTGCAAATACCGTTAAATCTGCCCTTCCTGAAAGCCATGATTTTGTTATTATAACAGCTGGAACAGACGCTACTAAAGTAACAATAAGAACAATAATACTAACTAAAACTGCTCTCAATGAAACAAATGATATTCTTAAGAAAAATTTCTTTATTCCTTCCAGGAATTCACCTTTATATTTTTCCTTTTTTCCCACAGCATTATTAACTACATTGAAATAACCGCTAAAAATAAGACCAATCAATATCGATACGAACAATAAAATCAATACAAAACCAATCAATGCCTTTATTGCCGTTTGAGGATTCATCAATATATTTAAGAATATCTGAATGGAATAAATGATCATATCCAGAAAATCGCCCTTGCCTAATCTGTTAAACCCCATTAAAAGAGCCGTCAGAGGATTTCTTGAATCTATTATGCTGTATATTAAAGCAATAAATCCAAAATACACCAATATAGAAGGCCGCCTTATAATTGACTGCACAGCCTTACCCAAAACCTTCATAATCCATACCTTCTTTCGCACATATAAAACAGTATAAAAACGACTAAATTATTATATCATATGGGTAATTTGCAGTAAAGCTTCTCATTTACGGAGATTTATAAAGACTACCGCTTTTTAATTTTCTCTACCAGATAGGCTCTGTCATACTTGCTTCCTTTAAACGGAATGTCTTTAGACTCACTGTTCGGATCAATTAAATCCCGGCCATCTGTCTTAAATTTAAAAGAAATACCTGAATTGTTAAGAACTGTTGGAGCAATATCTAAAAATGATGCTGCTTCACGTTCATTTTTAAATTTTTTATCATCAGGAGTAATTATAATCAATGGTACAAATTCAAACTGTTTGTCGTCTTCTTTAAAAGAACCTTGCCAGTATAAATTTGAATAAAGGTTAGGAGCATGGTCCCCGTATATAAAAATATAAGTTTCATCATTTCTTATTTCTTCAACAAAATTTTTAATGCATTGGTCAACATATGACATTGAGTTAAAATAGTTTTTAATTAACTGGATTTCTATATCATCATAAATACTTTTACTAAAATAGCGATTAACATTGGAAAAGGGCGTATGGCTTGTCATAGTTATTACATATGCAAGGTATGGCTCTTCCAGCTTCTTTATGGTTTCTGAAGCAAATTTAAACAGATCCTTATCAGGTGCCCCCCACCCTTTTTGTTTTAATCCCATTTTATCAATATCATAAAATTCATGAAATCCCATTTTAGGAAATGCTGAATCCCTGTTAAAGAAAACATCGGTGTTCCCATGAAACGCAACGTTAGTATAGTACCCATCCTTCAGCTTTTTTAGCATGGAATTATTGTACTTGTAATTTGACAGCTTGATAGATGGAAATTCATCTAAAGGCTCTATGCTATTAATTATTGAAAACTCACTGTCTGAAGTACCGCCTCCCTTATGATAGCTCATAACATAAGGATAATAAATATTTTTGTTGGTTAGTGAGTTAAGATAAGGCATTATATATTGATTCTTGTACTTTGTATTTACGATTATGGAATCCATAGCCTCTACCTGTATAAGTACAAAATTGGGATTTTCTAATGAATTATCTTCTTTAACTATTTGACTGCCATATACAAATTGATTTATAAACTGGCTTTCACTGCTTTTAATCCAAACGTTCACAATATTATTTGCCACAGTTCCGTACCATTGTACTATTGGTGACTCCCCTTTAAACTTGTCATCCATTAGAGTCGTGATGAAATTTTTATTGTTATAATAAGAGATTTGTACTTGAACAATAACCGCTATTGTAACTAATACAGCAACTATTCTGTACAGCAGTATTTTTTTTCTTAATTCACGCACTTTAATATAATTAATAGCAATAAATAGAAAAACAGGTATATCTATAAATGCAATTAACATCTTTAAGCTCAATGGAGCAGACGAATTCTTGGCAGCTTCAAATCCCTCACTGAAAAGGGATATAAATTGCATAACATTTAGATAGCTGTGATAATACAGATAGTATGAAAAATTGACTAATATGTAAACTAACTGTATAAGATAAGCCAGTATAAACATAAACCTTGACTTAAAGCTCAAAACTAATATATAAGAGAGGAATACCACAGCAAATGACATAATAAATTTATACTTGAACGCATCTGCCGTCTGAGTAGGAATAATATAGAAATTGAAAAGTGTTACTTTTAATGTATTTAGCAGAAAAAACAACAGCATTGCAATTAAAATTATTATTCCTGACTTACTTGTAAGTATTGTGAATACTTCTTTTTGGTTTTGGATAAATCTTTTAAACACTTCTTTACCCCTTTGACCCCATAGTTTTCTCGTACGCAATAATATGATTACATTATAAATATTGAAATCGATTATTTTTTATATATTTACATAATTTAATTTTATATTGATTTCATCAAAGTATCAAGGCCAAAATCATGAAGTGATTTTGCAGCCCTGATTATTGTAAAAGAAATTATTACTAAATATCTTTCATGCTCAGTGAAATTCTCTTCCTCTGGACTTCTACCGATAAAACCCGTACCTTCACAATATCTCCTACTGCAACAACTTCCATAGGACTTTTTACATATCTGTCACATAATTCCGATATATGGACAAGACCATCCTGATGTACCCCTATATCAACAAAAGCACCAAAGTCAGCAACATTTCTTACTGTGCCGGTAAGTACCATTCCAGGCTTCAAGTCCTCAATATCCAATACATCAGTCAATAAAACTGGCTTGGGAAGCTCATCCCTCGGATCACGTCCGGGTTTTAAAAGTTCATCCATTATGTCTCTTAATGTAGGGACACCAACACCAATTTCCTCTGCAATGCTTGTAACTCCCCTTTTACTCACTGCCTCTTTTAGCCCTTTAAGGTTACCCTTAGCAACATCATCCAAAGTAAACCCGGTAAGCTTTAAAAGCTTTAAAACAGCATCATATGACTCGGGATGCACAGCTGTGTTGTCCAATATATTCTTCCCATCAGTAATTCTTAAGAATCCTGCACATTGTTCAAAAGCTTTGTCTCCAAGCTTCTTAACCTTTTTAATTTCCTGCCTCTTAGTAAACTTTCCGTTTTGCTCCCTGTATTCGACTATATTTTTCGCTACAGTTCCGTTTATTCCTGCCACATATGAAAGAAGGGACGGTGACGCAGTATTGAGGTCAACACCTACGCTGTTAACAGCATCTTCAACTACCCCGCCTAAAGACTCTCCAAGCCTTTTCTGATTCATATCATGCTGATATTGACCAACTCCTATTGATTTGGGATCAATCTTTACAAGTTCGGCAAGTGGGTCTTGAAGCCTTCTGGCAATTGATGCTGCACTTCTTAATGCCACATCAAAATCAGGAAACTCCTCTGCAGCAAGCTTGGATGCGGAATAGACCGAAGCCCCCGCCTCACTAACCACCATATAATATATTTTCTTGTCAATTTCCTTTAAAAGTTCCGATATAAATATCTCAGATTCCTTTGATGCTGTTCCGTTACCTATTGAAATAATGTCCACATTATGCTTTTCTATTAAATGTTTGAGAACTTTTTTGGCTTCCTCGGTCTTGTTTTGAGGAGGGGTAGGATAAACAACAGTGGTCGCCAAAACCTTACCTGTCTCATCAACAACACAGATTTTACAGCCTGTCCTATAAGCAGGATCAAGCCCAAGAACAACCTTGCCCTTTACCGGAGGCTGGAGCAGCAGGTTTTTAAGATTGGCAGCAAATACCTTCATTGCTTGTTCTTCAGCATGATCTGTAAGCTCATTCCTCACCTCACGCTCAATAGAAGGAAAAATCAACCTGCTATAGGAATCTTCAACTGCTTTTTCAACATAAACTGATGTTACTGATTTTGTCTTTTTAACGGTATGCGTTTTCAGGTAATTGATAGGCAGTTCTTCCGGCACGGAAATCTTCACCTGTAAAAACTCATCCTTCTCTCCCCTGTTTATAGCCAGAACCCTGTGATTTGCAATCTTTTGAACAGGCTCTTTGAAATCATAATACATTTTATAAACCGATTCCTCTTCTTTTTTGGCCTGGGAAATAATTGTTCCCGATTGGAAGAAAATATCCCTGATGGATTTTCTGAATACTGCATTATCGGAAATATTCTCTGCAATTATATCCATAGCTCCATTTAATGCATCATCTACGGTATTAACTTCTTTTTCCGCATCTATGAAAGGTCTAACAATATTTTCAATTGATTTATCCATTATTTTTTGTTCAAAAATAATATCTGCTAAAGGCTCAAGACCCTTTTCCTTGGCTACTGTGGCCCTTGTTCTTCTTTTTGGTCTGAAAGGCCTATAGATATCATCAATTTCCTGCACAGTGTTTGCTTTTGCTATGGCATTTGCCAATTCATCAGTCAATTTTCCCTGTTCATCAATTAGCCTTTTTACCTCTTCCCTTCTTGCTTCGAGATTTCTAAGGTAAACAAGCCTTTCATAAAGCTCCCTTAAAACCTGGTCATTCAGCTCACCTGTAACTTCCTTCCTATACCTTGCTATAAAAGGAATTGTATTACCTTCATCAATAAGCTTAACCGTGTTTTGAACCTGAAACAACTTTAAATTGAACTCCTTGGTTAATTGCCCGATTATATCAGCCATATGCTCCTCCAATGTATTAATTGATAACACTTTTAATATATTATATATATTTTTTAATATTAATCAATATTAAAAGTGATTAATACAATTAAATTTGATAATACCTAATGTACCGCAGTAAATTCTTTTAGCTGCGAATAATATTACTCTAAACAATGTAATATTATTTGTATTATTTATGTAAAAAATGAGTTTAATTTTTTTATAATAAATGTTATTATAATTTAAACAAGCAAAATAACGGAAATATACTTTTATTGTGTATTATTATGATAATAGTTGGTCTTAATAAAGATAAACAACTTTTAAATATTATGTATGAAAGGTAGTGAATAGATTGAGTATACTGGTTACAGGCGGAGCAGGATACATTGGAAGTCATACAGTAGCAGAATTATTGGAAAATAAAGAAGACGTCATAATATTGGACAGCCTGGAAAGAGGACATAAAGAATCTGTACTAGGCGGAAAGCTCATAATCGGTGATCTTAGAGATAAGGAATTCATAAATAAAGTATTTAAAGAAAATGAAATTGAGGCTGTGATACATTTTGCAGCTTATATAGAGGTAGGAGAGAGTACTGTTGACCCGCTTAAATTTTACAACAACAATGTTGTCTCTACATTAAATCTTCTTAATGCCATGAATGAAGCTGGGGTTAAGAAAATTGTGTTCTCTTCCACTGCAGCTACTTATGGAGAACCTGAAAATGTTCCCATCCTTGAAACCGATAAGACATTACCTACAAATCCTTACGGTGAGACAAAGCTTACCGTTGAGAAAGCATTGAAATGGGCTGATAAATGCCTTGGTATAAAGCATGTGATATTAAGGTATTTTAACGCTTCAGGTGCTCATATAAGCGGTCAAATCGGAGAGGATCATCATCCTGAGACACATCTCATACCATTGATATTACAAGTAGCACTTGGTAAGAGGGAAGACATAAAGATATTCGGAACCGATTATCCAACTCCTGACGGAACATGTATAAGAGATTATATCCATGTTACCGATCTTGCCAATGCACATGTACTTGCACTTAACAAGCTTAGAAAAGATAACCAGAGTGAAATTTACAATCTTGGTAACGGCAAGGGCTTTTCCGTTAAGGAAGTTATTGAAATCGCCCGCAAGGTAACAGGCCAACCAATTAAGTCTGTTGTTGCACCCAAGCGTACAGGGGATCCTGCCATACTTGTTGCATCTTCAGAAAAGATAATTAAAGATCTAAAATGGACTCCTCGGTATAACGATCTTGAAACAATAATTGAAACAGCTTGGACTTGGCATAAAACACATCCTAAAGGCTATAATATATAAATAATTATTTATGACGAGTGAAAAATTACTAAGTGATGGCTAAGAAATAACATGGAATTCTCATCGTCCAAAACCCCGCTAAATCATCGGGATTTTGTTCTTGAAAATATTAAGTTATTTCTAAGGCATTACTAACTAAATCAGAAAGGTAGTGACACCATTGAGATTGGACGGTAGGAATGATGCACAGCTTCGTCCTGTGAAAATAACCAGAGGCTATATAAAACATGCAGAGGGATCTGCATTAATTGAAGTTGGAAATACAAAAGTAATTTGTACTGCTTCTATAGATGATAAAGTTCCACCCTTCAAAAAAAACTCAGGCGAAGGCTGGCTGACTGCAGAATATTCCATGCTGCCACGTGCAACCCAAACCAGAAACACAAGGGATATAAGTAAACTTAAGCTTAACGGAAGGACACAGGAAATTCAAAGATTAATAGGCAGGGCTATAAGATCAGTAATCAACTTCAATATTTTAGGTGAAAGAGTAATAACATTGGATTGTGATGTTATTCAAGCTGACGGGGGTACAAGGACAGCCTCCATTACAGGTGCTTTCGTTGCTACTGTTGAGGCTTGTAAATATTTAATAGATAATGGAGTAATTACAAAAACTCCAATTATGGATTATGTTGCTGCGACAAGCGTAGGCTTAGTATTTGGTCATGAAATGCTTGATCTTTGCTACGAAGAAGATTCAAGGGCAACTGTAGATATGAACGTTATAATGGCCGGTTCGGGTAAGTTCATCGAGGTTCAGGCAACAGGTGAACAGGCACCCTTCAGCAGAAACGAGTTAGATAAGTTACTGAAGCTTTCAGAGTCCGGTATATTAAAGCTCATTGACATTCAAAAAAGTGCTTTAGGGCCATTAACCAACTATATCGGGGGAATAACAAAAGATGAAAAAGTTCATAGCAGCAACCAAGAATAAGGGAAAAATCAAAGAAATATCGGAAATATTGAAGGACTTTCCATATGAAGTTTTATCAATGGAATCCGTGGGTCTAAATATAGATATTGAGGAAACAGGTTCAACATTTGAAGAAAATGCACTGATTAAAGCAAGCGAGATAAGCCGTATTACAGGTGAAACTGTTATGGCGGATGATTCCGGCCTTGAGGTTGATTTTCTAAATGGTGCACCCGGAATTTATTCCTCAAGATTTGCAGGAGAAAATGCAACTGATGAAGAGAAAAACAAAAAGCTCTTGGATATGCTTAAGGACGTGCCTTTCGAAAAGCGTGCGGCACGCTTTGTATGTGTTATAGCAGTAGTATTTCCTGATGGAAGCAACTTTACGGTTAAAGGAACATGCGAGGGGTATATATCAAATGAGCCTAACGGCACTAATGGATTTGGCTATGATCCCCTATTCTATGTACCAGAGTACCAAATGACAACGGCACAAATGGTATCGGAAATGAAGCATGAGATTAGCCATAGGGGTAAAGCTCTAAGGTTAATGGTAAATGAACTGCAAAAAAAGTATACCTAAAAAAAATAGATACTTAAAATTGATTTCAATTGGTTATTCGGGAGGTTAGTCTTGTACAGGTTTATTCTTAATTCCAAAATTCTATCAGTTATCCGCAAACACAAGATGGATATATTCTTTATATTATTATCATTGTATATAGCCATTAAACCGATTTTTTGGAGTGGAAGGATATTGTTCCTGACATTGACATTGCCTTTCGGTATTTTGATTTTTTCCAGTAAGTACTGGAACTTATCCACAAGATACAAATTGGTCAAATACATTTTAGCCTATCTTGCTTTTAGCATTTATGTTATTAACATGAATTTATTTAAGTTTGATATAAATTATTTTAGTGGGATTATTTCCGATTCTGCTTCTCTATCAATAATTTTCTCAATATTGCTTACAGATGTGGTATCGGTAGTATTTCTAGGCTTTATACTGTTTTTCCAGATAGGTTACATGAAGGAATTCCGTCCAGTTGAGCAGGTTTTTGGGATCAGAACGGGAATTCTTTTTTCTGCCATATATATAACCGTCATAGCAAAACTCTTCCGCCACCTTATATCTGAGAGAGACAAGTTTTGTTTACTCAGTATATCAGACTCACTTACCCCCACTGCAACAATGTCCCATGTTATTGAAACAGGTAAAAAGTGGCTATCCCAAGGCTCAAACGTAACACTTCTTATAATTGATACCGACCGTTTCAAACAGATTAACAATACATATGGCTACTCTGCCGGTAACAAGATTCTTATTCAGGTAGCACAAGTTTTAAAGGTTGAAACCCAGGAATATGAGAGCATAATAGGGAGAATGGGCGGAAACGAGTTTGTTGTTCTTATAAAAGACGCTAATATACTCCCCAGTCTTCTTAGGCGCAGGATTTACAACACACTAAAAAACAAACTATTTATACTTGATCCTGAGATAGATCCAATAAGGCTTTCTTTCGCTATTGGAGAATCGCATTCACACAGTGACAGGAATATAAGTATTGAAAGGCTTCTTAATAATGCAGACAAAAATATGTTTATGAATAAGTTCAAAAATATAAGAGGCAGCATCTATACAAAGCAAGAGCCTCCAATTTTATCTGATGCAGGTTATGAGTTTTTAAATGTGCTTGCCGAAAAGGACATGTACACCTTCGTTCATTCCGGATATACTGCATATTATGCATCAGTTCTTGCCATAGAGCTTAATCTTCCTCCTCAAACAGTTGATGACATATATACATCAGGATGGCTCCATGATATTGGAAAGACACTTATATCCAGCGATATAATAAGAAAATCAAGCAAATTGACAGATAAGGAATATTCTGTTATGAAAAACCATGTTGATTATGGCATAAGCATACTTAATCATTTAGACCTGTCAGAAACCATAATAAACGGAGTAAAACACCACCATGAGTACTGGAATGGAACGGGTTACCCTGGGAATTTGTCAGGTGAAAACATATCTCTTGAAGGCCGTATTGTGCAGATCGCCGATTCATATTCTGCAATGATAGTTAAAAGGGTATATAGAGATACCCTGTCGCATGAAGAAGCTTTAGCTGAGCTAAAGGCTAAAAGCGGCACACAATTCGATCCCAGCCTGGTATCACTGTTTGTAAGGAAATTGGAAGCTCAGGAAGCATCATAGGCACTACTTAGTCATGTTGAAAATATAACTTACCGTATAATTTCGCTTTCGTGTTAACTTAACTCGTAAACACACACCCAAAACGGTAAGTAATTTTTCAACCATGCCTTAGGTTGTTATAACAGCCTTTCTTTTTCATACAATGGCTTTATTTCGTCATTAAAGTACTTACCGATCTTAACGACTTCCGTCATTACCGTTTTAATACCTGTATCAGTTTGAAACCAGTTCAGCTTATTAATTTTCTTATAATCCTCAACTGTTGAAATACAAAATTTCATGTTCGCCGGGAATCGTGCCTGATATGTCAAAAGAGCTCTTCTTGAGTGATAAGCCTTGCAAACCAATAAACACCTTTTGGGCTTTAAGCCTCTTTGCTCTATTATCTTCCATGATAAAACTGCATTTTCAAAAGTATTCCTTGCCTCACTTTCAAGTATGACAGCCTCGCTGCATATCCCGTTTGAAACAGCAGTACTCATTAAAAACTCACTCTCTGAAGCATAATCAGGTATTATAGGGTTATATCCGCCTGATATCAAAACAGTCGGTGCCAGACCTTCATTATAAAGCTCTGCAGCTCTTATAGCCAGTTCCATACAATCGCTTCCAGGAACCAGTATTATATCCGATGGGAGTAATATCTTGGATTCAGCAAATATAAAGTCACTGATACAATGAAATGAATAATCAGGTCTATTTTGAACCATATACTTTCCCCAAAAACTCATATATATTTTTCATATACTCTTTGGTATCCTTCTCGTAGCTCCCAAGGTGCTTAGCTCCGTCAACTTTCCAGAAGGTTATATTTTCCTTGTTTATCTTTGTATATGCATTGTAAATCTCTTCACTGTTCCTTATAGGTGTCGCATCATCATCCTTACCATGTATCAGCATTACAGGTCTGGGTGCCACACCTTCAATATCATTTTTGGGTATCATCTGATTAGGGTCTAAATTCGCCATAAATTTCACAATAAGTAGAATGGTGTTGTTGAAAGGAAACTTGGGCAAAGAACTCCAAACACTTAAATTTTCCCTAAGATAGGTATCGAGGTCAGCAAAAGGTGCATCTGCTATTACTGCTTCTACATCAGGACTTTCAGCCGCCGTATGTATTGCTGTCGAAGCACCCATGGAAAAACCCATTAACACAATATGCTTTCCTCCAGTGGATTTTACATATTTTATGGCACCAAGCAAGTCATCCTTTTCTTTAATTCCTATGGTTGTCTTATCTCCACCTGAGATACCGCTGTTCCTGAAATCAAATGTCAATACGCTGAAACCATTTGATTGCAATCCACTTATCATATCAAGGGTTTTCTCATTAAACTGAAGCCTGTTATTTGTATATCCATGAGCCATGATAATGGTCTTATCACTGCCCTTTGCTTTAAAATACCAGCCCTTTAATGTTATAGATTTAGTAATATCCTTAAATTGGACATCATCATATTCAATAACTATATTAGATGAAAATTTAGGTAAGCTTCTTCTTTCAGGGTGTATCAAAGACCATCCCACATAAGCTGAGACACCTAAAATTCCTATAAAAGCCAAAAAGATGAAAATAATTACTAACAAGATTATAGTCCTTCTAAGCTTTACATTTCTTTTATGTGCATATGTAATACCGCTAATATTCATGATTCGCTCCTTATTTAGGAATGATTGAATGATTACAGATACAGGCTAAAAATTCCCCGATTTCTTACTATCTTCTACGGATTTCTTATTATCTTCAAAAAATGTTGAAATATGCAGCTTGACTCCTGTTATCTTTAGTCATATTATAATTTTATTTGATAATCTTGTAAAGTAAAATGTAAAATATTGACCAATAACAAATTTAAATAAATAAAAAAGCGGGTGCCTTATGAAATACAACTATTCATCTTGTACTATGTGTCCTCAAACATGCATGGTGGACAGAACCAAAGCCTCCGGAAAATGCAGTGCCGGCTCTGATATAAAAATTGCAAAAGCATTTCTCCACAAATGGGAAGAACCTTGTATTAGCGGTGTAAATGGGTCAGGCACCATTTTTTTCTCCGGTTGTAATCTTAAGTGTATTTTTTGTCAAAACTATAAAATCAGCCAGGAGAACTTTGGCAAGGTTGTATCCCTCCAAGAGCTTGAGATGATAATCTTAAACCTCCAGCAAAAAGGTGTACACAACATAAACTTTGTGAGCCCGTCCCACTATACTTATGCAATAGCAGGATGCATAAAAAGTCTTGGCAAAAGCTTAAAAATACCTGTCGTTTATAATTCAAACGGCTATGACAGCATTACAAGCTTAAAGCAGCTTGAAGGCCTTGTAAGTATATATCTTCCCGATATAAAATACTTTAAAAATGAATCTGCTATGAAGTATTCCGATGCAAAAAACTATTTTAACATAGCCACAAATGCCGTTTTGGAGATGTATCGCCAAACAGGTAAGGCTGTATTTGATGAACATGGGATGATTCAAAAAGGGGTAGTTATAAGGCACCTTGTCCTTCCCGGAATGACAGGTGAATCCATAAAAATACTGGACTTTATAAAAGCCAATCTTCCTACGGATGATATTGTAGTAAGCATTATGAGCCAATATACTCCATTTTATAACTCCCACATGTATCCCGAAATTGACAGAAGGTTAATTAGAAAAGAGTATGAAAAGGTCTTAAATCATTTTATTAAACTTGACTTTTCCAACGGCTATATACAGGAAAGAGACTCAGCTGATTCCAAATACGTACCCGACTTTGACCTCGAGGGTATATTATCCATTTCCATTGACAAAGGCCCGACAGAGGAATTATAATTTAAGTAAGTTACTAATCGCATTTTCCACATTAAAAATGTGTATCGGGTTTAGAGTTTCACAGATCTTTTCTAAAAATTATAGACTATTCTTAATAAAAGGAGTGATATATATTGAAAGACATGTTGATGGACGAGTTTCAATATACCGTTTCAGACCTTCTAGTTAGAAATAAAAGTATTATTGATCAAATAACAAAGTTTCAGGATTCTAACGCACGTATTAACAGGACAATAGTTAAGTCCGTTACACAATGCGGTTGTATTAAGATCCATGCAAAAAAACAGAATCACAAAACCGATGGAGATATTGAAGAACTGAAAAAGCTCATGAAATCCCATTTGGAAGGAAAATTATGCGATAGTTGCAGAGACATTGTAGAAAAAGAAATAGGAAGAAACCTTTTTTACCTTACATCCATATGCAATACACTTGATCTCAACTTATACGATGTCATAATAAAAGAACTTGAGAGATTAAAAATGCTGGGAAATTATAATTTGAGATAATCCAGTTTTAATGTAAAAAAATAATAAAAAAAAACAATAATACATATTCTTCACAAGTAGTCTGATTCCCCTTCAAACATATAAACATATCATATCCTGGCGATTTTGCCTGATGTTGATGGCAGTTTTTGCATGGATAAATTTAGAAGTTTTAAAGACATCACAAATTCTGGACTAAAAATAAATGTTTATTACAAAATACATAATAAATAATGCAGTAATTGGTAAAAATACTTTTATACTATATTAGTGCAATAATTATGTTTTTTTACTATATTAAAAGTGTTAATAATCTTACATTTGGCGGAGCAAATAACGAACGGTTCAACGGGATTTGCGACAGACAAATGTAATAGATTTATCACTTTTAATAAAACACCACAGTACATTAATTTTTTAGCAAATGTATTTTTTTTATGTTATAATAATTTAGGATTAAAAGCACATTGTTGTTTTTAATCATTTTAATATTTATAAACTATTTATAGTTTTACTATGCTTAGGAGGGTAACATGAATCCGAAAACAAGAGCCGTTACAAGGCCTGCTACAAGAACTAAAAAACGGCATGGTCAGTTATTTATATTTATAACTACGGTATTAAAAATTTTATTTATGTCCTTATTATTGGTCTCGTTTGCTGTAGCCGGAATTTTAGGAGGCTTGATATTCGGTTATATAAAAACTACAACACCAATAAAGCCTGAACAATTAGATCTTAAAAATATTACTTCTTTTGTTTATGATTCAAAAGGTAATGAGATAATGCAATTAAAAGGTGAACAAAATAGAGTATTAGTTGAACATGACAGCATACCTGACAATTTAAGAAACGCTTTTATATCAATTGAAGACAAGCGTTTTAAGGAGCATAAGGGAATTGATCTTATACGTATTTCAAGTGCCGTTTTCAATTTCTTAAAACCAGGGGGAAATATGCACGGCGGAAGTACAATCACCCAGCAGCTTGTTAGAAATATTACAGGTGATATGAGAAGGACCTTAAAGCGAAAAGTTCAGGAACAATACATGGCAATTCAACTTGAGAAGCACCTTTCAAAAGAAAAGATACTGGACCTTTATATGAACCTTATATATATGGGTGGTAATTATTATGGCGTTGAGACCGCCTCCCAGGTTTATTTCGGAAAGAGTGTCAAGGATCTTACTCTGGCACAATGTGCGAGCCTTGCTGGAATAACTAACCTTCCAGGAATTTACGCACCTGTTTCTGAAAAAAACATAAAAAAGAACATTGAACGTCAACAAACCATACTGCTGGAGATGAAAAAATCCAACTACATAACCGAGCAACAGTACCAGCAGGCTTTAAAAGAGGACTTGAAATTTGTTGCATCTGACAAAAATAAGATTAAAACGGTTAAAACTCAAAGCTTTTTTGTAGATCAGGTAATTATCGATGTCAAAAAGGACCTTATAGCCTCAGGCATGTCTGCACAATTAGCAGACAAGACAATTTACAGCAACGGTATCAAAATATACTCAACAATGGACCCTGATATTCAAAAGGGCATGGATGAAGTGTTTACAAACGACAAGTATTTTCCAATTATAAAAAGAAACCTGCAGCATCCACAAGCTGCCATGGTTATAGTGGATCCTGCCACAGGTCAGGTGAAGGCCCTTTATGGCGGTTATGGGCAAAAGACAGGCGACCTGATATTAAACAGAGCTACTCAGATACAAAGACAACCTGGTTCCACATTTAAGCCTATAGCAGATTACGCACCGGCAATTGATATGAAGTTGATAACCGCAGCATCTGTTTTTGATGATGCACCTTCTTATCTAAACCCTGCAAGTAATAGTCCTTACCCTACTAACTATACTAAAGGGTATTATTCCGGGCTCACTTCAATCCATACAGCATTGTATCAGTCCATAAACGTAGTTGCTGCCAAAACATGGCTCAAACTTGGAGCTTCTTTATCTTTAAAGTATCTTGCACGGAATGGAATAAATCTAAATAAAGAAAATGACGGTAATCTATCCATATCAATGGGTGGACTTCATGATGGAGTAAATACACTTAAAATGGCAGCTGCATATGTACCTTTTGTTAACGATGGTGTTTACAAGGAACCTATAACATATACCAAGGTATTGGATAAAGACGGCAATGTTTTACTTGAGAAAAAGTCAAAGAGTACAGTGGTTTATGATAACGAAGGTACTGCTTTTATCATGACCAGGATGATGCAAGACGTATGTAGAATTGGAACTGCATCAACAAATGGACTGGGCCTCATCCAGAAGGGTAAGATTGCCACAGCCGGTAAAACAGGAACTACAAGCGATAACAGAGATAAGTGGTTTGTAGGATATACACCATATTATGTTGGTGCAACCTGGTATGGCTATGACAAAAATTCCAAGCTATCACCTGAAGAGTACAATCAGGCACTTATTATCTGGCATGAGGTAATGGAAAAGGCTCATGCAAACCTTAAGCCTAAAGAGTTTAAACAATCCACTGCTGTAATAAAAAGGACAGTTTGCAAATACTCCGGTAAAACCCCTTCCGACCTTTGTGCAAGAGATCCGAGAGGTAATGCTGTAATTGAAGAATATTTCCTTCCAGGTACCGAACCAAAGAGCGGAGAGGTTTGTGATGTGCATGTAGTTAAACAGGTTTGTAATGACAACAAGGACGGCTTTGGCAGGAACAATCTTTTTGGACCTGGGTGCCCTCAAAGCTCCCTATTAGAAAGCGTTTTTATTCAGAGAACCGTTCCTTATAATAAGGTAAGAGCTGCAGATCCATATCCTAGTGACTGGAAGTATCAGGCACCTGTAAGCTACTGCACAATACATGGCGGTGCTCCATCAAATAGCACTACTAATGAGCCCGTTAATACTTCAGATACAAATTCAAATGACATCAACACAACTGGTAATACCAATACTGATATAAATAATAATACCACTGCTGATACAGCAAATAATATGGAGCAAAATCAGCCACAGCAATAAATTAATTGAATTATTAAATACAAATACGAAAGCACCGGGATATTTATAGTCCTGGTGCTTTTGTATTTGTATTAGTATTTGTATTTAAAAATTATAACAATTTGCTTATTGATTTGGTCGTTCCTCAGACTGAAGGATTATGAGCTTTAAAAAGAGTACCTACGTCTCCTCCTTCAAGAACATTCATTATCAATTCCGGTTTCTGACCATTGATAAGGACCATGTCGATGCCGGCGTTCATAGTGATTTTAGCAGCTTGAAGTTTTGTCACCATACCTCCGGTTCCTCTGCTTGTCCCTGCACCACCTGCACATTTTTCCACTTCAGCGTTGATATCCTCAATAACCGAAATCAGCTTGGAGTTAGGATTTTCTTTAGGATCAGAATCATAAAACCCATTAATATCAGATAGAATTATGAGCAAGTCTGCATTGACCAACTTTGCTACTATGGCAGATAATGTATCATTGTCACCAAACACCCTGTGCTTTCCTGATTCTATCTCATCAACAGCAACAGAGTCATTTTCATTTACTATTGGCAATATCCCCATTTCAATCAATGTATCAAATGTGTTAATAACATGCTTCCTGCTAGATTCATTTTCAACTACATCACGGGTAAGAAGTATTTGACCGACAACATGGCTATAGTCAGAAAAAAATCGGCTGTAAATCTGCATCAGCTCGCTCTGCCCTACTGCAGCGACAGCCTGCTTTTCCCTTACTGATTTCGGCTTCCCTGGAAGTTTTAGCTTTCCGACTCCAACACCAATTGCCCCAGATGTGACCAGAACAATTTCTTTTTCCTGATTCATAAGATCTGAGATCACTCTTGTCAACTTGTCTATTCTCGAAAAATTAACTTTTCCATTATTATATGTTAAAGTAGATGTTCCAACTTTAACAACAACCCTCTTGGCGTGTTTGACACTCTCACGTATACCTTCCATCTTTTCCCCTTCTTCTTTAAATAAAATAATCATTTTTTCTATTTGAATTCTGTAAATCTCATCAAATTATATTGAATAACACAAGGCAGTAGCCAACTGCAAAACCTGCTAAAAAAATATATGTATATAACAACATCCACCTGACAGATAATATTTTACTTTTACTCATACAATAACCTCACCTAGAATATATTTACTTCCAAGTAAGATTTTGTACAAAAAATATAATATTATTCATTAAAATTAAATCTATTTTACATAATCTTTTTTTGCAAATTAGGATTAAATAAATACAGCATCCTTTTAAAATGTGTGTTCCATATATAATCTGAAGTAAACAATACATACATTGATACGCCTATTATTGAAGATGCAACTGCATCAAGTACATAATGCTGCTTTACAAATAATGTAGATAATGTAATAAGCACAAATGCAATAACTGATAAATATTTAACCCCAGCTTTTTTGGCGTAACTAAACAAATACATGGATGCCAGCAAAGCATTCAATACGTGTACGCTTGGAAAACAGTTAAATGGATTGTCGGATGCATAGGTAAGCCTTACCAGGTATGAAAAGATGTCATTTCCAATTACATCAGGTCTGGGCACTGTCGTTGGATAGAAATAGTATATTACATGACAGATTAAATTTCCTAGAATTATGCTAAAAAGCAGTCTAAAATAATTTTTTCTGTCGACAAAAGCAAAATAAACCAATACAGACACAAAATAAAAGAACCACAAAAGATAAGGTACAATAAATAATTTCTCAAACGGAATAACAAGATCCAAATGGGTTCTTAAAATATGAACATCGCCTCTATAATTGTTTAATGCTGTATGAATTATGTTTAACAACGGAAGAGATACCAGAAATAAAATTCTGAATATAACGGAGCTTATTTTGCTATTATTCATCTTATCACCTATATAAGTTTATTGTATAAACATAAACATTATACTACAAATAATCTAAAAGTGTAACTATATATTTTAATATAATAAATTTAGCACTATTCATTTTATGTTAAATATGCAAATATCACATAATTTTTACAGCTTTATTGATAACACAAAAGAGTTAAGTCCTTGCTTTCTTTAATGATATCCTAATAACACTCAGTAAAAGTGCTGCTATGCATGCACATGCAGCAAATATAAAAACAACACGAAATCCCTTCAGAAACACATCCGAGTTAAATTCAATTTTATCTCCAGTAAACTTACTAATGTTGATGTTTGTTGTAAATGAAAAGAGAATAACTGAAATCGTAGTTCCTGAAACCATTCCTAGATTTCTGAAAAGTGCATTTATTCCACCTGCAGATCCAAGCTGATTCATTGGCACACTACCCATGACACTGCTGTTGTTAGGTGATTGAAATATTGCTGAGCCTATTCCTAAAAGGGCCATAAACACAACAATTTGAATAATTGATGTATTTGCACCGAATGTTGATATTGTAAACAACACAGCTACATTAATCACGAGGCCTATGATAGTCAGGGGCCTATAACTTATTTTATCGGACAGCCAACCGCTAAATGGAGATATTACGGCAGTCATAAGTGGGTATGCTGACATTAGAAGACCGGCTTTCAAAGTAGTGAATTTCAAAATATACGCAAAATAGAAAGGTATAAAATATAAAGTTGTATTTAGCGAAACAAATGATAGGAATCCTGTACTTATTCCCAATAAAAATATCTTTATCTTAAAAAGACCAAAATTGAGAAGCGGATAGCTTACCCTTCTCTCATGTATTATAAAGGCTGCCATTAAAACAAGTGCAGCAATAAGCATCATTGCAAACACTGTGCTGGATACCTTTTGATCCTGTAAAAACAAAAAGCTCATAAAAAGCAATAAAATGGATCCGGCAAAAAGAAAGGCACCTATAGCATCAAAACTCTTATTTTCCGGCTCCTCTTTAATCTCAGGTATGAGAAAATATGTACACAATATTCCAACTATGCCGATAGGTATATTTACAAGAAAAATTGAGTGCCATCCAAAAGCTTTAACCAGTATACCTCCTAATGTAGGTCCCGTAAGGCTGCCAATAGCAACAGAAGTACCTGTAATCCCAAAAGCCTTTCCTCTTTCACCCGGAGGAAAAATAGATGTTACTATGCCCTGGCTAAGTGCCATCATAGATGAAGCCCCAATTGCCTGAATTACTCTTGAAATAATCAGCATTAAAAGGCTGTTTGAAAATCCACAAAGTCCTGATCCAACAGAAAATATAATGAAACCCATCATAAATATTTTCTTTTTTCCATAAATATCAGCCAGCTTCCCCCAAACCAGAAGCAATACAGATATAGCCAATAAATAAGCATTTACCACCCACTGAATTGAACTGATACTGCTTGATAACTTTTCAGCCATTTTGGGAAGTGCAATATTTACTATGCTTCCATCTAATGTTGCCATAAATATCGATATTGAAATATTAATTAAGATCAACCATTTTCTAAATCTTGTAAGCTGCATTTATCCTACTTCCTTTTATCAGGTATAAATTTTTTTGCGGTTATATATTTTGTCCAATTAGAGAATTAAAATTCTATAAGGTGAAATCTTTTAAACATATATCACATTAAATTAATATTTAACATAAAATAACACTGTAGAATCTATATCAAAAGTGTTATTTATGTTAAGGCATGATTAAAAATATTGCTTACCGTAATGAGCGTGTGTCCACGAATAAAGGAATGCCTTAGGAATAACGACCTATTCTCAAGGACAAAATCCCGAAGATTTAACGGGGTTTTGAACGATGGGAATCGGATGTTATTTCTTAGCCATTACTAAGTTAACTTATATTAAAAGTGTTAATAATCTTACATTTGGCAGAGCAAATAACGAACGGTTCAACGGGATTTGCGACAGACAAATGTAATAGATTTATCACTTTTAATATAGAAAGCCAAATTATACGGAAAGTTATATTTTCAACATGACTAAGTTTGCTGACATGAGGTATAAATTATGGATAGGAAAAGATCACTTGAAAATTTATCTAACGGTTTGAATGCTGCAAAAAAGCTTCTTGATTTAAAAAATGCTTCTTTGCGAGTAGATCCAAACTCCGAAGTAAAACCCAACCAAATTGACACCATTTATCAAATGCTAGACACAATTGCCAGTTACTCACCACAAGAATATAAAAAGGTACTGAACAAATCAATTGCAATCAGCAATAATTACCGAAGTACATATAGAAATCTTAAGCAGCAAATAAACAATAATAATAGAGGACCAAGCTCCGGTGAAATAATAAAAACATTAGAGATAGTAAAACCCATTCTGCCAAACAACCATAGGGCAATGGTAGAAAAGATCCAGCAAATATACAAAATAATATACTCGTAAAAACCGCTTAATAAGGAAGTCCGTTCAGGACTCCCTTATTATGTCCCCAATATTGTTTTATAGATTAAAAGTGATAATCTATATTAATATATATTAAAAGTGTTAATAATCTTACTTTATTCCATATGCTTTGCAAAACTTTCACCAAATTGGATTGCACTCTTGATATTATCCTCTGTCGGCTGATATTCAACCTTTATTGGATCTAAAACTACTTTTAAGCCTGCGTCTTGCAGAGCTTTTGTAATAATTTTGGGTGATTCACCGCTCCAACCATAGCTGCCGAATCCGGCACCGATTTTACCCTTATATTTGTGTGCCTTTATTTCCTCTAACATAGCTGCAATGGAAGACAAAACAGTGTTGTTTACTGTACAGCTTCCAACAATAACACCTTTTGCCTTAAATATTTCTGTTATAAGATCACTGCTATCTGATATAGCTGAGTTAAACACTTTATATTTTATATTATTCCTGCCAAGACCTTCACCTATGGCTTCAGCTATCTTCTTTGTAGCATCATACATGGTATCATATATTATAACAACTGAATTTTCATGGTATTCATTCGCCCACTCATAATACTTGTCAATTATTTGTACAGGATTATCTCTCCATAGAACACCGTGGCTTGGTGCAATAACATCAATGGGCAGATTCAAAGCTCTGACCTCTTCAACTTTGTTCTTAATCAGTCCGCTCATAGGTGTAAGAATATTTGCATAATATTTGATAGCTTCCTGATAAAGCTCGCAGTTATCCACTTCATCATTATAAAGTCCTGCAGCTGAATAATGCTGACCGAATGCATCATTGGAGAACACCAGGTTTGCTCCTTTTACATAAGTCATCATGCTGTCAGGCCAATGAATCATTCTCATTTCAACAAATACCAGATCATACTCTCCTATATTGACAGTATCGCCAGTCTTAACTATATTAAAGTTCCAATCCTTGTGAAAATGCTTCTTCAATATATCTGCCCCATATTTGGTGCAGTAAATCGGAATATCAGGTCTCTTTGACATAATATGACCAAGACAACCCGCATGATCAGGTTCAGAGTGGTTTATAACGATCATATCGATATTTTCTATTCCGCCTATATCCTTTTCCAGTATAGCATCAAATTCATCCTTATGGGGGTACCAAACAGTATCTATAAGAACATTTTTCTTATCCTTTATAAAATACGAGTTATATGTTGAGCCTCTATGAGTTGACAATTCATGTCCATGGAACTCTCTAAGCTCCCAATCCTTTAAACCTAGCCAATATATGTTTTTCTTAATTTCCTGCATTTATATTCTCCTCCCTTAAGTATCAATTTATTTATCTTAATCATGATCAATAAATAACTTACGCTTAAAATTTGGCTCATGTGTTGACTTAACTCGTCAACAACAGTGTAGAAAGCGGAAGTAATTTTTCATTCATGCATTAATAATCGCTATAATTATAAGACAATAATCTATTTTTATATTGTATACCCAATATGATTAAAAATAAACAGTTATATTACCTCAAAAATAACTTTGTTCTTACCATTTTTCTTTACTTTATACATCAGCTCATCTGCTTTTTTTACGGCCTCATCCAACGTCTCAGGAGCATTATTGAAAATAACAACACCTATGCTGAATGTAACAGGCCAATTCTTATTCTGTACATTAGCCTGAAGGTTTTTCCTAACTCTTTCAATAACAGTCTTAACAGCCTCCTGTCCAGTTTCAGACAACATTATTGCAAATTCATCTCCACCTAATCTTGCTGCCAAATCCGTCATTCTGACATTATCCACTATGGTAGCCGCAATCACCTTAAGTAGTTCATCGCCTGTTTGGTGACCACAGGTATCATTGATCTGCTTAAAATTATCACAATCAATATATGCTACAGATATGGGTCTTAAATATCTTCTGCATTTGTCAACTTCCCTTACACCATAATCATAAAACCCCTTAAGATTGTATATGTCTGTAAGGAAATCAATCCTTGCCAGATTTTTTTCTCTAATCAAAGTTTTCTTAAGCCTTGATAGAATTATAACTACTATAGTAAAAAACGCCAGAAACATTATTGCGTTCCAAATATCTACTATACCATAATTTTGAGCTTCTTTATTTATCAGATCTGAAGCCAGATAGGCACCTGCACTAATATCAGCTGCTACAATTCCGGGTATTTCTCCAATGTACCACGTTGCAATACATATGGGTATAAGATAAAGTATGGTAACATTGACCTCGTTCCCCGTGATAAAGTCAAACAATCCTACCATTGCAACCAATATAAAGTTAATAATACCTAGAAAAAATTTATTCTCTGCCATCTTTCTGATGTTCATAATGAAAACCTCGATTATTTATTATAATTGTGTTTATTGATTAATCTCTTTAGAATTATTATTGCATTACATAATAAGTTCAGCTATATTTTAACATATAAATTAGAAAATTGCTGTATTACTTCATTTTTTTTATAAATTTTTAACAAAGCCATTATTTTTATGTCAAATATGATACCATAATTTCTAAAAATAAAAGCCCTTCACCTGAAATTTCTCAAGTTTAGGGCTTTCATTTATTGATAGGCAATACACCTATATATGTTAAGAATTATTATTTCTCTCAGTCTTAATCAGCTTTCCTTTTCCTTCACTTTTCTCGATGCTCCGCTTTTTTTAACTTCTTCTTTTCCAAAGTTCGCAGATTTAAGAGCATATTTTTTAAGCTTTTCATAAACAAGAAAGTTTATAGTTCCTTTTGCGTACTCGCCTTTGCTGTCCTTTTTTCCTGCACTAACGCCTGTCAAAATTTCTATGCCCTGATCAATATATTTCACCGGATATATGTGAAACTTATTCTTTTTTACAGCTTCAATAATATCATCGTTTAATACAAGGTTTCTTACATTCTGATGCGGTATTATAACGCCTTGCTTTCCCGTCAACCCACGTGCCTTGCAAATCTCGAAAAAGCCTTCAATTTTGCTTGTAGCTCCTCCGATAGGTTGTATCTCGCCCTTCTGATTTACAGAGCCTGTAACGGCAATTCCTTGATTAATTGGCACCTCTGCCAGACTTGAGAGTATTGCATATAGTTCCGCACTCGAAGCACTATCACCATCAACCCCACTGTATAACTGCTCAAAACACAGGCTGGCTGTCAAAGAAAGGGGCATATCCTGTGCATATTTCTCACCTATATATGCACCTAATATGAGAACACCTTTTGAATGGGATGTACCGCTCATGTCCACTTCACGTTCGATATTAACAATTCCTCTTTCACCAATATATGTGTTGGCAGTAATCCTGGACGGCTTTCCAAAATAGAAGTCACCCACATCGATGATGGATAGGCCGTTAATCTGGCCTATAACTTCACCGCTGGTATCTATAAGTATTGTACCGTCTTTAACCATCTCCAAAAGCCGCTTATCATATCTATTGGACCTGTATACCTTCTCACTATGAGCTTTTTTAACATGCTCCGAAGTAACATATTCACTTTGCTCAATAGATGCCCATGTAGAAGACTCGCATAGAATTTCTATCACATCATTTAATCTGGTAGTGAGTTTTAGCTGATCCTCAGCCAACATGGAGCAATATTCAACAACTTTTGCCACTCCTGTCCTGTCAAAATGCAGTGATTTTTCCCTTTCACAGAAGCCCGCAATAAACTGTGCCAGCTTAGCTATATTTTCAGCATTTCTGTCCATAATATCATCAAAATCAACTTTGACCTTGAACAACTTTTTAAAATCCTCATCATAGTCATATAGGGCCTGATACAAGTGTTCACTACCTACCAAAATTATTTTAACGTTTAGCGGAATGGGTTCAGGCTTTATGGCCGATACAGCTACCAAGCCCATTTGCTCTTTAAGATTTTCAATTGTAATCTTTCTTTCTTTTATAACCCTCTTTAATGCTTCCCACGATTGAACATTATTTAGAACATCCCTTGCCTGCAGAACCAGATACCCGCCATTAGCCTGATGCAGTACCCCAGGCTTGATGAGTGTAAAATCTGTTGTCATTGTTCCAAACTCATTTTCATATTCAATTCTTCCCAGTAAATTGTAATAGGTAGGGTTGGATTCCATAATAACCGGAGCACCGTTAAGCTCACTATTGTCAATCAACAGGTTAACCTTGTACTTGTCTATAGAAGATCCTATGCTTTTAGGCCATGGAAAAAGAATCTGCTGCTGATCTTCAGGAACTTCCTCTTCCCTGAAATCACTCAAATTTAGTAATATGTCTTCCTGAACTTCATCTAAATATGTACTAATCTTACAATAATCCTTATATTTTTCCTTTAAGTCGTTAATATGCATTCCTACAGCAAATAAGGCAATTTTATTTTCCCATTCACAGACTTTTTCTTCTGCTTCTTTTTCTATGGATTTTATCTTGCGGATTATCTCCATAGTTTCTATTTGCAAAACATTTGATTTTTCACTTATTTCATGCTTTATTCCCTCTTCAAGCTCCCCATACTCCTGCTCACTTATGGTTTTACCTTCAACTATAGGTAAAAAGTAAATACCTGCATTGGTTGTCTTTACCTTGAACCCCTGTGCTTCAGCATCCTGATTTAGCTTTTCAAGCAGCTCATCCCTTTGTTCCTGATACTCTTTAACAATATCGTTTTTTTCTTTCTCATAATCATCGCTTTCAAAGGTTTTAGCTATTTCTATCCTCATCGCTTTAATAAACTCATCCATATCCTTGCGGAATACCTTACCCAAGCCTGCAGGTAAATTTAATGCCATAGGCTGGTTTGATTTATTAAAGTTATATACATAACACCAATCATCAGGTGCCTTTTCTTTAAGGGCCATTTTCTTTATTTGGTTCATGGCAAAACTTGTTTTTCCTGTTCCAGTCAGGCCTGACATATATATGTTATAGCCTTTTAACCTGATGTTCAGTCCGAATTCCATCGACTTAACAGCTCTATCCTGGCCAATTATACCATCTAGTGTTTGGAGTTCTGCAGTGCTGTCAAAATCAAACTGTCTCGGATCGCACTCATTCCTGAGTTTGTCATAAGACAACCTTTCAAAGCCTGGCATGGAATTGCCCCCTCTGCGAATGTATTATCACAAATAAGCTGATTATAATATTTATATATTCAACTAGATTAGACAAAAATCCTTTTTTTTATTGATTTTTTATGCTAAGGTTCATCTCATGTTTCCACATAATTATTGCATCTTCGCCATTATCTGCATAATATGATTTTCTGATTCCCTCATTTACAAAACCATACTTTTGGTATAATTTCAATGCAGATTCATTACTTTTTCTGACTTCTAAAGTCATCCTTTGTATGCCCTTTTTAACGGCTTCTCCAATCATATACTCCAAAATGCTGCTGCCAACACCTATTCTTCTAAATTCGGGATGGATAGCAATGTTAGTGATGTGCCCCTCATCAAACACCTGCCACATGCCGCCGTACCCTATGGCCTTGCCCTCAAACATTCCAGCATAATAATATGCAAAAGTATTTTTAGTTATTTCCTCAATAAATGCAGCCTTTGACCAAGGTATGGAAAAACTTAAATTTTCCACAATCATAATATCATCAACATGCTCCAAAGCCATTGGAACAACCTTTATATCATTCATGAGTTTTATCTCCGCATCTTCTGTCATACTCCTGCTCAGCTTGAGATTTTCTCAAATAAAAAGGCACCATATCAACGGGATTTTCAAGCTTGCCTGCTTTAGCGGCTGTTAGTGCTAACTGTGCCACTGAGGATGCCTTATTTAAAATTAGGTTATGGGATGCAAAACTGCATTTTTCACCCAGCTCATTATGTAAATATTCCCTGTGCCTATCAACTCCATCGCCAACAAAGCATACCTTTTCACCTGTATTTACAAGCATATTAATTAATTCTTCAATAGGTAATGCCATGTACTCTGATTCTCTGGATATCCCCTTATCAACAAATCTGTAAAGGGCAGTATATACTTGATTGTTCCTGGCATCCATTATCGGACAGATTACAGCACTGCTATCCTGTGCATTGTATGCTAAAGCATCCAAAGTCGGAACACTTATCACAGGCTTTTCCAAAGCATAAGCCATGGCCTTTATACTGGTTACTCCAATCCTAAGACCTGTAAAAGAACCTGGTCCTACTGATGCAGCATATATATCAATATCTTCAGGCGTAAGCCCCAAACTGTCCATAAGTTCTTTTATCATTGGCATAAGCTTTTGAGAATGCGTTTTTTTATTGTTTATAAAGTATTCGCCCAAAAGCACTTCATCTTCTATTATTGCCACAGCCGCGACAGTTGACGATGTATCTACCGCTAATACTTTCAAATTCTATCTTCCTTTCAAAATCAGCATTAGGTATGCCCCAAAACGGGAAGTAATATTTCAATCATACCTTACAGTCCTTTAATATTGCTATATCTGCTTCCTATAAACTGAATATCTATTATTCTTATGTTAAAGTCAGCGTTAATATCCTTCTTTATTTCAACCCATATATACTCAGAAGGAAGTATGTCCTTTATCATATCTGCCCATTCTATAACTACAACAGCGTCCTGCTCGAGGTATTCCTCAAACCCTATTTCAAACAAATCCTCAGGCTCGCCTATCCTGTAAACATCAAAGTGGAACATCGGTATCCGTCCCTGATACTCGTTTACAAACGTAAAGGTTGGGCTTGTTATATACCCGCTAACTCCCAGGGATTCGGCAATTCCTTTTGTAAAGGCAGTTTTGCCGGTTCCCAGGTCTCCTACCAGGCAAACAATATCACCTGCTTTTAGCAAATCGCCAAGTTTCCTTCCAAGTGCACAAGTTTCATCCTGCGAAACAGCCTTAAAGCTTTTCATTCTTTTCCCTTTCGTAAACCAGCTTACCATTTATAATTGTAGTTAAGACTTTTGTCATTAGATCTAAAGGATTTCCATCAAAAATAACTATATCTGCGTCTTTACCCACTGCAAGACTTCCTACCCTGTCATCAATACCGGTAATTTTTGCAGCATTTATTGTAATTGACTGGAGTGCCTTCTTTCCATCCATTCCCGCTTTGACAGCCATAGCGGCTGATAAGCATAAATGCTGTATGGGTACACATGGGTGGTCGGTTGTTATTGCTACCTCTACTCCTGCATTTGATAATATTGCAGGAGATTTTATATTTTGATTCCTAAGCTCGATTTTTGATCTATCAGTCAGCAGTGGCCCTAAGCAAGCCTTAACTCCCTCCTCTAAGAGAAGGTCCTTAATCATGTATCCCTCTGTACAGTGCTCTATCGTAATTTTAATATCAAATTCCTTCGCAATCCTTATGGCTGTTAAAATATCATCCGCTCTGTGTGCATGAGCCTTTAACGGAACCTCCTTATTTATAAGTTTAAGTAAGGCCTCCATTTTAATATCAAATTCGGGTTTGTCATTCTCCTCCGGGTTATTATTATAATCATCCAGCATATTTTTATATTCTTTGGCTTTTGCCAGACTTTCACGCAATAAAGCTGCTGTAGCCATTCTGGTCATTGGAGTCTGTCTCTTCTCATTGTAAACGGTTTTAGGATTTTCCCCAAAGGCTGCCTTAAGTGCTACAGGCTCCTTTACTATCATCTCATCTACGCTTCTTCCATATGTTTTTAATGCTACGAATTGGCCGCCTAAAACATTTGCACTTCCCGGACCTGTTACTACTGTGGTTACACCTGCTTCCCTTGCCTCAATAAACGCTCTGTCCATATGGTAAACCCCATCAATTGCTCTTAAGTGGGGAGTTATGGGATCGGTCATCTCATTGCCGTCATCGCCTTCAAAGCCCACAGAATCTTCCCACATACCTACATGGCAATGTGCATCTATAAAACCAGGCAACACATAATTATTTTGTGCATCTATAACAGTTTTAATTGAATAAGTCTCCTCAAGTTTTAATTCATTGAAATTATCCATTGACCCAATATCTATAATCTTTCCTTTTTCAACAAGTATATAACCACAATCAAAATCAGTATTTTCCATTGTTATAATTCTGCTATTTTTGATTAGTAACATTCCTACCTCCAAAATATAATAAATATAATTACTCTTTCATATAGTGCTGTTTTTCTCTAATATTTTATTATATAGAAATACTTATTACAACGAAAATTTAATTTTGCTGCAATAACAAATCTCCTATATAAACAGATTTAAGAAGCAATTTTGAAGCCTTGATGTTGTCGTGGGAAGTTATGGGATAGGATATGCTATAATCTACTAGATATTGAAATAAGGCATGCTTCACAAGAAGCATGCCTTGACTTAAACATTTTAGAACAAAGTCACGAAGTGCTTTTGAAACCTTGATGTCATGAGAAATGGTCTTGAAGAATGCACCATAATTTCTTAGACTTTAAAAAATCCATTCTATTTCTTCTCAAATACATCCAAAGGATATTTATTAGCCGGATCCCAAAGAATCCACTCGGTATAGCCTGCATCATACACAGCCTTAATCTGCTGCCTTATTTGTTCGGTTCCATACTTTTGATAATAGCCTTTTCCAATCCATGGTGCAGTAAAGGCTTGTAAATAAGCTCTTATGTTAACTTTTATACTCGTTTTCTCCAATCTCTTTTTACCTGATAGAAGAGTCTGATATACAACATTATATGGCTCTAAATCAGGCTTTGTAAATTTAACTCCGTTTATTTCCTGACCAACTCCATTTTGCAATACTGTAGCATAGTGGGACGGATAAACCATAGGTGAAAGGTAATCAACATGTTGAGCTAGCTTTTCCCAGTTTTGGCCGATAATTTTATCATCCGCTGTCGCAACTGCAGAAATTCCAAAAACATCAGCTGATAATTCTATTCCCCTCTTTGTATGAATCTCTTCATATGACTTCTTTAGAAATTCAGCTATAGCATCTGATTTTGTATTTGGGTCAAAATTCTCCCCATAATAAATACTCTTTATATCTCCATCATTACAAAATCTTACATAATCATACTGTATTCCATCAAATCCTAAATCTATTGCTTCAAGTGCAATTTTTATATTATAGTCCCATGCTGCCTTGTTAAAGGGGTTTACCCATAAGTTACCTACATTATCCTTCCAGAGGCTTCCATCCTTTTTCTTAAACGCCAGTTCAGTATGTTTTTTCGGTAGTATCGGATCTTTAAAGCAAACTAATCTGGCGATAACAAAAATATTGCCTGCATGAAGCTGTTCAATTACCTTTTTAACATCATACTTAACTTCAATTGCACCGTTTTCAATAACCTCTTTCACATTCGATTTGTAGCTAAGTAAACCTTTATCATCCTTTATATCTATAACTACAGCATTTAATTCAGTGGTTTTAGCAAGTTCGACAACCTGCTTAATCTTATCAGGACTTCCAGCAGTCCATCCTGAGAAATAAACTGCTCTAAGTTTATCAGGTTTTGGAATATTTTTAGAGTTATTAACTGTTGGAGTTACAATTTGCGTTACCGTCGGTGTGGGATTTTGTGCAGGAGTTTGCACTGCTTTTCCATCACTGGTTCCAGGCACTTTTGTATTCTGCATCTCTTTTACTGTTTTACCATTCTTGTCAGCACCTGTTGAACTGCAACCACTTATAAGAGAAAAAATAATAAATATACTTACAATCATCCATGCAGATTTATTGAATTTTGACATAATAAGCCGCTCCATTCTTTATTTTTCGGTTTTTATTTCACTTGCTTTCTATATTATACCAGAATTATTTCAAAAATATCATTATCTAAATTTTATTATTTACAGATATGTTTATGTTAAGTCAATACCATAATAAATCACTTTATAATAATTATGTATACATAAAAAACAAGAGAACCTAATAGGTTCTCTTGTTTTTAGCTCCTCAAGTAGGACTCGAACCTACGACCCTGCGGTTAACAGCCGCATGCTCTACCAACTGAGCTATTGAGGAATATAAATCTGGCGACTACCTATTTTACCAAGACGCAACCGTCTAAGTAT
>JAEYYB010000151.1 GCA_023430975.1 Bacillota bacterium | reverse complement strand
GCTCCTTAGTTAATTATTGTGGTTGCTTGTCGGTCAACCCACTTCATATTAACAGAGGGGCTTTCACATTTTTACAGGTAAATATTACAGTTGATTTTTATTAAAATTTTTTATGCAACAACAATGTTTATATCTAAAAAGTTATGGTATAATATGTTTGTATATTCGGGTTTATGGGGGAACTATGGAGATAAGAATATTGGAAAAGAATGATCTGCCTTTGGCATCAAGGCTGGTTTGGAATGTGTTCTGTGAGTTTGTTGGATCTGGCTATTCAGATGAAGGCATTGAAACTTTTAAAAAGTTTATCCAGCCGGAGGAGTTGGAGAAATCTATTGACAGCGGCCGTTTTTTTATCTTAGGAAGCTTTGAGGAAGGAGTGCTAGCAGGGGTTTTGGCAATGAGGGATAACAATCATGTTAGCCTGTTTTTTGTTGACAAGGCATTCCAATGTAAAGGGATTGGAAGAAAATTATTTGATGAGGCAGTAAGGATATGCTTGCAGAAGGACTCGGGGCTAAATGAGATATCGGTAAATTCTTCTCCATTTGCTTTTAATATATACGTTAAGCTTGGATTCCATAAAGAGGGCGAAGAAACCATTCAGAATGGAATTGCTTACATACTTATGAAAATGGGAATTCAAAAGAATAACAAAAAGAAAGTATCGTCTGAAGAAGTAAGACATATTAGGAAAAATGAATTAAATGATCTGCTGTTACTTTACAAAGACTTGAATGAGGATGATCCCGAGCTTAAAATGGATGAGGCTTTGGCGAATTTGTGGGAAGAAATATTGAATGATCCAAGTCAGCATTATCTTGTAGTTGATGCGGATGGTGTGCTAGTTGCATCCTGTGTGCTTGTTATTGTTAAAAACCTTACAAGAGGGGCCAGGCCATATGGTCTAATTGAAAATGTTGTTACACATAGAGGCTATCGCAAAAAAGGTTATGGTACAAGACTAATAAAAGAGGCAATTAAAATGGCAAGGGAAAAAGGCTGCTATAAGGTAATGCTTATGTCGGGAAGAGGCGAGGATACCCTTAAATTCTATGAACAGATAGGGTTTGAAAGAGGCAAAAAAACCGGCTTTATAATCCGTTTTGACTAGCCGGCTAGCAATTGAAAACCTTAGAATTTCTTAAAGGCAAAGAATACTGCACCTAAAATACAGATGAATGATAAAACATAGTTTAATTTAAAGCTTTCCTTTAAGAAAAATACAGAAAAAAATCCAAAAACTATTAAAGTTATTGCTTCCTGAACAATTTTTAGCTGTGCGGTTTCGAAATTTTTTGATGCTATTCTGTTTGCCGGGATCATAAGGCAATATTCGAAAAAGGCTATACCCCAGCTCAAAAGAATTATATAGAAAAGCGGTATGGAATTATTTTTATATTTAAGGTTACCGTACCAGGCAAAGGTCATGAAAACATTTGAGGCAACTAAAAGAATAAAGGGCCAGTATCTACTTACAATTGACATCTTAAACTACTCCTTGGTTATTCATAAACTTACATTATGTATACAAAATACTCATAGTTAAGATGATACCACAAAGTACTAGCAGATTCAATACATGTAGGTTTGTGGAGAAATATGCCAATGCTGTGCTTTTATTATGATTTTAATTAGGAATGTCTTGGAAGTAACATTCGATTCTCAATGTCCAAAACTCCGTTAAATCGTCCGGATTTTGTCCTTGAGAATGCAAAGTTATTTCTAAGACATTTCCTTAACTAATGAATTACTTGAATTTTATCATGTCACCTCAAAAAATAAATATTGCCGCAGTTTTTCTATAAATTTTATTTGATTTATGACGATAAATATTACAAATATTTATGTTTGGGGGGGTTGTACATGAAGAACCATGTTCAAAAAGTAATTTATCTGCTTTTAATAATTGTAATTATTCAACTAAGTGTATATTATAGTTATGCACTTGAAAGCTCAATTTGTCCTACAGCAGATGAGATTACCGTAATTAACAACGTGGGAAAACCTGATATTGTAAATGTTTCTCAATTATCGGTTGGTGATATTATAAAGGTATATAATTCACCTTCCGGAGGAAAGTTGCTGGGTACATCAAAAATGCTCCCGAATAAAACAGAAGCACCGGTTTCAATTTCACAGCTTGGAACAAATGAGGGCAGTGTTTATGTGACGGTAACAAGTACAGGGAGGCTTGAAAGTGAGAGGACAAAAGCTAATTTTGCTGGTGAGCCCAAATCACTTAGTATAGACATAAATAATATTGCGGTATTTAATAATGTTGATTCTAGCGATACTGTGGTTGTAGCAGACATTTCCGGCGGTGATACAATAAAAGTATACAATGCTGAGAAAGGTGGAAAATTAATTGGCTCTGGAAAATTAAATTCCTACAAGTCAGAAATTGTTATAAAGGTATCAAGTCTTGGTAAATCGGCTGGGAGTGTATATGTTACATTAACTTCAGAAGGAATGCTTGAAAGTGACAGAACAAAGGCTGATTTTGAAGCGGAACCAGTATCGGAGCCTTTAAATTCCGATAATATTTTAATAACAAACAACTCAGGTAAAGCAGATGCAATTGATATTTCTGAATTAAATGAAGGTGATACTGTTAAAGTTTACAATTCATCAGCAGGAGGTAAATTACTTGGCTCTGCTGTAGTTCCAATTACAAAAACATATCTTACCATATCAGTACAGCAGGTTGGTACTTCAGCTGGGAGCGTCTACATATCTGTAACCGGAAAAGGAATGGCTGAAAGCAGCAGAACAAAGGTTGATTTTGAAGCAGAAGCAATTTCAGATTCTGCTAACGAAGATAGTATAATAGTTACTAACAATGCGGGAATAGCTGATAATATCTACGTTTCTGGACTTTCGTCCGGGGATGTTGTTAAGATATACAACATGGAAAAGGGAGGAAGGTTATTGGGGTCTGCTGCGGTACCTTCTTTAAAATCAGAAGTAACTGCTTCTATTTCCCAGCTTGGCACTAGTGCAGGAAGTATATATATAACAATTACAAGTGTTAATAAAAGAGAAAGCAAAAGGATTAAAGTGGATTATCCTTCAGAGGCAAAATCAAGCCCGCCTTCTGTAAATAATGTCATAATAACCAACAATGCAAGAAATTCTGATACCATAAAGGTTGCTGGTCTTACAAGTGGTGACGTAGTCAGGGTTTATGATGCAGATAAAAAGGGTAAGCTGCTTGGTACTGCAACAGTTTCAGGAACTTCGACAGATGTAACAGTCACCATTTCCCAAATTGGAAGTGATGGAGGAAGTGTTTACATTTCTGTAAAAGGTAGAAGCACGCAGGAAAGCGATAGAATAAAAGTTGATTATAAAGAAGAATCAAAAACCGATATACCATACGTTGAGAACATATCTGTTACCAACAATGCAAGAACAGCAGATATAATTAAGGTTACAGGACTCTTAACAGGAGATGTTGTAAAAGTATATGATAAAGAAAGTCTTGGCAATTTTCTTGGCTCAGCAACAGCTGTAAACAATATTGCAACTATTACGATTTCTCAGATTGGCACTGGTGCAGGAAGTGTTTATATTTCTGTCAGCAACACAAATAAAAATGAAAGTGACCGCATCAGGGTAAGTTATTCAGCAGAACCAGTTTCAAGTATTATTGATATAAATAATATAACGATAAGCAATAATGTTGGAAAGGCAGACACAATAAAAGTTACAGGTGTTTCCACCGGTGATACGGTGAGGGCTTATGATAAAGAGACCTTGGGAAATCTCTTAGGTTCAGCTGTAGTCTCAACTTCAAGTACTGAGGTGACTATTTCAGTATCACAGTTAGGAACAGAAGCAGGAAGTATATATATTTCAATTACCAGCCCGAATAAACAGGAAGGTGACAGGATTAAAGCCGATTATAAGGCTGAGTATAAATCAAATGATTTAGATACAGGCAACATAACTGTTATAAATAATGCAAAAGCTGCAGATACGATAGATGTAACTGGTTTAAGTGCCGGAGACGTTATACGGGTATACGATTCTTCTTTGGGTGGCATTCTATTAGGCTCAGCAATAGTTACGGGTACCAACAATTTTGTTGCAATTTCAATCCCCCAGCTTGGTACTACTTCCGGAAGTGTGTATATATCCCTTACTAGCAACAATAAGCAGGAAAGCAAAAGAATCAAAACTGATTACAAGGCAGAGTCGATTTCCAAAACACCGAATACCGATAATATTACTATAATCAACAACTCAAAGTCTGCAGACAGTGTAATTGTATCAGGCCTTTCCAGCGGAGATCTTGTTAAGGTTTACGATTCAGAATCCAGTGGAAATATACTTGGATCATCTACTGTTACGTTATATAACACAGAGGCTACAATATCTATATCTCAGATCGGAACTGAAGAAGGTTTCTTGTATATATCGGTTACCAGTCCAAACCAGCAGGAAAGTCTCAGAACAAAGGCAGCATACAACTGTGAGACAGTTTCCAATTCACCTGCGGTTGAGAACATCACTGTAGTAAATAATGCTAAAGCAGCAGATACAGTGAAAGTAACAGGACTTTATGAAAATGATACTGTAAAGGTTTATAATTCTTCAAAAGCAGGTATTGTTCTTGGTTCAGCTGTAGTGCCTACAGGTGGTACGGATGTAACAATAACAATAAAGCAGCTCGGAACAACAGCAGGGAGTGTTTATGTTTCAATAACAAGTGCCTATAAACAGGAAAGTGCAAGAACTAAAGCTGATTATACAAGTGAATATATTTCAGTACCACCTTCCAGTGAGAATGTTTCAATAACGAATAATGCTAAAGCCTCTGATTTAATTTATGTAAGCGGCCTTTATTCAGGCGATATGGTCATCATATATGATACACCTACAGGTGGGAATATACTGGGTCAAGCAACGGTTTCCACTTATAACAATGAAGTTTCAATTACAATCCATCAACTTGGTCAAGATGCAGGTAGCGTTTATATTTCTGCAACAAATATCAATAAGCAGGAAAGCAGCAGAACCAAAGTAGATTTCACAGCGGAGGCAAAATCAGATCCCATCAATGCTGACAACATAACAATAATAAACAATGCAAGAACTTCTGATACTGTAACAGTTACAAGGCTTTCGCCAAATGACACTATAAAAGTATATAATGAGGCAAAAGGAGGAAATCTGATAGGTACTGCCACAGTTCCTGATGACCGTACAGAGGTTGTAATAACTATAAAACAAATTGGTACCGATTCAGGTAGTGTTTATATATCGAGAGCAGGCATGAACAAGCACGAGAGCGATAGAGCAAAAGCAGATTTTCTAAATGAAATGACCTCAAATGAGCCTAACTCTAGTAATATAAGTGTTATAAATAAAGTTGGAATACCAAGTACCGTTACAGTTACAAAACTTATGGGAGAAGATATCATAAAGGTATATGACTCTGAGATTGGAGGAAACATGCTGGGTTCAGGAGTGGTTGATACCTATTATACTGAAGCAACAGTCAGTGTATCTCAGTTGGGGGCGGAAGCAGGGTATATTTATGTCTCAGTTACAAGCAGAAATAAACTTGAAAGTAAAAGGACCAAAGCAGCATTTTCTGCTAAGGAAGTTTCAGAAGCCCCAAATGCTGATTATATTTTTATAGAAAATAATGCATTAATGGCTGATTGTGTGACTATGATGGGTTTAAATCCAAATGATATAATTAAGGTGTATGATTCACCTGAAGGAGGCAATATCCTTGGATTAGCTTCTGTCCCATCAGGCAGCACATCTGCAACTGTATCAATCACTCAGCTTGGTACCAAATCAGGGAAGGTTTATGTGTCCCTGACAAGTGTAGGTAAAAGTGAAAGCACAATAAGAACAGAAGTAGCATTTGCCGCTGAAGGACAGTCGGACACTCCTTCATCAAACAACATATCAATATATAATAACGTTGGAATTTCCGATTCAATACGGGTATCCGGTCTATTACCTAATGATATTGTCAAGGTGTATCGAACTGAAACAAGCCAGACTCCACTTAGTTATTCAGAAGTTTTACAGGATGGTTCGGAAGCTGTGGTTTATATCAAACAGCTTGGTGTAGCTTCCGGGAGTGTGTATATAACTATTACGAGTGTGGGTAAAAAAGAAAGTGACAGAGTAATGGCTGAATATGTCTCAGAGTCCTTTGCACCGGATTCCAACAACATATATATTGTCAACAATGCTGTTATTGCCGATACAGTTACTGTTACAGGGCTAGCTCCAAATGATGTAGTAAAGGTATACGATTCCGCTAAAGGAGGATACCTGTTAGGAACTGCAATCGTATCCATAAACAGTACGCAGGCGATTGTAGCCATACCGCAGCTTACATCATCTGCAGGAATTGTTTATGTATCTGTTACTAGCTTTGGAAGATGTGAAAGCGGAAGAACAGAGGTTCAATATCTTGCAGAACAAAGTTCTAATGCACTGTATTCCGGAAATGTTGAGGTTATTAACAACAGCGTAACCGCTGATATAATAACTGTAAAAGGTTTGTCGGCAAATGACTTTATCAGGGTATACAATTCTCTTAGTGGAGATACATTAATTGGATCAGCAACTGTTTCTGCTGGGAATACTCATGTTTCAATACCTGTAGCACAGCTTGGTGTAGATGCTGGAAATATATATATTTCAGTAACAAATCTGGGGAAAACTGAAAGCACCAGAACTAAAGTATATTATATCGCAGAAAACTGATAATTTATATTGATAGAACAATTACAGGAAGATCTAGACTTTTTTATGCTACAATATAATGAGGAAAGCAACCACCAAGGTAAGAGGTGTAAAGGAAAAACTCCAATGCAGACTTTTTTTGACAGTCTTCAACTAGCCCGAGAAAAGCTACTCAATGATACTGCTAGTTAATTTTGTGGGGTCTAGCCCGTCTGGCAATGAGGACGAGCCCTCAAGGGCGGTGGGGGTGGTTTTAAAGAATATCAAGTTTGGTACCAACTTTGATATAAATGAAATCCCCGACCAAGGATCAGGGATAACTCTAAAATTTAATATTTCCCAGGAGAGTGTAAACTGAAGTATCGTTCAGGACAAAACTACTTCAAAATTGCGGATATGGGAAGACTCCTGAGGGACTTGGATGAATGGCTCAGAAGAAGGATAAGGATGTGCTACTGGAAGCGTTGGAAGAAAACCAAAACCAAGTGCGACAATCTTATCAAGTTAGGGGCCAACCGATGTTGCTTAAAAACTCACTCATAGCTAAAAGCTTTTTGGACACACCCGCATAGCAGGTGGTTTTCTTTACACAAGAAAAGGTTACTGGAGAAACTCCAATAACGCAATCCTAAACAGAGCATTGTCCAACGAGAGATTAAAGAAACAAGGATTTCCAATAATGACCGAAAGATATCTCAAAGTACGTTAAATTCTATTGAACCGCCGTATACCGAACGGTACATACGGTGGTGTGAGAGGTCGGGAATTAAAATAATTAATTCCCTCCTACTCGATTACATGGAGGTATAAAATTAACAATAATCATGAGTGTATAATGAAGGATGAAATAAAAGAGATAAGGCAGCGAACTGATGAGGTTATCAGGCTGAACACTTTGGTTAGCCTTTTATTGTAAGTATTGGTTCTACCCGTGCAACTACTTTTGCAAGTCCATTATCTACATGTGTCTTAATAATAGGAGTTATTTCCTTGTATGCGTAAGGTGCTTCCGATTTTATCTCATCTTCCCACTTTTTAAGAATATCAGGCCTGCTTTTTATATCCGGTTTATTTGGATCAATTGGTGTAATAACCTTAAAGTGGTTAATAAAATCTGTAAAAAGTTCATTACTCGCTTTTTTAGCCTTACCTCGAGAAAGACTTCGCCCTGCTCCATGGCTTGAACTAAAAAGACTCTCCCTGTTACCTAGGCCTGCAAGTATAAAACTAGGGGAGCCCATGGAACCTGGGATAAAAACAGGTTCTCCATAATATTCATAATTAGTCCCTGACATTTGGATCATCCCTCTGGAGGGGCAGGCACCTTTCCTGTGAAGAAAGCAGGTTCTCCCATCTATATCTTCTTTCCACACAAGGTTGTGGGGAGAGTCGTAGAGCAGCTTAAAGTCAAATTCTCCTATTATTCCGTTTAATGCTTTATAGACCATCAAACCTAAAAAGAGTCTGTTGGCAAAGGCGAAATTGGCGGCGTTTGATAGCAGTGACCAGAACATGTTGTATTCGTTTATATACTTTTCTGAATGGGGCAGAAGGTAAATATCATTATCTGGTGCCTTGATATCTTTAGGATAAATTCCTTTTACCAGCTGCCTAAAATGCACACCGCTGTGGTGGCCGATGGAAATTGAACCTGTATGTATCATTACAACAACTTGCCCCTTTTTAATTCCCCAGGCATTAGCAATTTGATTATCCAGAATCTCAGAAACCTTCTGTATTTCTACAAAGTGATTACCGCCTCCGATTGAACCGATTTGCTCATCATAGGACAAATCCCTGCTGCCGATAAAATCCTGGAGGCCAATAACCTGGTCGGTTATCATTGAGCCAAGACTACTTACATTCAGAATATCCAATTCTTGCTGTTTTGGATCGTAGAATTTCCATATACCTTTTGATTTAGCTATATGGGAGGTCTCTAAAAGACCTATGAGTCCCTCCCTAAGGGTTGATTCCCTTTGTATGCTGTTCATTGGAATATCTCTGCCGCCTTCAAAAAATATATGGCGGATTCTACTTTCAAGGATAGGAAGATTTGATTTTATGCAATCCTCCTTAAGGTCAGTTGTATAAAGTCGCATGCCGCAATTTACATCATTTCCGATAGCGTGGGGGACTATAAAACCACTGGTAAGCATTACTGTACCAATAGGTATGCCGGCACCCTTATGGAAATCAGGGGTTATTGCAACTTCGCTGATACCTGCCCCTGTATTGCTGAAAAAATCCTTATCAACTACTTTGATTCTTTCTATTGTATCTGATAAGTTCAGTAGACTGCCAAGCTCTTCCAATGCATTGCTCTCAAATTTCACCTCATCGTTTTTAAAGAATCTAACAGGAAATTTCTGCTTTTTAAATTCATCAATATTATTATAGCTCATTATAGATCTCCTTCAATTTAAAGCTGCTGCCCTCATAAACCCTTACAGGATTACCCCTTTCAAGGTTATTATGCTGCATCCATACTTCTTTTTTGTGTTTTTCATTTTCGTCGTTATTTTTAGTTCTAATAAGTGCAGAAAGCCTTGCAAGTGCCAGTTTTTTATTCATGTATTGTGATCTTTCCTCGCTGGCAGTTACAGTAAAACCCGTTGGAAGGTGGAATGCCCTTACGGCAGTTTCCACCTTGTTTACATTTTGCCCGCCGGGGCCTGAACTTCTCATGGATTCAAACTTTACATCCTTTTCGTGAAATTCAAGATTTTCGGGTGGCTTTAAAACCTCAATATTTATAAACCAGTTTTTCCGTTTGTGGTTGGGCCTGTATGGACTTTTACAAATCCACAGTATTGTGCCGCTCACTATATTGATATCGTCCATATTGTTTGCACTTTCATCAATGTCTAACGAAAGTAGGGCAGATTTGAAATTTCCCTTAATGCTTCCCGTTTCTGAATCTGCTACTCTTGTTTTAATGCCTTTATCGTCACATTCTTTCTGAAACTCTTTTATAAAAAGGCTTACTGCCATTTCGCATTCATCAGGACCTCTTCCTGAACTGATTTGTATCCACATATATCCTCCAATTATCCTTTATAGGTTATTATAGGTTTAAAGGTTGCAATAATGTCTATAAGTTCAAAATCCAAAAGACTTTGAATAACAGTGTCAATGTTTTTATAAGCTTCAGGTGCTTCTTCGAAAAGCAGATTGTTATCATTACAAATTACACGACTCTTTAGTGCTGTTGATTTTATGCTTTCTCTGGTATATTTACCTTGTAGCCTCGACTTGCAAAGGCTGCGTTCCCACTTGCGGCCTGCACCATGTGCAAGAGAATAGCATGAAATTTCGGTATTGGCTTTTGGCATTACAATATAAGAAAGCGATCCTCTGGAACCTGGAATAATAACAGCACCTGTATCAGAGGGCGAAGCACCCTTCCTGTGAATATAGAGCTGTTTTTGATCAAGTTCCTTTATGCTTATGCTGTTGTGGCATGAGTCAAGCAGTCTTACATTGTCGGTGCCTGCCCCAACAGTTTTTAAAATACGGTATGCTATCATATCTCTATTAATAAGGGCCCATTTGACAGCATCATCATGCTTGGAAAGATAACTGTGGGCTGCATCGGAGCTAATAGGGAGGCCTTTATGTGCCTCATAAAGCCTGATGCTTTCATCCAAAACAGCCTGGCCGAACCCCCTTGAACCGCTGTGGACAAGAAGAATTATTTGACCTTTATCAAAACCCAGGCTTTTGAATCTATCTTCATCAAATATTTCATTGACTTCCTGAAATTCTGCAAAGTGGTTTCCGCCGCCTATAGTTCCAAGGCTTTGGCCTAATGGGGAAGAACATAGGTCTAACTCTGAATCATCAGGTAATTCTATTTCCTTAAGGCTAGCAATTGACTCCAATTTTTTAATAATCTTATCGGGTTTAATTTTCCTCTTTTCAATTGAAGTATTATAAATGCTCATACCGCAGCCGATATCATTTCCAACCAAGTGTGGATATATCATTCCTTCAGTGATTATTGTACAGCCTACAGGTGTCTTGCCAGGATGAAGGTCAGGTAATCCGGTAGCCTTAACGACCCCTTCTAAAGTACAGAGCTTTTTTAGTTGAATGACTGCATCCTGCTCAAGCCAGTTCTTTTGCGATGAAATAATAGTTAAATTGCTCATATATATTTGTTTCTCCTTTAATTCTCAAATGTTGATGATTGTTACCTGGAAAAGTGCATAAAAATACCGTGGTATAGTAAACAGCGTCTATAACCACGGTTTTTATAGGGAAGCAGATTAGGTATTTGTAATAACAAACACCATAATTTGCTAACAATTTTTTGGCAATAAAAAAACACGATAACCTATCGTGAATTAAATAGCGTTTATACTACCAGGTGACGGTTACTTATAGTTTGACCTTAAAAAGCATAACAAAAAGGATAATCCTTTAACGTATAGCTCTTAGGTCGTGTATTAAATTATATTTTAAGCACCTCTAAATTTATTGTTGTCATTTTCAACACTCCTTTCACCTGATTGAGTTAAAATTTACTATTCAATTATATAATAGCACGATAATATAAGTCAATATTTGTAATGATATTGAAATAAACCTAACAAGAAGGTTTTATTAAGGCATGAATGAAAAATTGCGTATGCTTTCTAAGCGGCTGGTCGTTTAGCTTTGCTAAACTGCTCGCAATGCATCCTGGGTGTTGACGGGTTAAATCAACACGTGAGCGAAATTTATAGCAGAAGTTATTTTTTGATTATGACTAAATTTATGTTAAATAACGTGAGTTCGATAATATGATTGTAATAAGAATGAAACAGAAATGAAAAATGAAGCTCCTGTCCAAATCTGTATAATCAATGTTAGCAACAAATTTAACAGAGGGGGATGGAGCTTCATGG
>JAEYYB010000147.1 GCA_023430975.1 Bacillota bacterium | reverse complement strand
ACGGAATCTAACCCCTATTAGAAATGACAGGAGTTATGTGAGAAATACTTCACTTAAGGCCAATAAGCATTCGCTGAATAGAAAACGATGTTTGTAAAAATTATCCACGATAGCTTTATGACATTGGGCCTTTGCCTGGGCTTCACTCTGTTAGAGGCCGCTGAGAGACTCCAAAGGAATGCTTAATGCTTGTTTATACTTGTATTCTGAGAGCCTGAAAGGTCAGTGAAGAGTTAGCTTTGATCAAGTAAAAATAGGACTGTAAAAGTCATTATGTTTGAATAGTTGGTATAATCTGGACTTATTAGAAATGCCCAGATGATCAAGATGGAAAAGCCTGATTTGGTGCTTATTTTCCATAATGACTTAAGGATTTCATTCAGAAAGGATTACCCAAGAAAAGAAAACCCCACAAACATTTTTTTGATTAGCTTGTGGGGAATTTGTTTGGTGTTCAATATGATTTTTGGGTTGTTCCCTTCAACATATGACATATACCACACTTGTAACATTTGAGGATATTCTTCAAGTTCAGCATATACCCACTGTCACACAGCCAGCTAGAATACGCCACCTTTTTTAACTGTCAGACCTATGCTTTGGTAATTTTTCAATAATTTCAACAAGGTCTTCAATCTTGCAATCATCTTTAATAAGTGAATCTAAACATTTCTTGGTGAGTGCATCACCATCGCTTGAATTTATCGGATTGAATTTCGAACAAATTATGAAATTATATTTTGTTAAATATCTAATCCTTAATTGTGCCTCTCCTTTAAACTCTACATATTTGCCATCAATAAACGCTGCACCGTCATCATATTCACTACGGGTTACTGGGTGGTTTTTGTATAACCCATATTCCTCATTTGCATACCCATAATAACCGACCTGGCTTTTTATGATTTCCTCATAATCATCATATATCCCTGTAGGTTGCTCTGGTTTTAATTCAACATAGATAAAGCTCCGATAGTAGAACGAACTTCTGTAGACGTATATTCTATCAACTAAACACTCGTCAACACCAATTATGCATTTTTCGCTATTTACAACCTCAAAGTGATCTATATCAAGACAGCTTGAACCTCTAAACCACCATATAGGATCGATCATACCTGGCTTTTTTCGCTGTAGTGGTTCTCTTAATAATATTTTCAATCGTTCGATAGCTTCTTGTGGATTATTGAACCATTTTCCACCTCTAGTACCTGGAAAAGCCTTCGCGAGCCTGTAGTCAAAAAATGGGGCAGGATCATCAAACATATCTATATCAAGATTTTTGTCTTTTGATGCATTATCCACGTCTGAAGGCTCTCCAAATTTAGGAATTATTTTTTTCTTCAACATGGGCTTCGTAGGTGCTACTGGCGATATTTCTATTAAGTTGTCGTCCATAAGCTTTGAAAATAACTTATGGTAATCATTCGCTTTTTCAGCTTCTATATCAACAATTTCCCTACCTATAAATGCAGCTGGTGTAATTTTACTTATCAAATCATTGGTCAGGTTGTCAAAACTCACCAAAACATACTTTGTTTTATTTTTTCCTAGGTCTTCAATAATATATCTATATTCCGAACCTACACCTCCTTTAAAATCATCTGCTTTATTTTTATAGCCCTCTGATAGTATAATAATAACTTTTGTAGCGTTTTGTAAATTTGTTAACATCATTTCTTTAAACTGAAGGGTAGTTTCCTTTTGCATTTCTAATTCGTCATAGTTAACATTAAAACCATTTTGGCGTAAGAAATCAACAAATGAAAGCACTTTATCCTTATGCATTTCATTATCCCATGAATAACTCACAAAAATATTTTCACTCACGTTGTTTGTCCTCCATTGTTTATTATTTACATAAGCAACAAATAATATATATTATTATATAATACCATACAAGTTAAATAAACAGTCTTAATAACAATATTAGTAAGCAGATAAATATGTTTTGACTAAGATTTGGTAGTAATGCTAATGCTGCTTGGTACCACGTTTCTTCATCTTTTACTATTTTATAAGAAAAGCCGGATATGCTGTGACACAATATTAAGGTGTGGGTCAAGGTTACGATTTTTCTCTAAAAATTAACCACATGTGAAATTCATTTATGGCTTTTACCCCCTGTATTCACTTTTTACATCTCAAAAGTTGTTCTGCACCTGTTATTCCTTAAGGGCTTTTCAGAAAAAATATGATCTAACAATAAAGGCCGGATTAATCCGACCTCTTCATTTCTATTTTAATATGCTAAACTTCCTTTTAACATATCACCAGTTTTTGTGTCGATAATATAGTACCAACTACTCCTACCGTATTTATCAGCGTTTTCTTTTCCACCATCACAAACTATTGCGGGTTTATTATCAGATGTAGACAGGTACATAAAACTATAGCCCTGTGGTGGCTCTTTTTCAAACAGCAACTTACCATCTAATGAATAACCTTTCATTCTCTTATCCAATTTAGTTGTTCCTGAAATAGCAATTATTATATTAAAGTCACCATAGAACTGAGCATTTTCTAAATTTATGCAGTTTGCTTCAACCTGGCTGCCATTATGTTGCCATCTAATTTTATTACTTACCTTATCAAATGAAAAAATTAGATTTCCATCAAATGAAAGGTAGTAAACTTGATCTTGAGAGTAATTCTGCCCTGCCTCAACATAAACAAAACTTTTCTGTGTGTTAAGAGAGGCAAAATGAGCATTCTCAAATTTTTTCTTAAATACTTTTCCATTATATGACCAACTTACACATTGATTTTCATTATCCCAAATAAAATTTTCAACAGCCATTTTTTCCTCCTTCTTAAGTTACTGAGCGAACCGAGACAACTTCTAAGTAATCCATTTTGTTAGCACTTCTATCAAGCATTAGCTGTACTTGGGTTCCACCACCTGGTAGATATTTATTTGCTTTTACGTCTATTTGCGGCCCAACTGGCCCTTCGCGTACAGGTATTGTAACACCATCTTTAACTTTATATGTAACTACCTTACTACAGTTGGCTTTCCAATCTGATTTTACAGCTAAATTTGTTCTAACATAATCAACATTTGGAATATTGTCAAATGTGCCAAAACTACCCGGTGAAGTTACTGGTTGTGTGCTGTCAAGGGACATGTTGAATGTTTCACCTGGGTTAAGGACTCTTTCTGTTGGAACATAACCATCTGGCCAAGGCGATTGATCAGCAACTAACCGCTTATATGCTTCTGCTGCTTCCTTGGAGGACTTGTAATTTCCCTTTTGTGCTTTCTGGAACTCATTCCATGTATTTGACTTTTTGCTACAACTGCTATAGCCGCTTGGGTCGTAGTAGTTTACAGGATTGTTCTGTACATAACTATACAGATTGAGTCCATCGCCTCTATAAGTGTCTTCCTGTGTAAACCTTCCTACAACTGGATTATAGAACCTTGCACGCAAATAATACTGTCCTGTAACCTGATCATACTGCTCACCGGCATACCGGAATCTATTCTGCACCTTCTCCACAGCTTCAACAGTATTACCAAATGCGTCGTACTGGTACCGATTCACCATAGAACCTGCATTATCCGTAAGGCCTACGACATCACCGTGGCCTTAATTAGGTAATATGTAGCTATATTTTTTATAGCACTTTGTTAGGGTGCTATTTCTTCTATTTCCATTCTATACTTATGTTTGTTATTTCATATTGAGGCTTGCTTGATACACTTGCCTTGTCAAATACACTTTGATACTTAGGAAGTGCATCGTGAACATCTTTAATAAATTTGTACTTTAATCCATCATATTCATTAATAAAATATATGTCGTAGCGTCTAACCCTTCCATTAACTATGGCTACTTGATAAGCTGTAAAAATATTTGTTATTCCAGCCCCATTTGTGATGTTCTCCTCAATTTCTTCAAGAGATTTATACTGTATTAAAAACATATCTTCATTATGCCCTATATATTTAAATATCAGATAATCGCCTGTAACCAGTTCATTTCCATTCAATGGAGTTTCCCTTTTTCTAAAGTAACAAACGCTTTCATCTAGGTTTAACTGATTTCTTAAATGATGATTGTCCTCGCCAATAATATCAACATATTCAAGAATATACTTTATTGTTTCATTAAGCTCTTCATTTGAATATGATCTATCTTTCAAAAATGTTTCTATTGCAATTATTTCAGCAAGTTTATAAGTACTTATTTGCATTGTGGTTAATCCTTTCTACTATGGTGCTATATATTATAGAAGAAACCCTTGTATTTCCTTCAATATTTCTTCATTTGACTTGCTTTTATAATTATCAAAAATCTCTTGAAGTTCATCTGATAGTTTTGCTTGCTGGACCCAGCCAACTCTCTTTTTAGAACAGTATGGATCAAATAAATCTCTCTTGTTTTTTAATGTATTGGGTTTGACATTTAGTTTATTGGCTAGTTTGTTTATTGTTTCACCTTGGTTTAAGTCTTCCTCAAATATACCCTCATGCTCATATTTACTTAGATAAAATGCTACTTTATGTACTTTTTCTTTTTGTTCAGCTGATAAAATTTGAGTATAAGTTCTCTTTCTTTTTATAACCTTTTTCTCAGGCTCCATTAGTATCACCCCGACAATTTAAGTTAAGTATTTTTATGACAGCATATATAAAAGCCCTGTAAAAAACAAGGCTCATATATATACTATCATGCATTTTCTGTTTTGGAAATGGTTGGTTTTATGTACTCCCTTTGATGAATCATCATTGAATAAATAACCTTTGCAATCTGCCTCATTACTGCGATTAAAGCCTGTCTCCGTGTCTTTCCTTCTGATATTTTCTTATTATAATACTCCAGAAAGGTTTCATTTATAGGGCTTTTCTTATCCCT
>JAEYYB010000145.1 GCA_023430975.1 Bacillota bacterium | reverse complement strand
ACGGAATCTAACCCCTATTAGAAATGACAGGAGTTATGTGAGAAATACTTCACTTAAGGCCAATAAGCATTCGCTGAATAGAAAACGATGTTTGTAAAAATTATCCACGATAGCTTTATGACATTGGTTTATTATATATAGTTGTACAAAAGCTTAACCCGTCCGTGCCTAAAAGAAGTATTGATAATATGATCGCAGAAATTAAGGAACAAGCTAAAGGAAAGAGTGTAGCCAATACAAAGAAAGCTTTAAGGGATATTTTAACTAATCAACCAGATGGAGTTATAGCTGATATAGCAGATGCAATAATAGCTGAGTCAGGGGTTGATGATAGTGCTAAATCGATATATTTACCAAAAAGTAATGGAAGATGGTCAGAGGAAGAAGGTAATTCTGAATGGATTCCTGATCCTGAATTTGTTCCGAAAAATCCGAAATCAAACCCTGATAAGTTATCGTGGAAACAAATATCTGAGAAATATGGTGTAGATAGAATTGATTTTAATGATGGACAACCTGACTTTTCACCTACATCTAAAGGAACAGTTGAGATTGAAGACTTCAGTACTGAACGTGATGATAACTTTGATGCAGCAGATGAAGCTTTGGCTAAGAAAAAGGGATGTACAAAAGCTGATGTTAGAAGGTGGAGAAAGAAGAATAAGTATACTTGGCATGAAAGAAAAGACTGTAGAACAATGGATAAGGTTCCGACATGTGTTCATGGAAATGTGCCACATGCAGGTGGAATATCTGAGATGAAAAAGGAGGAAAGTTAATGGATTCTATTACTGATATAGTTTTTGGCGAGATGACATATAATCATGGTTGGGTTAATAGGAAAAAAATTGAGTTTTGGGGAGAGGTTATTGAGTTTAAGATTAAGGTGATTACGTATGAAGAAAATATTGTTATGGAAAGCCAACGAGAAGATTTCCAATATTTTGTAACTAACCTTGAAGATATATCCGATAAAACTTATCTTGCTGTAAAAAAATATATTGAAGACTATTGGGACGATGATATTTATCCGTATTTACCGGATGGAGCTAAGCAAGATGTGAAAGAGCTTGTTAAGCCTAAGACTATTTTATTTGATGAGGAGAATGTTTTTGGTATCTTATGTGATTGCCTGTGGGATGAGCATGGTATAGCAATACAAATCTTACCGGAGATTGAGGTTGGTCCTCAAGATATGTTGCTTTAGTCCTAAAATGAATTTTATTGAATAGAGACATAATATTTTATTGTTTGCTTGAATTACAATCTTCAGTAGATTATCAAATGCCGTTAAGGCTATTGTTATATACAACATTTGCGGGTCCTTGAGGACCTGCATTTTGCTATTTATGCCTAAATAAGGGAGTGATGCAAAACTAATTTAGTTTTGCAACACCCCCTCATCAAGATGTTTGTTTTTTACTACTGTCAACATGCCAGGGCAATTTATTATAGATCCTCCAGGGTTAAGGTAGCAATTATAAAGCGACCCTTAAACCCGTAGATTTTATTGTTTAACCATAACGATATCATCAAGATAAATTGTGGATGCCGCTGATGGTAAAGGATTGTTTTCATCGTCATAAATTTGTCCAAAGTTTATCTGAAGCCCTGCTGTAGTTGTACTACGTTTTGCAGTGAAGGTAAGTGTGAAGGTTTGAGTCTGGTCAGTAACGCTAATCTTACTTCCGCCATACCAATCATATTGATTTTCTGAACCAAGTTCAAGGAAAGCGAGTTCTATAGTTCTTTCAACAGATGCCCTTGCCTTCAATGTAAGCTGATATGTTACACCGTTTTCGAGGGTGATATTTGACTTCTGAATCTGGGGTTTATAATTTGCGTCCCCCACTGTTGTGACAACTACACTAAGCTCTTTGTTGTTGTTGTTTGCGACGACATCTGCTGAACCGGCACCTCCATTAGCGTTGAAAGACCATGAAGCCTTGCCTGCATCAAAGGTTTCGTTGTATATATCGTTGGATATATCTGTAGTATCAGCTTCCACCAGTTTAACATCATCGATGGACAACGCTGAAGCTACTGAAGTTGATTCATAATCTGCTATTGTACCCAGATTGAACTGAAGTTCTGCTGTTGTAGTTGTTGCTGGAGCAGTAAATGTCAGGACATAATCCGTAGGGGAGTTTGATATCACAAATATATTGCCACCAAAGTACTGATAATTATTGTTTGGATCCAGGATAGTAACTTCAACTGCTCTGTCCACGGTTGAAGACGCATTAAAGGTCAAAGTGTAGGTTTTATCTTGTTCGAGGGAAAGGTTGCCTCGTTTTACCTGAGGTTTATAGTTTTGATCTCCAACTTTTGTAACATCAGCCACAAGTTTTCCGCTTGAAGCATCTAAAGTAATTGCTCCTGCCCCTGGATCGTTTGCTTCTCCTGCATATGATCCCCATGCACCTATTCCGGTTTCAAAGGTTCCATCGGTTATGATATCAGTTATAATTTCTGTGGTATCATCCTCAGTGATAACCGGTGCTGCAATGGACTGAAGGGTCTGACAGTAAAGATCAGCTACTTCAACCATTCTGACATTGTCCAAATAAATATCATGAGCTTCTATTGCACCGGATACATTTCCAATTGAAAAGGTCAAGGTACAATTGGTATCTGTTGCACTCATTGGAAAATCAACAATATAATTTTGCATTTCATTTGTTATATCCAAATCCAAACTAAAATATTTTGAATAGTCTGCCTTGTCAACAGTTAGTCTTATCTTTCTGTTGATGGTAGACTTGGCATCAAAGGATATACGGTATTGGCGTCCTTGTTCAAGACTAATATTTGGCTGATTTACTCCGATGCTCCATGGGTTATCACCCACAGCGGTGATTGCTACTTTCAATTTGCCATCATCAATGGATTTTATAGATGCAGCATTTTCTCCGCTTGTATTCCAGTAAGCCCAATCTGCTGCTGGAGCAGTCATACTTCCACCAACAACAAGGTCTTTTGATAACTCAAACCAGTCAAGATTTACAGCATCACCATAGATCTTAATAATTTGTGCTCCTTTTTTAAGATTCACTGAATTGGTTACATTCACCCAACTTGAATTACCGCCTGTATCAGGAAGGCTTTCTTTGTGCTTTGTGTCTCCTATACTGAGCCATCCGTTTGCATCGCTGGTGGACAATTTGTATGATATTACATATTTGCCTGTTTCAGGTACGGTTATACTCTTTGAGATATATGAATCAGCTTTAAAGTTTACATAATCTTTTTCCGGAGTTATTGCACCATGAGCATCAGCATCTTCTGCCTCAACATGGATTCCCTGGCTGGAAACTTTCACAAAAACATTGTCAATAAATACTTTCGAAGTATTTCCACCAAGTTTGAACCTTAATTGAGATCTGGCATCAGTATCCTGTTCCATTTTGAACTTAAAGGAATATCTAGTCATATCAGTTGTAAGACTAAATGACTTTTCTGTTGAATAGACCAATGGAGTATCAGCAATACTGCATATATCTGCTTCTATAGTTCTGGCAGATTCCGCTTTTGCAAAGAAGCTGACGGTGTATTCTTTACCCTTTTCTATGTTTAAGCCGCTCTGTGATAGGACTATCGAATCTGCTCTAGTTCCTCCGTTTGTTATAGCCGCCTGGAAATAACGGTCAAAAATATTATCACTAACATTACCTGTTGCAACAGCACTGCCGCTGGTTTTAAAATTCCAGAATCCCATGCTCTTTGAGCCTTGATCGAAGGATCCGTTGTATATAAGGTTGCCGTTTTTCAATGGTTCCCTGGAATCATTAGGATCTCTCGGCAGTTTAATCAATTTGACATTGTCAATATATACAATATTTTCTCCAGCTGCACCAACATTGAATTCAAGTCTTGCAGCAGGATTTGTATCTCCGGTCATCTTGAAATCAAAAGTGTGTTCTTTAGGTGTTGTTGTAAGTGCTATGATCTGATCACCGGAATAGTTTGCCCAACCACGATCAGCTTCAGAACCAACCTTTACATACATATTTCTTTCAGTGGAAGCCCATGCATCAAAAGTCACACGGTATGTATCTGACTTTTCAAGATTAATCGGTTTTTGATATATCTGTACGGAATAGGGGTTATTACCTGGAGTGGAGATATCAAGTTTTATAGCACCATTATCATTTGATGCTTCTGCTACACCATTATTTGCATCAACATGAGAGAAGGTCCAATAGGAAGTATTAGCGATATCTGTATCGCTGCCATCATTTCTCATACCAGCAACATCATTATTCTGCTCATCAAAGCTGCCATTATATATATAGTTTCCATCCGGCAAAGGTTGCCTTGCAGTGGTGTTGTTGATTTCAGGACGTTCGCCGGCAGGTGGGTAAACTCCATCTTTTCTTTCGTATACTTTGATGTAATCAACAAACATTTTTGATGGAAGGATAGTTGTCGAATCAGGGTTTCCAGGCCAATCTCCTCCCACTGCAACGTTTAATATCAAATGAAAATCTCTGTTGAAGGGAGCAGGATAGGTTATTGAATCTGCTTCGTTTTCATCTCTTGTATACCAACTTTTCTCGGTGTGGAATAAAGTACCGTCAATATACCATCTCATTTCGCCAGGATCCCATTCAAAGGCATAAATGTGATAGCTGTCAGAAAATTTGCCTGATTGAAGAGTATATTCACCCTGTCCTGAAGCATGGGGATTTCCATAATGGACTGTACCATAAATCTTATTTGGTTGATGTCCCAATAACTCCAGTATGTCAATTTCTCCGCCTTGAGGCCAACCGCCATAAATATTGTCATCTTCCGGCAACATCCATATTGCAGGCCAAATTCCCTGGGATTCAGGCATTTTTGCTTTTATTTCAAAACGACCATATGTCCATGCTTGCTTTCCTTTGGTAAACACTTTGCCAGAGGTATAGTCTTTCCCAAGGTAAGCTTCCTTTTTAGCTTCTAAAACCAAGTTATCGTCCTGTACATAGGCATTAGCTGTCTTATAAGCTTCCAATTCATTGTTGTAAACAACATTTGTATCGGCTACATTCCAGTTGTCAGAGTTTATTGAATCTCCATCGAAATCATCAGACCATGCAAGTGTATAAGGTGCTAAAGATGTATTAATGTTTGTAGGAGTTGGTGTTGGAACTGTTGTATTTGTTGGAGTAGGCGTTTGGGCTGTAATAGGAATTATTGCAGGATAATCCGCAGTTGTTGCACCAAAATGCTTTGCCAATATTATAACATCGTACATGTTTATATTTTCATCCAGGTTAAAATCAGCAAATGGACTATATGTTGGATCACTTGATGTTGCATAAAATGCTGTTGCTAAAACCGTAGCATCAAGCATGTTTATCATACCGTCTTGAACACCTTTTTTAGGGACATCCCCAGCATACATCAAAACAGGTTTATCAATAGTTGACAGGATACAATCAATATTACCTGCCACCTTTTGCACAACTCTTGTGAGATACCCTGCCTTCGAAACCTCTAGATCGATTGTACCGTCTTTCTTTTGGATTTCAAATTTAAAAAATCCATTTGCATCGGTTAATTGACTAACTGTAGTACCAGACACTAAAACTTTAAAACCGGATTTAACATTTGCATTTGATGAAATCAAGTCAGGAGTAATATACCCTTGAACAATTATCTTTGAACCATCATTTGCTGCTCCTGCACTTAGCGGTAATGACAACAATGTTATAAAGACTGTTATAAACATTGCAATGACCGTAAGTTGACCAATATTTCTTTTCTTAAGCATTCTAATAACCCTCCTAAAATAATGTTTTTTATTTTTTGTATTTATATATGCACATTAAAGATAACAAACTTTAATGCTAAGTTTATCCAACTTAATAAAAAATCAATTCAGCTAATCAAAGGCAATATGCAAAAATATCCTTATTATATTCTAAATTAATTGGCTTTTCATTATCTATCTCAATAATTTTTGATTAATTGCGATTTTTTTTGATTAAAATATTCAGATATTGCGTTTCAATAGAGGCAATACCATATTTATTGTAATAAAGACCCGATTTTGATATAATAATGATAACAGAAACAGCATGGAATAGCCATTGAAACAAGAATGATAAAAGAGGTAGGAAATGCCGAAAAAGAAAATAAATAAAGAACATGATTTGGGTTATAGGCATTTGCTTATGCACAAAAAAACTTTTGTACAACTTATTAAAAGCTTCGTAAGAGAAAGTTGGGCAAATGATATAGACGAAAGTCAGGCAGTACTGATTAATAAAAGTTATGTACTTCAGGATTTTAAAGAAAAAGAGTCAGATATCGTATACAGGTTAAAAATAAAAGATAGAGATATTATATTTTATTGTTTGCTTGAATTACAATCTTCAGTAGATTATCAAATGCCGTTAAGGTTATTGTTGTATATGGTAGAAGTATGGCGGGATATACTTAAAAACACAAAGAAAAGTGAGGCAAGAAGAAAAGACTTCAGATTACCGTCAATAATACCAATAGTTTTATACAATGGAGCAAATGAATGGACAGCATGCCGTAGTTTTAGAGAAACATTAAATGGAAATGAAATGTTTTCAAATCATGTTTTGGACTTTAGTTACATACTTTTTGATGTAAACAGATATGGTGAAAAGGAATTGCTTGGTTTGTCAAATCTGGTATCGAGTGTATTTTTACTTGACCAGAAAATAGAATCTGAGCAATTAAAAGAAAGACTGGTTAAACTGGCAGGAGTATTAAAAGGACTGACAGAGGAAGAAATAAGCTTATTCAAGGGTTGGTTTAAGTGGATAATAAAGCCTAGAATATCAGAAGAATTACAACCTAAAATAGATGAAATATTGGAAAAGGCAAACACAATGGAGGTGGAAAATATGGTTTATAATTTAGCAAATACTATTGAAGAATTACAGAAAAAGGCAGAGGATAAGGGCATAGAGAAAGGTATAGAGAAAGGCATAGAGAAAGGTATAGAGAAAGGCATAGAGAAAGGCATAGAGAAAGGCATAGAGCAGGGCATAGAGCAGGGCAAAATAGAGGTCGCAAAATCAGCTTTAGAAAAGGGAGCAGATATAGACTTTGTAATAAAGATTACAGGGCTAGATGCTGAACTTGTTAAGAGATTAAAAGAAGAATAGTATTGTACAAAAAGCCTTTCAATCATTTCATACATGAACGAAAGGCTTTTTATATTTTTATGTATTGGAAAAGGCAAACACAATGGAGGTGGAAAATATGGTTTATAATTTAGCAAATACTATTGAAGAATTACAGAAAAAGGCAGAGGATAAGGGCATAGAGAAGGGTATAGAGAAAGGTATAGAGAAAGGCATAGAGCAGGGCATAGAGCAGGGTATAGAAAAGGGCAAAATAGAGGTCGCAAAATCAGCATTAGAAAAGGGAGCAGATATAGACTTTGTAATAAAGATTACAGGGCTAGATGCTGAACTTGTTAAGAAATTAAGGTATGATTGAAATACTACTCCTTTAACTATTATTTGTATATCAACACCAAGCTTTTTATTTTATATTTGAAATATCTCATGTATATCATTTTAGATTGAAAAATAAATAATGCAATTATTATAATGGTATATTATAATATAGAATATATGGGTTTTGATAATTATATTTAGAGATTATGGGAAGGACTAACAAATGCTTTATGGTTTTAATTCATATTTAAAGCAATTTATCCGTAAGGGTATTACATATAATAAAATTTTGAAGGAACTTAACCAAACTGAATTTTATTCCAAGGAACAACTTGAGAACTATAATAATATTAAATTAAAAAAAATTATAGAACATAGTTATAAATACGTTCCTTACTATAGAGAATTGTTTGATAATCTTAAACTTAAGCCGGGTGATATTACAAAAATATCTGACTTGGAAAAGCTGCCGTTTCTAGATAAACGTATTGTAAGAGATAATCTTGATAAGTTTATTTCTAAGAGATTAATTGATAGAATGATTATGAAAAAAGCACGTACTGGAGGTAGTACCGGTACTCCATTATCCTTATTCCGAGATTATTATTCCATTAATTTTGAAAATGCTTCCCTTTGGAGAAGTTGGCTGCATGCAGGGGATTATTCCTTGAAAAGAGTGACTTTAAGAGGTGAAAGTATTCTTCCTCTAGAAAGCAAGACGCCGCCTTTCTGGAAGTATTCGCCGGCTACGAAAGAGCTTAAAATGTCTTCTTACCACTTAAATGATGAAACCGCAAGTTTATATATTGATAAAATAATTGATTTTGACCCAAAAATTATATATGCCTATCCTTCTATAGTTTATCAAATGGCATTGTATTTTGATAAATTTAACAAACCCCTTAAATTAAAAGCAGTATTTACTTCCTCTGAAAACCTGGGGATTAAACAAAAAAAACTAATTGAGCGGGTTTTTGATTGCAAGGTGTATGATTGGTACGGGCAAGCAGAGAGAGTGTCGGCTATATCACACTGTGAAGAAGGAACATACCATGTAGTAGAGGATTATTCAATTACTGAGTTGATTACAACCGAGCAGGGTGTTGAAGTAGTTGGAACCAGCCTTAATAATTATTTAATGCCCCTCATAAGGTATAGAACAGGGGATATTGTTGAATTATCGTCAAAAAAATGCAGTTGTGGAAGGGCCTTTAGGTCAGTTGAGAGAATAAACGGAAGAAGTGACAAATATGTTATAACATCGGAAGGCATAAAAATTCCTGTTATTATACTTTCGTTTATTACGGATTATGCAAATAACATTGATGAAGCACAATTCATTCAAAAGAAAAAGGGTGAACTAATTGTAAGGGTTGTAACAAATAATAATTTTACAGACTCTGATCTCAACGATTTAATTTATTTAAGCAAGAAGTACACATCAAATGCAATGAAAATCGAAGTTGAAACAGTAAATGAAATACCAAAAGGTCCAAACGGCAAGTTTGTCGGACTCATAAGCAGTATTGATTCCGATTAAGGCATGATTGAAGGAGCATAGAAGGGATTATGAGCCCCTTCTATTTTTTTGCATTTTATTTTTCTATTATACTTTATTGGGATATTTGCATACTATAAATCAATATAATATTATTTGACTGTATTGCATTTATTTGTTAAAATTCATTTGAATATACGTATTGTAAGTAAAAAATTAACTAATAGGGGTGATTATGTTTATGAAAAAGAAAGTGGCAGTTATGCTGGTAATGCTTATGATGTTTCAATTTATATTTATTGGAAATGTATTTGTATTAGCAGCGTCATCTACAAAAGCATCTTTACCGTCAAGAGGATATCTTGATTATCCCACGGACAAACAGAGTATAAGTGGGGAGTATAAGGTCTCTGGATGGTTCCTGGATGGAAGAGGAGTAAGTAAAGTAGAAGTACTGGTTGATTCAGTCGTTAAAGGGAAAGCCGTTTATGGTGATTTGAGGAATGATGTAATAAAAACATATCCGGCATATAATAATAGAAATGCAGGGTTTCATTACTATTTGGATACCAAGAAATTAAAAAATGGAAGTCATAAGATAACGGTAAAGGAAACAGGGAAAAACGGCTCTGAATTAACTCTTAAGTCCAAAACAGTTATAGTATCAAATGATCTGCCCACATCAACAAATACACCCACGTCAACGAATACACCTACATCAACAAGCACACCTACGCCCACAAACACACCCACAAACACACCCACATTAACAAATACACCCACATTTGCAAATACACCTACGCCATTATTACAAAATCTTGAAAAAGCGGATTTTGATTTTAATGCTGAGACTGGAACTATTCATGGGTATAACGGTTCTGATGATAATATTGTAATACCTAGCGAAATAAATGGAGTAAAAGTGACCGGCATTGGGACTAATGCATTCACAGGTAGTGATCTTGTTAGTGTAACAATTCCTGAAAGTGTTACGGTAATTAGGGATAAAGCGTTTATTGGTTGTACCAGACTAACCGATGTATCCCTTCCGAAAAGCCTAACAACTCTTGGAGAAGAGGCATTTTTGGATTGCAGTTCTTTAAAAAGCATAACCATTCCAGAGGGATTGACATGCATATTTGACGGAACATTCAAAAATTGCACCGGTCTGACCAGTCTGATAATTCCAAAAGGAGTAACTTATATCGGACTTTTTGCATTTGGTAACTGTACAGGGTTAAAAAGTTTAGTATTTGAAGGGACACCCTGTTTATTTGATCATGCATTCTGTGGTTGCAGTGGACTAACAAGTATAGTATTTGCAGAAGGGCAAACAAAAATAGGTTATTGTGTTTTCAGTAAGTGCAGTAGTCTTACCAGTGTAATAATACCAAAAGGATTAGCCAGCATAGGTGATTATGCATTCATGGGATGCAGTGAATTAAGCAATGTGATATTCTTGGGAGATCAACCTTATGTTCGTAATGATATTTTTATGAATACGAAAAGTGATTTCAAGATAACAATTTCACCAAACGCAGTGGGTTTTGGAAAACCTGAACCATATAACAACGAAAAATCATGGAAATGGGTAAGACCTTATGAAACATATTTGGTGGTTGTATCTGACGATATAGATAGTTATAATCCACTACCAACATCAACACTGAAGGAAGCAGCAACAGCAACACCAACAGCAACAGCAACACCAACACCAACAGTAACACCAACAGTAACACCAACAGCAACACCAACAGCAACACCAACTCCAACGCCAACACTATATCCAAGATTGGCGGAAACTGCAGATGAAGCGGATTTTGATTTTGATACGGCTACAGGAAGTATTACAAAATATAAGGGGCTGGGTGGAAAGGTTACCATACCTGATACAATAAATGGGGTTAAAGTTACCAGAATTGGAGATCAGGCATTTTCTAACAGTGAATACCCTGTCACAAGTGTAGTAATACCAGAAGGTGTAGCAACCATTGGCCAGTTTGCATTCTTTGCCTGTACAAAACTAAAAAGTATAACTATATCTGATACTGTCACAAGCATTGGAAATTATGCATTTTACTGCTGCGATATACTTGAGTTTGTAACAATACCCCAAAGTCTAAAAAGTATTGGCGATAGTGCATTTCAGTACTGTCCGAAACTTACAGGCATAACATTGCCTAAGGGGCTAGCAAGTATTGGGGTTGGAGCATTTAGTGCATGTGAATCGTTAACTGAAATAATATTGCCTGATACTATTACCGAAATTAAGAAAGGTACCTTTAGTTGTTGTTTAAGTTTAAAAAAAATAAAGATACCTTATAGTGTTAACAATATTGGGAGTGGGGCATTTGACTTATGCCAAAGCCTGGAAAGTATAACAATTCCCGAAGGTGTCACATATATTGGTGAACGGGCATTCAATTATTGTGAGCGTTTATCAAGTGTAAAAATATCTGATAGTGTCACTGAAATTGGGAAGAATGCATTCAAAAACTGCAACAGTCTTAAAAGTGTAATAATACCGGCAGGAGTAAAAAGTATTGGGGATGAAGCATTTATTGAATGCCGTGGATTAAGTAATGCTGTATTTTTAGGCAACGAGCCCATTTTAGGAAAAAGTGTTTTTACAAATTCAAATAGTGATTTCAAATTATATGTTTCGCCAAATGCAACAGGTTTTGGCAAGCCCGAAGTAAATAATGAAAAATCATGGATATGGGTGAGACCTGATGAATCATATTCGGTTTTTGTAAGTCAAGATATGGATGATTAATATAAAATACAAAATAATCCGCCGATTGACTAAATTTCAATCGGCGATTTTTTTGTTCTATCCGCAGCATTTCTTGTATTTCTTACCGCTTCCGCATGGGCAAGGATCATTGCTCCCAACTTTTGCTTCTGCTCGAATGTATGGCTCTGGGAATAAATCATCTAAGTCATCAATATTAATATTATTTTTGTTATCACTTTTGCTATCATCTTCAAATCCAATTCTATCCGGAAATATTTTTCTATATTTCAGCAATTTTTTACTATACTCATCAAAAAGATGTCTCTCTCTTTTAATATTTAATACTTTGTCAAAAAATTCTTTTTTTAAATTGTATAGCTCGGGATAGTTCTTTTTTAGTTCCAATATGTCTTTTCTATGGGAATCTATATCATCGAGGATATCCATTTCAAAGGAAAATTGTTCAAAACCGCAATTGATACAATCTTTATCATCACATACACTCAATTCGAATTCAAGCATTGCACCGATAAGGTTGTCCACTTTGACATCTTCTTTAATTTTTTTGAGTTTCTCTCTGATTCCCCTGTCTTTGAATAATGTATCTTTTAATTCTGCTATTTTTTTCTCATTAGGCAGTAATTTTGCTGCAGTATTAATAAGGATTTCTGACTCTTCAATGAATTGAGAAGATATAGTTGCAGCGATAGTAGAAAATAAATAGGCTGCATTTTCCTTATTTTCCTGATCTTCTACGACAATTTGTGTGATTTCCTCCACATGTTTCCTTACACTTTTCGCATCATCATTCATGAGGTCCAGTTGAATTATTAGATAATAAATATCAAGTGGATCCCAACCACTTTCCTTACTTTGTAAAATAGCATCCTCTGCAGTTTGATGTGCCTTTTCAAAATCTTCTGCTTTAACAAAGCACTCAATAAGCCCTATCCAAAGTGAAATATTGTCTTTATCAAGATTTAATGCTCTCTCATACTTGGCTATTGCCTTTTTGTACCAACCACGCAAAAGGTAAGCATTAGCCAGTTTTCCTGCAAAACCTGCATTATGAGGTTCATTTTTGGTAAGTTTTTCAAAAATATTAATAGCTTTCACACTGTTATCGTTAGCAAGATAAGCATCACCCAGCAAACTTTTAATGATGGAATAATTATTATAAACCTTGTCTGCCTTTTCCAAAAGGTCTATTGTCTTTTCATAATCCTCTTCACTAAAGGCACTTTGTGCTCCTTCAAAATATATTTTCAAAATATCGGGCATAGAGTGAAATGAGTCGTAGTCATTACGGGTTTTCTCATCAATAAGTACTTCATAAGCTTCCCTTATTATTTTAAAATCTTCAGGAAACCTGTCGGGAGGAAACTTTCTTACCAATTTGAAATAAGCTCTTTTGACTTCTGATTTTTCCGAATCTTTTGAAATTTCTAATACTTTATAATAATCTTTCATAACAAACTATACCCCGCTAATTAAGTTTTTTGAAGGTTGCAAAATCACTTCGCGATTTTTTTCATCCGTGTTTGGTAATACCTGAAACAAAATTTTTTATTTTAAATTTAAGCTCGGACAGCCTGTCTTCCTTTACAACTGTCAGATATGACAATGCATCATAATTCATGGTATCTATAATTAAAACTTCTTTCCAAATCTTTATTGCTTGTCTGTTATTTCCAGATAGGAGATTTAAAATTCCTAAAAAATTTAAAATATCTACACTTTTACTAAACTTTGCATAAACCTTTTCATCAAATAAACCAAGTGCTTTTCTATAATTTTTCTTCTCAAGTAAATCCATTACAACTGAATACTCGGATTCAAGATTTTCCATGCTTTTTTTCAAGTCACCCAGATAACTTAAAGCTTGATTTGATGTACTATCTATTTCAATACTCCGGAGCCAGTAAAATTCGGCATTTTTAAATCTTCCAAGCCTGTAAAGACATAAGCCGGTCAAGTTTAGTGCATCTGTTGAATATGGATTATATGACAAAGCTTTTGTAAGGCTATCCAGTGCCAAGCTTATATTGTTATTTTTAGCAGATTCCAATCCTTTATTAAAATAAAAAGAGAATATTTTTTCAAACAACCTAAATCCCGTCCTCACTTGATAATTCATATAAAATATCAGTAACTTCATTCTTGATCATGTTTAGTTCTTCTATGTCTACTCCTTCAACAAGGCCAATCTTTAGCTTTTTTATGAGGCTCTCAATTTCAGTATGAAAAATTCCCGCTTCGTTGTTTTCAATTATCCTGGAGGCTTTATTTATAACTGCTCTGAACTTTCTCGCGTTCTGAACATCTTCCCAGCCATCAGTGTTTATTTCTTCGGCAATATCTGATTTAGATGTATCTATAGTTATTTTTGCATTTTCACCTGTTTTTACTATTGTTCCTTCTACTTGAAGGATTCCATTTACATCATATGAAAAGGAAATTTTTATCTTTTGCTCTGAAGCAGGTGCAGGAGGAATATTTTCAAGAGTAAACTTTCCAAGCAAGTTATTCATCGAAGCTTTTTTAAAGTCTCCTTGATATACAGTTATTTCAACTTCTTCTTGGTTATCAGCAACAGTGTAATATATCTTTTCTTTTGTAGCAGGTATGGTAATATTTCTTGGTATTATAACGTCAAACACATCGTGATCAGGAATACCGCCAATAAAATCCAATATAGATGTACCAAGTGTATAAGGACATACATCGGTAATCATTATATCTTTGTCACTTGATAGGTCTTCATTGATTATTCCAGCTTGAATAGAAGCACCTCTGACAACTGCAAGGTCAGGATCAACAACGGCTTCAGGCGACTTATCCAAGGCTCTTTCAATAAAATTTTTAACGTATGGTATTCTTGTAGAACCGCCCACCAGAAGAATTAAGTCAATATCGGATTTATTAAGGCCAGAATCATTTAATGCAATATCTATTTGCTTTTTTGTTGACTCCACTTTCTCCTTGATAAGTTCTTCAAACAGCTCTTTAGTTATTTCTTTTTCCAGTGAGACAGGGTTACCGTTATATTCTGCAAAAAAGGGGAGGGACACTTGGTATGAGGATGATTTGCTCAACTCAATTTTACATTTTTCCGCTTCGTCTTTAAGTCTCATCATGGCTCTGTTGTCATCGGAAATATCCTTTTGGTATAGGGAGTGAAAGTATTCCATCAGATAATCCATAATGCTTTGATCAAAGTCTTTACCGCCAAGTTTGTTATTTCCGCTGCTAGCTTTTACATCCATTACACCTTCGAACATTTCAAGAACGGTTACATCCAAAGTACCTCCACCAAGATCGTACACCAATATGTTTTTACAGTCCTCCATATGTTCAATTCCATAATCCAGAGAAGCCGCAGTGGGTTCGTTTATTATTCTCTCAACCTTAATACCTGCAAGTTTACCGGCTTCTATCGTAGCTCTTCGCTGTTCATCGGAAAAATATGCAGGGACAGTTATTACAGCTCTGTCAACATCTTCTCCGATGAACTTTTGAGCAGACTCAATCAAGTAGCTAATAATGAAAGAGGAGATTTCCTGAGGAGAATATTCCTCACCGCCAATTGCCAATTTGGAGGAGGTTCCCATAAGTCTCTTCACTTCAATTATTGTATCGTTTGGTTTTAATAATAGCTGGTCTCTTGCAGCTTTCCCTACAATTATGTTACCTTCATCGGAAACTCCTACTACTGAAGGAGTTATAAATTCTCCATCCAAATTTGGAATTACTTCAGGCTTTCCATTTTTAAGTATGGCTATCTCTGAAGTTGATGTACCCAAATCAATTCCTACAATTATTCCCATAAAGCACCCTTCCTGTAAATATTTATATATAGCAAACTGTTATGTACTACTACATCACAATTTCTCGCGACAACAATCAAGGTTAATAAAATCATTTTATGATATTTTATTAACAATAACTTGGGATCTTCTTATAACTTCCGATTTGTATATATACCCGGATTTTAAAACTTCAACAATTATACCGTCAGGCAAATTTTCTATTGTTTTTGTTGAAACAACATTATTTATTTCAGCATTGTAATTGGTACGTTCACCATCTATTCTTGTGATACCCATAGAAAGAAGGCTGCCGGAAATATTTTCCCATAACAGTTTTATCTGGTCCGACCATCCTGTGGTTTGACTTTTTGTTGAAAATCTATATAAATCCTCAAATTGATCCATAACTTTTATAATCCCTTTGACTAATCCAATACTAACCTCATTTGCTTTGGAAAGGGATTTTTTAAGTTCATCCACCAGACAATCGTTTTCTTTTTGTTCATCAAGCATACAAACAATTTCTTCTACCTGCATGTTAGTATGATTTTGCTCTTTTGCAAAACGTTTCAAAGTTGATGTAATAATATCAAATATCAGTTTTGTTTCGCTAAATAGACTATTAATATTATCATCCATTTTGAATAAACTATACTTTTTAAGTTCATTATTAAAATCAATCATCCAAACTCTCCAATTATCATTAATATATATAATGCTATTGCCGAATAAAACGAAAGTAAATAGTTACTGGATTCATTTTATACATATCTAAAGATATAATCAAGGGTATAACCTATATATTTTTAATCCTAAAGTATGGTATGATCGAAATGAGGTGGTATAGTTGTATAGGTTAAAAGCTAAAAACGATTTTGAAGTAGCAAAAAAGATGCTTCAAAAAGGTATGAATGATAATACAATAGAAATGATTACTGATTTGTCTAAGAGTGAAATAGAGAATTTGAAAAAGGATATGTGAGATACAGAGAATACTAAAGCCATAATGAGCAAAGAGACTCTCATTATGGCTTTTATTATTAATTGAGCCTGAATAATTAATTCTACCACTTTCTGCCTTTGTTAATGTCATCCATTACTGTATAACTAAGGTCATACCAGAATATCTGGCCATGGTATTTGAGTTCATCCTTGTAAGGTGGTTGTTCTGTCAGAAGGTCAGTATCAACCGGGTAGCTTTCCCCATATATGCTGCCATTGCCTTGGGACCAACCATTTTCCAGCTTTGAGTACTCCAATGTTTTTGTATTGCTTCCATAATCCTTATATCCGTTTACATCAAATACCACTAAAAGCTTTGTAAACCTCTTTTCATAATTGAGCTCGGGAGAATTAGCACCTTTTTTTACTATGCGGGCATTGTAGGGAATAAAATACGAGAACTTCCAGGTGTTATAGTCAGGCTTTGTCTTGTCCAGTGTAACCATGCTGTTTCGGCTTAATTCAAGTAGCTTTGATTTAGTGTAATATTCGCTTTTGGTATCTGATATATTTACAAGTTTTTGGTCCTTGTTCCATGCATACACATCAACAGGCGTAAGAGTGTTGGTCTTATCCAGTCCATAGAACAATGCCTTAACCCTGACTCTGCTATCAGACTTATCAAGACCTACGGTATCAAGGCTTAAATCAACGCTGTAGCCCATTTTTATACCCAGGCCTTCCTTGTTTTTGTAAACGGGCATATCCTCTACACCAATTCCGTCTATAGACAACTTTGTAGGCGTGTTGTCGGATTTCCTGAAATATTTCTTCCAGCTGAAATCAAAAATGGTGTTGACCTTGAGATTATAGACCTTATTAATGTAAACAGGCTCTGAACATGAATTGGTTTCATTTCCAGCCCTGTCCACAAGGTATACATGAAGATACCAAAGCCCTTTCTTCAAAGATTCGTAATCGTTTTTATGATCATGGATGTCAATGGTAAAGCTCTTCTTTTCATCCTTGCCTTCGGTTGTCTGGAATCCATGTACAGGAATCATCATATCAGATGAAGGAACGACTTTATTCTCTGTCCATAAATATCTGGCCTCCCGGATGCCTGATAGGTTATCACCCATAGTAACAGTAAGGCTGTTATCGGGAGAGCAGTTGTATTCGTGACAGATAACACCATCAGGATCTTTGCGGATTCCCTTTATTGATTGGTTGTCCCAGTTGTACTCAACATTGTATGGTTTTGTTTTGTCAATCTTGTAAATACCTGATGTAGAAGCGTACCTGTAGTCATTTGATGCGGCAATAGGGTTTTGGGTATCTTTCGGAGTATCGGAAGATGCTTCGATCCAATATCCACAAACCAGTATTATTACTATCATCATAGAAACTATTCTAATAATAGCTTTTCTCAGCATAATGTTGTTCCTCCTGAAATTATAATATTAAGTTACAAAAAAAGGATTGCAATTTGAGAAGCTCTGTAATAAGATTAATACAAAAGATTACGTACATTGCTAATTAATATGCTAATCTTTCTGTTTAATTATATCATTTATCGGAATTATTTAGAAATTATTGTAGTAATTATTGTGATTTTATATTCTTAAAATAGTGTGCTACAACTATAGAAAAAATACAATATTTTTACAATAAGAAACGAATCCTTAATAGAGGATATTCTATGTATATGATTACTTACATTTGCTCCGCAATTGATTTCGCTGTTTAATTATTGACAAAGATTTATTAGATATTTATACTTAAAATATTGGTTTATATTAATTGGTATTGGCTTGCATAATTTCATTTCTATTTACAATATCAATTATAAAATAGTCTATTTTTTATATGTCGTTAAAATCATGAGTTTATATAGGATCATATTATTTTATGTGCTTATTATGGCACAAATTTATTAAGTGGGGAGGTTTATTGTTCTTAATATATAGAGAGAGATAAAAAATATGTTTGATAATTGATAATCATAGGGGGGAATTTAATAATGAAACTCAAAAAACTTTCTGCAGTTTTAGTAACTGTCTTTTTGCTTATGGGCAATATTTTTGCAAATGTATCATTCGCTGCAACTCCTAGCAAGTTGAAAGTATTATACAACAATAATGGTACAGCGGCCAATTCAAATCAGATCTATGCAAACATTAAACTTGTGAATTTAGGTACAAGTGATATTGATCTTTCAAAAATAACTATCAGATATTACTTTACAAAGGATAGCGACAAACCACTTGTATATTATACAGATTACGTTAGCATGGGTTCAATAAGTACCACGTTTAATGATCATTCACCTGCAACAGCTAAAGCAGACAAGTATTTTGAAATCAAACCGTCTTCCGGAATTATTTCAACTTCCGGAGCCATATGGCCTAAACAATCCGAAGTAATTTTTCAAGGCAGAGTGGCAAGAAAGGACTGGTCAAATTTTGATCAATCCAATGACTATTCATACACCGTAGCTACAAGAGAATATATTGAAAATCCATACATAGCAGTATTTGAATCAGGAAAATTAATTGCAGGGAATGTTCCTGGCGATACATCGCAATCGAAATATGAAGCGGAAAATGCTAATTTATCAGGTAAGGCAGTTGTGGCAAATGATCACATCGGATATTCAGGAACAGGATTTGTATGCGGATATGGTAATGTTGGTGCAAAAGCACTTTTCACTGTAAAGGTCCCAGAAGGAGGAAATTATAGTGTAAAGGTTGGATATTCAAATGCCAGCGAAGCTGATAAGACACTTAGTATTTATGTTAATGGCAAAAAGACAGGTCAAATTAAATTTGCCAGACTCTCCAGTTGGAGCACTTGGTCGGAAGCACAGGCAATTGTTCCTTTAAACAGCGGAGAGAATACCATTTCACTTCAAAGAGACATTGAGGATGGTGGCTCAGTGAATCTTGACTACTTGTTGATAGAACCAGGAATAATACCAGATGTTACCATTCCTGGTGATACATCACAATCTAAATATGAAGCGGAAAATGCCAGTTTATCTGGTAAGGCAGTTGTGGCAAACGATCACAGCGGATATTCAGGAACAGGATTTGTATGTGGGTATGGTAATGTTGGTGCAAAAGCACTTTTCACTGTAAACGTTCCAAAAGAAGGAGATTATAGCATCAAGGTTAGATACGCAAACGCCAGCGAAGCTGAGAAATCCCTTAGTCTTTACGTTAATTCGGTAAAATTCGGCCAAATTAAATTCAGCAGATTTTCCAGTTGGAGCACTTGGTCAGAAGTACAGGTATTGGTCCACTTAAACAGCGGTGCAAATATCATTTCTCTTCAAAGAGATATTGAAGATGGCGGTTCAGTAAACCTTGACTACTTATTGATAGAATAAATTTAATGTCATATTGTACTTCCAAAAAGGACAGATTGATATTTTTCATCTGTCCTTTTTGCATATGTGTATAGCAACTTTGTGATTTTAAAAATTGGATTTCTATTGAATTAATTACCTTTATCTGATATAATATCGTTGTATGTAATAATCCCCAATAAAGTGAATTCCTATATAACAATATTCCTTTAACTATTGTCTTTATTGTCATTTTAATAACAGTAATTGAAAATAATTCTATGTTGTAGTATAATTTCTACTAGCAATGTATAGGAATATTGAGGAAAATTGTCTGTATTTTGAAATAATACTTCTTCTGAAAAATTTCACTGTACTCATATCTATATTAAAAGTGATAAATCTATAATATTTGTCTGTCGCAAATCCCGTTGAAGCGTTCGTTATTTGCTTCGCCAGATGTAAGATTATTAACACTATTAATATAATAAAGAGCAATATTAATCCATATTCTGTAAAGTGTATAATGTTACTATAGTTACATTGCTTATTGAAGTACGTTTAGGAGGAGAAGATGAGAATAAAAGTATGTTTACTTGTTGTTTTAGCAATGCTGTTGTCACTTACATCCTTTTCATCATTTGGTGCTACAAGCAGGTTGAAACTTGTAGTGAATGGAACAGAATTAGGCACAGATGCAAAATTGATTGACGGCAAGGTCTATGCACCGGTTAGGGCTATAGCGGAGTCATTAGGGGCAGAAGCAGCATGGGATGGCTCAAAAAGCACAGTTACTGTGGCCTCTTTGAAAAATGATGATATTGTGCCTGAAGTGTTAAAGGCTGTGAGCCCTTCAGTTGTTGGTATTGTCGGAAGCATTAGGGATTCTGATTACAGTTCAAAGTTCAAAGACTCAATTGCTCATGGGACTGGTGTCATAATTAAGTCAAACGGAGAGATAATTACCAATGCCCATGTTGTAAAGGATATGGAGAAAATAGTAGCGGTACTTGCTGACGGCAGTGGTTATGAGGCTGAATTAAAGTGTATAGATGAAGAATCTGACCTAGCTTTGATAAAGATCAATAAAGCTGGCTTAAAAGCTGCCAAATTTGGGAAGCAAGAAGATATAATAACCGGAAAGACTGTGTTGGCTATAGGGACGCCGGTATCTTTATCATTGAGAAACTCAGCCTCTATAGGTATAATAAGCGGGATTAACAGAGGAATAGACAGCGATTATAGATTGATTCAGACAGATGCCGCTATTAATCCTGGGAATAGTGGTGGGCCGCTGGTTAATCTAAAGGGTGAAGTTTTGGGTATAAACTCCAATAAATTTGCTGGAGCAGGGATTGAAGGATTGGGATTTTCCATACCTGTCAGCACTATCGACTATGTGCTTAGTCATTTCAATAAGTATGGGAAGGTTAAAAGGCCGGATTTAGGTGTGGTTTTTGAGGAAGATTGGGCAGCAAAAGTAGGGCTGCCGTCAAATAACGGACTCATTATTTCAAGCGTAGCAGATGATACTGGTGCTAAGAAGTCAGGTTTGAAGGGTGAGGACATATTACTTAGTATTAACAGTGTTCGAGTTAATTCTAATGTTGAATATAATGAAGAAATGAAGAAATATTTACCTGGCAATACTGTCCTTCTTAAGGTTAAGAGGGATGATATCATATTAAATATCAGTGTTATTTTGGGTGAAAAATAATAAATATATTAAAAGTGATAAATCTATTACATTTGTCTTAAGCAAATCCCGTTGAACCATTCGTTATTTGCTCCGCCAAATGTAAGAGTATTAACACTTTTAAAATAGATAAAAGGAGATGTGATTTTGTGAAAATTAAAAATTTTGTTGTTTTGGTTGTAATGTTTGTATTCATAGGGGCTTTTGCTGCTAATGCTTTGGCAGACTCAAGTACGGTAGAGATTTCGTTTAAAGTTGGTGATTCGGTTTTAAATATCAATGGCAAGGATGTAAAAGTTCAAACTCCATATGTAGAGAACGGGGCAACACTTGTACCTGTGGCAGTAATATCCCAGGCATTTGGTGCTGATGTGAAATGGAATGCTGCCGAACGTAGCGTAAATATCAGCTATGGAGATACAAAAATAAAGCTTGTTATAAATAATAAGACAGCCTATGTAAATGGCACACCTTCTGTTTTATTGAAAGCACCTGCTATTAAAAACAATGTCACTATGGTACCTTTGACTTTCATATCGGAAAACTTCGGTGCTGATGTTACATATGATAAAAAAACCAAACAAATCAATGTTTCCAAGGTCATTGCAGGAGATAAGAGCATAAAGGATTTTTCCCTTATATTGAAAAAGACTACCAAATCTAAAATAGGGGACAGCTATTACAAATGGTCAATGAATTTGCCCAAAGAATTAAGAATATCCGACAGAAGCTTTGACGGCACATTTACAGATTTTAATTCGTTAGATGATTCATATGCTATAACTATCAGTATATTCGACAAGGAAGATGACACATTGGATACATTAATGGCTGGCGTAAGGGAAGACTTGGGCAGCAATTACACTTTGGTATCTCAAGGCAAAAAGGTTAAGGCCGGACAAGAATACTCAAAAACTGTTTATAAGGGAGAAGGAGTGATTGATGTCCGTTATTTTATTAAAGGTGAGAGAGTGTTTAAAATCACTCTTTACATGGATCAATATGACAAGTATATTGAAAGTTCGGTTTATACAGATATAGTTGATTCATTTACTACAGATTATGTACAAAATACTTCTATTGAGGACTTATCCGATATATCAAAAGAGGGCTATAGAAAGTATGAAGATAAGAAATTAAAGTTCTCAATGAATGTTTATCCTGAGTGGTTTAAAGCTGATAATGAAAATACTCCGAATGTGGTAGAATTTTATAACAATCTAGGCAGTATCCAGGATTACTATGATTCTTTGCATATAGATATGTATTCAGCTGAAAGCGGCGTTACAGCTGATGATTGGGCAAAGAAGCTTATTAAAGTCATGGAGGATGATATTAATCCTGATTTTTACAAAGTTATAAAGCAGGAAGACGGAGAAATAAATGGAGTAAAGTGTAAAAAGGTCTATTATACACAGAAGGTAGCAGGTATGGACATATACTCCTGTGATATTTTTATTGTAGGAAAGAAATACAAGTATAATGTATACTACCATATCAAATCAGAAACATATAATGATAAAAAGAAACTTTCGGAAATTGAAAATGCATTAAATTCATTTAAGTTTACAGAGCCTGATGTGACTAAGATAGGTGAATTAATGGATCCCAATTTTGCTGAGGATAAGGATTCCACCATTAAGAGACAAAGTGCAAAAAATAAGTGGGCGGTAAATTTACCTGTTTCTTGGATAGCTGACTCAGAAAGCAATAATGATGAGGAGATATTATACGGCTCAGGGATGAAAGCCTTCAGTATGGCTGTTAAGGATGGAGTATCCATGGAAGCCTTTATTTCAGCCTCCGATGAGGAGATTGCCAAAAGGCTTAAGCTTGGAACTTTAAAGGATTCTAAAAAAGAGGTTTTAAAGGAAAAAGACACTGATGTATGTAAATACGTTTCTACTCAAGTGTATGGAAAAGAAAATATTCATGTAGTTAACTATATTGTTAGTAAAAATGATCATTTGTATATTATTACTTTGTCAATTCCTGAAGCAAATCTTAGTGAAAAGAACAAGAAGCTGTTCTCAGATATTTGGCAGTCCATGAAGTTTGAGTAAGGTAATTAGTAAAGTCAAATAAAAATATTAATAAAAACGTGATTTTCGATTTGAGAATCACGTTTTTTTATGTATTATCCTACTAAATTTACAATTATAACTGTCTTTTATGTGGTTGATTTCACTTGGACAAATGAATATAATAATTGGTGTATATATGTTACGAAAAAGATTATAGCAAAGGATTATTGCAAAACATATAGCGATGAAATAAGTTAAAAAGATTATAGGAAGTGTGCATGAATTGGAAAAGATAAAAACAAATGTGATGAGAATTCTTGATAGAGCAAAAGTAAAATACAATACATATGCTTATGACCATAGTGATGGTTTGATTGATGGGGTTTCTGTGGCAAGCAAAATGGGACAGCCGGTAGAAAGGGTATATAAAACCCTTGTAACACAGGGGACAGGCAGAGATTATTTTGTTTTTGTTATTCCGGTTGCGGAAGAGCTGGATTTGAAAGCTGCTGCACGGGCAGTTGGACAAAAAGCTGTCGAGATGATTAAGGTTGCTGATATTAATAAGGTTACCGGATATATTCGAGGAGGGTGCTCACCCATAGGAATGAAAAAGGAATTTAAAACTGTTATTGATAGCTCATGTGAGACTTTAGATACTATCATTGTGAGTGCAGGTAAAATAGGTCACCAGATTGAGTTGGCTCCTTCCGACCTCATAAAATTAGCCAATTGCACAACTGAAAGAATAGCTGTACAAAGGGATACATAAAATATTTAACAGCCTCAAATCACTCGGTTTTTTTGAGAAATTATTTAGGTATTAACAGATATTTAACTGGTCAATGGGGCATTTCAAAAAGCAGAATTTATGATATTATACAAAAAATACTTGAATGCTGAACTTTTGAAATGCCCTTATTGATTTACCTGCATAAAAGAGTTTGTGTCACTATATCGGAAAAAACTTCCATTCCGTCTGTTTTTACTATGCGGATTACGTCCTTATATTGTGAACGTTGAGGCAGAATTGTTTCAAGGATATTTTCCTTTTCAAGGATATGTTCAGGGTTATATACAACATCATTTTGCCCATCGAAAATTGCTACATAAAAGATACCAGTTTCCACAATATCCTGGAAAAAGTGGCTGCCATAGGACAGTTCAGGCATAAAACCAGTTTCGGTGGATGCCACTTCACAAATCACCGACATGTTGCAAAGCTCGGTAAAATGCACAGGTACACCTAAAGATGGAGTTGTAGTTCCCCATCTGCCCGGACCCATTAGCATGGCATTTTTACCCTTCAGTGCAGCATTTATTATACCGATCTGCCTTGCCACTGAGTATTTCCCGCTATCATTAAGTCCTAAATAGGATTGTGCATCGACATAAACTATAAAATCCACAGGCAGCCGAATATTTCCTCCTATAAAAGGCCCTTTGGTATAAAATAAGCAGTTTTTCTCGTTATCCAATTCAGGTAATTCAACAGGCTTACCCAGTCCTCTCGTCTGTAAAGGGCGGCATTGAAGAAGATTAATCTTGAAGCTGCTATCCTTCTTAAAATTTGCAGTGAATTCAATGTCTACAGGATAATTATAGACCCTGGAAAGTGTGGCTAAAATATCTTTCATAAGTGCTGGAAATTTTGTGTTTCCAAGTAGTGTCTTAAAGTCCATAATATATGGGACATTAATGTTGTCCATTCCAAGTTCACGCATCCGTGCTAAAGCTTGAGTATCCAAGGTGGCAAACAGTTCTTTATCTGCCTTTATATCATCTGATATTACTTCGTCAATATTTTTAGTAATCAATTCATTTTTCTCTAAAGACAGAACATCAACAAAATGCTGGGAGAATTTTTTTTGGTCCTTATAATTCATGGGGGGAATACGCAATGGATCATCCAGACAAATAATTCTGGCATAATCGCCTACAGTTCTGTCTACTGCCCTTGTTCCAAGACCGAAAACCATGCGAAGCATACCCGAATCCATGTCAATATTTTTGTCCCACACATACAAATTTGACGAATTTCCTACCCCTGCAATATGGGGATAAAAATCCTCATTATAGTTGTCTCCAGAAACACGCTGAACTAATATTGCCATCTGTTCGTCTTTATCTGCAAGCCCCCTGTTCAATCTGTATGTCAACGCATCTTCATTCATAGTACTTGCATACACAATACGTACAGCCTGTGCAAACGCAGTATAGCGCTCTTCAGGCGTGCCTTGATTAACACAAAATACGCTTTCATATTTTCCGGCGAATGCATTGCCAAAGTTATCCTCAAGGAGTGAGCTGGAGCGTACAATAATAGGGCATTGACCGAAGTATTCCAGTAATTCTATAAATTTTTCCTGAATATTCTCGGGAAAACGTCCGTTGAGAATTTTCTCCTGCAGTTCTTTTGCATATTTTAAATATCCTTCATTAGTTTTTTGTTTTATACGAAGCTCCCAACACCCATTTTGTACAATGTACGTGTAGAAAATATCTGAACCGAGATAGTATGAATCATGAGGCTCCATAAAAGGTTCAATGCGTTCGCCTTCTTCCTTTTCCAGAATCTTTCTGGCTATAAGCATACCGACACTTTTTCCACCGATAAAACCTGTTCCGACTTCTCTCGATGCAATCCTTAAAATGTCCGTTAGGGTAAAGTAGCGATCGCACAAATCAAACATTCTGGTATCATTTCCAATAATCATGGACATAAGGAGCTTCTTGGCTTTTTCCTGCTCATCATGAGGGTTTTTAAGCAAATTTGCTGCTTTATTTAAAACAATATCCCAGTTATCAACTATTTCACCCCTACGGTTAATACTGGAAAACAACTCGGTAGACTCTGAACTGCCTGTTATACAAATAGCTTCCTGACCATCTATAAGATGAGGGAAAAACATGGTAGAAGAGTATCGCTTCCAAACTTTGAGAGGATGTATATAGCACTTACCATTTACTTTATACAAATCCAGCAAAAGCTGGGTAGTGTCGCGAATGCCTGCAATTGTACTATAAGTATGGACATTTCTTTTAATTGCAAAGTAAGCTATTGTATCCAACTCGTATAAGTATGGACAGGTTACTTTGAAAAAGTTACCAAGCATAAGGTCTGAGTACCAATATTCCAATAAGTCTGTAAGACAGTCAAAGATATAGAAGGTCTTTCTTCCTTCTTTTTCAATTAGATTGTGTACTGCCGCAGCAAAGCTTTCAAAGCCGTTTTTAGCTTCAACAGTATAGACTTTGATATCGGGACTTTCCGAGACAAGAGGTTCATGCCTTCCGAAACGAACATAGACCAAATTCCTTTTGTCCAGTTTTGCCTGAATTACATAAGGCTCAACCATTTTTATATAATCGGATACTGAATCAACCTGCCATACAACATTATCACCAAGTCTAAGTTTGTCAATCATATGATCAAAGCCTAAAAGTCCTGTACTAACCTTATCACGAATTTCCATATAGAACCTCCGTTTTTTAATGAAAAAATGAAAAAATGACATTGAGATAGGGTATCTTATGGCATTGAGCCTTCAATTTCTATTATAGTATATATGTAAGCTTAATGTCTATTCAGAACAAAAACCCGTGGGAAGTAATTTCTATAATATTATACAATTAAAATGAAAATTTAAATAATTTAATGTATAATTAATTTGGAGAAAAAATTATTCGTTTGTAAGATAAAGGCGTTTAGGGGGTGAAGGCAGATATTGGAACCATTTATAACTTAATTTATTTATCAATACAAAGGGGGTATTAACGTGTATAAAAAGAGTTTGTTTTTATTGATTTTGATTGTCATGATTTTAGGGATGTTTGGAATTCAAAATGTTTATGGTGAAAATGCCATAAGTCAAATCAACTCTTCGTCAAGTAATTTGCAGGTAACTATCGGCAGGGTAAGCGGAAAAGCAGGACAAGAAGCAGTAGTGCCGATAACCTTTTATAATGTACCCAAATCAGGGATAAATAACTGTAATTTCGCACTTGAATATGACACAAATGCTCTTGAATTCAAATCAATGGAGGCAGGTTCAATAGTTTCCCTGCCAATAGCTAACTTTGCTTACCACAGACGTGATAATATAATAAATACTGTATTTAGTGATGAAAGCCTGGGCTCATTACAAATAGTTTCAGACGGTGCATTTGCCTATATTAAGTTTATTATTAAAAAAGATATTTCAGGCGGAGTTTATGACATTAAGTTATCCGGCAAGGCCACCTTCAGCTGTTTGAACGGCATGGGACTAAAATCCATACCTTTTGTATTTACAGACGGATATGTAATAGCACAAAAGGTAGATACATCCGTACCTGATCGCAAATACAGCGTGAATATAGAATTGGGAAAAGTTAATGGAAAAGCCGGAAGCGAAATTACTGTACCTGTAAAATTCGATAATATACCGCCAATGGGAATAAATAATTGCGACTTTATTATAGGATATGATACTGAGGGCTTGGAATTTAAGTCAGTTGAGCCTGGCGATATAGTTACATTTCCATTAGGCTGCTTTAACTACCATAAGTCGCAGGATGGAAGGATAAACTTCCTTTATAATGATGAAACCCAAGGGGCTATGCCCATTGTAAAAAACGGGGTATTTGCTAAAATTACATTTAAAATTGTTGATAATGCTAAGGCGGGAATATATGGAGTAAGTAAGTTTAGTGTAGGGTTTTTCTCAGGGTTTATTAATGGGAAATTATCCAACATAACTCCTATATTCAGTGAGGGCTATATCAATATTGAACAAGCAGCGACAAGCATACCAACTAACACGCCAACTAACACACCGACAATTACACCAACAAGCACGCCAACAATTACATCAACTAGCACTCCGACAAGTACGCCAACAAATACGCCAACAAGCACACCGACAATTACACCTACAGTCACTCCAACTCCAACAAATACACCTGTGAGTATACCTTCAAGCCCACAATATGATATGAATGTAGATATAGGAAAGGTTGTTGGAGCTACCAGTGAAGAAGTAGTAGTGCCGATAACTTTTGACAAGATACCGTCCATAGGTATAAATAATTGTGACTTTATACTGGGTTATGACAGCACAGCATTGGAATTTAAAAGGATAGAAGCAGGAAGTATTGTTACTGATCCTCTAAGGAATTTTTCTTATAGTAATCCATTTGATGGTCAGATAAATCTGTTATTTGTTGATGAATCCATATCTAATATGCCTATAGTGAAAAGCGGTGTGTTTGCAATAGTAGTTTTTAAGGTAAAAGATAATACACCAAGCGGTACATACTATGTAAATAAGCAACGGGTGGGTTCATTTTCAGGTGTACTTGACAGACTATTGGCACCAATAAATGCAAAATTTTATGACGGCTATGTAAAGATAAGAAAATAACCAAATCAAGATATAATAATATTAAAAAGCCTTGCATGAATTGTTTTAAGATTCATGTAAGGCTTTTTTGAATATCTATGGAACTATTCCTTTATAAAGGTTATTACTGAGGCAAATGGCTCTGTACAAGAGAAACCTTCAGGTATTAAATTTCTGTTCATCATTATATCGAATCCATCGATAGGAGTTGATGAAAGCACCTTTATTGAGAAATTGTTTTTAGTCTTTGCCAGTTCGTTGGCTAATGCAAAAGCATCGGTTATTGAGTTTGCAGTCAGTTTATTAACGGTAAAATAATCTTGAGAATTATCATCTGTCATAAACTTTTCTACATTCTCATCAAGTTCGAAATCATTTTCCATGACGAATTGAGGACGAATTGAAGAATCTGATGCATTATATACCGGATATTCACGATTATCATTAATGTAATTATTCCTCCTTTTAGTCATACCTTGATTTAACTTGGTATATCTTTTTAGCCCTAAAATTTTATCACTTTCCATAAATATGAGTCAAACAGTTATCCTAATCAATTCCAATAAATTATTTAAGGAATAATGAATAATAACCAAAAATGGAAATATGGAGGAGAGCTGGAAATAAGGGATATTGACGAAATTACCATATTATTGTATAATGAAAGCGTATGAAGTATGAACAACATTTCTTATTAAGCGATTTCTTGGATTCAGTATGATTTTCTGTTTTTTTTACACTTTGATTAATTCTTGTGATTTTATTTCAATTCCTATTCAAACACATAATTCTAAATAGATTTATCACTTTTATCTATGTGAAAAGTGTAATTATTATAGCTTTTCAATAAGGTAATAACAAATAATTAATTTTTCAATTAGAATTTAAGGGGTTTATTTACAAATAAATAACGTTAGGGGTGAATTATAGTGAGAAAAAACAGGAAGTCTGTTTTTTGTGTCCTTATTTTGTGTTTATTTCTTTTGGCCAATTTTCCTATGTTCTCTTTTGCTGCAGATAATAAAAGTATAAGTGTGTATTTAAATGGTTCAAAACTTCAATTTGATGTAGAACCATACATAAAAGATGGACGGACAATGGTACCGTTCAGGAAGATTTTTGAGTCGCTGGGTGTTTCTATGAGCTGGAATGCAGCCAATAAATCAATATCAGCCAACGCTAGCAGTACAAATATATTTATTCAAATAAACAACAAACAAGCAGTTGTAAATGGGTTTAAGACTGAGCTTGATGTAGCTGCCGAAATTAAGAACGGAAGAACTTTTGTACCTTTAAGGTTTGTCGGTGAAAATACAGGTGCAGAGGTCATATGGGATGCAAAGGCAAAAACAGTCCATATATCATTCTTATTTGCCAAACACAAACTTGGAGATGTTTCTCATTACAAGGATTGGGAGTTTTCCATTAATAGTGTTGATACCAGCCAGGATGAAAAATTGGTTACTATAGTTGGAAAAACCAATTTACCTGATAAGCTTATGATTATAGAAGTATTTGACGAGTCAGGCAGGCATGAAACAGGCTTTATCACCATAACAGGCCAGGATGGAGGCAAGTATAGATTTGAGAGTAATTTATATCTCACAAATTCCTTCAAGCCAAAATCTATTATTATAAAGACTGTTAATGAGTCAGATAAACAAGTTAAAATTTCCGAATATAATCTATAATCCATATAATTTGCAATAATCATTTTACATTTCTAATTGTTGCAAAACATTTTCCTTGAATCATATCTAAATTATAAGTAAAGAAGTTTTTTTGGTTAGTTATATTAAAATCACTATTAATCTTATATTTGGCAGAGTAAAATAACAAACGCTTTATCAGTATTTTGTCATAGATAAGTGTAAAAGATTAATTGATTTTAAGTTAGGTTAAGGAGGGCTATTAATGATAAGTAATGTATTGGGAATTAAACTTCATAGGAGACTTTCAATTGTAATGGCAATATTATTGACCTTTAGTGTTGTTTTTATAGAAAATCCAACCGTTTATGCAGCAGATAGCATAAAAATTGAGTTTTATAATAGTGGAACTACTGATGTTACTGGTATTATATATGCGAGATTTAAAATTACTAATACAGGGACGACAAATATTAATGCGTCAAGTCTTAAATTAAGGTATTATTTTACTGATGATGGTGTAACTCCAATAACTGAAACAATTGAGTATGCAAGCAATGGAGGAACAACAATAACCAGTAATGTAACTACTACCTTTAACGCAATAAGTGCAACAAATGCAAACACCTATATGGAATTAGGTTTTAACAGTTCAGCAGGAACAATTGCTCCTGGTGGTGCTGTAACAATTAATACGAGATTCAATCATTCTAGCTATAGTAAAAATTTTATTCAAAACAATGACTATTCGTTTTGTTCTTCTAATTCAAACTATGCAGCATGGGACAAGGTTACGGCATACATAAATGGTGTATTGGCAAGTGGGGTAGAACCTATCTCAGTAACCCCAACAAAGACACCTACACCAACCCCAACAAAGACACCTACACCAACCCCATCACCGACCCCATCACCAACACAAACTTCAACTCCAACCAGGACTTCTACACCGAAGGCTTCCTCTTCTCCTACAGCTACTGCAGTACCTGTGTCAGGAGGCTCAATAACAAAAATTGAAGCTGAAAACGGTGCTTTATCAGGTGCTTTAGTACAAAACGGCAGTGCAGGATATTCCGGAACAGGTTTTTTAAGTGGATTTTATAATGATGGTATAGGTGTTTCATTTAATGTAAGCGTTCCGTCAGCAGCAACATATAAATTATCCTTAAGGTATGCAAATGGAATGGGAAGCCAGCAACAGTTAAGCTTGTATGTTAATGGGATACATGCTAAAGACTGTGTTTTTCCTGTTACATCAGGCTGGGATTCATGGACAGAGAAGGCGGATACCGTAACTTTGAATGCAGGCGTTAATTCAATAATGCTAAAACGTGACGTAGGTGATGGTGCAATATATCTTGACTATATAACAATATCACAGTCAGATCAGGCAGCACAACCCCAAAATCTTATATCAAATGGCGATTTCAGTATGGGAACTAATTTGTGGTCACAGTATGCTAATTCGGGTGCTAATGCATCAGGGTCAGTTCAAAACGGTGAATATAAAATGGTGATTACCAATGCTGGTTCATCTACTTGGCATACAGGAGTAGGGCAGACTAATTTTTCTCTTGTAAGCGGAAAAACTTATAAGGTTTCTTTTGATGCAAGATCCACAATAAATAGATCCATTATTCTTTCAATTCATAATAGCTCGTCATATGTAAATTATTTGTATCAGGATGTATCAATTACAAATACAATGACAAACTACAGCTATTATTTTGTAATGAACACATCGGATACATCCTCGCGTATAGCATTTGATATGGGGTCCTCCAGTACTCTTTCAAGCCATGACATCTGTATTGATAATGTGGTAATACAGGAGGTTTCAGGTTCTGTAGCGATAGCAACGCCTCAGCCTACACCTACATCGGCTATAATAAATCTTATAAAGAATGGAAGTTTTATAGACAATACATCCAATTGGAATTATCAGGGTTCTTGTTACGGTCGGGTTATTAACGGTGAATACAAACTTTCAATATACTACTTAGGAAGTAATTCATCATTTAATCAGTTTTATCAAAAGCCTTTTTCACTCTCAGCAGGAAAGACATACAAGTTGTCTTTAGATGCAAGTGCTGCTTCATCCACAAAAATAAGAGTATTTATATGTGATGGTACAAGCTATAACGACTATATATCGGTTAATCAAAATATAGGCACAAATATGGAAAATTACAGCTATACTTTTACAATGGCACAATCGGATAGCAACAGCATGTTTGGAATAGATCTGGGAAAAATTGATGGAGCAACCACTACTGATGTTTGTTTCGACAACATTATATTACAGGAAATTTCATCTCCATCAAATACCCCAAATGCAACAAGTGCAGTAACTGCAACCCCTACACCAACTTCTACAGCTACTCCTGTTCCAGCTGATCAATTAAATCTGGCACTGGGTAAAAATGTTTATGTGTCATCAGAGGAAAATGGTTATGGAAATGCTATGCAAAATGCTGTTGATGGAAATTATAATACAAGATGGGCAAGCGGATGGTCCGATAACCAATGGATATTTGTTGATCTTGGCTCAACTAAGGCTTTCAATAGAGTTAAACTTATGTGGGAAGTAAGCTATGGAAAGGCCTATAAAATACAGGTATCAAATGATACTAACACTTGGACAGACGTATATACAACGGATTCAGGTGATGGAAGCCTTGATGATATTTTCTTTCCTTCTGTAAATGCAAGATATGTAAGAATGTATGGTATAACCAGGGCAATAGAGTATGGCTTCTCGTTATGGGAATTTGAAGTGTATAATGTAAGTGTGACTCCAACACCTACCAGGACTGCAACTCCCACTGCTACACGCACTCCTATGCCAACAGGTTCTGTACAAACACCGACCCCGACTTCTGAAAGGATAAATATTGCTATAGGAAAGATTGTATCAGCAGATTCAAATGAGTCAATTTCACATAATGCTTCCCAAGGGAATGATGACGATGGCGGAACACGCTGGTGTGCCGGTGACAGTGGTTTGAACCACTGGTGGAAGGTTGATCTGGAAGACATTTACCAGATAACAGGCACACAAGTTGTTTGGGAGTTTGGAGGAAGAGTATACAAATACAAAATAGAAATTTCAAATGATGATTCCACTTGGACTACAGTAGTAGATAAGAGCGGGAATCAAAGTACACTGCAAGTTCAAAGCGACAATTTTAATGCAACGGCAAGGTATGTAAGAATTACTGCTACAGGGCTTGAGAATGGTGTGTTGGCAAGTTTCTGGGAGTTTAAGGTTTTTACTGATTATGCATATTTACCGGCACCACCGCCCACGCCAACTTCGGATGAAGGAATTATCAAAAATGGAAAGTTCGACGATGGAACTTCACAATGGCAGTTTTCTGTAAATAACTTAGCCGGTGCAGATGCATATAATGTGGCTACTCAAGTTTCATCAAACAATGTCTCAAAGACATCCATCACAAATTTTGGTACAGATGTCTGGAATATAAAACTGGCACAAGGTAATTTTACTTTGGAAAAACAGAAAAAGTACAGGCTTTCATTTAACGCATCCGCCACTATTTCAAGAGACATGAAAGTTGAAATTGCAAGCGATTCTACTTCTGTAAAATACCTTGATGCCACAACAAATATCAATTCAACTTCGAAAAATTATATATATGAATTCAATATGTTCAGTAATACAGATTCGACATGCAAATTGACATTTAATATGGGACAGTCCATTACAAATCCAATTTCAGCGGCACATGATGTTATCATTGATGATGTCAGTATTATACTTATGGGAGATGCACCAATGCCTACACCTGGGCCAACGCCTGTTTCCGGTGATTTAAATGTGCACTTTTCACCTTTTAGAAGTGCTGTATCGGATAAATTGGATTTTGGAGCGAAAAGCGACATTGAGCTCACACAGGGTGGGGAGATATCCATAGAGGGGACTATGTTGGGTAAAAAAGAGGTCGCATTGGTTCTTGATAATTCAGGAGCTTTCAACTCATATATGATTGATCCTCTTTCACCGTTTGATTTTGGAATTTTTGCCAACAATAATCTTTCAATACAGGGAAATAGTGCAGTTATAACCGGAAGTACCTATTCCCAGAAATTCAGCAGTACAGGTTTGAATCTTACAATATCTCAAAACTGTATGGCACAAGATTTCTTTGTAACAACGCCTAACCTAAATGTTAATAAGTTCGAGAATGTGTCACAACCAATTGAGATGCCTTATTTGCATTCGCAGCTTATCAATGAGGCAATTTTGGCACATCAGGTTTACAGCCCTTATAGTTTTCCTTCCGGGATTGATGTTCCTATGATAGGGCAAACAGGAATTAACATAAGATACGAGCCGTGGAGCAGCCGATTTGTTATAACTGGTAACGGTACTTTCAAAATAGACAAGTCAATGTACTTTCAAGGAAATCTGCATATATCTTTGCCTAATATGGATAACACAGGAAATGCATTTTTAGTTGCAGATGGAGATATCACTATTCAGGGTAATTCACTGTCTCCAAGTGGCCCTAATGACAAGATATATGTATATTCTATAGGCGGCAATATTGAGTTTCAAACCTCCAATTCTACAATCAATGGAATTGCATATGCACCAGGCAGTTCTGAAAGACCAGGAGTATCAGGCAATATACGGTTTATTGGTAATTCAAATAATGTGACAGGAAGTATAATAGGTCAAAACATTAACCTAATTGGAGGAGGACTCACCATAGATTCTTCTCTTAGTTCCTTGGATGATGTAGAAGAGAAATATATACAAAATTCAACATATTTGAATATGATAAAATATGTAGCTAAAGAATTTATAGATAAATTAGCTGGTACCGATACCAAACTTGGAATTATTAAGTACTCCGAATCGGCGAATGGCAGTGATATGATTTTCTATGACTTATCTATAGATTCAAAGGTTCAGGAAGCAAAGTCTAAAATAGATGCACTGACGCCTGAGGTGTCAGGGGTCAGCAATATGGGCGATGGCATAAGACGGGCCAATGAATTGTTAAAGGATCCTATTAAGTCAAGTGATTTAGCTACAAAATACATGGTTGTTCTATCTGGGTCTGCACCAAATAAATGGACAAAAGCCTCTTCATCAGGGAATACAATGAAAACTGATGGCGGTAATGCCCAATATTATGGCGGTGACGGCACAGGAGACAGTGATGGAAGTGGATTGGAATATGCAAAAACATTAGGTGCAGTTGCCAATAGTGCAGGAATAAAAACTGTGTTCATTGATTTTTCTTCATTAAATATTGAGAACAAAATGGAACAAATATCTGTTTCAAGCGGCTCCAAAGAAATTACATCTACAGGTAAACATTTTTACAAAGCAAAAGATTATGCCGAGTTAATATCCATTTTTGAATATTTACATACATATTCAAATTATGAGATTTTGCTCAATAATGTATTGTATGAAGAAACATTCCCAAAAGGAGTAAGGATCATAGAGGGACCTTCCAATTTGACATTTTCAAAAGTTGTTATAGATGGCAGCACAAGAGATAGAGCAACAGGTGTGTTAAATAACGTAAAACTTAAGTATGACGGAAGCAAATATATATTACAAGGTGAAAATTATAAATTTAAGCTGCGTTTCATAAAACCTGGAGATATTACCTTTAAAGGTGAAGATTCCAGCATTACGTATACCATTCAATATATTGACTCAAAAGGTGTTAAGCAAATAGTACCCATTAAAGGTACATTTAATGATATTACAGTGAACGTAGGCTGGGTTGTAGATATCACATGAGTCATTATCAAATAATTATGGTCAATGTGGCATTTCGAAAAGCTGAATTAATTATACTAAAAGTGTTAATAATCTTACATTTGGCGGAGCAAATAACGAACGGTTCAACGGGATTTGCGACAGACAAATGTAATAGATTTATCACTTTTAATATATACAAAAATACTTGAATAATGTATTTTTGAAATGCCCTTATTGGAATGTCTTAAGGAACATATAAGCCATAGTTGATGGCAGTCAGGGTTGTAAATCCATTCAACCGGGCTGCCATTTTGTTTTGTTCTTTAACAGAAACACATTATTTGATATAATGGGTAATGATTTATCAATTATTGTAAAGGATTTGCAAATGGAAGACATTATTTATAATATAATTGAAAAACAGACCAAAAAGGTTATTGATATATGTGAAATGCTAAATGAAGCTGAGAGACAATGTGGTTCTGAGGCGTTTGATATAAAGGGCGGGTATGGCTCTTTTTCTTCAGTTATCAAAAAATTATGTGGTAAGGGCATTATTGCTCCTGTAAAGTCATCAGGAAGCAATGGCCGTAATCCTTCTCTTCACAATAAATATAAAATTCTGTCCGGCAAAGAAGTATCTTTAAGCAATGAGCTGATGAATGAGCTGCAATCCTTGCATCCCAAGCTTGATAAGGGGTACTATTACAGAAATCCCAAATGCTATAATGAGGACAGATGTTATATATTGATGTTGTCAGATTACTTGATTGGGAATTCAGCCGCTGAGTCTCTAAAATATAGATGCACCATGAATGAAAGATCCTTTGAGATATTTAACAACGAAAAGTTTTTAGGGGCAGAAGGGAAAGTGATTTTAAAAAGGCTTGGTTTGTCACTTCAGGATATTAATTGCTACAAGACTTTGGAAGCCTTTTTTTATATACGTTTTGGTATTGAAGAGAGTCTGAATATTTTAATAATTGAGAATAAGGATTCATTTTACTCAGTGCTTAAATATCTTGAAAGGAACCAAGACAAGGTGATAGGCGGAGTTAAAATCAATATGCTCATTTATGGAGAAGGAAAGAAGATAGTTAACAGCTTCAGCTTCATAAACGAAGTGGCCATGGGGACTCCTATTGAAAAAGTATATTATTTCGGTGATCTAGATTTTGAGGGTATTGGTATATTTAATTCAATGGCCTGTAAATATGGAAAACACCTTGTTGTTCCCCATGTAGCACTGTATAAGGAATTGCTTACTGTATCAAAGGAACCGCCCAAATTAAGAACCAGACAGAATGAGCTTTACATGGAGCTCTTTTTGATGTACTTTGACAGTGAGAGTAAGGATAGAATTGAAGAGATATTATACATGGGAAAATATATTCCCCAGGAGGCGTTGATATTTGGAAGATATAAGGGGTTATGAAGGTGTTGCTGGTGACTGCCTTAAAGGCTTTAAGCAAAGGATGGAGAGCCTGGCACCATTTATACATTTGTCTCGGAAATTATCTGGTTTCCAGAAGTACAGCCATATAGACATGGTTTCGGTTGGCTTTTCGGTGCTGCTGTTTATTCTGGAAAACATGCTTATAGGCCGTGAAGAGTGCAGTATTGAAGATATAGCAAGTTATTTGCAAAACGTCATAAAACGCTGTTATGATTTGAATCTTACACAGGAAGAATCAAAAGAAATGGCTTTTTATATAAGGGATTCCATATCAGGTAGCGGTGGTGAGACTGTTGAGTTTAACTTTATGAACCTTGAGAATGGAACGGGAGAGTCAATTCCCATTAAGCTTATAGATACTTCTTATTATGAAATAAAAAAGTCTGCCAGGTATAAGCTGACAGATCAGGGAATGGAAATGCTGTTTAAAACAAGGGAAATATTCTCGGAATTCAGGATAAACGTAACGCAGATGTATCTTAAACAGCAAATAGAAAAGGGAATTTTTTCAGGAGCACTTCAGACTGTTAATGAATTGAATTTACAGGTTAGGCAGCTGCGGGAAAAACTTGAAAACCTTCTCCTTAATATACGTCAGAATGTTCTTGGTATTGATTTTGAAGAGCTTAAGTTATTGTTTATGAAGATAAAGGAGCAATTTGAGTCGGAGAGACGTGAATTCCATAATATAAGAAGAATACTTAAAGAACAAAGACAGGCAATTGAAAAGATAAATTATAATGATCTTGAGGAAAAGGAGTTAAAAAGTCTCGAACAAATAAAGATTCTTAGCGAAAGACTTGGTATTACCACATCTGAGCATGACAGGCTTTTTAAGGAGAAACTTGATATTGTAGGAGAGTATTTAAAGACTATTGAACTAAAGCTCAGACAGGGTGTGAGTGAGTATATAGATTTCGAAAAGAGCATTTTTGATGTACTTATGATGAAAAACCATAATTTAGATCCGCTGGCAAGTATTCTTTCTCCTATTTTTACAAATACATCCCGGAACAAGGTCTTTAATGTATTCAAAGCCCTTGATCCACAAAGGATAAAAAGTGATATGGAGGAAGTGAAGGAGAATATTGATATTGATGTTTTGGTTGAAGAAAGGGAAAAGGCGGAACGACAAGAAAGAGAGAAGAGGGATGACAAAGTTATGGCATACCTGGAAGCTATTTTAATGGAAGCATACAGTTCGGGGCAGTCCAAGCTAAGCACAGCATTAAAGAGGTTGGATGATGAGTTGGTAAGGTCTGCATCCTTTGATTTTGATCTCTATAGTCTGATAGTTATACTTCATCAGAACAAGGAAATAGATTTTGGTGAACTTGAAGAAATTCTTACAAAAATGGTAAGAGATACTTCTGCATATAACATAAACATTTACTACCTGATTGATAAATTATTTAAGAAAAGACCTGAATTAAAAGGATTAAAACGCTTTTTGCTTTTGTCTTCAGCTAAAAAAATATATTTTGAGAACGGAAATGAGATAACTGATTTTGTAATTAAGGGGGTTAAATAGTGGAGAATTTATCACCGGATTCGGTAAGAAAGGCTTTCAGCCTGTATATGAATCTTATTGAAAAGTCAAAGATAACAAAAAAAGATGATCCTGAGGGGTTTTTAGCTTTTGAAGATCCGGAAATCTCATTTATCACAAGAATTTTTGAGGAAGAATCCGGAATAATGATTTTAAGGTCGGGAGATACCCTTTTTTTTACTCCAAGGACAGACAATAAATTTTTGGGTTTTACCAATGAAGAGTTAAGGGATAATATGGGATTTTCCAATAATTCCGAGCTTTATATCAGTTACCTTATAATACTATCTATTATTATTAAGTTTTACAACGGAGAAAATTATAACAATAAAGTGCGGTCAATGCTTAAGGTTGAAGAGCTTGAAGGGTTTATCACCTTGAAACTAGAGTCGTTTAAGGCCATGGAAAATGGGGAGCAGAAAGACGAGGAACTTAACTTCAATTTTAGCACTATTTCCAGATTGTGGCTTGAGTTTCCCACCTATGATGAAAAGATAAAGAGTTTTAGCCAATCCAAAGGTACTAAAATAAGCTTTATATACAGGACTCTTAGATTTATGCAGGAACAGGGCCTTATAAATATGGATAATGACAATGAAATATATACCACAGAAAAATTAGATACAATGGTAATCAGCTATTATCCGGAAAGCTCAAGAAAAAAGGAAATTCTCTCATTCCTTGAAAGGATATGATTTTATGCCACAGATAAACAGATTCAGAATTGTAAATTTCGGATATGATGATGATAAAAAATATATTGCAAACGAGATATATGAGTTTGATGGAAGAAATGCTCTTATAAATCTTGAAAATGGAGGAGGAAAGAGCGTCATACTCCAGCTGGCACTGCAATCGGTCATGCCCAATACAAGCATTGGAAGCAGACACTTTTCCGACTACTTTAAGGTCGGCACTTCACCTACACATATAATGGTTGAATGGAAGCTTGATGGGACCAAGGCAGAGTATCTTCTCACAGGCATATGCATTTCCAAGAATGCAGACGGCTTAAGATATTATACATACACCCAAACCTATACATTGCCCCATGATATTGATATAAAAGGTATTGAGGCAGTGAGCAGGGATAAACAGGTTATTGGCTTTTCGGAGTATCACAATTATTTGAAAAGGCTCTCTACAGAAATGAGGCTTCCTATTAATGTTTATTCCAGAGATCGTCAAAGGGAGTATAGAGAAAGGCTTCATACATTTAATCTCTTTAGGGAGGAATTTGGTGCCATCAAGATAATTAATCAGGCTGAGGGAGGAATTGACAAATTCTTTGAGGATGCCAGAAAATCAAGAAATGTTATAGAAAAATTGATTATTCCTAATATTCCTCAGGTAGAAGGTGAATACTCAGGTATACTTGCAGAAACTTTTAAGAAACATATTGAAAACCTCAAAAACATTCCACTGTATCAGCATAATATTAAAATGTATGATGCTTTTTGCAGTAAAACAGCATCGTTAATCAATAATCTTGAAGGATATGGCACTAAGGTTGAGGAAATCAACAATGCCGGAAGGGATATACTTGCACTTGACAACCTTCTTGGCATTGGAGTGGACAGGCTTATTGATGAATGTGAATTATTGATGGATAATGATAAAGGTTTTACGGCAATGATAGAAGAGCTTACTTATAAAAAGGTCAGCTTTGATTATCAAAAAAAGCTGTTGGAGCTTGAAGAAATTAAAACAAGGCATGAGAGAAAAATGGGAGAAATAGCTCGTATTGTAAATGAAGTCCATGAAACAGATAGAAAAATTAAATACATTAATTCAGCTATTGCGTATAAAGATATGCTTGAATGCCGGATGATATTGTCGGAGCAATATGGAAAGCTTGAAACTTTAACCAGGGAAAAGGATGATATATACAGGGAGTATCAAAACTGTATCTTTTATGCATTCAGTTTGCTTTGCGAAGAGAAGAAGGAAACGGATAAAATATTAGATGAGTTGAACCTCAAGTATATGGAACAGTTTAATGAAAAGAAGGAGCTTTTAGACAAGCTTGAAAAAAAGAACATAGATAGGGATAGTATCAGGGATAGCTTGTCGTCAATAAATACAAGACTTAAGGAAACCAGGGAAAGATACTCAAAAATCACAGAATATTTTGCCAAAGATATGACTTTGCTGGTTGCACCTTCTGAAGGTCTTCAAAATATTAAAAATGAAAAAGAAATGCTTTTTAATAAAAGGGAAACTTACATTGGAGAAATAGACAGGTGGAATAATTCCATAAATGATTACATGATAAATGAAACAAGAATAAAAGAAGTACTGGCTGCGGCTAATGAAAAGAAAAGTAATATGGAACAGGAGTTGGAGAATTTCCACAAAAGTTTTTCCAGGGTTAACAGGGAATTATCAATGTATGAAATAAAGGGTGATGTCTATAGTATACATGGCTCTGAGCTGCTAAATGCATTAAAGCTAAAGGCAGATAATAAGCTTGGTGAAATTTCAGGAAGGTATCATGAACTTATTAAAAGGAAGATTCTTTTTGAAGGTTGTGAATACTATGTTCCTGATATTGAGGTTAAAAAGGTGTATGATTTTCTAAAGAGCAACGGTGTAAAGTGCATACCTGGAAGTCTATGGCTCAATAATCAGAGGGAGGACTTAAGAGAATCACTTTTGCACAAAAATCCCCTTTTGTGCTACTCCATAGTTTTGGAAAAGAACGAAATGGAGAAAATAAAAGGTCACTTAAAAGAATTGCTTGAGATGGTTGAGAGCTTCCCTGTCACATTTATTGTTGATACTGAAGAAGGTATAATTACCTCCGGAGAGAATAGTGACAAAGAAGCAAAAGGCCTAGACAGGGTTGGAGCATTGGAAGCCTATGTGATATTTTCAAAGAATAATTCATTTTCCATTGAGCCCCAGCTTTTTAGTAGTTATCTAGCGGGAATGGATAAAGACATTGGAAAAATAAAAGATGAATATGAGGCTGTGAAAAGGGATGTCGAGAAGATAACCGGGCTTATGGAAAGATGCCGGCAGTTTATTGAAATGTACCCGGAAGGCTTCCTTAAGGAAAAAGAAAATTTTATTGATGCTATTTTAGATGGAATAATGAAAAACGAGGAGGCATTAAAGGATTTTGCTGTAAAAAGGGAATTGCTTGCTAAAAAGACTAAGGAAAATCAGGAAAAGATAAAAAACATTGAAGAGATTATAACCGAAAAGGAAAAGGATATAGAGAATCTCAGCTTATATATTGAACTTGGCAATAAAATAGCTGAACTTGACAAACTTTACAGCGATGAAGATGGAAAAAGGCTCAAAATAGAACAGGAGAAAAATTCCATATCAAGCAGTATAAATGCTATTTCTAAAGAAATTGATAATACAAAGCACGGGATGGATTCCCTTTTACAAAAAAGAAGGGAAAGAATTAAGCTGATGGATGGCATTTCCATGAAGCTGACAATAAAGGAATTATCAATGGAAATAACGGGGGTCCTGGATGAGGTTTTAAAAAGGGCTGATGGGCTTCATAAGAAGATTGATGATAGCAGCGAAGAATCAATAAGAATGATAATTGATATTAAAAAAAAGAATGTTAATGATAAACAGAAATTCATACAGGCAAATGGGTTTTGCGAATCGGACTTTATCGGCGGGATTATAGATTATACAGATGAGGAACTACAAAAGGAAACAAAGCTTTATAATGAATTATCTATGAAGAAAGATGCAGCTTCTGTAGAGGAACGTGATATATTGGTAGAGGAAAAAACTCTTGAGGGGAAAGTGGACCAGATAAAGAATGATATAGTAAAAAGGTTTGGTCAAGTCCCATATGAGTTCCAACATATTGAAGGAGCAGATATAGCTTCTTTTAATGCCCAGATAGATGCGGTTAACAAAAAGAAGATAAGAAATTTAAAGGCCATTGATGAAAAGGAAAAAAGAAGGGTCAAGCTTTTAGAATATAAAGGAAGGCTGGATGATTATATCAGTGAAAAGGATATAAGAATCAATAGTGATTCAAGGGAGAATATGGACAGCTTTACCTATGAGGGAGAATCCTTTTCTATTTGGGATATATTACAGCTTCCGGTTGAGAATATTGCTGTTGCAGCTAAGGGTTTGCAAAAGCAGTACCTGGATTTGGCCAGGTTTATATCCGATATGCAGATGGATATTAACAGGAGCTATGATGAGCTATATAAGGAATCGGATTGGGCTGAAAGCATAACCATAAAAACAATCCTTGAAAACATTATGAAAAAGGACATGTATAATTATAAATACGTTAAAAGCCTATTTGATGATATCATTTTAAATGTTCAGAATATGAAAAATGCAGCACAATTTCAATTGGAGGAGTCGTTAAGAGACAAGTATGAGATCGTTGAACGATGCTTTCAAAAGGCGGAATCGATATATGATGAGGTTAGGACTGTTGACGGCTTTTCAAAAATCAAACTGGATGGAGCCATGAGAAAAACAGTACTTATTGAGGCACCTGCTCTTCATCCTGAAGAAGCAAAATCCCTTATGACAAGATATATTGAGGTATCCATAAGTGAAATTGAAAAAATGAAATCCGAAGGGAAGTATGATCCTGCAAGGATTGATGATGAAATAGCAAAAATCATGTCGCCGGTGAGATTGCTTGATGCTGTCACAAATTTAAATGAGTATTCCATAAAGGTTTATAAACCGGAGTCAACTTTGGGGGCATCACGTTATATTCCTTGGGAGGTTGTTATTAACTGGTCGGGAGGAGAAAAACTAGCTGGATTTTTTGCTATGTTCATATCTATTATATCTTATCTTAGATATAAAAAGACTGGTTGGCAGGGCTCAAGTAAGGTGATATGGATAGATAATCCTTTTGGACAAGCAAATGCAGATTATCTGTTGTCCTATATATTTGATCTTGCAAAGGCTACAAATACACAAATGATATGTCTTACAGGACATATGCAGGTGGATATATACAAGCAGTTCGACGTGGTATACAGTCTCATTCACAGGATGCTGGCAGGCATGAACATGAGTGTTATACAATCCAAGCTGGTTAAATCCCAGGGGGAACTTGAGTCAGCATCTTACAGGGTTAAGCATGAACAGATGACACTATTTTGAATTTGTTAGCTGTGATATAATTAAAGAACGATTTGTGGTATTTTGTGTGTTGTGAAGGATGTTGTGATGGATGCGATTGATGTCATTGTAGCGGATATGATTGTGGGTTTTAAAGTGATGAAGGTATCTTGAGCCTTGATGTTGTCGTGAAAAATTCACCAAAAAAATGGCCATCAACTTTTGGTTGACGGCGTTCAATAATGAAAAGGTACTATTCTATTGTTATCTACAGGGAAAAGATATAGCGAAATTAATGAATAACTAGAATGTTTCTAATTAAGGTGTTATGGATGTTACCATAAACCTTGGCTTTAAAACCTCGACTTTTATAATATTATTATCCCAGTCTTTGCAAGTAAATTGAGTGAACCGGAAAATGTCACTTCCAATAGCAATGTTTACAGATGGCATTTCAGACTGTATTGATATCAATCTTCCTGATTCCTCACCTGCTCCGGAATTTTTATAATCTATAAGATTTGTATATGATTTATTAACTGATAGAATTTTCGTATCTGTATCAGTATTTGTTTCGATGACAGGATCATATAGGGGATTAGCCAATAAATTTTCGTTGGAAGAATCGGTTAGCTCTTTTTCAATTATATATGCCGTATTTCTATAGCTTAAATTGAAGCTATAGCTGGCAATATTCTTAAGGTAATATCCATTAATATCAAAGATTGGAGTCTTATTATAAGATGTATAAATTGTCTCACTAGGGCTTTTAAGTTCGATGTAGGGTATCTTGGGGTAAACAGTATAATCACTTGCAGACTTACTGAAGTTTTTAGCAGCTAATACTATATCATTCATATTTACAACATCATCTCTATTGAAATCTGCGGCATCAATGAAGCCTTCAGTTCCTTTGCAGAGATTGAAGGTTTTTGCCATTTGAATTACATCGGACATATTCACAGTACTATCATTATTGATATCTCCACATAGCATTATAGTATATGCACCATTCTGGCTTGCATTTACAGTGCCGTTTATAAAGCCGAGGTCTATGTTTCTTTCAATATAACCGGGCTTATTAATTTTGATATTATAAAACACTTTGTTACTGGAGGATGTATTAAAGGAGAAATATCCTTCCGAATCTGTTGTTGCAGTGGCTGCATCACCATTAACAGATACTTTGAAACCACTGCGGTCTATGTCGCTGCTTGCTTTGAATTCAGGTGCAACATATCCATATATCCTACGTTTGGATAATCCAGCAGTTGGAGGTGGGACGCTTGAAAAGGTCACAACATCGCTATAAATTGGTTGAGCATTTTCGGTTTCGAGATCTATTATTGCAGCTCTAAAGGAATATTTGACATTATATCCTACATTGAATAATTCATAGCTGTCAACTGAAGAAAAATTATCTGCGTTATAAGTTCTGTATATATTAGTTTTAATTATTTTATCAGGAGCATTACTTGTCCAGTATTCATAGAAAACAGCAAACTTCTTTCCCTTAAAGGCATCTGGAATTTTACAGTTTAATATGGCGGATTGGTAAGTGTTATCTGACACAAAGGCACAATCGCTAAGGAGTGAGTTTGCTGGCGTTGGTGTAGGTGTAGGTGTTGTGTCTGTGGGTGCAGATGTTGATGCAATAGGAACAATGATGTTGTCTGTGTCTAAATTAGATGCTGCATTGCTTACTGAAGATGTTGCGAAAAACGATGTGAGTGCAGTGGCTGCCAGTAGCGTGAGAATAAGTCTCTTGGTATTTCTCATAAATAAGACCTCCTAATCATGATTAAAAATAACTTCTGCTATATTAAAAGTGATAAATCTATTACATTTGTCTTAAGCAAATCTATTAAAATCAGTTAATCTTGCTATTTGTCTATCACAAAATAACGTTAAACCGTTCGTTATTTTGCTCTGCCAAATGCAAGA
>JAEYYB010000132.1 GCA_023430975.1 Bacillota bacterium | reverse complement strand
CCAAAAATAATGAAAAACAACAATTTACCCGCATAAAAAATCCACCTCTTTTAGAAAAATCACTAAATTTTCTAAAGGGGATGGATTTTAATCTTACAAAGTGGATTTTACTTTTTCATTTAACCGTTTTTTGATAAACTGTTTTTTTGATAATCTCTTTATCAGCAAATATATAAACAGATATTGACAAAATATAATTGTTAGATTTAGCAGAACTATATTCAAAAAGCTGTTTATATGCTATATTTATAGCATTATATAATTAAAAATATAAAATGATTATTGCAAAACATATAGGATACATATGAAAAATAACTTTAAACTTTTACTTATTACTGCATCAGCTGATGGAATTAAAAAAATCAGAAAATCAAGAGTTGTCAGGTTTCAGCAAGTCACTATGCCCTACCTTGCTGCTCTTACTCCAAGTAATTGGACGGTTTTTCATTTCGATGAAGAATGTGAAGAGATTGATTATAACATGAGTGTTGACCTTGTGGGAATAACATTCCATACTCCCAGTGCCAATCACGTTTATGAAATATCTTCAATATTCCGTCAAAAGGGTATTCCTGTGGTGTTAGGAGGTCCCCATGTTACACTTATACCTGATGAAGCAATAAATCATGCAGATACAATTATTATCGGAGAAGCAGACGATATTTGGGCACAATTTATTCATGATTTCGAGATGGGAGAATCAAAAAAAGTTTATATGCCTGAAAACACACCCACACTTGAAAATAGGCCCTTTGCAAGAAAGGATATTTTTCACCGTAAAGACTTTTCAAATGGCATTTTAGTTGCCACCCGTGGATGCCCAAACGCCTGCGAATTTTGTGCACTTTCAGTTATGTATAAAAATACCTTCAGAAAACGGCCAGTAGAAGAAGTGGCACAAGAATACGGATCATTCAAAGGTAAAGTGATTATCTTCTGGGATGATAATATAACATCAGATATTCAATATGCTAAACAGCTATTTAGAAAAATCACCCCATATAAGAAATGGTGGAGCAGCCAAGTCAGCATTCACGCCGGTCAAGATGAAGAATTACTTGAGTTGGCAGCTAAAAGTGGCTGTAAACAGTTATTTATAGGTCTTGAATCTATTTCCCAAAATAGCCTTAATAACATTAATAAGTCTTTTAACAGGGTTGAAGACTATTATAAGATTATTAAGAGGATTCAGTCTTTTGGAATTTCTGTACAAGTAGGTATAGTTTTTGGCTTTGATCATGACAATAAAAGTATCTTTAACGAGACTATAGATTTTCTTGAATCAGCGGGTGTACAGAATGCAACCTTCAACATTCTGACTCCCTATCCAGGCACACCTTTATTTAAACGTCTTGAAGCCGAAAACAGAATTTTAACCTATGACTGGGATAAATACAACGGAAGAGCAGATGTAGTATATTTACCCAAAAACATGAGCTGCAAAGAGTTGCTTGGCGGATTTAACTTGGTCAACAAACGCTTCTATTCATTAAACAGCGTAATAAAAAGATTAAGCAAGTCTAGAGCAGGACTGTGGTGGACCCTTCCTCTAAATCTTGCTTACCATTTTTCCTATCGTTTCAAATAATACATTCTTTATAATACATTCTTTAATCGGATTATTTACACTTATGTCCTACAAATCTATATTTTTAGCTCACTTCTCTTTTCCATGATTATATCTTCCAGTTTTTTTGCAGTACTCTCAACATCACTATCTAAAATCAAGTACCCACCGGTTATATTTTTAAGATCCTCAGTTAATAATTTTGTAACCAAATCACTACCTGTTATAAATGGCGGAACTGCCAGGTGTAGAGGAATTCCTAATGAAAGGCCGAATGCACCATCCGCCAGTGCTTGCTCTTCAAGCCATTGAGGAGCAGAGAGGACTAAAGGGAGCTTTGGAATATCAACACCTATTGCTTCAGCAATCTGAGCTGCAACAATTTCAAGCCTGCCTATAGCAAGACAAGGTCCAAAATTGAGAACCGGAGGTATTCCCAAAGTTTCACATACAGAACGTAACCCATCGCCTGCAAGTTGTGCTGCATCAGGGGACATGAGACCTACATTTTCAAGGCCACCGCTTGAACATCCTGCAGATAAAACAATAATATCCTTTTTGATGAGCTCTTTTACAAGTTCTACTGTAAATACATCATGACCTTTTGCAGTTAGGTTTGAACACCCTACAACACCTGCAATACCCTTAATTTTACCCTTTATTATAAGCTCAATAAGTTTTGACCAGTCTCCTCCCAGAAAATCTTTAAGAGAAACTTCACTTAATCCAGTTATTACATTGGAATAACCATGATCTTTTGGATAATTTATCTTTACCGATTGCCTACGACTCTTATAGCTATCTATAGCAGCATTAATGATGTACTCGCTTATCTGTTCCCGCTCTTCATACCTGTACGACAATAGCTCTGCATTGGACTTTTTGGCAACATCATCAATACATATCATTTTAACCATAAATTCATTAGCTATTGGCTCAATTCCCGGAATGGTACAATTAAACTCCGATATGACAAGATCAACAGCTCCCGTTGCCAAAACTGCTTCACTGGTAAAATTGTTACCTGCATGACCTGAAAAAATATCCTGATAATGCTCTCCCCTTACCTGCAAGTCCTGGCCAACACAGGTGCAACCCACTATTTTAAAACCTTTGGCACCTATGTCTTTAGCTTTTTTAATAACATCATCTTCTATAAGTACCTCCTGAAGATGAGCCAAATTGGAATGCTGGTGTCCCGTTATCATAATATTTATATACTCAGGATCTATAACTCTAAACCCGACAGGGGCTTTTCTAATGACAGGTTCACCTAAAATTATGTCGTTTAAAATATTAGTAAGCATAAGTCCGTATAAGCCCGTTGATATTCCAAGTTTCAGGCTGTGCAACAGCATATCGGTAGGGTCACTGCTAAGATTGGTTGATGTTTTGACAACAGCATCAAATACTTCAGATTTTGCTCCACCTGGGATGAGGTTAAGCTCTTTCCATTTAGCAAATCTAGTAAATAAGATATCTTTTCTACCAAATCCATTTTTTCATATGATGGCTTATATAGATCAGAAAGCACTTTATCAGCAACTTTAATCGCTTTTTCATATGTATCCGTCTCTTTTACATCAAAAGCCTCAGCCAGTCTGTCCAGTGCATTTAGACCTTTAATTGTTTCTCTATTTAAGGCTGTATTTTTTAAGTTTCTAGCTGTATTTTCTACTATGTGTATGTAGCAACCTGAACCTGCAGCTACGGCTCTTAAAAAGTTTCTGGCTACAATGGTGTGGGCATCAGCTCCGCATACCCCACGAGGGGACTTTGGAGTTATTTTACAAGGACCATTGGAGCAGGATTTGCAGCAAATACCTTGTAATCCGAAATTACACTTATTGCTTTGGGATATTACTCTGTGATGGGATGTTTCACAATCAAGTGTGGAGATAAAGTTTCCTAATTCTACATCAGCTGTTTTACAGATTTTGCAACTTGAACACGCATTCATTTCATAACCTCCTTTAATGTATACCATTTTAGTATAGTATTAGATATAAAATAATGGGGCTTCCACCCCGAATTATTATTAATGTAAGATTATTAATGTAAGATTATTAACACTTTTTATCTAGATTAAAAGTGAAAAATCTATTACATTTGTCTGTCGCAAATCACGTTGAACCGTTCGTTATTTGCTCAGCCAAATGTAAGATTATTAACACTTTTTATCTAGAATATCCTGAAATGTTATAGTGGATATTTCTTTAATTAAGGTTTCCTGTACTTTTACAAGTGCATCTTGCACTCCACAGCAATTTGCCCTGGAAAGATTGCACAGTTTAGGGTCAGACAGACAGCGATTAATGAAAATCTCACCTTGTATTGCTTCAATTACATCCTTCATAGTTATATCCTTTGGTAAACGGTTTAGGGAATAACCTCCTAGAGTACCTCGAAAAGATTTTACAATATCAGCTGCCATAAGCTTCCTAAAAATCTTTAACAGAAATCTTAAAGGAATTTTTTCGTCGTTCGAAATTGTTTTTGCATCAATTTTTTCATCATACCCTTTTTGACACAAATAAAATATTATCCTGAAAGCATAATCCTCTTCCTGAGTAAGTCTCATATATATACCTCTAATAGTAAAGTATACCTTTTTTGTATAGTATTAAATATATACCTTTATTATGCAGTTTGTCAATACCAAAAATAAAAAAAATGAAATCTATGAAAAGTGTTAATAATCACACAAAAAATTACAATTTCCAGCTTCTTCGGATTCTCTCCCATTTGCTGTCTCTTGAGGATACAATACTTTCAATGTCTCTTTCATTGAGATGCTTAAACCGACCTTGTTTTTTAAGGTAATCCTCAACTGGCTTAAACTCTTTTGGGTTATGGTTTAAGGTAAATTCTCCGTCCTCATACTCAGCCAGATACCAGAGCCCGCAGTCCACAACCTCTTTGGCTATATCAATTGCACTATCTACTGGAGTTCCCCAACCTGTGGGACATGGAGCAAAAACGTGAATATACGAAGTCCCGTCAACACTTGATGCTTTTTGTATTTTGTTTATAAAGTCCTGAATATATCCCACACTTGCTGTTGCAGCATAATCAATTCCATGAGCCGCAACAATCTCAATCATATTTTTCTTCTGAGTTACAGTCCCGCGGATGTTATCTCCTGCCGGGGTTGTTGTAGTTTTGGCCCCATAGGGTGTCAACCCGCTCTTTTGAATTCCTGTGTTCATGTATGCTTCATTATCATAGCAGACATATATTATCTTATCCCGCCTGTCTATAGCACCAGATAAAGCCTGAATGCCAATATCCGCTGTCCCACCGTCCCCTGCAATACCTAACACATGATAATCCTTTAGCCCTAAAGCTTTAGCTCCTGCTGCAATACCCGAAAGCATTGAAGCTGTTCCAGGAAAGGTGGATATTATTGCATTATTGGAAAAACACAACTGCGGGTATATAAAACCTACTGCAGACATGCACCCTGCCGGTATAACCGTAAAGGTTCTTTCCCCAAGCACTTTCAGGATAAGCCTTACTGCTATGCTTCCTCCGCAGCCGGCACATGCTTTGTGTCCATAGAAAAATTCATTATCGGTAATTGTCCTGGCATTGATCGAATTTTTGCCATTACTCATCAATAGACACCCCCAGACTAATAAAGCTTACACTTTTCTTGGCTTTACCTTCAAGACCTTCTTTCATTTCATAAAACACCTGTCTGATGTTTTCCCTTGAAATGTCTCTGCCGCCAAGTCCCGCAACAAAATTAAGCTTTAATATATCAGAGTTTGACTTAGCCAAAGCCGAATTTACATTTGTAAAAACCGTTCCTTCATAACCAAAAGAAATATCTCTGTCAATTACAGCAACAGCCTTTACATTTTTAGTTATCTCGATTATTTCTTCCTCCGGAAATGGTCTCATAAACCTTATTTTAAGCACTCCAACCTTCCAGCCTTCATCCCTTAGTTCATCAGCAACAGTCTTGCAGGTACCTGTGGTACTGCCAAGACTAACTATGATCATTTCAGCATCCTCACACCTATATGCCTCCACTAAACCGCCATAGCCTCTAGCAAAATTTTTCTTAAAGGATAAATCCACTTTCCTTATAACATCTTTTGCATCAAGAACAGCCTTGTGCTGTTGGTATTTAAACTCCATGTTATCGGCAGGTGAGGAACTAAACCCCATATTCTTAGGGTTATCAATATCCATTTTATAAGGCGTTTCAAAAGGCGGAAGAAATCTCCCAACATCCTCAAATGATGGAATCTCTACCAGCTCATATGTGTGAGTAAGTACAAACCCATCCAGATTAAGCATGACCGGTGTAAGAACCTTAGTATTCTCTGCTATTGCAAATGATTGAATCACCATGTCCAGACTTTCCTGAGCATCTTCCACATAAACCTGAATCCACCCGCTGTCAAGTAAAGACAAGGAATCCCGATGATCTCCATATATGCTCCAGGGTAGTGCAAGTGAACGGTTGGCATTCATCATGACTATTGGAAACCTTCCGCCGCTGGCATAATGAAGACACTCCGCCATGTATAAAAGTCCTTGGGATGATGTAGCCGTAAAGGTTCTGGCACCAATGCTGGTGGCTCCCATGCATGCGGAAAGAGCAGAATGCTCCGACTCTACATGGAGAAATTCCGACTTCAGGCTTCCGTCTTCCACCATCTCAGCCAGCCTTTCTACTACTACAGTCTGGGGAGTTATAGGATATGCGGCTATTACATGAGGTGAAACAAGCCGTACACCCTCTGCCACAGCCTCATTTCCCGATAAAAATGCTCTATTCATCTTTTACCGCTCCCTCCCTGATCATAACTATTGCTTTTTTGGGACAAACCCTGGCACAAATGCCGCATCCCTTGCAGAAAGCATAGTCTATATCAACTTTTTTATCCTTTTTATAAATTACCCCTTCCGGGCAGCACAGATAGCAATAATAACACCCTATGCAACTATCGTTTTTTATAACAGGCTTTATGGTTCTCCAGCCTGAATTCTCCGTCACAAGGTGTCCAGCTTTGTAGCAAGGCCCTACTGGATAATCATTTATGTGCTTTGGCTTGACATACTTATATAGCTTGGGCTTTATCATACCAATGCCTCCTTGCTTAAGTTGTAGGTTCTTCGTACCACCTCAATATTTTTTGTAAGAACCGCTCCGGAAAGAAAATTCTCCATTCCTTTAAGAATCCAATCCAGCTCAACTATTTTGGATATACCTGCTAATGCTCCCAGCATAGCCGTATTCGTAATAGGTTTACCCAAAAACTCCAAAGCAATTGAGGTTGCATCCAAAGCTATGACTTTCTCTTTATCATAATTTTGATATTTTACTGCGTCTGATGTGTTTATTATAATTCGTCCGTTTTCCTTAAGATTATTTATAAAGCCTTCCTCAAAAAGTGTATCATCCAGTATCACTATGTAATCGCAGAGTTTAACTTCACTGCGGTCAATAATCTTTTTATCATCTATTTTTGTAAATGCCAGAACCGGTGCACCCCTTCTCTCAGGTCCAAAAGAAGGAAATGCCAGAGCAAACTTACCTCCATATAGGGAGCTGGATGCTCCAAGCAGCTTAGACGCAGTAAAGCTGCCTTGTCCGCCTCTTCCATGCCATCTTACTTCAATCATTTAAATCTCTCCCTTGCTTTTATGCGGAGCTGTTCAAGACGATTCAGTGCATCGCTTAATGTATCCTTCTTCTTTGCAAAGTGAAACCTTATAAGGTGATTGACATCATCTTTAAAAAAGCTTGATCCAGGTACAGCCGCAACACCAACTTCCTTAGCCATCCACTCACAAAACTTGAGATCACTTTCAGCACCAAACTCAGATATATCCACCATTACATAATAGGCCCCTTGAGGAATAGTAAATTTTAGTTTTAAATCTTCAAGACCTTTTATAAAAAAGTCCTTTTTATCGGTGTAGATACTATTAAGTTCCCTGTAGTATTCATCACCAAAATTAAGGGCTGTAACTGCTGCCTCCTGAAGCGGGGCGGCTGCACCAACCGTAAGAAAGTCGTGAACCTTGCGTGCACCGTCAATAATATGTGCAGGAGCTATAAGATATCCAAGCCTCCAGCCTGTTATGGAATATGTTTTTGATAAAGAGCTGCAGGATATGGTTCTTTCAAACATCCCAGGCAGCGAAGCCATATAAATATGTTTAAATGGCTCATAAACAATGTGTTCATAAACTTCATCGGTGATAACAAATACATCATACTTTTTTGCAAAGTCTGCTATAATTTCCAGCTCTTCCAGCCTAAAAACCTTACCAGAAGGATTTGACGGATTACAAAGGATAAGTGCCTTAGGTCCTTTTTTAAATGCCGCCTCAAGTTCATCCACATCAAAATTAAATTCAGGAGGCTTCAGATGAACATAAATGGGTTCAGCCCCTGAAAGGATGGCATCCGCAGCATAATTCTCATAAAATGGTGAAAACACAACGACCTTGTCACCTGGATTACAAACAGTCATCATCGCTGCCATCATTGCTTCAGTGCTTCCGCAAGTAACCACCACTTCTTTGTCCGGGTCAATCGGAATTCCCATAAACTTTGACTGTTTTTTAGAAAGTGCCTCTCTGAAATTGGCTGCTCCCCATGTAACCGCATACTGATGAATGCTGCCTGCTGCTGCCTCCTCCAGTGCACTTTTCAATTCAGAAGGCGGATCAAAATCTGGAAAGCCTTGGGATAGATTAACAGCTCCATATGAATTTGCTATCCTTGTCATACGTCTTATCACTGAATCAGTAAAAAACCCGATTCTTTTACTTAATTCCGGCATACTTTAACCCTCACTCTTTCTTTCGTCTATTAATCTTTTAGCCTTATGTGTCGCCCTGGGAAGTGCACCGTTTTCCAAAACTATTACCTCCTTGGGCTTAACACCTACTCTTACCTTTATCCTGCTTGAAACCTTTTCTTGAAGTTCTTCTATAGAATCACTGTTTCCCTCTGCCCTCTCAACTTCCACTTTAAACTTGGTTGTAAAGTTTTCGGTGATTGCTATAACCCTGTATTCCCCTGAAAGTTCTTCCATATTCCTTACAACATACTCGATATCACTTGGGAATACATTAACTCCAGAAACTATTAGCATATCGTCCAAGCGGCCTGTAATATTAATTCTGGCATGTGTACGTCCGCAATTGCATTTATCTTTGTTAACCGTTCCAATGTCCCCGGTCCTAAAACGTATCATTGGTCTTGCGGTTTTTCTTAATGTTGTAAGAACCAGCTCTCCTCTTTCTCCATCGCCTAAAGGCTCAAGGGTTTCAGGATTTATTACTTCAACTAATATATGATCCTCTGCCAAGTGCAGTCCATCCCGCTCACTGCACATTCCCGCACAGGCTCCGAAAATATCCGAAATACCGAAGAAATCAAATACCTTTGCATCCCAAATTTCTTCTATGGCCTCTCTGGTAGCAGCAATAGAGCCTCCAGGCTCACCGGCAACTATTATTTTATTTATTGCAAGGTCCTTCGCAGGGTCAATTCCCTGTTTTTTTGCCGTTTCCCCAAGGTACCAGGCATATGAAGGCGTTGTCCATATCACCGTTGGTTGAAATTCCTTCAATATAAAAATCAGTCTATCGGATGGTATAGTCCCTGCCCAAATACAAAGAGCCCCAAGATTCTGGGCACCGATAACATCTGGCCCTCCAACAAACAATGTGAAGTTTAATGCATGAACATACCTGTCACTTGGCCTCATACCGGCTGCCCAAAACAGCCTGCTCTGGACATCCTGAAACTCCTCGAAGTCTTTTTTGGTAAATGGACTTAATGTTGGCACACCTGTAGAGCCGCTTGATGCCGATACAAAAACAACCTCTTCCTCAGTAACAGCAGTCATATCACCAAGAAGCGGCTTTTTTAGCTGCCTCTCTCTTTCTATGTATTTATTAACAAAAGGAAACTTCGATATATCCGAAAGCTTTGTAAGATCAGAAGGCTTTACTCCTGCATTATCGAATGCTTCCCTATAATATTCAGATTTTTCATAAGCAAGATAAAGATGCTCTGACAAAAGCCCAAACTGCAGTTTTTCAAGTTCACCCCTATCAATTGTTTCAATCTTTTCATCCCAGAATTTTTTTACACTCACAAAAAACACCCCTTCTTTATTAAAAGAAATCAATCATTAAATCAAATTAATCTTTTAATCAAATTAATCTTTTAATCAAATCATTTTCTCCACCTAAGTAAATATGCCTCGATTTTATCAAATAAAAGCGTAATAGCCGTTACAACTATTCCTATAAAAATAATTCCTACAATAACCCTTGGGTAGTCTGCAAAGTCTGAAAAATATTTTACATACCAGCCAAGTCCCGATGTTGCACCGATCATCTCTGCTGCAGTCAGCAGTATAAAGGACATAACAAGTCCAATGGTTGCACCGCTTATGATAGAAGGAAGCGTTGCGGGCAATATAACCTGAAAAAGCATGGACCTTTCCTTTACATTCAATGCTTTGGCAGAATCGATAATTTTCCTTTCCACATTAAACACACCGTTTAATGTGTTTATAAATATTGGCCAGAAAGCCCCTATGAATATTATAAAGACTGATGATGTCTTAAATGTAGGAAGTAATGCAATGGCATATGGAATATACACAATTGGCGGAATTGGCCCTAATACCTTGGTTAAAGGATTTACTGCCTTAAAGAGCCTTTTTCTCCAGCCGATAATTAGTGCAAGGGGAATTGCAAGTAAAAGTGCAAGTATATATCCACCCATCAATAGCTGCATAGAACTTACAAAACCTTTTAACAGCTCCGGTAATTCCGATACAAATAAAGAAAGAATCAAGGAAGGAGATGGAAAAAGCATATCATCCACTAAATTTAATTTGGATGTTATAAGTTCCCATACAATAAAAAGTGCAAATACTATTGATAAAATATCCCCAATAGTCTGTACCTTCTCCTTGTCTTTTTTAAACACCGCATTTAATACATAAAAGACTTCCAGTACCACAATAAGTCCCAAATAATACCATGAAGCCGTTTCTTCTCTTCCCGATGGAATAAATTCTAAAAGTAAAGCCAATAAAAATAGTATATTTGCCGCATTTATAATTCTTTTCATATTAATCCGCCCTCTCAACAATTACTTATAGAACAACCTCTTCTCCGCCAATTCTCTCTATCAAATCATCATAGAAAAGGCTTACAAGTTTGTTCCTAAGCTTTGTATATTCTTCTGATCTTATAAGTGTTGATCTCTCACGGGGACGTTCAAATGAAATATCTATTTCTTTTTTTACTGTTCCCGGACTGGCGGAAAGAACAATGATTCTATCCGATAATAGGATTGCCTCATCAATATCATGTGTCACAAGTATAACAGTTTTTTTATCATTTCCATTGTCCCAGAGGTTTAAAAGAAGTTCCTGAAGTACTACTCTGTTTTTTGCATCCACAGCACCAAAGGGTTCATCCATAAGTAATATTCCCGGATCCATGGCAAAAGCCCTGGCAATTGCCACCCTCTGCTGCATCCCTCCTGATAATTGGGAGGGGTACTTGTTTTTAAAGCTTTTAAGACCCACCAGATCAAGATATTTATCAGCTATTTCCTCAATCTCTTTTTTTCTTTTATTCTTGTAAACCTGTTTTAGGCCAAAAATAAGATTTTTCTTTGCACTCATCCAGGGAAATAAAGAATAGTGCTGAAAGACAACTCCTCTTTCAATACCTGTGCCTTGAATTTCCTTTCCATCCAGAAAAACATATCCATCAGTGGGAAAGCTAAGCCCTGTAAGCAGGCTTAGAAGCGTACTTTTGCCACATCCACTCGGGCCAATAATACTAACAAACTCACCTTTTTTAATGGAAATATTTATATCTTGGATAGCACAGAATTGATTCTTTTCATCCTCATATTTTAAAGACACATTCTTTAAGCTAATATTACTCATATCTATTTAAGAAAAGGTGTCCATATGGTCAAAACCCTTTAATTACTAAGTATTTTAGCCCAGCACACCTTTTCTTTCCCCCTTTACTCTTTGAAATCAGATTTAAGCTTTTTATAAACCGCCTCGTTCGGATATTCTTTTAAAACATTATCAAGTGCATTTTTATAGATTGATGTGTCTACATAGTTTTCGATTTTGAGATCGGAAGTAATATATCCTGATTTGTTTATTAATTCCCAGAACTTTACTACTCCGTCCTTATCCGGATCAGGTATGCTATGTATGTGCCCGCTGTACGTCTCAGCTTTTATAATATCCTTATCAACTTTGGCATATTTGGATATAATATCTACCGTTTCATCCTGGTTTTCCTGATAAAATTTATATGCTTTGATTAAAGCGGCCTGGAATTTTTCATAATACTTCGGATCTTCCTTTATTTTTGAAGTCAATGCAACCTGCCTGCAGCATGTATGCATCTTTACAAGATCACCTGAATATTTAACTATTTGAAGCCCTTGTTTTTCACCCAGCTTAATAAATGGTGTCCAAACAATCCCTGCATCAACGCTTCCCTTCTTTACCGCCTCCAGAACAGCTGCAGGAGAATCAAGTTCATTGATCTTTAAATCAGTCTTCCAATCAATTCCTGCTTCCTTTAGTGCACCTCTGAATATTACGTCTCCAGTAGCAAGCCTTACGGTAGCAACAGTTTTACCCTTGAAGCTTTCCAAACTGGTTAATTCTTTTGCTTTCTCAGGCAGTGCGACTATACCATGTCCTTCTGTTTGTTGTCCGCCAAAAATAGTAAATTCAGTTCCTTTTGATATAAAGGTTAATGGTGCTGCAGTACCAAATGATCCTACGTCAACCTTTCCCGCCTTTATTGCATTTAATCCTTCACCTGAGTTAGTAAAGAGAAAGAGCTCTGCGTCAAGACCTTCTTCTTTAAAATATCCCTTCTCTTTTGCCACAAAATAAAGCACATGTCCTGGAGATGCAAGATAACCTATTTTTATCTTCTTAAGTTCTTTGTTTTCATTTGTATCTTTATTGTCAGTTTGCTCATTTTGTATATTAGAAGCAGGCTTTGTATCTGTGCTGCTGTCATCTGACGCTTTTTCTCCGCAACCGCTTAATACCCCTCCCAATAAAAACACTGTCAACATTAATGCTAAAATCTTTTTTTTCACAATAATCACCCTCCAAATAAATTAATTATATATTGTCTTCCTGCAATAGCCTTTTATAGTAGAATTCACTTGTGTAAAGTGCTGCTGCAGGATTATGACCCAATACCCTGTCCTTGGTTATAAGTGTTGTCACCGGTGCTTTGGAATACTTTATAAATAACGAATCATGTCCAACACATAAGCCAACAATTACATTAAGATCGGTTTTTTCTTTATTAAGTAGCTTTGCTTGCAAAATTGGATTGCAAAGTGACTCATGACACCCTTTTTGGACTTTTAAGTTTTCGTCCACGCCAACCTCGGTTTTATCGGTTGATCCAACCTTGCATATGACACTGTAACCGTCAAGACCCTTGGCCTTTAAGATTTTTGAAAAAATCTTTGCCTCTTTCATTAAGCCTATACACGTAGCTATACCAATTTTTTCTGCACCTATCTTTTTGGCAAAGGCTATTATTTCTTCCACCCTTGTCAGTTTTCCATAGTATGTACCTTCAATTTCAGCTGCTGCATGTGATATTTTTTTGACCAGACTGTCATTTCTATATAACTCATTTACCTTCTCAATTTCTTTAGAGGAAGTTTTAGTGGTCAAACAAAAATCCGGAAAACTTTTATCTCTTCTATAACAGTTTAAAACCCCGCAATCGGAGCAACTCAAATGTTTATTGTCATCACTCATTTTTATCACCATCCTTAAAATCCAAGGCAATTTACAAAAACCTTGTCAAAATCTTTATAGTTTGCTAATTCCAACACATCAACATCCTCTACTATCTGTTTCATTTGGTGTCTGTAGCTATTATTAAGAAGAAATGCCTGACCTCCTGATTTTGATGTGTTTCCAATGAATTGAATTTTCCCATCAAACTCATTTGGTAAAAGTCCTATATTTATAAGGCTTTTAGCTCTTAAATGATAACCGAATGATCCGGCTATGAGGACCTTTTCAACCCTTGATGCCTCTATGCCTTTATTATCAAGCAAGAACTCTATTCCTGCTCTAACGGCACCTTTAGCCAGTTGAACCTGTCTTACATCCTTTTGACTTAAGTAAACACTGTCTGTTATTTTAAAAACAAGCTTGCCATCTACTTTAACCAATCTTTCCTTCAAGCTAGGATTAATATCACTTTTTTCCGGATCAACAAACCTGCCGTTCTTACCTATGACGCCGTGAGCTATCAATTCTCCAACTATGTCTAGAAGCCCGCTTCCGCAGATTCCGGAGGCCTTCGTATCGCCTATCACCTTAATACTGATCTTTCCCTCCTCCAAAATCTCAAAAAACTCTATGGCTCCCTGCCCCGCTCTCATTCCATATGTTATATTCATACCTTCAAAAGCAGGCCCGGCAGCTGTTGATGTAGCTGAAAGATTTCCGTCAAAGCCGATTACCATTTCTCCGTTAGTTCCGATATCAACAAAAAGTGTCACACCTTCTTCCTTATGGAGTTGGGATGCAAGGACACCAGACGTTATATCTGCACCAACATAAGAGGATATAATAGGCGGAAGGTATATGATGCCAAAATCAGAAATTCCTAATTTGTGCTCTTTTGCACTTAAGTACGAACCACCTGTAACCTCTGGGGTATAAGGATATTTTCCAAGAGACTTGGGGCTTGTATTTGTGGCAAGATGAAGCATACATGTATTACCGCTGAATATTACTTCGTATATATTTTCTTTGCTCGCACCTGAATCTTTTGTTACATCATCTATAAGTTTATTAATCTCATCAATTATCCCGTCATACATAATCTGAAGTCCATTATCACACGATGCAAACTGGATCCTTGATAATACATCCTGTGCATGTATAGCCTGAGGATTAAGGGCTGAAGAAGTGTTTATCTCAGCTCCGTCATTTAAGTTAACCAATGTTGTAACAAGGGTGGTAGTTCCAATATCAACTACTATTCCATAGCTTTTTCCTCTAGTATCGCCTGTCTCCCTGCCAAGCTCTATATCTCCTGCATAAACTGTAGTATAATTGCCGCTTTCTACATACTCTTTTTTTATATAAGACTCCAGATGGATGTCAAAGCTTTGTCCCTTGCTTAGAATCTTTAGAGTATTGTTTTTGTGTTTGGGAATTAATTCCACCTCTATATTTCCGGTTATCCTTGCCTCGCATGCCAGTACATACCCATAATCCGTTTCTTCCTTCGAAAGATGATGCTTCCCGGAACAAATAACATTTTTTAATGATTCTTTGCTTAGTTTCACTTTGCACTTACCGCAAGTACCAATTCCATTACATGGAGATTCAATAACAATCCCGGCATTTCTTGCAGCTTCAAGTATGGTAGTACCATCCGGTGTATTAATCACCTTATTCTCGCTTAAAAATATAACCTCTGCCATTACCTTGTACTCTCCTTTACTGTTCGTGTCATAGCCTGAATATTGTCTATTGAAGAGGAGGTACTAAGCCCACAGGCAGGTGATATAATATCAATTCCATCCAAAACCAGACGTTCTGTTTGACTTGAAACTTTATCCGGAGTGCCGAACTCAAGGAGAAAAGTACTGAGATTACCCATGGTAGTAAGGCTTGGAAACTCTTCCTTAAGAAGCCTAAGGTTTACGAGTGCATCTGTGCTTATAGCATCTGATTTTATTTCAGGGATAAGGTTTTTAACCATATTCATGTTTCCGCAGATGTGTACAATAACAGGTGCATTTACCGAATGAATTCCGTCGATAAGCTTATTTAGATACCTTACAGCATATTCTTCAAACATTTTAGGCCCCAATATTTCTCCTGTTGCAGTAGGGTCTCCGATGGATATAAGGTCCACACCGTTATCTATCATCAATTTGGCATACTGTATAAGAAAATCCGTAACATAGTCAATTACTTTATGGGCATTTTCCCTATCCTTCCTAAGTTCTTTCAAAAAGCCCATAGGATCAACTATAGATGCAGCAGTACTTATAGGTCCAGTAAGATTTCCTATAACCGGAATATCAGAATACTTCTTGGATAAGCGGTAACCTGCCTGAATAATTGTCTCCACCCTGCCCTTTTTAAGAATTTCGCCAGTATCTCTATATTCAACTTTTGAAACTGAAGAAAACACTTCCTTCTCTATTTTAGGCTCACATTCCAGTGTACCGAAGTTTATCTCACTTCCCAAAACCTCTGCTTCTACTGTCATGCAAAATGGTATTCCAAAATTCTCAAACCCTGTGTATTCATGTACATCTTTTGAAAGATCAGCCATAAGCTTATCATCATGATGTGCATTAGGCAGGGTATTACCGGTCTTATTCATGACATCCACAATAGCTGCATTCATCATTCCACCCGGACAAACTACAGGAGGCCTATCCACATTTTCTTTTTTCAGGCTTCTTTTAATTCTCTCTTTTGGGCTAATAATACTCACTCTAAATCCCACCTTCCAAAATCCCAGTGTTTGCCGGATAACCTACTTCTCTCACCGTATCAAGCATGGCATGTATGTTTCTAAATGGCGTCTCCGTAGGAAGGCTGCATCCTGATGCCACAATAAATCCTTTAGGGTTGTCGTAAGCCTTTTTGATGCACTCAATCGTTGCTCTTTTAACATCATCTTCAGTACCCTCCAGCATTATTTCAGATGGCCTTACATTTCCCATAAGTCTTACCTTATGTCCCACCTTATGCTTTGCCTCCAAAAGGTCTGCATCATTGTCTATACTGATGCAATCGGCACCTGCCTCAGCCATGAGATCCCATATTTTATTAGTCTTTCCGCAGATATGCAGAGTTACAGTTTTCCCTCTTGAGTGAATATATTCTATGAGTCTTTTCAAGTATGGGTATGAGAACTCTTTAAACTGATTAGGACTTATAACTGTACTTGAAGACATTGCATCTGTGAGGCTTGGAGTACATCCTGCATCAATTATTGCCTTTGCATATCTAAGATTGGTTTCTAGTGATATTTCACACAGCTTATGTACTTTCTCAGGATCTTTTAGTGTAAGTCTTACAAGATTCTCTGCACCGATTAGGAATGAAGCGTTTGTAAACGGACAAGTAACAGCACCTGTAACAGTAACTTCCTTTCCAACTGATTCTACCGCTATTTTCATAGCCTCTATATGGTGTGGAAGATTGCCGTCTTTATATGGGTCAGCCGGGCTTAACTTATCTATTTGTGAAATATCTGAGATGGCAGGAGCCTCAAGATATGCAGTTTCATCATATGGATAATGGACTTTTGCCCCCATTGCCTCTGCCTGGGTATATAGGTCTGTAAAAATTCGTATAATATCGTATTTAAATAACTTGTAAGCTTTGATATGTGCCTTGGCAATTAATTTTCCATTTCCTGCAAAGTCAGAGACTTTTGCCCCTATAACCCTTGCTGCAGTATTTCCCACGATGGGTACACATGGCAACCTGTCAATATCCTGGCCTTTTGCGTAATAAGTCAACCTCTCTATTGGAGTCAGTTGTTCAGATGCCATTATGCTGCACCCCCAACCAAACTTTTAGCTAATCTAACTGCCTCTGCTGCATTTACCGAATATCCGTCAGCCCCTATTTTATCTGCAAAACCTTGAGATATAGGACCACCACCTACCATTACCTTAAAGTTTGATCTTATATCCTGTTCATTTAAAATGTTAATCACTTTAGCCATACCTTCCATGGTTGTAGTCATCAACGTAGATATAGCTATGATTTTTGCATTAATCTCTTTTGCTTTTTCAACAAAATCCAAAGGTGGAATATCCCTACCGAGGTCTACAACCTCAAACCCCGATGACTCTAGCATGATCTTAACCAGATTTTTACCTATGTCATGGGTATCGCCCTCTATAACCCCTATTACAACTTTATGTTTCTCACCATTATCTTCAGTCTTAATATGGGGCTTTAAAACCTCCATACCCGAGTACATTGCATCAGAGCACATCAGTAGTTCCGGAATAAAATACTCTTCTTCCTCAAATAGTTTTCCCGCTCTCTCCATACCATCTGCAAGTCCCTTGTCTATAGCCTCATATGCATCGAGTTGCTGATCGATAACCTCATTTGAAAGGCTGACCGCTTCCTCTTCCTCCATATTCACAACTGAATCTGAAAGTTTTTTATAAAGCTCTTCTTTCTTATCAGACATTTCTTCGCCCCCATCCGTAGTATTCATATAGTTTTAGTCGGATTTTATATATTTTTTAATGGGGCAAAACCCCATCAAAAGATTTCCTAGTATTCTTATTTGTTTTGTATGTTATAATATTAATACTAGAAGAAATATATGTCAATAGCTTTTTTAATTATTTTGTTTAAAGTTTATATTTTGTGGTATGAGTCTAATGCATCAGGACGATCAATGGTGAAACAATAAAAATCAACCAACATTATAGATAGCTTGTCCAATAATGTTGGTTGATTTTTTTAAATAGCATGCTAAAGCATTAATAATATATTACTTCTGACTTTCATAGAATGTAATTACAACACTTCCAGCACCTGATCCCGGATTCGAACTCAGATATAAAGTATTATTGAGATACGAATATTTACTGTCTGCCCGCACTTCAAATGTAGGTACCAGACTTCCGAACTGGCCCCCGTTTCTAACTATGATTATTTCTCCATCATCGGTCTGCCAAAGATACCTTGCATCAATTGTCATAGGATTGGACAGATTCTGGTAATCCGCTCCGGCAGATATAATCTTGGCAGTAATTTTTCCGGAGACTGAGCCTCCAGTTATTGGTATAACATTTCGGCTGCCTCTCTTACTTTCTCCAACTGACTGGCTAGCTCCAATACCAACTGTTTCAACAATGAATTGACTGCCATTTCTTTCTGATGTTGCCTTTCTAAAATCCCATGGTTGATCAGGAACATCTGTAGGCTCAGTTACTGTAACGGAATTTGTTGAATCAGGCTTAATTGACACACCTGATACATCATAAACACTCAGTTTCATGGTCTTAGCCGACAAGTCCACAACACGTCTGGCAACATATTTGCCTGAATTGAGCCAGCTATATGATCCCGAATTTGGAGCTTCAAAATCTGGAACAATTCTTATATCGTTTTTATTTGCAGCAGTACCGGCACTTCTAAGAAATATGTATTTACCATCTGATGTTTTAATCATTAAAAGCTGTTCAATTTCCATTGCTCCATTTGATAACTCCAACTCTAGATCAAGTCCCCCCGACATAATAGAGCCCGATATTTTTGTGCTGGTTATAGTGCCGCTTTGGATTACAAATACCTGCCTTTGACCGTATTGGGTTTTCCCGAGGTTGTAAACTTGCTCCAATTTCATATTTGCCTCGAAAACCAGAGAACCCTTTTCAGGCTTTGGAATTCCATCAGCCATTCCACATGTCCATGACTTATGAGGAATAAGTATCTTTTCGTTATCAGGAGTAGGCTGTGGTGATGGAGTCGGTGTACTTGTGCTGCTAATTATCTTGTTAAACTGGCCTGCAATAATTATTACATCAGCCATATTTATAGCATTATCACTATTCAAATCATATCCAGCCATATATTTTCCATCTCCCGCTACAGAATTGAAAACACCTGCCAAAAGTATAACATCTGCCATATTAACTACCTTGTCACCATTTAAATCAGGTGTTTTTGTTTCTGCTGCTGTTGCTATCCATTGATTAAGGCCTACTGTGGTAAAAGTCAAAATTACAAAAGAAATAAATAGCAAAACATACCTTCTTTTTTTCATAGAAATCATATCCTCCGATTTCTTTAGCTACCTAATCTAAATCTTATTCCAAGGGTGTGTTCGCCTTATAACTACACATTAATATGTGTAGTTAAATTTTGAGGCAATCATAATTACATCACTCATATTAATAACGCCGTCACTATTCAAATCGCATTTTATATCATATTTACTTTGTCCTATTGTTGCATTAAAACATGCAGCAATTTGTATAACATCAGCCATATTAACTACCCTGTCTCCATTAACATCTTGAGGCACTGGATTAGTAATAATTGGAGTATTGGTAGGTGTATTAGTAGGAGTATTAGTAGGAGTATTAGTAGGAGTATTGCTTGCGGACATAGATTTTAAAACATCTATTGTAGAGTTGTACCAGATATTAGCTGCTTTAATATATCCGTTAACATTAAGGTGTAATCCATCTGAAGAAAGGTCTGTGTTTCTTACAAAATTCATACTGCTCATTTTGTTGAAGTAAACACTCTTGCCTTGGTTAACCTTCTGCTGAATTACTCCTGGGATTTCCGAATTATATTTTGTTACACTGTCGGGAACAGGATAGTAATCAGATACAAATAATTTAACGTTTGGTTTTTGTTGGAAAATTTGATCTATTAAGTTGCTAAGACCGGTAGGATTTGTTTGCCCCGTCTGAAGCATATCGTTTCCGCCAATCCATAACAGTATTACATCTGGATTTTGGGTTCTAATCCAGTTATTAATATTGTTTGCTACCTGTGGAATGGTCCATCCAGAGTGGCCTTCATTATCCTTATCAGGTAATGAACTGGGTCCTCTTTGGTTGGAGCCCACAAAATCAAAATTAATACCGGCTTTTTTGTATAGATTGTATAATTCAGTACGGTATGATCCCATATCCGGATCTCCCATTCCTTCAGTACATGAATCTCCTACAGGCATTATTTTTATTGGACCTGTTACTGGAGATACCACTGGAGAATTAACACCTGTTGGTACTGTAGGAGTTGGTGTATTGCTGGGTTTAACGGTTGGTGAATTGCTTCCTGACATGGATTTTAAAACATCTATTGTAGAGTTGTACCAAATATTAGCTGCTTTAATATATCCGTTAACATTAAGGTGTAACCCATCTGAAGAAAGGTCTGTGTTTCTTACAAAATTCATACTGCTCATCTTGTTAAAGTATACACTCTTGCCTTGGTTAACCTTCTGCTGAATTACTCCTGGAATTTCCGAATTATATTTTGTGACACTGTCAGGTACAGGATAATAATCGGATACAAATATTTTAATATTGGGTTTTTGTTGGAAAATTTGATCTATTAAGTTGCTAAGACCTGTAGGATTTGTTTGCCCCGTCTGAAGCAAATCGTTTCCACCGATCCATAGCAATACTACATCTGGATTTTGAGTATTTAGCCAGTTATTAATATTGTTTGCTACCTGTGGAATGGTCCATCCAGAGTGGCCTTCATTATCCTTATCAGGTAATGAACTGGGTCCTCTTTTGTTGGAGCCCACAAAATCAAAATTTATACCTGCTTTTTTGTAAAGATTGTACAATTCTGTACGATAGGATCCCATATCCGGATCTCCCATTCCTTCAGTACAGGAATCACCGACGCACATTATCTTTATTGGAGTGTCTGCAGCAGATGATGATAATGTTGGATATGTAGAAATTCCTCCAATAATAATTGCACTGATCAACAACATTGAAAATATTCCCTTCTGAAACTTTTGACGAATTCTAGACATTCTTGTAACCTCCTAAATATTTTTTATGCAAAATAATTCCCTAATCTAAAAAGCTAAATAAATTCAAATAAATAAATATTGTGTTGATTAATTCAAAACCCTCCCTTCCACAAGTTCACAACTTTTTCCTTCCAAATTTTTGCTCATTTTTATTTTAAAAAAACAACCTTAATCTTTTCTTAAAAAATATCATAATTAATTTTGCATCATTGGAAATTCAACAAAATTTCTACCGGATATTATTTTTGATCATGACTAAATGTGCTTAATTTGTTAAACTATTCTTAAGGTTGCTATTGTATAATTGAACTATGAAACTACATATGTTACAAAAAAGGGTTTACATTAACATTATACACCAAATAACATAATAAACCTAATAACATTTTTAATATAATTTAGGCGGTGAAAATATGAGAATATTGCTTGTTGAGGATGAAATTCCTCTTTCTGAAGCTCTTGTTTATACATTAAAAAAGAATAATTATATAGTTGATGTAGCATATGATGGAATAACAGGCCAGCAAATGGCTGAAACGCTGGTTTACAACGTTATTATACTTGATAGAATGCTACCTGGAAAGGAAGGTCTTGATATCCTAAAAGAACTTAGAAAACAGGGTATTTCGACACCTATTCTTGTACTTACTGCAAAAGATTCGGTTAAAAATAGAATTGAAGGGCTTGATAGTGGTGCGGATGACTATTTGATAAAGCCTTTCTCAAAAGATGAATTACTGGCAAGAATAAGGGCTTTAGGACGGAGACAAACCGAAATAATAATTAACGAGGAAATAAACATAGGAAATATGAACTTTAACTCCTTAAAAGGTGAAATAAAAACTAACGGCCAGACTTTAAAGCTTACGAGTAAAGAATCTCAGATTCTCGAAATACTTATTAAAAATAAAACCTTGGTTATTTCAAAGGAACAGCTTATGGAAAAAATCTGGGGATTTCAGTCAGATATAGAACTTAATAATATAGAAGTATATCTTTCATACCTAAGGAAAAAGCTTGCAATGATAGATTGTGGAATTAAAATTGAAACCATCAGAGCAAGAGGTTATTGCCTGAAGGAGGTTTGATAAAAATGTTTCGGAAACTTAAGATTAAATTTATCATGACCAATGTTGTTTCTTTATCAGTTGTACTGCTTATAATTTTTTCAGGAATATACTTTTCAACAAAATATTTCATGAAATTTCAAGCTGATATTATACTCAATACCATTGCAAGGGATGAAGAATTGAGTAAAGAATATAATCCATCCCTTGTAAGATTCTTTTTTATCAAAGTGGATCCATCAGGAAAAACAATAGGGTTGGATTCAGACATTGCTATTTCTGATGAAGATGTTGAGACATTAAAAGATATGGCATTAAAAAGTAATGATCCTACAGGAATCGTTACAAATAACAATTTCAAATTTAAATTTTTAATGTTTCCTAAAGGATATGGATCTATACTGGTTTTTCTTGATTACAGTGTTGAATTAGAAATGACAAAACCCCTTTTATTTATCAGTGCTTTCATTTGTCTAATTACTCTCACATTAGTTTTCATAATAAGTATTTTTCTTGCCAACAGATCCATAAAGCCTATAAAGAAATCATGGGAAAAGCAAGCTGTTTTTATTGCCGATGCATCACATGAGCTTAGGACACCCCTAGCAGTAGTAACTTCAAATTTGGAAATAGTAATGGAAAATGAAACTGAAACTATCGGCAGTCAGAAAAAGTGGTTTGGCAACATCCACAGCGAATTGGAACGCATGAAAAAACTTGTTGATGATTTATTGTTTTTGGCAAGGGCAGATGCTGAAGATGAAATTCCCAAAGATTATTTTGATTTGAGTGGATTATTGTTTAAGATATACGATTCATTTATACCTCTTGCAAAAAAGAAAAGCTTGAACTTGATTTTGGATAACAAAAATGACGTCACAGCATTCGGTAGTGAATTCCAAATAAAGCAGCTTATAACAATACTATTGGATAATGCAATTAAATATACTGACTGTGGAGGAAAAATCCAATTAAAATTGGAATCCGGTACAAGTATGTTTCAATTATCTGTCAGAGATACTGGAGAGGGTATCTCTAAAGAACATATAAACAAGATTTTTGACAGGTTTTATAGGGTTGATAAATCACGTTCCAGGACTAATGGAGGCTCAGGATTAGGCTTAGCTATAGCAAAATGCATCGTAAATGAACACAAGGGTAGCATTAACATTGTAAGTGAGGTTGGCAAAGGAACAGAGGTTACAGTATTCCTTCCTATTGAAAACAGTAAATAAAAATGTTACATTTATATTACGACATATTTTTCTAAAAAATTTATAAAAGGAGGAGTGTACAATGAAAAGAAAATTGATGGTAATTCTTGCAACTTTATTTTGTCTTACCATCGTATTTCCAGGTAATGTGCAAGCAGCAACAACGCTTACATCAAATGCCACCGGTACCATTGACGGTTATAACTATGAATACTGGAAAGATAACGGTACCGGTACCATGACACTCAACGGAGGCGGCACATTCAGTTGCTCATGGAGTAATATCAATAATATATTATTCCGTACTGGTAAGAAACTTGGCTCGACCAAGGCATGGCAGGATTATAATGGTATATCAATAGATTATGCCTGTAACTACCAGCCAAACGGTAACTCATACATGGCTGTCTATGGGTGGACGGAAGATCCTCTTG
>JAEYYB010000129.1 GCA_023430975.1 Bacillota bacterium | reverse complement strand
CAAGAGGATCTTCCGTCCACCCATAGACAGCCATGTATGAGTTACCGTTTGGCTGGTAGTTACAGGCATAATCTATTGATATACCATTATAATCCTGCCATGCCTTGGTCGAGCCAAGTTTCTTACCTGTACGGAATAATATATTATTGATATTACTCCATGAGCAACTGAATGTACCACCCCCATTGAGAGTCATAGTTCCAGTACCGTTATCTTTCCAGTATTCGTAGTTATACCCGTCAATTGTACCGGTAGCATTTGAGGTAAGCGTTGTTGCTGCTTGTACGTTTACTGGAAACAAGGTAAACAAGATGGTAAAACTCATCATTATAGAAATGATTACCATCATTTTTTGTTTCATTTTAAAACTCCCCCTTCTTTCTTTAAATTATATTTTTATATCAAGTGGAATATTTTTTTTATATTCCACCAATATTTCTCCTACTTCATCAGTGCTTCTTCTAATTCACTATACGTAAGTTTTGGATCTTTACAATGTGACATTATTATTGCTAGCTGACTACAGTATTAAATTTTGAAGCAATAATAATAACATCCGCCATATTTATTACACCGTCACTATTTAAGTCATATGCTGCAACATATTTTCCATCTCCGGATACCGCATTAAATTTGGTTGCTAATAATATTACATCTGCCATGTTTATAACACCATCATTATTTAAATCCCCTGTAATTACAACAGGAGTCGGTGTAGCTGTTTTTGTCGGTGTCGGTGTAGCTGGTTTTGTTGGTGTTGGGGTTGGTGTAGCCGATGCCTGATTTGTAAAACCGACTGCACACGCCATCTGTGCAAAATTCCACAAACTTGGTTTCCACACTGTCCAATCATGACCATAATTCTGAAGAAGCCATTCGGTGTATGGTATATTATTAGTCTTACAATAATCCCTTACCCTATCATTACTGAATATAAGATTATCCGCAGTTCCGCAGGAAAGAAACAGAAGTTTCAGATTAGCTTTGGCCTTGGTTCCTCCATCAGGGAACAATTGGTTATTCTGTTTTGTGATTGGTGAGGAGGAAAAACCGCCAATATAAGGGAACTTGTCCACGTTGGGAAGCCCGATATTCATAGATTGGGCACCGCCCTGTGAAAGACCGGCTATTGCACGGTGTTGAGGGTCGGTATAAACGGAATAATTGCTTTCAATGTATGGTATAAGGCTGTCGAGCATATCTTTAGTGAAATTTTCCCATCCATCAGACACACCATTACCTGTTGCATTTCCGTTCGGCAATACAAGAATAAATGGCTGAATTTTACCTTCTGCAAGAAGATTATCAAGAATGACATTCGGTGCCCCGTTGCTGTACCACTCGTCTTCATTCCCGCCGATTCCGTGCAGTAAATACATGACGCTGTACTTATTGCTTGTTGAATACCCTGGAGGCAGATAAATTCTCGCTCTCCTTTGACTGTTTGTGGCTTTGGACTGATAATTAATATAGCTGACCTGACCGTGCGGGACATTATTTTTGACTTGGTCATAGCCTGACGGCGGTGTTGCTGGAAGTGATGCTGCTGAAGAAATGTTTGCTGTAACATTTAAGTATGTTATAAGCAGCAAACCAGTTAATAAAATGCTTAAAACCTTTCTTTTCATAATAACCCTCCTAGAATAAAAATTAAATAAGTTAAATAAGCTTAATATAAATTAAAATTATATTTCCTTGAATTTTTTGTAATGTCTGTATTAATATATGCCCTTGAGTTTTGCCATTCTTTTAACAAACTCTTCAGGACTTAGCCTCCTGTCAAACAATTCCGCCACAAGATCTTTGTGTGTTTCCGCATCCGCAGCCGGCAATATAGTATCCCACCAACTGATAAAGCTTGTCCCGCTTTCCATGATATCAGTTGTTTGCCTTACAAGTGGAGATAGCTGAGATTTGTCGAAGTCATCCATTTTCCAGCAGGACAATCCCGCTCCGCTCAAGTGGCCTTTCTTCCCGGATTTCTCACAGATATATTTAAGAACATCAACTGCCTCCTTCTTGTATTGAGTGTTAACGTTAATAAAATAGCCATCTGTAATACCGCCATAAACTTCTGCGGAAGTCCCTTTACCATTCTTTATTGTTGGAAAAGGAATCGCAATTACCTCACCCTTTACCTTTGAATCAGCATCCTCAATAATAGCTCCAACCCAGTTTCCCTGATACATCATAGCAGCATTTCCTTGTGTAAATCCGATTACCATATCATTAAAACTGGTATTAAGTGCATCATCATTAAATGCTTTATTTTCTACTAGTTGTAACAATTTATCTGCAGCTTCCTTGTAATCGTGTTCGTTAAACAATGAGGGAACAGCCAGTGCATTCCTGCATGCCGTACTTCCAGCCTGACGCATAGCCAGAATATCGTACCAATACATACCCGGCCACCGATCTTTCTCACCCACAACAATTGGAACAATCCCTTTAGACCGCAGTATTTTCACCGATTCCAGCAATTCGTCATATGTTTTAGGAATTTTGGCTCTGGCTTTTTCAAATAATTCTGTATTACAATATAAACTGGCAATAAATCTATATGCCGGCAAACTGTATATCCTTCCGTTATACTTGCAGGAATCTATTACCCCTGGAAATAATTTATCCAAGGTTTCATTGTCAAGATAAGAATCAAGAGGAAGAATGTTTCCTTCGTCTATAAAAGGTCCCACAAAACTTCCGCTCCACATGTAGAATAAATCAGGAGCATCACCAGCAGCTAATGCTGTCTTTATTTTTGACTTATATTGCTCTCCATTCCAACTGAACTCTTTTACTTGAACTTTCGGATTTTTCTCATTCCACTCCCGAATTGCATTTTTCAGGGGATTAGAAACCAAGTCACTTCTGTCTACCCACTGGTTCCATATCGTCAACGTACAAGTCTCAGGTTTCTCATTCTTCTCTTGCATTGTGTCTTTTGATATACTTATATTGCATGAGGTTAAACTGAGCACCAAAATTATTAAATTAACCGTTAACAATATTCTTATCTTGGATATTCTTATCTTGGACATACTTACCCCTACTTCTGTGTGGTTTAATAGGCCACACCTTAATTATATTAGTAATAAATATTAAACTTATTAAATATTTTGCTTAAAAACATTTAAAATATTATCTATTTGAAAAGTGAATAATCTTTTACATTTGTCTATCGCAAATCCCGTAAAAGCGTTCGTTATTTGCTCTGACAAATGTTAGATTATTAGCACTTTTCATATATATTAAGTAAATTTACGACAGACAGTTGTAATAGATTCATCACCTTTAGTTTAAACGTAGAAAAGAATATGTAGCATTAGAAATTTGGTAGAATAAGGAACAGTTTATTCTTCTACTTTTTTACGGAACTCATTAACTGAAAGTCCGGTGAACTTTTTAAAGATAGTGCTGAAATAATTAGGATCATTGATGCCTACCATTTCACCAATCTGATACACTTTCAAATTTGTTTCCTTTAATATCCTCTTGGCATATTCCATTCTTTGTCTCGTTATATATTCAACAACAGTCTGTTTTGTTTCCTGCTTGAATATGCGGCAAAGATGGCTGGAACTCACATAAAATTCCTTGGATATGGTGGAAAGTGAAAGATCCGCATCGTGCATATTCTGCTCTATATATTCTTGAATCTGCACAATTAATATGTTTGCCTTCCTTTCATTAAAGGAATGTATTTTATTGATAACCTTCTCTATAAGAATTTTTAAGTAGTCTTTCATTTCAAGCAAATTGTCCATTCTGAACACATCCTCATATGGCTTAGTATTTTTTCCCCACAAACTTGATGTGTCAATCTTAAGTTCAAGTAGAACACGCATGCATGTTGATATTATGTCGAAGGCCTCAAGCCTTAAATTTTCAATGGTAATGGAGAAATTAAAACCGTTTTCAGAAAACAGTTCGTCTATGAGCTCTACTGCCTTATACTTCATCCCGGTTTTAATGTAAAAATCCAGCTTTTCCCCTTTGTTTGGAATGCCTCTCCATGTTTGATCACTACTGTACGTTATATCATTGTAATTAACAACCTGATTTTTTCCAATGATAACTTTATAATTTAATGCATCACAAGCTTCTCGATAAGTAACTTTTATATTCTTTAGGCCATGAATCTTGTTCCCTATGCCTATGGAAACAAAGCACTTACATCTGTTAATAAGCAATGCTTTGATAGTTTCACAACAGTCTGTAAGGTCCAATGACTCATCATTGCTTAATACCACTATTTTTCTGCTGTTATCAAAAAACACATGGACATATCGGTCTTCCCTCAATACTTGCCTAATTAAATCGGAACATTTCATGGCAAGGAGTATAAGTTCTTCTTCTCTATCATGCGGTCCTCCGACAGAATCGCTCACCTCTACCACAGCAGTCTGAAAAACATCAGATTGCTCGTTCATAATTATTTTAAAGTACGCCATCTTATCCACAATCTCATTCTGATCAAATTCACCAAGCAGAATTTCATTCAGGAATTTCTCCTGCATATAAGGAAGGCTCTCATCCAATCTCTGTTTTAATTTCTCATATTCCTTGATATGGGTTCTCTCCATCTCAATTTTACTTTTTAATTCCAATGCAACTTTCCTGATCTCTTCAGGGTTAACCGGCTTAAGTAGAAAATCAGAGATTCCAACCTTTATGCTTCTCTTTACATAGTCAAACTCATCATGTCCTGTAATGATTACAATCTTTATATGTGGAAATTTTTCAACAACTGCTTTGCTGAATTCAATACCATCCATAAACGGCATACAAATATCCGTAAAAATGATGTCCGGAACAATTTGATCTATTAAATCCAAAGCTTCCCTGGCACTAGATGCTTCTCCCGCAATTTCCATACCAAGTTCTTCCCAACATACACGCATTTTCAAGTAGTTCCTTATCAGAAACTCATCATCCACAATAACAACTTTAAGACTAGACATATTTCCCCTCTCCATTTTCACCATTGACCGGTATTAAAATCGTAATCTTCGTTCCGGAGCCAATAACACTTTCTATACTGAAGCAATCATCCGATGAATAAAATATTCTCAAGCGTTCTATGGTTCCCCTTAGACCGAAACTTAAAACCCCTGTATCAGTACTATCATCCAGAATCCGACGAATACATTCTTTGGACATACCCACACCATCATCTTCCACTTTAATTCGAATAAAGTCCTGCAAATACTCGGTCTCAATAGAGATAGTCCCACGTTCTCCCTTAACCCTGATACCGTGGTAAAGAGCATTCTCCACCAAAGGCTGCAATATAAGCTTAAGAATCTTAAAACTGCCGGCCCGTTCATCCAATTTATATTGTACCGAAAACAAATTTGCATACCGTATTTGTTGAATATTCAAATAGTTTCTTACGATATCGATTTCTTCACTAATTGTGATTACCTCTTTACCCTTACTAAGGCTCAGCCTGTAGTAACTCCCTAAAGCATCAACAATATCACATGCTGCTTCTGTTTCTTCCATTAATATCAAGGAATTGATTGATTCTAATGTATTATAAAGAAAGTGGGGCTTTATCTGAGCTTGAAGTACGTTTAATTCTGCCTTTCTTTTAATCCTTTGCTCGGTTATTACACGGTCAATCAGCTGCTGTATTTCATAAATCATCATGTTGTATCCATCCCTTAGCTGACCGATCTCATTGCTTCCTGCACTGATATCCACTTTCTTAAATTCTCCTTTCTGTATACCTTTCATGGATTTTAAAAGTTTATTTATCGGAATGGTAATTATTCTTGATGTAAGAATCGTTCCGATAAACATAAGAAGACTGTTGATGATTATGATAGCCAAACCTATCAAACCAGGTACAGCTGTTTCATTGGACAATTCCTTAGCCGGCATCAAACTTACAATCTTCCAATTAGACCTTTTATCAACCAGATACGAAACCAGATATTCCATATCCTTAATCCGCTTCATCATATAGCCATGGTCACTATACTTAAATGATACCATCAAATTTTTAATTTCGCTATTATCTAACACATTTAATTTCACAATGCTTTCATTATTTTCATCCAGGATTGTAACTCCTGTAGTATAGTTATTGATAATACTTGCATAAGAATCCTTAAATGCATTCTCCGATATATTGATAACCAAAACTCCAAGTGTACTGGTGGAATTAATGTCACGAATTAAACGTATTATGGAAACAAAATTATCTTTCGGAGTATTTCCAAAAGTATTTCCTCCATTTAGCTTTAAAACGTAAGCACCTTTCTTACGTACAACCAGATCATACCACTCTGCATTTGTAATATTAGTCGGCATAAACTGAAGATCATCCTGGTTATTTATAGAATATTCATTTCCGCTATTATCAAAAATGTAAACCGAAGAGATAAAAGATGTTTCCTGAGTCAGTTTGTTGAGGTATGTACCCAATCTTCCCTGTACACGCAAATCAGAGTATATATTTCCATTCCTTAGTAGCAATTGTAGATCATCATTAGACAGGATGATTTTGGAATAATTATCTACATTGCTAATCATAAGGTCCAAGCTGGTCTTGACGGAATACAGGGTCTGGACAGACAAGTCACTGACCTTTTTTAATGCAGTGTTTGAGTATATCTTTTGATATAGAGCATTGCTAAGTAAAATTGAGAAAATTAATATAATACAATAAAATAATGTAAAACGTACACCGATCCTCATGTCGGAAAGTTTGCCGTAAATCGTGCTTTTCAAATCGCAAATTCTTTTAAATAATCTTCCTCCTATATGCATAATCACCCCATGAATTTACAAGTAAATAATTATTCACCCAACCTAACATTTGCATTATGAAAATGAATTTTTCGTAACATATGAATCAAGTAAAATGTTTTGCAATAATTAAAAATATAAAATGATTATTGCAAAGAATATAATATTATATTCTTTAATTATACCATGTAAAAGTAAGAAATGGAAACGCATATAGTCATATAAAATTACTTCACAGATTTCCATCTCTTATTTTTGGGAAGCGGACAACTCGCATCTCTTAACTTTGCCCTGATTTCTACATAGCATCCGCATTGCATGCAGGTAGTACCAAGCTCTAAATATTTACATTCACTGCATTGCAATAATCTGTCCTTATAGACATCATCACTGACAAATTTAATTTTTTTATTCTTAGACATCTTGTCAATTGCATCATTAATCTGATCTTTAAGAATATGCCTTTTCATCTCCATGCTTTCCATACAACTTTTACATTTTGATTCAAACATAGTTCCTCCCCGCATGCCCCTAAGTTATTCAATTTCTAATACAACTACAGACTTTGATGGTATTTTACATACGGCATGGTTATTTTTCAATTGCACATTATAAAGCATATCAATTTTCACCTTATTGCTGTCATCGAAGGTATTCATATCGTTCATTGCCCCTGCTGTCAGAACATTTCCACAGATATTATTTACCGTTTTTCCTCTTATATCAATGTCGATTTCTGTATCCTCCATAGGGTTGAGATTACAAATTGAAACATGAATTTTCCCTTCCTTGTCCATTGATGATGATACGCTGATCCCAGGGATTTTTTCCCCATTATAAAGATATTCTATACTTTCAAAGTCAACGGACAAAAGCTGTGCATCCTGGTGCACCTTAAACATGTCATAGATATGATATGTAGGTGTTAGAAGCATTCTATCACCTTCAGTAAGAATCATTGCCTGAAGAACATTGACTATCTGGGCTATGTTTGACATTTGAACTCTGTCGCAGTGGTTATTGAAAATATTCAGGTTGATACCTGCTATCAAAGCATCCCTCAATGTATTTTGCTGATAAAGAAAACCTGGGTTTGTGCCAGGTTCCACATCATACCAAGCCCCCCATTCATCCACAATCAAGCCGACTTTCTTTTCAGGGTCATATTTATCCATGATAGTGCTGTGCCTTTTGACCAGTTCTTCCATAAACAGCGTTTGTTTGAGTGTTTCGAACCATTCCCCTTCATCAAATTCCGTAGCCGAACCCTTCAGACCTGTCCATGAACCACTTGGTAAAGTATAGTAATGTAAGCTTATCCCATGCAATAAATGTCCTGCTTCCCTCATCAGAACTTCCGTCCATCTATAGTTATCACCATTTGGACCACATGCAATCTTATAGATAGTGTTATCACCAAAGTTCCTCACGTAGGTTGAGAATCTCTTGTAAAGGTCTGCATAATATTCCGGTCGCATATTCCCGCCACAGCCCCAGTTTTCATTTCCAATACCGAAATATTTCAGCTTCCAGGGTTCCTCCTTACCATTTGCCCGTCTTAAGTCAGCCATTGGCGATTTGCCGTCAAAAGTGATATATTCCACCCACTGCTGCATTTCCTGAACCGTACCGCTTCCTAAATTACCGCATATGTACGGCTCGGTACCGATCATTTCACAAAACTCCAAAAATTCATCTGTGCCAAAATGATTATTTTCAACCACACCACCCCAGTGAGTGTTAATCATACAGGGCCGCTTCTCTTTTGGACCAATTCCGTCCATCCAATGGTATTCGTCGGCAAAACAACCTCCCGGCCATCTTAAAACAGGCACTTTCAGCTTTTTTAACGCTTCAACAACATCGGTACGATACCCTTTTATGTTTGGAATCTCAGAATCTTCTCCAACCCATATTCCCTCGTATATGCATCTTCCAAGATGCTCTGAGAAGTGACCATAAATATTTTTGTTTATTTTTCCCTTTTTAGTATCCCCATTTATTACCATTCTTAACATTTACTTGGCCCCCTAATAATTGTTATTTAATTCAATTCCATTCTCCGGTTTTACATGCACAGTGAATAGTTCTTCAAATTTCAAACCAATCCCCTCTTAACTTATTGTTATCTATTACTCCAGGCAGCCGTTAGCGACAGCTCTTACGCGAAGGTGATGATACTCTTCCATATTCGGCTCCATCTGATGCATATAAACTACCGAAAACCCTTCCTGCGGGTCAATGGATACATATGTGCCAAGCATTCCGGTCCATCCAAACTCTCCAATAGAACCGTTAGAATGCCCTTGTACCGTACTCATCAAGGTCCTCACTCCCAAACCGTATCCGTACCCAGCCAGATATGGATAGGCAAAATCCTTTAACTGCTCCTCATTTAAATGATTCGTCCGCATCAAATCTATAGTCTTTCTGCCTATTATTCTTTTTCCGTTATAGCTTCCGCCATTAGCAAGCATCTGTGAAAATTTTAGATAATCGTTGACAGTGGAATAAAGGCCTGCACCTCCAGATTCGTACACTTCATCATGCTGATGAAATTCATCCAGAAAACCGGGAACCTTTATCATCCTTGCGTTTTTATCCCTCCTGTAATTGGAGGCCATCTTCGATTCCATTCCTTCACGGTAACGATAACCTGTATTCTCCATGCCCAGAGGACCAAATATTTCGTCCTGCAGAAATTCTCCTACGGTCTTCCCCGAAATCACCTGTATCAAGCCAGCTATAATATCATGTCCATAACCATACTGCCAATGGGTACCGGGATGGAATTCAACAGGAACATTGCCCATAGCCTTTACCTCAGACACAATATCATATTTCCCATACTTTTTATGTAATTCATCTTTTACTTCTGCCATTCCTTTCGCTGTAGGTGAATCTCCATAGGGAAACCCCAGACCAACCGACATAGTGAATGCATGCTTAATAAGCATTGGACTCTTGGATTTTATAGTATGGAACTTTCCATTAGCTTCCTTAACAAAAACTTGCGTATTTCTGTATTGGGGAAAATACTCATAAATCGGTTCGTTTAAAAGGAATTTCCCTCTTTCAAACAACATAAGGGCTGCTGTACAGATAACCACCTTTGTCAAGGAAAAGAGACGATATACTGTATCTTCGGTAACGGGCCTTTTCTCCTCCAGATCAGCATAACCGAAATAACCTTGATATAAGGTCTTCCCGTCTTTTGCTACAGCACAACCACATCCTGTCGGACCGTTTTCCACAAATTGTTTCAATAACGCAGATAGATCATCAAACCTAGCCATATTACTTATCTCCTTTGCTATACATCCCTTTTTCTTTGCACATTGTTTTAGTCACGAAGAAAGCGGAAGTAATTTTTTTAATCATGCCTTACTCCAGCGTAAAGGATGCCAGGCTAGCATTACCCTCGCCTGTATACTCAAAATATAATGCCTGTATGCCGTCCGGAATTACAATATCCCCAGAATATTCCTTCCAAACATTCGAAAAGTCAACAGGTATCTTTCCAAGCAGCGTACCATTCCATGATGTCTTTATCACAAAGGCTCCACGGCAATATCCACGTACTTTGATTTTAACCTTCTTAACTCCCCTACAATCAAAGTATTTGAATCCGGCTGCAGCACCATCCCTTAAATTTGCAATATAGCCGGTTTCTTCATCTCCATCTTTTCCATCTTGGGTTATCTTGGGAAAGCGACCGTCCATCCATGCTCCTAAAGTACCTGTATACTTTTCCTCGTCCTTACAGTACAAATTACATGCAATATAGGCCGGATACTCTCCTCGTCCTGCAAGCGGTCCTACATTGGAACCGCAGGAAGTCATCTCTACCTGAGTTATGGTATCATCATCTTTAAATTTTATCTGCTCAATACAGCCCTGCCTGCTGAAATTTGTTCCATTGGTATGTCTATGGTAAAAAATGTACCACCTTCCGTTGATTTCGACAATACTGCCATGGTTATTACCACCATAATACATAGGCTTATTTGCCGGTTTGTAAGAATCAATATGCAAATCATTATTGCTTACAATAACTCCCCTATATTTAAAATCTTTTGTCGGACATTTACTGGTAGCATAACACAATTCATGAAAGACGGTTGAGGAATAAATAAAATAATAGGTATCACCTTTTTTTCTTATAGAAGAAGCTTCAAAAAACTCATGCCCTTCAAAATCGCTGCCCTTGCTGTACGGTTCACTCGGTGCTATAAATTGCGGCTCTTCCACAATAGTAAGCATATCCGGACCAATCACCGTTACCATGGGACCCTTTCTTGATTTGTCACCAACTGGACAAAAGCCTGTATATAGATATGTTTTCTCTCCCTCTGTCAGTACTCCAGGATCAAACTGGGGCTGGTCACCCTCTCTTTCGCCCAGACGCGTTCCATCAGAATAATGTACATATCCATAGAATTCAAACTTGCCGACAGGGCTATCGCAGACTGCCACTGATACAATATCCACCTTGTCAAGAACATAGTACAAATAATATAATCCATCCAGCCCGACCGTAACATCCGGTGCATAAAGACACATGCTGCCGTCCTTGTTAAGTGGATCATCTGTTTTTTTGTAAATTACACCTTCATACCTCCAATCAGCCAGATCCTCAACAGGTGCTGACCAGCATGCATAATCATTCAAACAAAATGCATGCCCGTTAAAACGGTCATGCGAGCCATAAACATATACCCTGTTATCAAAAATATATGGTTCTCCATCAGGAATATATTCCCATGATGGAAGATATGGATTTAATCCTTGTTTTTTCATTGTCATCACAAGCACTCCTTTTGTCAACCTTGATTGTTGTCGTGAGAAATTGTGGTGTAGCATACACCATAGTTTCCTTGACATTTAAAAGAGTGCAGTGAAAATTGCATTCACTGCACTCACTTAAACCATTGCTTGCATTATTTATTTCAATCCCGAAACAAAAGCGTCTACCGATTTTTGGCAATCATCGATAACCTTTTGAATACCTGCTTTTTCTAGTGAAGTCTTGAGACCCGGATAGTATGTATCATAGTCAACCAACCCTTGGGAAAGCGGCTGTCCCTTATTCTGGCCTATCGTAGCCAGTGCTGCCATTTCTGATTTAACATTACTGGAGTCATAAGTCCATCCAACAATCTTCATTGGTTTTGCAGATTCATTGAATTCCTGCATCTTCTGCCACTTGTCTTGGCTCTCACTTACCCACAGGTAATCCAAGAACTGGCTTCCACCCATGGACCACTGAGCAAGCCCGTAGTAACCTGAGTTGTCGGCGTTAACACCGTCAGCAAAGCATATCTGGTTTTCGCTTATCTTCTGGTAATGCTTGTTTTCAATACCCCAACTCAGAAGATTTTTGATCTCTTTATCTGAAAATAGCAGATTTATAAACATCATTGCCCTTTCAGGATCACCTGATGTTCTTGGAATAACCAATTGTGAGTTTGTCAAGTCTGGGGTTGTTGTATAATACTGAATATCTTTCCAAGCATTTGCCTGGACCAGATCATATCCAAATTGTGCCTTCAATTCGTCAGCTTTTCCAGGCTTCAACTGGTCTGTCCAAGCAAACACTTTCTTAGCCTTTTTCATCGGAGTTCCGTCCTGGAGCGTTGCCACATCCTTGTTTATATATCCTTTCTGATACCAGCTGCGAGACAATTTATAAATTCTTTTTGCGATATCAGTTTCCATAAGATTTATAATTTTAACATCTCCATCGGTTTTTTCGTAACCCACAGGCACATCCACAGTACCGACATTGATCTGCCAATCCTGGCACAAATATTGTTGCTGGTCACCCTTTGAGGACAAGAACGGGATTACACCCGGCTCTTTTTCTTTTATAATTTTAAGCCATGGTTCTATATCCTCAGGCTTTGTTATAGAATTTATATCAAAATTGTATTTGTCGACCAGTTCCTTATTAAATATGAATCCCCCAGTTCCGAACATATCCTTTGCTGTCGGAATCGCATATAGCTTTCCGTTTACAATAGGTGCTTTCAAATATGCCGGTGCAATATTCGCAATAATATCCTTTCCGTGTTTCTGAAGTAGATCGTCCAGCGGTAACCAGGCCTCTTTGGCAACATAGTCATTAAATCCCCACCAACTTGGAGAAAACATAATGTCTATCTTATCACCGGAAGCAACTGCCAATTGCTGCTTCTGTTGATAGCTATCCCACCAATAATAATTCAATTTGATAGTAGCATTGATTTTTTTCTTAAGAATCTTGTTTAGTTCATCCTGTACCAGTTTTACATCCTTACACTGAGGTGCAAGAAAATATGCATTGATCTCATAGGGTTTCAGATTCGATGTTGTGCTGGTATCAGTTGGTTTAGTCGAATTAGGACTTCCACACCCTGACAATAACATACCACATGCTAAAACAGCAGAAACAATGTTACATCCCAACCTTTTGATTTTGAACATTATTACTCCTCCTTAAATTTTGTAATGTCTATATATTGATCAGCAAAGACAAAAATTCATATTTCCGCCCAAGCCGTAATCAACCTTTTACTGCACCAATAGTAAGTCCCTTTATAAAATATCTCTGGAAGAAGGGATATGCGAAAATAATAGGACCTATCCCGATAATCGCCATAGCCATACGCAGAGTTTCTCCAGGCACATTTGCCAATGCACTGGAAGTATTCCCTGAAGCTGACGCCAGAGAGGATGTCAGGAATTGTAGGGAACGCAGGGCTTGATACATTGAATATTGAATGTTATAGTATTGGGGATCATTAATGTATAATAGACAAAGATACCAATCATTCCAGTAGCTCAAAAATGAAAACAATGCTATTGTAGCAATAACAGGAGTGGACATTGGAATAACAATGGTGTAGAATATCTTGAATTCACTGGCACCATCGATTCTAGCCGCTTCCAGCACAGAGTCCGGCAGATTGATTGTAAAAAATGTCTTAGCAATCAGCACGTAAAATGCATTCATGACAGCCGGCATAATCATAGCCGCAATATTATTCTGCAAATGCAGGTACTTGGTATAAAGGATATACCAAGGCACTAGTCCTCCTTGAAAGAGCATTGTAAAGAACATAAAGAAGGAGAAAAAATTCCTGTATTTAAATGATTTTCTTGAAATCGGATAGGCATATAACATTGTAAACAATACACAAAAGAATGTACCAACAACACATGTGAAAATTGTAACACCATACGATCTTAACAATTTCTCCATATCATTGAACAAATACCGGTATGCATCAAAACTGGTTTTGCTGGGAAAAAATGAGTATCCGTTGGTTGCAAGAGATGTCTGGTCTGTAATGGATACCATGAATATCAAAAACAATGGTGCTACACAGGCAATACAATAGACTGAAAATATTACATTTAATATTAAATTAGCAGTAGGTGAAATGGAGTTTAAACTTAAAGATTCTTTTATATTTTTCACATTTATATTTTTCGCCTTCATATTTTCCTCCCTCAAATGACAAATTATAGACTTAAATGCAATAGTCTTATAAATTTTAATATAGATTATAATCAATTAATCTTTTACATTTATCTATTGCAAAATACCATTAAAGCGTTCGTTATTTCGATCTGCTAAATGTAAGATTTATAGTGATTTTAATTAGATTAGTTAGAATATCTTATTCTCCTTACTGATTTTACCAACCACCCAGTTGGCTATCAAAACTGTGAAGAATCCCACAACAGATTGGTATAATCCAGCAGCCGAAGACATGCCAAGATCGCCGCTCATTATCAATGCTTTATATATGTAAGTATCCAGTACTTCCGTCGTGGGTGCCAAAAGCCCCTGCTGCATCGGAACCTGGTAGAAAAGTCCAAAATCAGACCTAAAGATATTTCCAAGGTTGATAATAGCTGTTACAATCATAAAAGGAACCAGAAACGGAATAGTGATATACCTTATCTGCTGCAACTTGCTGGCACCGTCCAATACGGCAGCTTCATAATATTCCTGGTCAATTCCAGCAATTCCAGCAATGTAGATGACAATACCGTAACCAATATTCTTCCATAGATTTACCAGCACTAATATAAACGGCCAATGCTGAGGCGAAGCATACCAATCCACAGTCTGTAAGTTGAATATATTAACGATTGTTTTGTTAAAAAATCCGTTGGGATCCAGAAAAGCCAGTACAAGATAGGCTACAACCACCCATGAGAGAAAGTAGGGTAAAAATATTACCGACTGATAAAACTTGGCTGCCAACTTATTTCTCAACTCATTAAGAGCCAATGCGAATAAAACTGCAAAAATTAAACCTATCAAAATGAAAAACAAATTGTATAAAATGGTGTTCCTGGTAATCTGCCATGCTGCATCGGACATGAAAAGAAACTTGAAATTTTGCAATCCCGCCCATGGACTGCCTAGGAACCCATCATTATAGTTGAAATTTTTAAAAGCGATGACCACGCCAAACATAGGCAAGTAATAGTTGACAAATACCAGAATGAATGGTGGTAGAAGCATAAGAAACATCGCCTTATTTTTTGCTAGCTCCTTAATAAATCCCGACTTTTTCCAGAAGTGCTTTTTCTTTGGTGCAGTGCTTGCATCCGGTGAAATGTTTACATCTGGTGTAATGCTTGCATTTGTTGTCATTGCACATTCCCCTCACATAATGTATTTTAAATAAACTAATTAATTTACCACTTATATAAAATATTTATTGGAGCATTGTTATTAAGTCGTTCCAACCTTTTCGGTTTTATTTAAAGGAATATCATATCAATTGCAAACGTAGTCATGACCAAAATAACTTCCGCTATAAATATCGTTTACAAAGCGGAAATTGTTTTCATTCATGCATTAATAAGGATAGAATAGTTGATTTCGTCTTGTTTTTATTATATTAGTAACCATGATAAGTCTTAATAAAGATTTTGCTTAAAACATCTAAAATTTTACCAATTTTTATCACAGATGACTAAATATAAACATATGTATAATATTTCCTTATTTCTATTACCCTTACTGTTAGTTGTCTTAAGAAATGTTTGTTGGTCACACTACCCAATATTTTTAAATAAGAATTATTTGAATAAGAATAAAATTCCCCACTTAAAAATCATCACAATTTCGAACAAATGTTATGGAGTTATAAATAGCACTATACTCCCTCCTATATGAAAAGTGAATAATCTTTTACATTTGTCTATCGCAAATCCCGTAAAAGCGTTCGTTATTTGCTCTGACAAATGTAAGATTATTAACACTTTTCATCTTGTTGCTTAAATACTTAAAATTACACTGAGATTTTAAGTATTTGAGCACATTTGTAAGATAATTATCACTGTTACTCATTACAAAAAAATAACTTCTACTTTCAACACATGTGTTGAAAGTAGAAGTTATTATAAATCGCTGTCTTAATATTGTTGTGATGTTACTTGACTTTAATTTCATAATATGTGGCATCTTTCTTGTCAAGGTCGGTAATTATCTCGTCAATCTGCATATAAAACATCTTGTGTCTTATATACCTATTGGGATAATTCAGTGATTGAAAAGAAACTGAATTTTTACCCCACAACCCAGATACCTTTCTAAAGGTTGCACATTCTTTAAAATTATCCGACCCATCAAATTTCTTAAGAACAACTTCAAAGTTTTCATGCATCAGGTAATACCCAGGAAAATTTTTTGACTCAAAGGATATGCATTCCGGGTCGGCAAGACCAGGAACCATTTTGAATACCGAATCATCAAATGGAGACACATCCTTTGAAATACTTGCTTTAAATGATTGATGCCGAATAAACTGTCCACGAAAATTATATGATTCCAACCTCATAAATTGTGATTTTATATTTTTTGTCTGCCTCGAATTCGGAGTGTCTAGTTCCACCTTGATGGATGAAACTATATCGTTAAAGTCGTAGTCTGCTAAATTATTACTATTTGCAGTCAACTCAACAAACCTTCCTGTAAAATCGTAATCTTCATATAACGTCACCTTATATCCCGAAGCTACTTTAATAGAAGATGCAACATCATTTATAATTCCTTTATCGAAAAGCTGAAACATGTCATAATCTCCAACGGCCAACTCAACAGCCCACCCGGTATAATTTATATTCTGATATACAGTAACAGGATTTTCCGTCAGTGTTTTTGTTGGTACTTGTGTTGACACAGGCTTTTGTGTTCTAATAGTATTTTGCGTTGCCTTCAGCGTTTGTATAGGCGTATTGGGTTTAATATCAGAATCTTTCGCAGTATCATTTTCTTTCGCAGAATCTTTTGCAGCATCATTTCCTTTCGTAGTATCATTTCCTTTTGCAGTATCGTTTCCTTCTGCAGTATCGTTTCCTTTCACATTATCAGCCTTAGAACTTGAAGGAGTCGGTTTGGGAATACTATTTAGGCTGTCCTTTTCTTCTTTATCATTTAATATATATTTTAACAAATCATTAACATTAACTTTTTTAGCCTCTTCAACCGAAAAATCACTTTCCAAATTTTTGTATTTATTATACAATGCATATCTGCCGGTAGATATCCCTTCCCTCTGTGCCTCTTTTCTTTCGTTTATATTTGTTTGCATTAGGTATACATTTACTTTGCTATTTTCTTTTTCTTGTAAACTGTTTTTTAATGAGTTCATAATATTATCGAGTTTTTCCTTACCAACTTGATATTCTTTATCAAACTCACTTTTTTTGTTGTTCAAAGTGCTTGATACTAGTATATAATCCTTTTCAGCTGCATTTAAATACTTATCCTTTTTCACCTCATCTATAATATTAGAAATGGCTTTAGAAACATTAATTTTACCAAACTTTAATTTCTTAACAAGGACCTTTGCATCCTCATTTAATGGAACTAACTTCATAACGTCCCCGGCATTATCAATTTCTATCTCAAGACTGGGATTAATGTCTACATCAATATAAGCAAAGGCTCTTGGCTCGGAAAAAATATCATTTATATTGATTATGCCTACAATATTTGAAAATGAGGCTATAACAAATAGAATAACAATACAAGCAACACCTATCATGAGTTTTTCCAACGCTGGTCTTTCTCTGATAATATCTCTTTCTGTAAATTCAACTTCCTTTCCTACATATTCTGCAGGACCTCTCTTTATATAAAAGCATTGAAAATCGTTAGTTGTAACTACCGCTTTGCTTTTTGTCAAGCTTATAACAATACCTTCATATTTCATTGCTACTCCCCCCTTAAACGAGCAAACACACAAATTGTAACTGTGCATATAAATTCTCAGAACATTTCCATTCCTAAATTAAAAGTGATAAATCTATTACATTTGTCTTAAGCAAATCCCATTGAACCGTTGGTTATTTGCTCCGCCAAATGTAAGATTATTAACACTTTTAATATAAATAAACAGCTATGCTATTTACCTTATTTGCTTTATCAAAATACTTGGTTTAAATATGCTTTAAAGTTTTCATAATCATTTCCATATAATATACATAAGCATATAATAAACTCCCTGTTTCTTTCCACAGACTTTGGATGGAAATCTATTAATTTAGTAAGCTCTTTCATTTTAAAGTATTTTTTCGTTTTTAATTTTTCGTAAATATTCTTATTCTCAATAACTTTTTTAGCAATGCTTATACACATTTGTTTTGAGTCTCTATGTTTTGGGATGTAATGTGGCAGATCTCTTATGTTTAAACCGAAGGTTTCCAATTGTCTGGAAAAGTCTCTCAACTCATGTATAAGTTCATACCTACCTGATTCTAATCCAAAGTCAAACATATTTAATTTTTCCTCAAGCTCACTATCGCTTTTGCTGTCGAAGTAAGAAAAAGGAATTTCATTTTTGCTAATAGATGATATATGTCTTAAATAATCTATCATTCTTCTTTTAATTACCATCTGTGCAAATTTAAGAAATTGCCTGCTTTTACTGCCGTCAAATTTTTCAATCGCCTCATTAAACGCCATAAGACCAATGCTATATTCATCACTATTTTTTATATCAACTACATGTGAAGCATTAAAGTTTGAAATCTCCTTTATAATAAATGGTATATAATCTTCTATGAATTTCTCTTTTAAACGCTTGTCTCCATTTTTAATTTTTTGAACAATACTGGTAGCTGTTTCACCAGTATAATTTAGAGCAGCTGATATAAATAGCATAAACATCTTCCCTCAATAATAATTTTTATATTATGTTATGACCAAAAAATAACTTCCGCTATAAATTTCGCTCATGTGTTGACTTGACTCGTCAACACCCACTTAAAAAGCGTAAGTATTTTTTAAATCATGCCTAAATTCATACTAAATGAAAAGTGCTAATGACTTACATTTATCAGGGCAAATAACTAAGGTTTTTTCTAAATTTACTTAAGACAAATGTAAATGATTATTAACACTTTTAATAAAGATAAATACTATTTTATCTTTTTCTAAATTAGTTGAATTTTTATATGATAGAGTAAAATATTATTCAATTGTCCTTTCATTTGATTAATTCGAAATCGAACTTATTTTTGAGTTCGGAATTTTTATCGTTGCAAAAATTCTAATCAAATAAATAGTTATTCTTATAATTATATCTCTTTATTTTAACAATCTTAATAAGGATTTTGCTTAAAACATATAAGATATTATCGGCTTTTTTCTTTCTAGACATTAAAAAATCCCCCTCAAATGAGGGGGACTGAAATAAGTAGGGAAAACATATTTATTTACCAATTTTTACTTTGAGATTGCCATATGCCCGTATTAAAATATGCATCTGAACCGATAAACATACTCTTTCGTTCAGTTTCTCCAGCCAAATGCCACCTAAGCCATGCTAAAGTTGCCGGAAGAGCATACTTTGGCCCAGTACCGTGGTCCACTCCTTGCATTAAGCCCATCCAGACCGGAACTGTTGCTTTACTATAATCGTTTTTAGTGTTATCCAAAGCTAAATTATCTGCCAATCCACAGATAAGTGCCGTGGGCTTACGCATCTTACTTGCTCCATTGCCATCAAGGGATCCGCCGTCAACGTGAATTGTTGTAGATATTCTGGGATCACTAGCTACACCATAAGAAGCCACTGAACCGAGTGAATGTCCGCCGGCAGCAATTCTGCTTGTGTCAAGTTTATTGTAATATATGCTTGAAGGGTTGCTATTTTGTGATATTAACCAATCTAGTCCTGCTTTCATTTCAGCACCTGAATCTGATGGAGATTCACTATAAACTACAAATCCATGTGAAGCAATTCTGTTCATTACATCTTGATAATAACTAGGGTCAGAACCTCCACCTGGCCCCCATATAAATATGGGATGTGCAGTAACTCCCTGGCTTCCTAGAGTAGCTGGCCTAACCACCCATGCTTTGCCATTTGGCCCAACATTTTTTTCTACTGCAAGTGAAAACGGACCGTCTTTTTCAACACTTTCAACAGCAGGTAAAATTCTTGTAGCCGCAGATACAACCGGAGTAGGTGCTGATACATTTATTGAAGTTGAAGCTTGAGCATTATTAGATGTACTTGCTGTCTTATTAAAGTTTGCAGCTATAAAAAGAACGTCCGCCATGTTTATAGCACCATCATCATTTAAATCATATGCTGCCTTATATTTTTCCGTTCCACGAGTTGCGTTGAAAGCAGTTGCTATAAGTATAACGTCTGCCATGTTCACAATACCATCTAGGTTGAGATCACCTTTAATCGACGGACTTGCACTTGGCTTTGTTGGTGTTGCAGTTGGTGTTGCAGTGGCTGTTGCAGTTGGTGTTGAATTCACTGCATCTGCCATAGCTTTTTGTATTGCATAATACGCAGGCTTTTTCTGACCGTTGTCATTAAAAATTAATGGAGCTATTGCTTTGTCTTCGGGAGACTCAGGATTTATACGCCATGACTGAGAATCTCTTATACCCCATACTTGTAAAGCTCTGCAATATGGTTGTTCTACACATGCTTTTGCTATCCAACTATATATCTGTGCCTGCTTTTCCAGTCCTGACTGTGATGAATCCGGACACCCCACATCCATTTCAGTAACATAACTTTCAACACCTAAATCAGCTAACCTTTGCATCTGGTCTGCAAATCTTTTGGCGTCAGTTTCTGTAAAGCTTGGTCCCAAATGCATTTGAAAACCAACACCGTCAATTGGAATGTTCCGGCTCTTAAAATCTTTTACCATTTCATAGACGCCCTCAAATTTTGCAGGTCTTGTTTCCAAATCATACTCGTTATAGATCAGCTTAGCTTTTGGATCAGCCTTACGGGCAGCTATAAATGCATCCTCAATATATTTTTTGCCTTGCTTTTGTCCAAAGATGGAAGCACCATCCTGACCATTTGTTCCAATTGCATTAATACGATATGTTCCATCCTTCTGGAATGCTTCATTTACTACATCCCATGCATAGATTTTACCCTTATAATGAGTCCCTACATTGTTTATGTAAGTTTCCATCATACTCTTGGTACCGTCTACCCAGCCTGGATTATACTTGTGCCACACAAAAGCATGACCGTGAACCATCATATTGTTGGATGCGGCAAAATTCACCAAACTGTCCCCGCCGCTATAATTGTACTGGTTTTGGCTAGGTGATATTGCTCCTATTTTCATATTATTTTCACTTGTTACAATATCAAACTCAGTTTTCGCAATATTTTGATCACTGCCGCTTAAATTTCCGGAAAGTGCAGCACCGACATAAAATTCATGGCCTTGAGCCCTAATTTTTTCTGCTAAAACACGAAGTGGTTGATCTGTACCGGTACCACTAGTACTGCTTGTCTTAGTTGGAGTTGGAGTATTTAATTGTGTATTGGTATTGGAAGGTGTTACGTCAATCTTTAGATCCATCTTGGTCATATCAGCTTTTCCGCTGCTTTGATATCCCTCCACAACCATGGATACTTCGTACATCTTGCCCATCTTCATTCCTTTAGCTTCCCATGCTTTAAAGTGTTCGCTGACACTGATTGTTCCGCTTGTTCTTTTTGATGTACAAATACTCCAATACTGCTGAAATGTAGTATTATCGCCCTTAATGGAAGGTCCTGTTCTGGAATTTTGATAAATTTCATATGTACGACCATCAACAGTAGCTGTCCCTTTCATTGCTATACCATTTCCCGGCGGCTTCCAAGTGCCGTAGCTATCTATGATGTAATATTCTACAAGTGGATCTTCCGTCCACCCATAGACAGCCATGTATGAGTTACCGTTAGGCTGGTAGTTACAAGAGTAGTCAATTGAGATATTACCATACTCCTGATAAGTCTTTGTCGATCCCAGTTTCTTTCCGGTACGGAATAATATATTGTTGATATTACTCCATGAACAGCTGAATGTGCCTCCCCCATTGAGGGTCATAGTACCGGTACCGTTATCTTTCCAGTATTCGTAGTTATAACCGTCAATTGTACCGGTTGCATTTGAGGTAAGCGTAATCGCCGCTTGTACGTTTACTGGAAACAAGGTAAACAAGATGCTAAAAATCGCAACAATAGAAATACTTACCTTAATTTTCCTCAACATTTACTCACCCCTCCCATTTCTTTAAATTTCGGTCTCATTATACAACTCCCCCTTTTTAGTAGTAGTATATTGATTTTTTTAAAGCAAGGCTAAATAATAAAACCACTTATTATTTACTTTTAACAATATCTTCCTTCTAGTATCAATCATGCCATTATCTATATTAAATACGTTATAAATCTTACATTTAACAGAGCAAAATAACGAACGCTTTAACGGAATTTTGCGATAGATAAATGTAAAAGACTAATCGTATTTAATCTCTTTAATTGAATTCTAATTTATGCTCATATTTTAATTATATTGTTTGCAAATACAAGACTTATTAAATATTTTGCTTAATACATCAAAAATTTTATCATTTTTATATTTGCTGTAAATTACACCCAAATTAAAAAATCTATTACATTGTATCTCCGCATACATCCTTGAATCTTTGGCTTTATGCTAAACACAATGTAATAGATTTCTATAATAATTTTATGTATATGAAAAGTGAATAATCTTTGATGCTATAATGTCAGTTGCAACTTTACTTATAATAAGCCTGATGGTTATTCTATTTCATAAGTGCTTCTTTTAATGCAGTATATGCCGGCTTTGGACTCATATTACTATCATAAATAAGACCTCTACCAGTTCCTGGGAAAGTCCCTGGAATCCATGAATACTTATCAGTAAAGCCCCAAACCACAAATGTTTTAACATTAGGGTTTCTCAATGCAATTTCCATCAATGACTTGTAATTGCTTGCCTGAGTATTGAACCCTGAAGTTTGATTTTCTGAATCATTCATACGTATATCCAGCTCAGTAATGGATACCTGTAATCCAAGAGCTGCATATCTCTTGATATTTTGCTCTATAGCACTAAGCTGTGAAGAGCTCATTCCATTGATAAAGTGGCATTGGAATCCTACTCCGTCAATTGGAATTCCCCTTTCTACCATGCTCTTAATCATGTTATATGCTGTATTGGACTTTGCACTCATATCTTCTATATTATAATCATTATAGAATAGAAGTGCATTAGGATCAGCCTTTCTTGCAGTCTGGAAGGCAATGTCTATAAAATCATTACCTATTTTATTTGTCCATACACTTTTTCTAAGTCCATTACCACTATCGTCACATGCTTCGTTGACAACGTCCCATTCTGCGATTTTTCCCTTAAAATGTTCCATAGTTTTGGTAATGTGGTTATTCATAGCTGAAATAAGTCCATCACGACTTCCGCTCCAATTTCCCATCCATCCGGGAAGTTGAGAATGCCATACAAGAGTATGTCCACGTACTTTTTTATTGTTGCTTATAGCATAGTTAACCAATTTATCGCCGTTACTAAAGTTGAAATTATTTTGTGAAGGCTCTATGGCATCAACTTTCATTTCATTCTCGGCTACAACCATTCCAAATTCACTTTTTAGAATATTATCATACGTTGTACCTGTTTGATTACCAAACCATTGACTGTTAACACATGTACCAAATGTTATTCCCTTTGCAGCAGCCAATTGATATAAAGCTGTTCCTGATGCTGATGGAATAGGCGTTGGTGTCACCACACCTGTTGGAGTTGGTGTTGATGCACGTGTTGGAGTTGGTGTTGGCACTGGTGTGTTGCTTGTAGGGCTGATTACACTATTAAATCTAGACGCAATAACTATAACATCAGACATATTTATTGCTCCATCATTATTTAGGTCATAAGATGTATCATATTTACTGTCTCCATTTACTGAGCCAAAGGCTTTTGCCAAAAGTATTACATCCGCCATATTTACAACACCATCGTTATTCAAATCCCCTGTAGAAATAGCCGCAGGTATTGTTGGTGTAGATGTACTTACCGTAGTGCCCACAAATGAAAACCAGTCAATGTTTACCGCACCTGTGAATACCAGATAAAGATCATTTACTCCTGTAACTTTATTAATACTACAGGTTTGCTCTTGATATGTATTCCAGTCTCCTGTAGATTTCACCGATAGTGTACCTATGAGAGTACCGGTGGGGCCATTGAGTCGTAATTCGATTTTTGGGGTAAGTTCACCTGCAACAAGGGCCTTAAAAGAAGTTGCACCGCTTCCAAAGTCTATCTTGTTATATACCAGGTAATTACCATTTTCAATATAACCCAAACCACTTCCATTAGTGGTAGTTATTGTTTCAATAGATGAAGAATTAATGCTGTTATACTTCTCTGCCTCTATCTGTACAAAGGCTGATCTAGGCCCCGGCGTGGGTTCTGCAGGCTTTGTAGGTGTGAGTGAAGAGGCAACTGTAGGAGTAGGTGTAGCTGAAGGATTTGAAGTAGCTTGATTTCCAGAATAATTTCTGATAAGTCCCAAATCCCAGGTGAGCTTTTGATAGTCACCAGACAGGCTTAGAGTGCCCTGTATGAGAAAATCAACATGGTTGATGTCATCAATTTCGAGTTTCTGGTTATATCCTGTACGTATAAGTTCACCATGGGAAACATTTGTAGTCCACTTGGTAGATGAATTATATTTAGTAAGATTTCCTCTCCACGCCCATTTTTCAGAAACCTGGGTCCATGGTCCCCCAGCACTTGATGATGTCCACAGCTCATAATATCTGCCATCTTTCATGTCCTCGATAAGCAAATAGTATTTGCCGTCAGCAAGGGATTTATAAACCTCAGCACCTTCAAAAACTCCAGACATGGCTACAGTAGGTGCACTCCAACCTTTAGGGAAGTTTGAAAGAGACGTTTTACGCATATAAAGCTTGCCCGAACCGTCATCCGGTGTATTGTACATATAAGCGTTTTGATCGTCACATATGATGAAATAATCCCACCCCATATTGCCGGATATACCGAAGGATTGAGGTCCTTTCCACGAAGTTGGGTCAGCTATGTTTGTCGTAGTTGAGTACGCAGCACCATATGTACCATCCTGATAGACAAGGTACCATAATTTCTGAGGCTCAAAATAAAATACTTCCGGTGCACAGAAATAACTTTCTCCAATTTTGCTCATATAGGTACGTTTTGCATTTTTTAGTTCGGGAATTGTGTTTGCAGACGTATAAAGCATCTGCCACCCGCCGCCTTGATTTGCACCAGTGTAAAACACGTGATATTTGCCATCAAAGTAAACAATAGTAGGGTCTTTCGCACCGTAATAATCATAAGGAGGCAACTCACGGTGAAAAATTACCGGTTCATCAACTGTCCAAGATGGATTGGCATTTGCGGCAGCGTTTAATACAGTAGTAAACATGAGTAACATAAAAAACAATCCAAAAACAATGGAAAAACTCTTTTTAATAAAACACTTCATAATTGACATCTCCTATCTCTTATATTTTATAATGGAGAAATATTCATATCATTTTCCCAAGTCAGATTTTATTGCTTTATACCAGACATCCGCCATTTTATCGTAACCTGCCGCATTAGGATGAACTCCATCCGACAGATCAGAGACGGCAATTGCTGAATACATGTCAACCAAATATACAGGTTTGCCTTGATTTGACTTGCTTTGGATAATTCCCGCAATTTGAGTATTATATGATTTTACATCTGCATAGCTCAGTGGGATAATACTAGCTACATAAAGCTTTCCGCCTGACGGTAATTTGGCACAAATTTTGTCAACCAATCCACCTAACCTAGCAGGGGCATTATTCAAATCGTATTTTTGAGAAATATCATTTGTACCGATATGCAACAATACAATTTGGGGTTTGTATGTATCCATCCATGAATTGATATTTGTGTCAATCTCGTCTATTCTCCATCCTGAATGTCCTTCATGGTTCTTATCTCCCAGCTCTGCAGGCCCGTTTGACAGAGAACCTACAAAATCCACAGTGAACCCATCATTTACTATATTTTTCCACAATTTAATCCTGTATCCACCCGGTACAAAGATTCCATCGGTTATGGAATCGCCCAAAGGCATAATCTTTGTGGTAACTTTTGCACTTGGAACCGGGGTTGGTGTACTGGTCGGAGTTGGTGTCGGTGCTTTAGTTGGAGTTGGTGTTGCTTTTGTTGGAGTAGCTGTTTCGACAGTTACTATTTTCCCAAAATTTACCGCAACAACTATAACGTCAGTCATGTTTATTACGCCGTCATCATTCAGGTCATAAGCTGAAGCATATTTTAAATCTCCTCTTACTGCATTAAAAGCACTTGCTAAAAGTATTACATCAGCCATGTTTATCACGCCGTCATTGTTGAGATCTCCTTTAGTTGTAACTATTGGTCCCGTTGAGTTTAATATTGATGTTGAGGTTGGTGTGTTGGTGGGCTTTGCAGTTGATGTATTGGTGGGTTTTGTAGTTGGCGTGGCGGTGGGTGCTGCCGATACAGCGGCTAAATACTGCTTTAACCAGGTAAGTGCAGGACGCTCCTGGCCCGATGTGGAGATTAAATGTGTATTGTCTATCCATGTCGCACCCTGTATATAACCCCACAATGTGATACCTTTAACATATTCGCTTTCATATAAAACAGGGAATTTTTCTTTATATCTGTTTAGCTGCGTAGTGTCATCACCTGTCATGTCAAGCTCAGATACATATATGGGCAACCCGGTAGCACCCAATGTATTTAAAACACTCTTCATTGTATTTGTAGAAACATTATCCATATTAAACTGGTGACACTGTATTCCTATTCCGTCTACTAAACCTTTACTTTTTAAAATATTTATGATATTTACATAATTGTTTGTTGCATTGGGGTCGCTTATTATTCCGTATTCATTTATAAGCAATTTGGAATTGGGAAAAGCTTTCCTCGCCTGTTCAAATGACCAAACAATCCAATCCCATCCTGTTGAGCCGCTTCCTCCAATAGCATTTTTATAGGATGCCGGTGCATGTAAAGGTTCATTTACAACATCCACAAACTCTGCATCAGGATATTTTGCACCAGCTGCCTGAATCCAATTTGTTACCGCTGTTTTCTGGTCAGCTGCTGAAAGACTGCCTATCCATGATGGTTCCTGATTTCCCCATACAAGAGTATGAAATTTGAATGGAAATCCATTAGTTTTGCAGTAATTGTAAATCAGGTCAACATTGTTCCAGTTTCTGTTTCCCCGGCTGTTTTCTACACTACCCCATTTACTTGCATTCTCGGGCGTTGCCTGATTCCAGTAGGTTGAATAGTTTGACGGGACACTGCCAGCAATTATGTTACCTACCCACTTTGGTCCTTTAGCCATTGCCGCCTCTGCATTTCCAGCCGGCATAATCATGCAACATAGTGCTGCAGAACATAAAATTGCTAAAATGCATTTTTTGATTTTAGAAACAAATGAAGTACCCATACATATTTCCCCCTTACACATAATAAATAATTTATGGAATGATTAAATAATTAATAGCAAATGCAGTTAAAACGACTGCATTTGCTACTGTAAAACCTTTTTTATATGAAAAGTGAATAATCTTTTGCATTTGTCTATTGCAAATCCCGTAAAAGCGTCTTTTATTTTCTCTGACAAATGTAAGATTATTAACACTTTTCATTTAGCAACATATTTGATTATGAATTTTCTTCCACAACTATTTCAATGTAGCATTAAAATTTAATGCAATAATAATTACTTCTTGCATATTTATAACACCGTCACCGTTCAAATCATATTCCGCCTTATATTTTAAATCACCCTTGACCGAATTGAAACTTACTGCTATAAGAATAACATCTGACATATTTACTACACCATCACCATTAATATCACCAGTAAGAATCGGTTTTGTTGTTGGTGTACTTGTTGGCGTATATGTTGGTGTGTTTGTCGGTGTGGCTGTTGGCGTACTTGAAGCCTTATTAAACTTCCACCAGCTTAAGTTATACAAATAATCACTGCCACTACCAGTGAATTTAAAGAACACATCATGTACACCTGTCACATTGCTAACTGAACATGTTTTTGTCGTCCAGGTCTGCCATCCACTGGTTCCTTCCACTTTACAAGTACCAACGAGCGTACCTGTTACGCTATCCAATCTAATTTCTATATTTCCACCCTGTGTAGCACTTGCAACTCTGGCATCAAAGCTAGTAGCACCGCCATTGCCAAAATCTACCCCTTTAATCTCGATCCAGTCTCCGTTTTGTATCATACTAACATTTCTTGCACCTTCACTGCACTCTTCAGTTTCAGTTCCGGACTCCTTGTACATGGTTACAGCAGAATTCTTTGTATAAGGATCTACATATTTAAGCTGTTTCAAACCGTCTACTGTCGGAACAACCTGCTTAATAGTACCGTCTGAGTTATAAAACATCTCATCTATTGCCGCATTTCTTTGATAATTAGTCTCTACTCCTCTTTGTTTACCTAAATTTCTGTTGTGATATACAACATACCATTTATCTTTGAACTGCACAGTAACAGCATGATTATTGTTATTATAATTGTCCGGAGGCTGTGGAAGTATAACTCCCTTATATGTAAAGCCTGATGTAGGACTGTCGCTCATCATATACTCAATCTTAGAAGCACCCTGAGAGAAATCGCTGGCATATGAAAAATAATACTTTCCCTTATACTTATGCATCCATGCTGCTTCAAAAAAACGAGGTGCAGTCATTGTCATTGCTGAGCCTACAGTACTTATCATATCACTGCCCAACTTGATAACTCTGATATTACTCTCTCCGTTACCACCAAAATACATATATGCTTGTCCGTCATCGTCAACAAAAACGCCCGGGTCAAACAACCACATATCTTTTGCAGGCTGTACTCCAGGAGTACTTCCTGTTACAAGGGCTGTTGAACGAGGATCCTTAAAAGGTCCGGTCGGACTGTCACTCACTGCTACGCCAATACCATTACCTCCGTTACCATAGTACAAATAGAATTTGTTATTGCGATATACAATTGATGGTGCCCAGGTAACTGAAGCCCATTTGGAATCTGCTTTAGCATTGAAAACTTCTCCATGGTCGGTCCAGTTCTTTAAATCATCCGTTGATATACAAGTTATATCAGGAATATTGTAAGTTGACTGACCGGCCGTAAGATCCGCATCGTGCGACAAGTAAACATACAGACGCCCGTTATACTCTACTGCGGTAGGATCCGCTGTATAACGCTGTGAGAAAATTGGATAGTCTGCAATACTTTTTACAGGAAAAAGGGTCATCAATATACTGCAGATACAAACTACTAAACATACCTTTCTTAAAGTTTTAATCATCATAAACTCTCCTTACTTTTTAAAAATTGTATTTTATCTTTTATTCATCAATGTTGCTCTTTAATCGACTCATAATAAAATTATATATGAATGTTTATCCCTATTAAAAGTGATTAATCTCCTACATTTGTCTGTCTCAAATTCCGTTGAACTGTTCGTTATTTGCTCCGCCAAATGTAAGATTATTAACACTTTTAATTTAGAAAAATAATATCTTTTAATACAACCTCCCCTATTTTTATTATTTATGTTTCTTTTACCCTCCAAACCATGGAAATGAATTATGTATTTCCAATAATTTCAGTTTCATAATACATGTTCGTAAAACAGATCTTTTTTTAGTAAGGAATTTGAGATTAAAATTCATTAATCTTTTTGTATAATAATAACCATTTTCGCTTGCAGTTTTGCAACCTTAATCAATAATATACCTTAACTTTGACCATAGTACGATTTACTACCATGCTTTCTTAAAAAGTGCCTGTCTAGTAATGTTTTATCAATCTGATTCAAATCAGGCTTGAGGGAATATGCGTGATAAGCCATCATGGCAACCTCTTCTAAAACTACTGCATTATGTACTGCCTCCTGCGGGTCTTTTCCCCAGCTGAAAGGTCCATGGTTACTGACCAGAACTCCGGGAACACATATGGGATTCTTATCCTGAAAGGTCTCTATAATGACATTTCCGGTTTGTTCTTCATAATCGCCGTTAATCTCTTCATTGGTCAGTTTGCGTGTACAGGGAATTTCACCGTAAAAATAATCGGCATGGGTGGTTCCCAGGGCTGGGATCCCTCTTAAGGCTTGAGCCCATACGGTAGCCCACCGGGAATGTGTATGTACTACCCCTCCTATTTCCGGATAATTTCTGTAGATCACCAGATGAGTCTTTGTATCGGAGGACGGGTTAAGTTTTCCCTCCACTTTGTTCCCGTTAAGGTCCAGTACCACAAGATGTTCAATCCTTAACTCCTCATAGGGTACACCACTTGGCTTAATCACAATAAGGTTTTCTTCCCTGTCAATTCCACTAACATTTCCCCATGTGTATGTTACGAGTCCTCTTTTTGGAAGCTCAAGGTTAGCTTCCAATACTGCCTCTTTTAATGTTTCCAGCATAACCTTACACCTCTTCTATTACCATTTTATCATAATTCTTTAAAGTTTCTTCCTTTATTTTTTTAATTTTCTTCATCACATCGTTTTGACCCCTTCCGAAGTAGTCATGAAGTATTTTGTATTGTTCATAAAGCTTGTTATAAACCTCTACATTCTTAGGGATAGGTTTAAATGATTTTTCTTTCACTTTACCCATAACTTTGGCCGCCTCAAAAATGCTATCATAGCCACCCCTTTCTTTGCCTGCAGCTACAGCAGCAAACATGGCAGCTCCCAATGCAGGAGTCTGGGAAGAAGCTCCGATCCTGATCTCCATATTTGTAACATCCGCATAAATTTGCATCATAAAGTCATCCTTTGAAGCAATGCCTCCGCAAGCATATAGCTCATTAATAGGCACTCCGCTTTCACGGAATGTTTCAATGATTATCCTCTTGCCATAGGCAGTTGCTTCAATCAATGCTCTATATATCTCTTCAGGTTTTGATTGAAGTGTTAAGCCAATTATTAGGCCCGTAAGGTCAACATCCACAAGTACAGACCTGTTTCCATTCCACCAATCCAGTGCAACAAGGCCGGATTCCCCTACTTTAAGTGCTGATGCCTTCTCGCGTAAAAGCTTATGTATATTGACTTCCCTTTTTCGTGATTCTTCCATGTACGAAAAGGGTACACAATTCTTTACAAACCAATCAAAATGGTCCCCAACACAGGACTGACCCGATTCATAAGCAAAGAAACCTGGCATGGCACCTTCTTCAACAACCCCACACATTCCGGGGACAATTTTTTCTTCAGTTCCCAGCAATATATCACATGTGGAGGTTCCAATTATCATCAGCATCTTACCTGGCTCAGTAATCCCAACAGCCGGAATTGATACATGGGCATCAACGTTTCCAACACATACGGCAGTCCCCTGTTTTAATCCCGTCATCAGAGCAGCTTCTTTTATGATTTCCCCCGCCTTTGAGCCAAGTGGATATAAATCATTTGAAAGCTTTTTTTCCACATAATTCTCAAGCCTTGGGTTCAGGGCTTTAAAAAATTCTTTGGAAGGATAGCCATCCTGCTTATGCCAGATTCCCTTATATCCTGCTGTACAAATTTGCCTCTTTTCTACTCCTGTGAGCTGCCAGGTGACCCAGTCAGCAGCTTCAATCCATCTGTCCATGGATTCATAAATTTCAGGAGCTTCATTTAAAACCTGCCATACTTTTGCAACTTCCCACTCGGAAGACTGTTTTCCACCATACCTGTCTACAAATTTTTCTCCTCTTTCTTTTGCAATCTGATTGATTTTATTGGCCTCATCCTGTGCTGCATGATGTTTCCAGAGCTTTGGCCATGCATGGGGATTTGATTTATATTCATCCTTAAGGCAAAGAGGCACTCCCATACTGTCAGAAGGCAAAACTGTACAAGCAGTAAAGTCAACCCCAACGCCAATGACATCATCGGGGCTTACTCCAGATTCTTTTAAAACCTCGGGTATGGTTTCCTTAAATACTTCCAACCAATCCTCGGGATGCTGGAGTGCCCAATCGTGTCCAAGTTTTGTCACCTTATCAGGCAAATAATCCGACATAACCCCGTGAGTATATTCCTTCACAGATGTTGCAATTTCTTCCCCTGTTGATACATCCACCAGTACTGCCCGGCCGGATAGTGTTCCAAAATCAACTCCAATTGTGTATTTCCTACTCATACTTAAAGACCTCCATTCCTATTATAAAAACTATTGCTACCTATACTACTTAAACGGGTTTTCATCCTTATAAAGCATTGAAGGAGGTTGATTAAACGCTATATCCTGGACTCCAAGCATTTTCATAGCTTCAAACAGCACTTTTCCCGCGTGTTTAAAAGCCACACCGCCGTGATGCGGGTATCTCTTTGCGATTAGAACATGCCTGTAGAATCTGGCCATCTCTTTTATTGCAAAAATTCCGATCCCACCAAAGGATTTCGGGTCCACATCTATAATTTCCCCACTTGCTATATAGCTTCTTAGGCTGCAATCCGCAGTTCCCTGAATCCTGAAGAAAGTGATGTCCCCCGGCCTGATTGCCCCTTCAAGTGTTCCTCTTGATATGTCCGGCTCTTTTGAAGGTTCCAACAGTCTATGCATAATGAGTTGATACTTCATTGCAAAATTCTTCATACAAGCTGATGGGGTATTTCCACAATGAAATCCCATAAAAAGGTCATTTAATTTATAACCTGTAAATTTGTCCTTATTGTTTTCGTACATGTCTTTGGGTACAGTGTTGTTTATGTCTAAAATAGTAGCAGGCAGGCTTGTTGCACAGGTTATGATATATTCACTCAAAGCACCATAGATATCTGTCTCACATGCCACAGGCATACCTATTGACGCAAGCCGTGAGTTTACATAGCATGGAACGAACCCAAACTGTCTCTGGAATGCAGGCCAGCATTTATTTGCAAAAACTATGTACTCGGAAGCTCCCTTGTTGCTTTCTGCCCAATCTTTCAAGGTCAGCTCGTATTGTGCCAGCGTGGGAAGTATTCCGGGGTATCCGTTTCCATTGCCCAATTCCTGTTCCATCTCTTTTACAATTGAAGGAATTCTCGAGTCATCCTTATGTTGTTGAAAAGATTCATAAAGATCCAATTCCGAGTTTTCCATTATCTCCACACCTAAATCATACAGGGGTTTAATGGGGGCATTACAAGCAAGAAAATCCTGAGGTCTTGGTCCAAACCCTATCAGCTTTAATTTGGATACTCCAAGAATAACCCTTGCAATATTCTCAAAATCCCCTATCATTCCTGCAATCTCATCTGACGTACCTACCGGATATTCGGGTATGTATGGATTTAACTTTCTTAATCCCAGATTATATGATGCATTAAGCATCCCACAGTACGCATCTCCCCGTCCGCCAATTAGATTATTCTCGGTTTCCTCAGCAGCAGCAACAAACATTGAAGGCCCGTCAAACTTCTTACTTAAGAGTGTTTCAGGACCTTCCGGACCGAAATTGCCAAGATAGACTACCAATGCATTTATATCAGCATTTTTTAACTCATCCAGAGCCTTTAGAACATCAGCCTCATTTTCCACAATTGTCTGAACCTCGACTATTTGAATATTTTGAAGTTCACAGGCTCTCACTACCTTCTGCCTTCTTTCTTTACTGAGCTCAGCTGGAAAACAGTCTCTGCTGACAGCTGCAATGCCTAATTTTACTTTTGGAATATTGATCATATGTATTCTCCTTTTCTATACATTTTTCCTTACTTTAATATCAACAACTCATATGCACGTGCATACAAGTTATATTGCAAATTCACTGTTTATAAATCTTTAAGCTATATTAAAATCACTATTAATCTTACATTTTAAAGAGATAAATTTTAAAGATTAATGGATTCTAATTTACATTAAAAGTGATTCTACATGTTTTTCGACATATTATATTGACATCATCTTTGGATACAGGAATCTTTAATAACAAGCTTTGGCTCAATCACTTTTTGTATATGGTTATTTTGATAATTATCATCTTTAAGCATTTCCAATAAAATGCTGGCTGCTTCTTGGCCTAATGCCTCTTTGGGATGATTTACAGTTGTAAGTTTTACCGGACAATTCTCAGAAAAGTAAGAGTCATCGAATCCGGTAATAGATATATCCTGGGGCACTTTGATACCTAATCTTGTAAGCAGCTCAAAAGTTTTAAAAGCAATTTCATCGTTATAACAGACAATAGCATCGATTTCTTTTTTCTCTTCTATAAATTGCCTGATAAAAGTATAAGGCTTTACCTCTTTATCCTCTGTATGAAACCAGATGATATTATCAGGATTGTAAGAAAGTCCAACTTTGGTTAATCCTTTTGCAAATCCCTTATGCCTGTTTATCCCCTGGATATCGTCGGCTTTAAATACTCCAATAATATTCTTATGCCCAAGCTTTGCAAGATATTCAACTACCGAAACCATACCCCCGACATCATCCAGAATCACATGGGATTTTCCCTCCAACTGGGTATTGTAACCATGAATAAATACATAGGGTATATGATGTTTGTCGAAAGCTTCATAGAATTTGAGATTGTCGGAAAATAATGCACTCTTGGTAGGCTCAATAATCAATCCCTCAATGTCTTTGCTTAATAAATCCTGGAGGCAGTTAGCCTCATTTGAAGTATTATTATTGGTATTCTTTAACATAATGCTATAACCTCTGCCGGATAGTACGCCGTCAATTCCCTGAATCACCCGTGGAAAGATATATTCTGATATGTATGTTGTTACCACACCTATATTCTTCGAATCGTTTCGTCTGTTTTGCCTGCCCAGACAAAAGGTACCTTTACCATGCTCGGTATAAAGCAATCCTTGATTTACGAGCATTGATATGGCTTTTCTAACTGTATGCCGGCTTAATGAATGCTCCTTAGAAAGAATGTTTTCTGAGGGTATTTGGTCACCCGGCTTGATGCGTCCCATTAAAACCTCTTCTTTAATATGCTCCATCAGCTTATAATATTTCGCCTGGTTATTTCCGCTTTGCATTTTGCCCCTCCTAAACAAAATCGCTTGCGATCTTGTCAACCTAGATTGTTGTCGTGAGAAATTTTGGTGTAACATACACCATAATTTCCTAGACATAAAAAATCAACCTGTCTGCACATGTTAACAATATTATACATCATCCACTTTAAATCTGTAAATGCTAACACATCATTTCAATCATTCCTTAGCTGCTTCTAAATTCTTTAGGGGTTACACCTTCCCATTTTTTAAATATATAGCTGAAATAGTGAGGATCATTATACCCTACCCCATATGCTATTTCCGCAGCTCTTAGGGATGTTGTTTTCAAAAGTTCCTTAGCTTTCTTGAGCCGTACCTTCGTCAAATATTCGGTAAAAGTCTCCCCCGCTTCCTGGCTGAATACAGAACAAAAATGGTTAGGACTCATATTTACATATGATGCAACAGAATTCAACGATAAATTGGGATTGCGAAAATGATTGGTGATAAAGTCCTTTGCCTTACCCATAATATCACTATACCTGTCTTCCATTCTATTCTCTCTACATTCCAAAACCTTTCTAAGCACGCTTTCTATATGTTCCCTAAATTTATCTACGGAATTGATGATGGACAAATCATTTTGAAGCTGCACGGCCTCCGGCAATATTTTCTCTATATCCCACCCTAGCTCCTTGACAAATTTAGATGCATTTAACATGATGTAGATATAAGTATAGAAAATGTATATAAGAGAGTTCATTCCTGTCCGGTCCAAATGCTTTACATAATCATCCACAAATTGCCTAATATCCTTATATGAACCGTATTTCATAAAATCATTGATATTATTCATATCCAGCTTAATAAATTCTTTTATGCCTAAATCCAGTTTTAGGTCATTCATCCCAAGTATTTTACCTTTCCCGTATATGTATTTGTATTTATTTACAAAGTCTGCGTCCAAATATGATTTTGCAATGCCACCCAACCGCTCCATCACACTTCCGATACTTATGGAAAGAGTACAATATGTGTCTTTCTCTGCTTCATTCTTGATTGTCTCTGACAAATCATAGGCGTACGCACTTAAGGTTGAATCTCCATCTCCTTTGATGATTAAAATCAGTTCACCGACATTTCTTTTGAATTTGATTACCTGCTTATTTCCCTTAAGGATTTTATCAACTACTTCCTCAAACTTCAAATACTCTCTATATTTGCAGTCATTCATATTCTGCACTTTCGTCTCAGCTTCCATGATTGTAACAAGATAATATTTAGAAATAATATCTATTTGGAAGTGCTCACATTTATCAACCACATCCTGAAGTGAAACCATCCCCGTTACAAGTTCGTTTAAAAACCTTTCTCTTAAAACTGCCATATTATTTTGAAGCTGCACTTTTAATTTTTCTGAGGTTTCTTCCTCTTTTTTTTCCTGTTCAATTTTAGCAGCAATTTTTTTTAGAACCTCAGTCAATTCAGTGGCACACACCGGCTTTAGAAGAAATTCGGCAACACCGATACTGATAGCCTCTTTTGCGTAATGGAACTCATCATGTCCTGTCAGGATGACTATTTTGACCCATGGCATCATTTTGTGTACCATCCTACTTAATTGCAGCCCGTCCATGAAAGGCATCTTTATATCGGTAATCAAAACATCCGGTTTTACTTCCTGAATCAATGGCAGAGCCATTTCTCCATCAGGTGCTTCACCTGAAAATACAAAATTGATGTTTCCCCAGTTTATACTATCTCTCATACCCTCGCGAATTTCTATTTCATCATCGACTAAGAATACCTTGTACATAAAACTCACACCTCCAATGGTATGGCAAATGATAACCGGGTCCCTTTATTTAGTTCACTTTTGATACTAATACCATATTCATCGCCATAGTACAGTTTTATTCTTTTATGCACATTATTTAATCCAAAACCACTTTCTTTAAAAATCAGCTCTTTTGAATTGTTTTCCAATTCAGCTACTACCTCCTTATAACGACTCTCGGGCATACCTGCACCATTATCCATAACCTCAAATATTATTTTATGTCCTTCTCCCTTATAACCACGGATGGTGATGATTCCACCTTCCCTTTTGTTCTTGATTCCATGATATAATGAATTTTCTACCAAGGGCTGCAATGTAAGTTTTAAAATTTTGTAGTCAAGAATATCGTCGCTTACTTCAACATTAAAATCCAATATATCCCTATACCTGATTTTCTGGATTGTTAAATAGCTTGTGATGTGTGCAATTTCATCACGAATGGAAATCCAGTCCTTTCCCTTGCTAAGGGTTATTCTGAAAAAGCTGGATAATGCCCTGACAATTTCGATAACCTGCTTGCTTTTATTTGCTTCTGCCATCCAAACGATTGTGTCCAGGGTATTGTAAAGAAAATGGGGGTTAATTTGTGCCTGCATCATTTTTAATTCTGTTTTTTTAAGGTTTTCCTGTTCCTCTTTATTTTTTTCCAGCAGCTCTTTAATCTTCTCGACCATAATATTAAAACTCATTACCAGATGAGCTATTTCATCAACACTCCTACTTTTAACCCTCACATCAAGGTTTCCCTGTGCTACCGATTTTGTCATTTTATATAATTCTCTAATGGGTTTTGATATGCTGCCCGAAATCACCCATGCAGCAATTGTTGAGAATAGCAGCACCAGACCTAAAACAATTAAATTAGTAAACACCCATCTTCTAATATTTTGATATATTTCGGTCTTGATTGTCTCACTGCTAGAAATCTCATTCAGGATGAACTCCTGAATGTTATCTTCTACAAGGGATGAGACCCCCCTTATGTTTTCCAGTACTTTCTCATTCTCTTTTACCTGTTTTTTATCCCGTATCTGCTTGCCCATTAAATCAACATATTTTGTCAAAGTACTCATGGTACGAAGTGTAACATCCAGCCGAACTCTATTTTCATGGGTTCTTACTTTTTGCATAATGCCATTTATATTGCTGTTGATATTATTAATAATTTCATATTGCCTGCCCTCTTCAAATTTAATTTTACCTGCTACAATATCCCACATTTCAGCATCAATCTGGTTTTTTACAATTCCATTTAAGCGATTGGCAGTAGTAATATTGGATACAATGGTATTATATTGCTCTCCATATTTTAGGGCACTGTATAATATTGCCACATTCAAAAGGCTCATCATGACAATGACAATGATAAAAGCGATGATAATTTTACTTCTCATTGAAAGCCGTATATCACTCATTAAGTCTAGCAACTTGTTCTTTCTAGCCCAATGCTTTATCCTGTTTAAATACATACAGTTGTCCTCCTTCCCTATTGCAGCAGTATCAGTATTTTCGGTTTGGCAGTTCACTTTTTGCCACATCCTGAGGAAAAATTCCTTCATCTATAATAATCCTTCTGGGAAGAGACTTTCCATCCATAATGCTTTTTACAGCTTTCATCAATTCAGGCCCTTGAAGGGGATTACATTCTACAGTACAATTGATTTTTCCTTCTATCATAGCTTGGAATGCTGCTTTTACAGCATCTATGGAAATTATTATTATATCTTTCCCGGGCTTTAGGCCATTTTCTTCTATGGCTTCAACCGCTCCAAGTGCCATGTCATCATTATGTGAATATACCACATGAATGCGGTTTCCTTCCGATTTTAAAAAGTTTTCCATTATCTCTTTGCCTTTTGATTTCATAAAATCCCCATACTTACATCCAATCATTTTTATGACTGTATTGGTTTTTATCATTTCCTCAAAGCCTTTGCTCCTCCCGTTTGTCGGTGATGAACCAAATGTGCCTCTAAGTTCAATAACATTTATACTCCCTTTAGTCTCTTTAACCTTTTCTAAAAGCCATCTGCCGGCTTTTCTTCCTTCTTCCTCAAAATCGGATCCGATATGGGTAACAAATAAAGACTTATCTTGTATTTCAATTGCCCTATCCATAACAATGACAGGTATACCTGCAATTTTTGCTTCGTTTAGTACATCTTCCCAACCGCTTTCTACGATAGGTGAAAAAGCAATAATATCAACCTTTTGGGCTATGAATGAACGGATAGCTTTAATCTGATTTTCCTGTTTTTGTTGTGCATTGGAAAATATCAACTTTATGCCTTGGGCTTGTGCTGCAGACTTAATGGATTCTGAGTTAGCGGTACGCCAGTCACTCTCTGCACCCACCTGTGAAAACCCCAAAACCACTTTATTTTCCACTTGCTGACTTCGGGAACCATAGGTTTTTTCATAATTATTTTTTTGTGAACATGAGGGTAATAAAAGTAACACAGCGGCTATAACCATCACTAATTTCAAGAAAGTTCTCCTCATCTGCAAAGCTCCTTAACCTTTTTTGATTCCCTTCTGACAGCGAGTATTCGTTGAATAATGATGAACAGACAGAGTAGTGCTGCTACTGAAATTCTAGTCCACCATGAATTCAATGTGCCGTCAAACATTATAAGGTTCTTTATAACACCCTGGGTCAGTGTGCCAAACAAAGCACCAATAACATAACCCACCCCACCTGTTAAAAGTGTACCACCTATAACGGTTGCTGCAATTGCATCAAGTTCCATGCCCTGACCATGCAGAGAGTATCCTGAATGGATGTTGAAGGTAAATAATATGCCAGCAATTGCTGCACAAATTCCATTTATAGTATATACCAAAACTTTAGTTCTTGCCACAGGTAGTCCCATTAAGAGAGCTGACTGCTCATTCCCTCCAATTGCATAAACTGCCCGGCCAAATTTGGTATAATGAGCTATAAATATAGCTGTTCCCAATGTAAGAAGAGCTATCACAACTCCAATTCTTAAAAAGCTGTCCCCCACGATAAAAATCTTATAGTCTGAAATATCATTATAAACTTTATTTGTAATATTTATAGTTTCAATACTGATAAATGCAGCAGCACCTCTTCCAAAAAACAATCCTGCCAAAGTCACAATAAAAGGCTGAATCTTAAAGAACTGTATAAGACACCCTTGTACCAATCCATACAAGGCTCCAAGAACAATCATTAAGAACATCACTAAAAACGGATTTAGCCGGGAAACCTCAACCAGGTAAGCGGATGCCATACAAACAAGACATAATATAGACCCCACCGAAATATCTATGCCACCTATTAAAAGAACAAATGTCATACCGACGGCTAAAACAATCAGATATGAATTATCTATAAAAAGATTGAAGAATACCTGCAAGGAAAAAAAGGAAGGGTACTTCAAAGAGCCGATACCAAATAACAGTACAAATAAAAGGATATTTATCAGCATTGGTACAAATTTTGAATTAAACTGCGGCTTTTTCACTATGACCACCCCTTTCTCCAATAAATAATCCCATAATTTTATTGCGGAATTCTCCTGACTGTATCAGGCATATAAGTATAACAACGATGGCCTTTATAAGAGGCAGTACCTGTGATGATACCCCCAATGCGTATAGTGTGGTGGTTATACTCTGTACAATCAATGCTCCTATAAGACTTGCTCCGATGGAAAATCTTCCTCCACTTGTGGAATTCCCTCCTAATGCGACAGAAAGAATAGCATCAAGCTCATAGGCATCCCCAGCATTGTTTCCGTCTGCTGCTTTTATCATAGAGCTTATGATAAGTCCCGATATACCTGCACAGAATCCACAGAAAGCATATACTACGAACTTGATTTTCACTACATTTATGCCTGAAAATTTACTGCCTGTAGAGTTAACCCCTATGGACTCAATCAGAAGTCCCAAAGCAGTTTTTTTGATAACTATGAGGGTAAGTACCAGTGCAGCAGCAAAAATAACAATAGAAAAAGGAACTGGCAGCCCTGGTAAAAATCCTCCCAGGTAGGCAAAAGGTTTATAATAAACCGTGACAATCTGACCACCGGTTATCATCTGTGCAATTCCTCTACCTGCTACGTATAGGATCAGGGTTGCAACTACAGGTTGTATACCTAATTTTGCCACTAAAAACCCATTCCATGCCCCGGCTATGGTAGCAGCAGTAAGTGCAGCAATGATTGCTACTACAAACGGGAAATTGGGAACACCGTTAAAATTGCCGCCCAATACCACACAGACAGCTGCACCTGAAATAGCTGCCACAGTTCCCACTGAGAGGTCTGTTCCACCCGTTGCAATAACCAGAGTCATACCAATTGCCATTATCATAAGTGGTACAGCCCGGTTTAAAATATCTATGATTCTTCCGAATAAATATCCATCCTTATATTCTATTTTCAGAAAGTCATTTACAAATATGATATTGAATATTACGATTAAAGAAAGTGCCACCAAAGGCCAGAATAATCTATTACCATATACTTTTTTAAGTAGATCCCCCATTCCTTTACCCCCCTGCTATGGTTTTCATAACATATTGCTCATTAATATCTTCACCTGTGATTTCAGCTACTTTGCATCTATCTCTATACACTGCCATTCTGCTGCAAGTCCTGAGTTCTTCATCCAAATCGGAGGAGATGAATAATACAGATAAGCCTTTTCCTGCTAATTCCAGTATAAGCTTTTGTATCTCCATCTTTGTCCCTATATCAATACCCCTTGTAGGTTCATCCAGGATTAAAAGCTCTGGATTTGTTGCAAGCCATCTTGCAAGTATAACCTTTTGTTGATTACCCCCACTTAAGTTTTTTATCAGCTGCTCATGCCCGGCAGTTTTGATATTAAGGAGCCTGATGTACTTATCTGCAAGGAGCTCCTGCTCTTTTCTACTTATATTTTTAAAAACTCCTTTCTTTGACTGTAATGCCAGTATAATATTTTCTCTCACTGAAAGATCGCCGATTATTCCTTCGGTCTTTCTGTTCTCTGGACAACATGCAATACCGAATTTGATTGCATCTTGTGGGGATGATAAATTTACTTTTTCGTCATATATGTGCATTTGCCCGCTATCAGCTTTATCTACTCCAAAAATGAGTCTGGCTGTCTCTGTCCGCCCTGAACCTAAAAGACCTACAAGGCCAAGGACTTCACCTTTTTTAATTTCCAGGTCAAAGGGGCTTATTGTACCGGTGCGTCCCAATCCTTTTGTGCTGATAAATGTAACTTGTTTATTTGAATTAAGATTATTGTCTTTTTTGCTGAAATTGGAAAGATCATCAAAATCTTTTCCAATCATCCTGGCCACCAACTGAAGCCTAGGCAGATCATTGGTTTCATATTCTCCAACCAATTCACCGTTTCTTAATACAGTGATGCGATCGGACACTTCGTAAACCTGATCTAAAAAATGGGTTACAAAAACAATGCCCAGCCCTTCCCTTTTCAGCTTATTCATAACCTCAAAGAGCTTTTGAACCTCGTTTCTATCAAGGCTTGATGTTGGTTCATCCAGTATCAGTATCTTTGCAGAAACATCCAACGCTCTTGAGATTGCAACCATCTGTTGAATAGCCGCTGAATAATTATCCAGCGTTTTTGTCACATCAATACTGACATTAAGCTTTTTTAACCCATCCTCCGCCCTCCTGTTCATGGTCTTCCAATCTATCCTGCCCATTTTCATCGGTTCACGGCCAATAAATATATTCTCAGCCACCGAAAGGTTTGGACACAAATTAACTTCCTGATAAACCGTACTAATTCCTACAGCTTGTGCATCAAGCGGTGTTTTCGGAGATATCCTTCTGCCATCTAAAATGATATCTCCACTGTCTGGCTTCTCAACGCCTGTCAAAACTTTAATTAACGTAGACTTCCCGGCACCGTTCTCACCCATGAGTGCGTGTATCTCACCTTTTCGGAGCCGGAATTCAACATTTTGCAATGCCTTTACACCCGGAAAAGTCTTATAAATCCTCTGCATTTCAAGAATTGGACTATCGTTAATCATTATCCACTTCTCCCCTCTAAAAAATCATGAAATGATTTTTTACAACCTTGGTCGTTGTCGTGAGAAATTGTTGTGTAGAATACACCATAATTTCTTAGACCTATAACGAAATTTTCACCTAAAGAAAACCCACTCCTGTGGTCATTAGCACTTTCCACGGAGTGGTATTTCAATTTAATAGGAGGTGCTTTAAATTAATACTGGCGGCTAGGCAAAGCAGCTTTTGCTTCTTCCATTGGGAATAACTTTTCTTCTGCATATTTAAGCTTGGGAACTTCTTTTCCAGCTTCCAGGTCTTGAATGGTTTGTACAAGTACAGGTCCTGTCAGTGGTGAACATTCCTGAACAGCATTGAGCTTACCTGCTATCATAGCTTCAAATGCACCTTTTACGCCATCGATGGAAACTATTTTGATATCTACTCCAGGTTTCAACCCAGCAGCTTCCATAGCTGAAATAGCACCAAGTGCCATGTCGTCATTATGTGCAAAAACAAGATCAATATTGCCCTTGTCGGATTTTAACCATGACTCCATAACTTCCTGGCCTTTTGCCCGAGTGAAATTACCGGTTTGCGATTTTTTAGTCTTAAATTTTGTGTCTTTCATGGTATCTGCCCAAGCAGATCCACGATCAACAGCAGCACCGGATCCAACAGTGCCTTCCAACTGATACACGTTTACTGTTGCTTTATCTTTAAAACCTAGCTTTTCTTGATTGTCTTTTACCCACTGTGCAAGCTGTTTACCTTCTTTATAAAAATCTTCTCCTACACGTGTAATCCAATATTTGTCGCTACCATCAGCTGTTTTAATCGATCTGTCAACAAGTATAAGCGGAATTTTCGAGTCTTCAATTTCTTTTAATATAGTGTCCCAGCCGCTCTCAACAATAGGTGCCAATGCGATATAATCAACTTTTTGAGCAATAAAGGATCTTATGGCTGATATCTGATTCTCTTGTTTTTGCTGGGCATCTGAGAATTGAAGTTTAAATCCGGCTGCTTCACATGCCTCTTTAATTGACTTGGAATTGGCTGTGCGCCATTCACTTTCAGCACCTATCTGAGCAAAACCGACTACTACCTGCTTTGAAGTATTTTTACTATCAGCTACCCCTTTTGAACCATCAGGACTTGAGTTGGCACTATCTGTGGATGTACCACAAGCAGCCAATGAAATAGTCATCAATGCACAAACAGCAAAATTAATGATTTTAGTAAATTTCATATTAATCCCCCTAAAAAGTATTTTTTTCTGATATATTTATTATATTGAGATAGAAAATTTTATAAAATGGACTTTCTTTTGGTACTTGTTTGAAAATTTAATTAAATGAACTTCTTTCATTGTAATATGGGTAAAATTTTATGATTTTGTTATGATTTTTTTTGAAAGTTTCACTTTAGTCATAAAAAAATATATATCGAATTGGTTTTGAAAAACACAATCATAAATATTTGCAACACCGAGGGCAGCTATTTTTAAATATCTAACTCAAAAAAACATTTTTTAACGAATATCTTATTATGAAATGCTATAAAATTCTTTTTTGCAGTTTCATTATTTGATGTAACTTAGGAAAAACGAATGTATTTTCTATCATTTATTTTAAGGGAGGTAGTATAATAGTGAAAAAAGTACTATGTTATTTATTTACTCTGTTATTAATACTGACATTGTCAGTGATGTTTACTACTGTATTTATTCAGGCTGCATCTGAGCGTTCAATTTCTTTTGGTACAACCATTAATGCCGAAGCTCAGATAAGAACATCACAGACTCTCGCAAAGTCTATAGCCAATCCAAGCTCCTCGCAATGGCAGGCAAAAGGCGATCAGCATAGGACTTACTTCTTTTCGGAAGCCAATACTACAGAACGCTACCGACTTTGTGTTCCGGCAAACTGGGATGGCAAGTCAAAGCTCCCACTGGTTATGTTCCTTCATGGTGCTGGAAATGACGAGAGTTCATATTTGGATCAGAACAACAAACAGATGATCAATCTTGCCATGCAGCACGGATATATCTTGGTCTCACCGATAGGTCATACTGGTGCATATGGAAACTTTTTAAGGCTTTCTGCTCCATTTGGTAAATCGGCTGAAGCGGCTGCACTTATGGCTCAAGTTACAGCAGACAGTGAACGTACAAATGAGCTCAGTGAAATGGACGTAATCAATGTATTGGAAATTGTACTAAATGAATATCCTATTGACACAGGAGCGGTATTTCTTACTGGGCACTCAATGGGAAGTGGAGGCACATGGTATATCGGAGGTAAATACTCTAAATACTGGACGGCTATAGCTCCTATGTCTGGACCATTTGTACAGGAGACAGGATATCCATGGGATAATGTACGTAATATGCCAATCTTTATAACTGAAGGAACACAAGCACCATCGTTAAGTGCAAGCAGATTATTAAATACATGGATGACCAATAAAGGTTATAGAAATGAATATAAGGAAGTTAATGCAGACCATCCTGGAATGGTACCTCTGGTGTTACCGGACGTTTTCAACTTCTTTGACCGCTGCAGAACTTCTCCTACAACACCTCCGACAGTTACACCAACATCAAAGCCTGCCTCAACACCTACGCTATCGCCTACTTCAATGCCAACTGCTGAAAAAAGTATTGATTTGGATCATAATGGGGTTATCAACATGTCAGATGTTATATTGGTAGCCAAAGCATTTAATACGGTAAAAGGCAGTACCGGATTTATTGAAGCATATGACTTAAATAGTGACGGAGCAATAAATATATCAGATATAATAATTATTGCAGCTAAATTTAATACGATTATATAGGAAAGATATAATAAAAGCCTCCACCCTAATGAACACTATCATTCTTTAGGTGGAGGCTTTTATTAATTAAAACTTTTAATTTATGGGTATCTTAATTATAAAAGTAGTTCCATTTCCAATACTGCTCTCACATCTTATACTTCCGCCATATTCATGAGTAACTATATTATAAACTATATTAAGTCCTAGTCCCGTTCCCCCCGCTCCTCTTTTGGTTGTAAAAAAGGGATCGAATATCTTGTTTATATAACTTTTTTCCACACCTTTCCCATCATCGGAGTATATAAAGCTGATCTCTTCTCCATCTTTGGCTATTTTTATGGAAATAATCCCTTTATCACCATCATCATAAGCATGAATTAAGGAATTAATAATAAAATTGGTCACTATCTGAGACATTCCGCCCGGACAGGAGTATATTTCCAGCTCATCCGGACATTCGAGTACCACTGTAATATTGGTTTTCTTCAGTTTTGGATTAAGACTCAGCAAAACCTCATTTATATATTCCTTTAATTTAAACCACCTTTTTTCCTCAACAGACTGGTCTACCGCTATCTGTTTGAAGCTATTTACAAGGTTTGACGCCTTACTTAAGTTCAGGTGCAAAATCCTGTGTGTTTCTATACACGATTCAAAAAATTTTTCCAAATCTCCACGTTTCAATTTTCCTGACTGGAACAACCCCATCAATTCTATGGATTTCTCTTGAATAAAGGTTGAAGCAGTGATACTTACTCCAATTGGAGTATTAATTTCATGTGCTACACCAGCTACGAGCCTTCCTAGTGAAACCATCTTCTCAGACTCTATAAGCTGTTCCTGAGTCTGCTGAAGTGTTTCCAGTGTTTCTTTTAGCTCCGAGTTTACCACCTCACGGTCAATCGCAAGTCCAAGCAAATTATTTAATACGATTGAACTGTCATATGTTAAAAATGTAGTAGCTTTATTAAAAGAGCTAATATATGTTATAATGCCCCAATTTTGAGAATTGGTTGATACAGGCATCATCCAGACCAAATCATCCGAAGCCAACTCAGTCAAATCCGGCAGAAATTCCTTTGGTGGAAAGTTCTCAACAGCACATTTTACATCAGGATTTAAAATTGTTTTCGATTTTTTATCAATAATCTGTTTTATAACCAGCTCTTTTTCCTGATTTACGCTTTCTTCCCAAAAACCTATGCATTCCCAAGAATAATAGCTTATAATATTAGGCATAAGCTTTTTCATCTCATCAATACTTGATGTTAACAGTTGAGACCCAATAATGAAATTTTTCTCGTTATAACTCTCCAAATGTGATATCACCGCATCTTTTAACTTAAGAGTTTCCACAGTAGCCTCTGCTTCACTATTAATTTGCTCCTTACAGCCGCATGATTCCCTCGTAACAATACTGGATCTTACACAAACATCCTCGATGGTAGTTATTTCTCTTCCAATTATCTTAAGTAGAGTCTCGGCAGCTGTAATTCCTATATCCAATATATTCTGCTGCATACTGGATAACCCCGGGCTTGAATTTCTAGCCTGTGGTGTGTTATCGTATCCAAAAACAGCTATGTCCTCCGGTATTCGTAAGCCAGCCTCCTTGATTGCTTCCATAACTCCAAATGCCAGTAAATCGTTTGCACAAAAAACTGCTGTGAAATCTGGTCCGTTTCGTAAGATTTCCTCCATAGCAAGCTTGCCCGAAAGTGCTAAAGACCCTGAGGTTTTTATTACCAAATCCGGATCAAAGGGTATTTCATTCTTCCGAAGGGCTTCCTTATAACCTTTAAATCTTTCAACCATATCATATAATTCAAACCAGCCAAGAAAAGCAATTCTTTTATGTCCATGCCCAATCAAATGCTCAGTAGCAGCTTCGCCCCCATAAAAACTGCTGTCCCTTATAACAATACAGTTATGGATGTCTGGTTCAAAGCTAATGAGCACCACTGGTTTCCCGGTTTTTCGTAATGTTTCAATATACTCATTACTTGCTCCTTCCGAAAATACAATCCATCCGTCCATATGGTTAACAGCCAGATTGAAATATACCGAGTCACTCTTGGGTTTTAAAAATCTGTAAATCATGAAAGTGTTAATTACAAACAAATTGGCATTTCGCTGCTTTATAGTCTCATGAATACCATAAAGTAAGTTAGCGAAATAATTTGCCTCTGCAAACCTCGTTATTACGCCAATGTTTAGCTTATCCTGGTTCATGGAATGCTTTCCTTTCCTGGTGCAGATTGTCAGTGAAAACAATTATTCCTGTAAGTTTTTATTTCCACCATACTTATATCTTCTAAGCTTTTTCAGACCGCCATGATAACATGATTTCGTAAATTTGGAAATTAAACCGATATTTAATCTTCACCCTATTATTCCAATCCTTTCAAAATAAGATTCAAATATAAATCCTTCAAGGTTGAAAAAAACAATATATTTATTTATCGGAATAACTAGGCTTAATATAAAGACTAAATAAAAATCATTAAAAATTGGATATAAAAGGGGCAATGTTATAATATGATATAACACTGCCCCTTTTCTTCAAATTTTATTGTCAATCGTTTGTTCATATCCATTTAATCTTGATCTTCAATGTAAATAAATACGATAATTTAATTTTTTTTACAAACAAATGCTATTTAAACTCAAAGGAAGCTATATCACATATATTGTCTGATGATGAAGCCCCTGTAAACCTGAAATATAATGCATGAGAGCCTGTAACATTGGAAACATCGGTTGTGATGGTATACCAATTAGTATCTCCTGATTTTGACCCAATATTAAGCGTACCGATCAATGTCCCAGATGTTGGGTTATCAAGTCTAATTTCCATTTTACCAGCTGTTTTTCCATATCTTATTTTTGCTGAAAATGTTGTTTGTGCACTTGTCGTTCTAGTAAAATCAAAGTATTTAAATCCTATGACAGAGTTATTTTTGTTATTTATAACAGGTCGTGTATCCTTATCTATTTCGGTGCTATAATTCCCACCTGTCAGATAGCAGGAAAGATCTGCCGGATTTTCCTGATACGGACTTAATGATTCACTGAAGCCCATTGACGTCATTTCAACTTCAGGAATACTTCCATCTGACAGAATGTTAATCTTCTCTACACAACCTTTTCTTGAATACATTGTATTATTTGTCATCCTATGATAGAAAATGTACCACTGACCATTTATATTACATATGGAACCATGGTTATTGGCACCAGGATAATTTTTACCGCTGTTAATAATTGTACCCCTATATGTAAACGGGCCTTTAGGTGATGAACTTGTTGCATAAGCAAGGGTTGTGGTTGCATTATTTGGTGAATAAATCAAATAATACGTATTGCCAACCTTACGCATTGAAGCTGCTTCAAAGAAATAAAATGGTGCTGATGTAGAAATAAGATTTGATATAGTAGTATTAGGCAATATTGTACACATATCTTTAGGGTCTAACTGACACATATACGAACCTTGAAAACCATAATACATATATACCGAGCCATCTGTATCAACAAGAACACCCGGATCCGGGAATTGCTGGCCGTTACCATTTTTATATGTTGACAGATACTTGAATGGGCCTGCTGGTGAATCACTTACAGCTACACCTCCAGCTGCTCCAACCACATAATAATACAAATAATATTTTCCATCCTTTTCAACTACATCTGGTGCATATAAATCATTATCAGTATAAGAAAGATCATCTATTCCTTCATCATCTGCCTTTGAATGGAAAACATCTCCTTCATCTCTCCAATTTGTCAGATCATTTAATGGAGCAGACCAAACTCTTAATTTTGTATCGCAGAATTTTGTTGAATTTGCATTATCATGTGAACCATACACATATAACCTGTCACCAAATACACGGGGCTCTCCATCTGGTATATACTCCCATCCTGGCAAATATGGATTTCCAATTTTCCTGTAACTTGGTTTGTTTGAAGATGGGGAAACAGTTGTTGGTGTAGGTGTAGCAACCTTGGTAGTTGTTGGAGTATTGGTTGAAACAGTAACAGTTTTACCAAAGTTACCAGCAATAATTATAACATCTGACATGTTAATTGCTCCGTCATCATTCAAATCATATGAAGCAACATATTTGGAATCTCCCCTTACGGTATTAAATCCACTTGCCAATAGCACAACATCAGCTAAGTTTATAACTCCATCATTATTCAGATCCCCTTTTGTTGTTGAATTAGGGTTTGAGGATATTGGTGGAGTTGGAGTTTGGACTTCAGTCTGATTATTAAATTTAAACCAGTTGATGTTAAAAAGATAACTACTTCCGCCAGTAAATACCAGATAGACATCATGTTTTCCGGTTACTTTGCTTACACTACAATTTACAGTCTCATATGTTTGCCAATCACCAGTTGATGGTACGGGACAAGTACCTATCAAAGTACCAGACACACTGTCAAGTCTTATTTCAATATTGCCTCCACTGGTGGCACTTGCTATTCTGGCATCAAAACTTGTTGCACCATTGCCGAAGTCTATGCTTTTATATACAACATAATCTCCATTTTCAATATATCCAACATCTTCTCCGCCTTCTTTACAAGTTTCAGTCTCGATACCCAACTGGTCATTGAAACTCTCTGCCTCGATTTGCGAAAAAGCTGATCTCGGAGCAACTGTAGGCACAGGTGTTGGTGTTCCATCAGATGGCAAACTCGCATTTGCAAGATATTCCTTCAGCCATGACAGTGCGGCTCGCTCACCACCACTGGAGTTCATAAGCCAGGTATTATCTATCCATGTAGATTTGTATTGATACCCCCATAGGGTTATACCTTTAACATAAGGACTTTCATACAGGACCGGGAACTTTTCCTTGTATCTGTTCAGCTGCGTAGTGTCATCTGCTCCTGTAATATCAAGTTCTGATACATATATTGGTAGGCCTGTGGCTCCCAACATATTTAACACATTTTTCATTGTGCTTACCGATACAGTATCCATGTTGAACTGGTGGCATTGTATCCCTATGCCATCAATTAATCCTTTACTCTTTAAAATGTTTATTATCTTGATATAATTGTTTGCTGCATTTGGATCACTTATTATTCCATATTCATTGATGAGAAGTTTTGAATCAGGGAATGCCTCTCTTGCCTGCTCAAAGGACCAGACAATCCAATCCCATCCTGTGGAACCGGCACCACCAATAGCATTTCTAAAAGGAGCTGGTGAATGTAATGGCTCATTTACAACATCAACATAATCGGATTTAGGATATTTTTTACCAGCTTCTTGTATCCACTCCAATACTTCAGCCTTTTGTTCTGCTTCTGAGAGAGAAGTTATCCATGATGGATACTGACTTCCCCATACAAGTGTATGAAACTTAAAAGGTATACCATTTTTTAGTGCATAGTTGTAAATAGTATCTGCATTTCCCCAACTAAGTTTGTCACGGGTTCCTTCAACACTTCCCCACTTGGTACCATTCTCTGGGGTTACCTGGTTCCAGTATGTCATATAGTTTGAAGGAACACTTCCGGCAATAATGTTACCAACCCATTTATCGCCTTTTGCCATTGCTGCATTAACATTAATTCCCACTGTCATAAAGCTTAGCAGAATTATCACCCATAATACAATGACACTTAATGTTTTTTTGTTTTTTACACAACTCATACTTTTCATCTTCCTCCTATTTCTCTTTATTTAAGTATAAAAATACTTAATAGACAAGCAGTAAATATAATATCTGACATATTTGCCCATTAGAATTTTTTTACTGTTCTATAATATCTATTCGAAAATATATATTTTTTTAAGTCCTGAAAATGATATTATTGAAATAAAGGGAAAGCACACAAGAAATGGAATTGCACAAGAAAGTTTTTTATTATATAAAAATAAAAATTGGGAGGGGTTTGACTTAAACCCCTCCCTCGTTGAAACTCTTAGATTGCAACTTTAAACTAGACAATAGTATTGAATTTGGCAGCTACCATAATTACATCCGCCATATTTATTACTCCGTCTTTATTGACATCCAGTGAATCTGAATATTTGGAATCACCACGGACTGAATTAAATCCAATCGCTATCAAAATAACATCTCCCATGTTTATAACACCGTCATTGTTTATGTCAAGACTGTTTTTAACAGGTGTATTGGTTGGTGTGTTTGTTGGTGTGTTTGTTGGTGTTTTTGTTGGCGTATTTGTTGGTGTACTTGTTGGTGTAACTGTTTGATTGTCTTTAAACAAATCAGGTAATATGTTATAAATGTACTGATTAACATAACCCCACCAATGTGTACCACCCTGTGCAACCATAAAATAGTAGTTTCCTTCTACCGGATCGTTTGAATATATGAAAGTATCTGTTAATTTTTTCAGTTCATCCATCTGAGGTTTCATATTGGGATATGCAATATCCTCACTGCCTGTAGCACAGAACAACTTGAAATCATGTGGTGCTTTATAACCGTATTTCTTTGGAATACTTGCCAGATATGCTGCTACTTGTTGGGCACTAGAACCTCCAGATTTATCCCAACAGTCACCGCTATACGGCATATAATATTTGATATATTCAAGGCAGTTAATATATGTATACCAAGTACATACCGAACCCATTGAGAATCCGCCAAATGCCCTGTGATCCCTGGAAGCCTTCATATCCGCATCACTATTTGATTTTAAATATGTATTGTATTTGGTTTCAACCAATGGAATAATTGATTTGGTCAATTCCTGATGGAAAGTCGCTTCACTATTATTACCCTTGTAAAATGAAGGTGTAACAAATATAGCCGGTTCAATATCTCCCTTTGCAATCATGTTATCGATTATTACCTTTAATTCCTTGTTCTGACCAGGTCCGCCGAATAATAATGTCTCATCTTCCCCGCCGCCATGCATCAGATACACAACGTTATACTTTTTAGAAGTATCCGACTGGCTATATCCGTTAGGAAGATAGACATAGAAATTCTTAGTAGTATTTCCCCAATTGTAACTTAACTTTTCAATGGTACCTTGCTTTGAACTCATGTTTTTGTACTCATTTGGAAGTGGTCTGTAAACTTTATCACCTGCTGCAAATACCGACAGATTAAAAGTAGCCAACGTGCTGAAAACCATGATGCCCGACAAAATACAACACAAACCCTTTTTTAGTCTCTTTTTCAAAAACATTCTAATTCCCCCTTAAAATTATAAGCTATTAAGTTATTACTTTCTAACTCTTATTATTATCATAATAACATCATTTAAAGTCTTCATTCTTTTCTTCTTTGATTTCTTTCCTTAAAATTCTTGATTATCTTAAAATATGAACTTTTACAATCAAACACAAAAATAAGCCTTTAAATAACAGTATTGAATTTTGCAGCTAAAATTATCACATCTGCCATATTTATTACTCCGTCTCCATTCAAATCATGGCTGTCAATATATTGGGAATCCCCTTTGACCGTATTGAATGATTTCGCCATAAGTATTACGTCTGTCATATTTACTACACCGTCTTTGTTTAAGTCTTCTTTGAGAGTAGTATTGGTGGTAGTGGTAGTTGCAGTGGCAGTGGCAATTGCAGTAGTAGTTGGTAGAGGCGAATTCGAACCGATCTGAAGTATATATGCCTCTAATTGGTCTAACTCCTTACTTGTAAGATGAGATGTCTTACCATGCCTGTCACCCACATTTTTCGTTGTCAATACATCACGTATTGTTGCTGCTGATCCGTCATGCAGATAGGGAGCTGTTCTCCACATTTCCAATAGAGTGGGAGTATAGTACACTCCGTCGGGATCAAGAACGTCCTTTGTTCCTACATCATAAGCTTTCAAATCAGTATAAAATGGTCCTGAATGACAGCTTGAGCACTGAGTTTCACTGCTTTCAAACAAGGCTTTTCCGGCTACAGCATCAGTAGTCTTCGTACCATCCATATTTGAATAAGGACTCTGTTCGGAAGACAGGCTTTTGATATAAGCGGCAACATCATCTAGTTCCTGCTGAGTTGGTTCTTTAAACTTAATAAACCTAAAACCGGCTTTTATTCCAATATCTGCATCGGACCTTACACCACGCCACATAGCAGGAGGTGTGTCGAAGACATTCAGCATCGATTTTGTGTTTTTGGTATTGCCTATGCCATCATTGGGCATATCCCAATTAAGTCCGTCAGCTCTGCCTTCAGGGTGGCAGGATGCACAACTCAGCCATTTCTGAGTAGTGGTTGAAGCATCGTAGAATGTACGTTCCCCCCTTCTTACAGGATTTTCTGCAGGTTGAGTTCCAAGTTTTACAGTTCCTTGAAGTTTATCTTCCACTGCATTAATAAAATAGACCTCGCCTGCAAAATATGCTGCGACCGCTATATTTTTACCATCAGGAGAGATCGAGATTCCCCGTGGTCCCTGTCCGGGCAGATCTATCTCTTTCATTATACCGGCTCCCCATAAAGCTCCAAGGTCGTATTTCAACATATCCCTTTTGGAGGGATCTGCTTTAATCTGAAACCATATGTCGGAATAAGGCTTGTCATAACCGGACTTTGAGCGGAACAACAAGGAGTAGTTGCTATTTGGTGAACCTGAAGCACCCCCTTTTAATATTTTCCACTGCTGACTAAGCCCTGTACTACTACTGTTTGTCACAATACCAGCATTATTATTAATAGAGGCATCACGTACATCCATATACTTCTGGCTGGATTTGACCTGAAGCTTATAATAGCCGTCACCTGTATCAATCAGTTTCCATTTCTGATTATCGGAATTAGTTTGATCCCATTCAACAACAGCAGAATTGTCACCAGTTGCACCAGCGTTATCCAGTGCCTTGTTTGTGCCTCTATTGACAATGGAATAATATCCGTCGCTATTGGCGATAATCCTATACTGCTGGTTGTTATTACCTACATCATCCCATTGAACCAGCTGAGTATTGTTTGCAGCATTCCCTCCAGGTATGTCCAGTGCTTTTGTGCTATTCCGGTTTATGAATTTATAATAGCTGTTAGAATCAAATTGAGTAACAGGTTCGCTGGATCCACCATTTATATTACCAACCAATAGCTGATGAAGTTTATTCAGGTCAATTTTAAGCACCTGGTGGGTGCCTGATACGCTAACCCACATGGTTTTACTGTCGGGTGATATGGTCAGTCCCCATGGATCTGCCGCCCCCTCAGTCATTCTGTCCAAGATGAAAGTTGTATATATATTTTTCTTTGCTATATCGATTATCGTAACTGCATTTGTCATAACCCAGCCTTTTGTTATTTGAGTAGTAGGTAGTGACGTCTTTCCAAAGGTGTGAAGAACATATGCCCACTTTCCATCGGGAGAACATTTTATTCCTCTGACATTGGATGATCCCTGTGGCAGCATGATATTAGCAGCCTCCAGCTTATTGCTTATATCAACAAATGTAACTGATGCCGCATATTTGGGAGCAAATGCATCTCCCGATGGCAATGCATGGCCAACTATGGCATATTTCCCATCAACTGTACCATCCATAAAATATGGGTAATCCTTTACTGAAATGTCCTTTTCTACACTCCCTGAAGATAAATCAACAACAGATACTTTTCTAAGTCCATAATCCGACACAACAAGTTTGTCTGCTATCAGTGCGGCTCCCAACGGTTTTGAGCCGGTTGAAAACCTTCTCGTCACAGATCCTGTAACAGGATTTACCTCGGCAACAGTTCCTACTCCATACTCACAAACAAAAACACTTTGATTGCCGTTCCATACAAGGTCTTTCGGCTGCCCGTTCAATGGAACAACTTTTTGTGTCGAACCATCCGATGCCTTTATTATGGCTAGTTGTGACTTTGTAGAATCAGATACTGCAATCATGCTACCATCAGGCGAGTATTCCGTATCAAAAGGAGAAAAATATATGTTATCTGCTGAATATCCATTCCAACCTTCCTGAAATATGAAACTTCCCAAAGTTACGGTTATCGCTATACACAGAACCATCGGTATCAATTTTTTTAATACGTTTCGATCCATTTCAAACACTCCTATCCTTCATCATTTTCATTCATGCCTTAGTCTAGAGATGGTTCTACCTGTTCTCCTCTTAACTGTGCATCCACATTTTTGTAGTCTCCAAAGAACGGTGCAATTCCTGAATCCAACCATACTATAAATGAGTGAAGCTCACTCTGCGTAAGGCTTCCATGTCCAGTCTTCAGCTTTTGGTAAAGCTTTGATGCTTTAGCACCGAATTTTCCCGGTTCTGTTCTTGGATAGACTTTATTCCAGTCTGCACCCGGATAAATGGAATCAAATAACGCAACATAGGGTTTCAAATTCTTATAGGAGCTAAACCATTTGGTTTGCCCATCTGTAGTACCCTTTCTAAGGTCAGGTACCTGGGAACCGTTGTGACACGAAATACATTTCTTGTCAAGGATAGGCTGTATAAGCCGTGGAAAACTCACAGGCCTTGATCCCTCTGAAGGATCAGGAGTTATTTTTGATGGCTCTCTTCGTAGTGCAAGGGGTACACTTTCCGGATTCATTGCTGCCTGGCGACCCGGTTCATGGCAGCCCTGGCAATTTAACCTGGTTTGACCCGGTATAAGGAATGTATCTGATCTCATGGTCTGAACTGCAGTTCCATCCTGGTCAACAGCTTGGAAGAAAACGGCTTTTCCAGGTGGAAGGTAGAACGAAGCACTTCCGTCGGACTCAACAGGTACTGAGCCTAATAGTCCCCGGGTATTTCTTCCTGCCCATACACTCTCGGTGCTTTCATAGCTTACCATGGGGTCTGTAGCCATAGCTGTGGTCTTCGGATAAACTTGCCATATACGCAGTTCTTTTATCTTTGTCCCTGATGGGAGCGGAAGCAGTGAATCGTAAACATTCATAACCGATACAACTCCATCTTGAGCTTGTCCGGTTGGCTTTGATGTACCTGGAATAATGTTTGGCACCTTACGTGGACGAAGAGGCATTGGGCCATAGCAGGAAAAGTTGGGATCACTATATAATAACGATTTGTTTCCCTTTGTATCTATTGCATATATGCCATAACGCTTGTTACCGCCGTTAGTATTGGCATTGGGATCATAAACACATAGGAAATAGTCCTCACTGAGGGGATATGGGGTTGCATATTTCTGGTCGGTAGTTATATCAGTTTCGCTTTCGGGATATTTTGCATCAGGTGTAATTTTTGTAATGGTGGAGAGGTTGTCATCATCCTCAACATCCGGGTCAATTACAATGAGAGCACCGTAGTTCTGAGCATGATGGGGAGCCGCCGTTCCCACATACTTGTTGGAATTTGGTATAGCCCTTAGCTGCATCTGTGCAAGGGGCAAATTGGTCCACCAACTCTGCCCTGAGTTTGGATAATTCAAGGTAACAGCTCTTGCATCAAGGCCGTCAGGATTAGTTATCCATGCAGAATGAGCATGATTGGCACCTCTATCCACATAGTCCCAACGGGTATATATAATCATACCGTTGTTATCCACACTTGGGCTCCATTCATTTGTTTCATGGTAACTGATGCATCTTATATCACTTCCGTCGGCATTCATAGTGTGAAGATTAAAGGTAGGAACAATACGCTGATGGCAACGTCCATATCCTCCTCTTCTCTCCGATATGAAAACTATTCTTCCATCAGGAAGCCAGCGTGGGTCAAAATCGTTATATGCCCCGTCAGTAAGCTGGGTAAGGTTTGTCCCATCCACATTCACCTTGAAAATATGATAGGTAGTGCTCTGATTCCAAACGCCATATGTATTTTGTGCGTCAGTATACGAAAATACAATTTGTTTTGCATCATAGCTTAAATCAAAAGAGTAAAAAGCACCTCCGATAAGCTTCTTTCCTGCGTAACGTCCGTTTGTACAAACTGAATTAGCTAAAACGTCGGTTACTGTAGGATTACCTGAAAAAGCATTGTTCAATATATACAATCCGCCGCCTTTTACAGCATTAAATCCGAAGCTCCCGTCAATCATGTGGTTCTCAATGCCTGGAAATGAATATGGTTGATGCTTGGTAAAAACAATTTTGTCAAATTCAAATTCCGGTTTGGTAAAATCAATACTCGCTGACAGGGTTGTAAAGGTCTGGGTAGACAGAAAAACTCCTGTCACTATTATAACAGCTACAACCCTGTAAAAGAATTTTGATACTTTCCCCATAATAACCTCCTTATGTATTCTATTTATAGACATATAACTTAAATAGACAAATAACTTAAATAGACAAATAACTTATTAACATGCCATAAAGTTTTATAAATGCTCAGAATTGTGTCCTATTTTCCTTTTGCTTAAAAAGATACTCCAATATTACACCTGCAATCAGCAAAAGGCTTCCGATCCATACAAGGCTCACCCACCTTAAAACCATGACTTTTATTAAAATTCTGTCGTTTTCATCCATCCCTTCAAAAATGATATAAAGGTCTTCCCATATTCCGGCTTTTACTATTGCACGGGAGTGGGTTATATTCTTTTTTTGATAATAAGTAAGCTCGGGCTTTAATTGAAGCTTACCTTTAGGCCCACTCACCCCAACAACAGCAACAGCTGTCGTTTTGCCTAGTTCCTCCTTCCAGTACAAGTTCCTGTACTTCACGCTGTAATCGTGAATTTCCAAAGTGCTGTTTTTATCCAGCATTTTTTCTGTACTGTAAAACATTCCCCGGGAGCCTGTAAATCCTAGAGCTATGAGGAGTAGTGCAATATGCAAAATTAAAAATGATACATATCGGGGATTAGATAGAATTTTTTTATGATTTCTTATAATCTCAATAACGAGATTGACTGCAAGCATTGCACAAACAGCCAAAGACACCATTGTAAGATAGCCGTAATTAAAAAACACAATCGTTATAATTAAAGTAGCAATTCCTAAAACTACACCAGGGATCAGGAGCATCCTCCTGCCTGAAAACAAACCCGGGCAGACTGCCAGGCATAAAAGCACCAAAAGACCGAAGACTCCAAAACTGTAATCATAAAACGCAGTCTGAGTTACCGAAGCATCCTTGAAAAACAACCCTCCAAACAAGGGAAAGGCGGTTCCTCCAAAAATCAGAACAGCTATTATTACACATAAGGTTGTAAACAAATTTATAGGCTTAACAAAAGAGCAAAATACTTTTTTAAGCTTAGAGCCTGTTTCCTCAGTTTCATTTTTTAAAGCTTCCTTATGCGACCTTTTAATTCTTAAGTATGTGAAAACAATTAACACAGCCAGAACTATCAAAACTCCTCCGAAAACGATGGTTACACCCTGACTGCTGTATGCATGTACTGATTTTAACAAGCCGCTTCTTGCAAAAAATGTTCCAACAAGTATGGTAAATGCCGTTAAGGTTATCAGCATAAAGTTAACCCTTTGTCTGCCGTATCCATGGTCTTTTCCCCTGATGCCATGCAAAAAAGCTGTAGCAAACAGCCAGTTTACCAAGGATGAGTTCTCAATGGGGTCCCACGCCCAGTAACCTCCCCAGCCAAGTTCGGTATATGCCCATATCCCACCGGAAACAATTCCGGCAGTAAGAAGTATCCATCCCCATATTGCCCATTTCCATATAACAAAGCCATTTGATAAACTTTTATTCTTAAGGTCAAAAAGCTGGTAACAAAAAGCTATAAAGAAAAATGAAAAAGCCACTATGATAACCGGAGGATGAAAGACCATTCCGATACTTTGAAGTGCCGGATTAAGGCCAAAACCATCTGTTTGCTGGGACACATGCTTAAATGGATTGTTTATGAAGGTTACAACAAACATAAAAAGCGTCATGACAAAGATTATGGTGCCAAATACCGTTTTGGTAGAGCTTTTATCCATGTTTTTAATGTAGACAATAATAAGTAAAACCGCAAATACCGAGGTCCAAAACAGCATTGAACCTGCACTTCCAGACCAAAAAGCTGAAATTTTGTATATTAACGGAAGTGTTTTTTCAGTATTGTGATATACATATTCAATGGAGTAAATCCCCTTTACCAGAGAATAAATCAGAAGAATAGAAGATACCAAAACTCCCAGGCATGAAACTAATCCCATAAGTATTCCAATGTTTTTTCTTACTTCTGTTTCCTTTTTAAAAATTATAAGGATAAATGATACTAAGCCACTTGCAAATGCAAAGCGTAATATCCATGTCCCCAATAAATCCATATAACCCTCCCATTTATTATGAGCATCCTATATTAAATACGATTAATCTTTTACATTTATCTATCGCAAAATTCCGTTAAAGCGTTCGTTATTTTGCTCTGCTAAATGTAAGATTAATAACGTATTTAATATGTGATAAATTTTGTCTATCATAGGATGCTCAAGCCTAAGACCATCTTACCAGCCAAGGACTTCTATCATTTTTTCAGCATATCGTTTTCCCAATTCTACTGTTGAATCATGACTAAAATGCAAACGATACGTTGTATCGGAAGGATCTTGAACCAGGCCTTGTGCCGAAACCACATGACAATTGGTAATTAAAGAAGGCAACTGATTTACCAATGTATTGTGTCCTGCACAAGGACCGCTGTAAAGCAGCTCACCAGCGAGAAAAGGAACGTTACCAAGGTTGAGATCTTTTCTAAGGTCTTCCACTAGTGTTTTTACTTTACCAGGCCAACTGGTGTCACCGCTATTTGATTCTCCCTGGTGGAAAATGATGCCTTCAATGACGCCTCCCTTTTGCTGTGCAAGTTTTGCACGATTGATAATCCAACTATATTTGGTACCTCCGTTCTTCATAAAAGTCTCTATCTTTTCACCACTGATAGCACACGGTATCAGCCCAATAGTATCACCCGCAGGAACTTTCTGTATCATGCTCTTGCCAAACCAGTCACCAGGTCCTACGGCATCAAGCCAAGCAGGGTGAAGAGGTGGACATGCCACATCCCACTGATCTGTTACTCGGCCAAGTGCTGAGTTATTATCATATCCCAATACAAGCACTCTGGGGTCTTCAACTTTATCAGAGGCTTGGGCATTAGCATATCCTGCCATATTAGATTGTCCCAGAAGAAGGTAACAATGGAATTTAGCAACAGCTGTCGAAGTTGGTGTCTGTTTTGCAGTCGGAGTTGGTGTTGCAGACATTGGTGTTGCAGGGGTTATTATCTTATTGAAACTTCCTGCAATAATTATTACATCAGAAATGTTTATTGCACCGTCATTGTTCAAGTCATAAGCTGCAACATATTTTGATTCGCCTCGGACTGAATTAAATGCACCTGCTAAAATTATTACATCAGCCATGTTTACTACGCCGTCATTGTTCAAGTCTGGACTATTCGATGAGGTTGGCATCGAAGTAGGTGTGGAAGTAGGTGTCGAAGTATTGGGGTTGAACTTCCACCAGTTCAAATTAAACAGATAACTACTGCCTCCTGTAAATTTTAGGTAAAGATCATGAATACCGCTTACACCACTGATATTACAGGTTGCATTAACCCAAGTCTGCCAATCGCCTGTTCCTGTAACAGAACAAGTTCCTATTAGTGTTCCGGTAATGCTGTCAAGTCTGATCTCAATATTACCTCCGCTGGCAGCACTTGCTACTCTTGCCTCAAAGCTTGAAGCACCGTTTCCGAAGTTGATATTGTTATAAACAACATAATCCCCATTCTCTATATATCCCACATCCTCGCCGCCTTCACTGCAGGTTTCAGTTTTGATTCCCGATTGATCATCGAAATCTTCAGCTTCTATCTTTGTAAATGGTGATTTTCCTGAAGGAATCGTGGTGGGAGTAGGTGTAACACCAAAAGTAGGTGTAACATCCAGAGTAGGTGAAACGATCGGATCTGTACCGGTAAACTTCCACCAATTGAAATTAAACAAGCTGCCGCTGCCTCCGGTAAATTTCAGATACAAATCATGTATCCCTGTTGCACCGCTTACTGTACAGGATTTAGTTGCCCATGTCTGCCACCCGCCTGTACCCGATACTGTACAAGTACCAACAAGTGTCCCTGTGGGACTGTCAAGACGCAGTTCAATTTTCCCTCCGCTAGCTGCCGATGCTACTCTAGCGTCAAAAGATACTGCTCCTGAACCGAAATCAACACCTTTTACCTTTATGTAATCCCCGTTTTCAACATTACATACATCCATTCCGCCTTCACTGCATTTTTCTGTTTCAATGCCTGATTCCCAGCAAATGGTTTCAGCTTCATTTTTGATATACGGATTCAAATTTCCAAGCTGGGCTGGGCCATTTTTGGTCATGGGTATACTTGGTATTGTACCATCAGAATTGTATTTGAATTGTTCCACACAAACAGAACGGTGGTAGCTTCCGCCTCCCGGCAAGTCACCTGTATGATAAAAGAAGTAGGAATTTCCTTTAAAATCTATCACTCCCGGATGGTTTGTAAAACTGTTTTGAGAACCCATAATAACTCCCTTATAGTTCCACGGTCCTGTAGGGCTGGTGCTTGTAGCATATCGGATATCTTCATTTCCATTACCCCCCATGCCCGCATATACCATGTAATATAAATTATCACGCTTGTAAAACCATGGACCCTCAGTAAAACTCGTTGGTTTTGAAGATACCTGGACAACGCCTCCTGAATAAGAAATCATATCCTGATTTAGCTTCACATAATAAAGGTTACCATTCCCCCAATAGAGATAGGCCTGCCCGTTATCGTCAATATACACGGAAGGATCAATATCCTGTGCGCCATTATTTGTTATTAGTGGCTTTCCAAGGGCATCGGTGAATGGTCCTGTTGGACTGTCCGATACCGCTACACCAATTACTCTGGCACCTCCAGAATTTTTTCTTGTCATTGGAACATACATGTAAAACTTGCCATTCTTATATACACACTGAGCGGCCCATGCATCACCTTGCCCCCAACTGAATGTACTGTAAGACAACGGTGATCCATGATCGATCCAGTTTACCATGTCATCGGATGAGTAGCATCTCCAATCATTCATGGTATAAAAGTTATTAACAATTGTGTCTTCATCATGTGTTGTATACAAGTAACATCTACCGTCATACACCATTGGTGCAGGATCAGCAGTATAAATAGTCTGTACTATAGGATTGTCCGCAAAACAAGTTGTGATATCAAAAGCCAAAATTAAAACGAATAAAACTACAATTGATAAAATTTTTCTCATTTTTTAATCCCCCTCGTTTAATTAAATATATTTTTATAAATGGTTTACAATAATGAAACCCTTTATATTCTTTAGGTATTTCGAAGGTATTTCGAAGGCACTTCTAATACATTCCTTATGACATTTCAAAAAATACATTATTCAAGTATTACTTAATACTTATAGAATATCATAAATCCAGCTTTTTGAAATCCCCCCGTTGACCAATTAATTATTTGCAAATACCTAGACAATAGCGTTAAATTTTGCTGCAATAATTATTACATCTGACATATTTATAGCACCGTCGTTATTTATGTCGTATGCTTCCAGATACTTGGTATCACCTCGAACTGAATTAAATGCACTTGCCAAAAGTATTACATCAGCTATGTTTATTACACCATCATGGTTTAAATCAATGCTGTTTATAGATGTAGGTGTTGGTGTAGGTGTCATTGAAGATGTTGGTGAAATTGTTGGTGTAAGTGTAGGTGTAGGTGTTGGTAAAGGTGTCGGTGTTTGATTCCCACTTGGTCCTGGTTCATCATTTAACCTAAACCAGTCAACATCCACATAACCGGAACTTCCGGAAGGATTAAAATTCAAAATAGCATACTGTTCACCCTGGAAGGTGCCATACTGCCAGTCAAAGCCCATGGTTATTGTTGTTCCAAGCTGCTGCCATTCCCTAGTGTCATCTTTCCAGAAAAACTTGGCTTGCTTGTTACTAAAATTCATTTCTATCCTAAAATACAAAATATTTGAAGTTATGTTATTGACAGTTGCTTTTACGCTTTCTTCTTCTGACATTATTATACGTTTGGGATCCTTGGTTACAGCTATATAACCGCGAGGATCGCCCAACATTCCCAAGCCGGCTATATCGCCTGGCTGCATTTGGCTGCAATCGATTTTAATGGTACCGGTACTTATTAAACCTTGGCCTTTTTGAGTTAAACTGTTTCTGGCATTCCAAAAATCCTTCCCGGTAGTAGCATTAAGTCTTAAAGCAGAACCTGTAAGGGACCATTTTGTATTGTCCGGATTATGATTCCACATCCACTGGAGTCCTAAAGTGTTGCCATTAAATTCATCTGATGCTTGCGGCACCTTAATCGGTTTATTTTGGATAGGTTTGGTATATTTAGATTCAATCTGCCCTAAATATCCAGGTCTGCCGAATTTGGGCCAATCATTCTCCCAAGTAATAGGACAGATTCTTGTGGGACGACCGATTGCACCATCATCCTGATGTACATAGCCCCAGTAACTGCCATCTGGTAGATCTACAATACCGCCCTGATGTCCGCCTTTCCCGGCAGTACATAGGGTTGTAGTTTCACCATAAGGTCCCCAGAGAGTATTTGAACGGGAACACACTAATTTTTGTGCAGGCACAGCGTTAAACAAATAATATTTGCCTTTGGCTTTAATTAAATGTGTGCCTTCAACATTGTTATAAGAGAGAATTACTCGCGATGACCCAGTTGTAGCACTTAAGCTGGAATTTAGCTGTATCATACTGATCTGATTTTGCCAGGCTCCTCCATAGGCAATATATGCAGTTCCATCATCCTCTATAAATAAGGCAGGGTCAAAATAACTTCCGCTCAATACATTGCAGCTCCAAGGACCGGCAACATCTTTGGCATAATAAATACGTGTATTTTCACCATTAGGAGTAACCACCACATAAAATGTACCGTTCTTATAAGCTATGGAAGGTGCAAAGCAACCGTTGCCGTATTTTGTTCCTCCCTGCATGTTATACGCATTACCAGTATATGAGGATATACAATGACCGGCAATTTCCCAGTTGACCAAATCCTGAGATTTGCATATAACCAGCCCTGGTACCCCTGCGAAAGTGGAAGTGGCTAGATAAAAATCACTGCCAACCCTTATAATACTGGGATCCGGATAGTCTGCAAATAAAGGAGGATTTGTGAATGTGCCGTCTCCATTGTCAGACTGCCAGGCATATGCGAAAACCATTTGCGAAAGACATAAACATAATGCCACTATTATAACCATGGCTTTTTTAAATCCAACAACCCAATTTGATTTTCTAACAAGTAACATGATTTAACCTCCTGCTATATAAAAATTTAATAAAAAGCATTTTAAGCTTTTATAACTAAAAAATGAAACAGTCGAATGCTATTTAAGCAATGGTGTTAAATTTGGCTGCCATCAATATTACATCAGACATGTTTATTGCCCCGTCCTTATTCAAGTCGTATGCGTCAATATATCCTGTCTCCCCTTTAACAGTATTAAATCGGCCTGCCAAAAGTATTACATCCGCCATATTTATAACACCGTCATGGTTTATGTCAGCACTGTTGGCAGTGGTTGGTATCGATATTGCGGTTGACGTTGCAGTTGATGTTGCGGTTGGTGTTGAAGGTGAGGCAATGAATTTCCACCAGTTCAAATTAAACAGGTAGCCACTATCGCCCTTGAATACCAAATAAAGGTCATGAATACCACTTGCCCCATCTACGCTGCATTTTGCATCATCATAAGTCTGCCATTCTCCGGTTGGAGTAACCTGACAAGTGCCTACCAACGGACCGGTAATACTGTCAAGTCGTATCTCAATATTACCTCCTTTGGCAGCACTGGCAATTCTTGCCTGAAAGCTTTCCGCACCTCTGCCAAAATCAATGTTGTTGTAAACAACATAATCTCCATTCTCAATATAACCAACATCCTCCCCACCTTCAGTGCAGATTTCGGTCTGGACTCCCGACTGATTATCAAAGCTCTCCCCTTCGTTTTGTGTAAAGGCCGATCTTGTATCAGGACTCGTAGAGGGAGTCCAAGTCGGGATCGGAGTTTGAATGGAAGTTGAAGTTGGAGTGGAAGTTGAAGTTGGAGGTAAAGTTGGAGTTGGAGTACTTCCGTCGTTAGATTTGCCCCAAAGTTCAAATTCATAAATTCTGGCACCGCCTGAGTTATCCTGTGTGGCTGTATTGACATACAGCCTTACATATCTTGCGGTAAAGGTGGGGACATTTCTATCTGATATATTCTGTTGATTTCCATAGACCGCGTCAACATCAGACCATGTATTTCCATCGTCGCTTTTTTGCAGGGTGAAGTCTCTTGTATTAAATTTTATAGCTTCTGTACTACCTGCATGTTTTACCACCCAACGGCTGATATCATAATCGGCACCTAGGTCAACTTTTAGCCACTCTCCGCTCATACCGTTTGCGTGGCACCATTTAGTGGTAGTTGAACCATCCATTGCTTTTTCCGGTTCTTCACCTGCAGTATTACCTGAAGCAGTAACTGTTTTATTCATAGCCACATTTGTTAATGTTGCGTTGCTGCCCACCAACTGCAAAGAGCCGTTCAATTGATAGGTTCCTCCTGACGTAGTTGGGAAGCTGATGGTTTTGTTACCGTAACGCACATTGCAAACATTGCCGGAATTTGACTTGATAGTGACATTACTTAAAGCCCCATTGGACCAGTTCATTTGTGTAATCGTAAAATTACCGCGTGCACAAAGGCCGTTTGCATGACCGGTAGACCATTGGCTGGGCAGTGCCGGTAAAAGTTGAATTTCGTTATTATGGCTTTGCAACAGCATTTCTGCTATCCCGGAGGTAAATCCGAAGTTACCGTCTATCTGGAACGGTGGATGGGCATCCCATAAGTTATCATATAGGCGTCCGTCTTTGTTGACGGGTGTTATCATCAGCTTTACAAGATTGTAAGCATGAGGGCCATCCTCAAGTCTGGCCCAGCAATTGAGTTTCCAGCCTTCAGACCAACCGGTTCCCACATCTCCGCGTGAATCTAAAGATACAATCGCTGCATTGGCAAGAGCAGCAGTTCTCCGTTTACCGATTTCCATCCCAGGGAACAGGTTATACATATGGGAAATGTGCCTGTTTTTCTCGGACTTGCTGTCCCAATCATATGCCCATTCCTGGATCTGCCCCCAACTACCGATAGTATCGGGTTTTATCTGGGACACTTTGGACTCTAAAGTGGAACGGAACGTGGAGTCAACATTCAGTATCCTGGAGGCCTCTATTACATCTTTAAAAAGTTCCCTGCAAATTCCATTATCCATGGTTACCCCGTAGCTGCAATATGCACCTTGCCCACCACTGCCACTGGGTGTTGAAACTTCGGGGGAAGTACCGGGACAAACTACCTGATAGTTTTGTCCATTAATACTTTTAGATTGCATCAGGGTTTGTAAGAAGTCTGCACTCCCCTTTATTACAGGGTAAATTTCGTTCAAATACCTGGTATCCTGATTAAAGTTATAAGCGTCATACAACATATTGGAAATCCAGCCGGCTCCGGTTGGCCAGAATCCCCATGCACCATCGATAGGAGCACATCTGTTCCATAAGTCGGTGTTATGATGTACCACCCATCCATTGGATATATTATAATGGGCACGTGCAGTTGCATTACCAGGGGCTTGCAGTGCTTTTGCCTTTTCTATGAAGGGCTCGAAACACTCAGCCAGATTAGTTGTGAAGGCTGGCCAATAGTTCATCTGGTAATTTATATTGGTGGTCAATTTACATCCCCATGCAGGGTTGCGGAACTTATTCCAAATTCCCTGAAGGTTCATGGGTTGTGAATCTCGAGAAGCACTGATCATTAAGTACCGTCCATATTGGAAAAGGACCTTTGCCAGTTTCGGGTCATTGGTAGTAGAAAATTCAGATATACGCTGAGGTATCGGTTTGCTATTTTCACTACCGCTGCCTCCCAGGTCCACATCCACTCTCTGGAATAAGGCCTGATAATCTTGAATATGATTGCTAAATAAGGTTTCATAAGATTTTGCCGATGCATTTGTAATATCTGTAGTTGCTTTTCCTTTCTCATCTCCATTACATGTAGTATAATTGACAAAATTGGTACGGACAGAGGTAAGAATAACTACTGAATCAGCGTTTGTGACAGATATTTGATTATTATTAGCTGAAACCGAACCATTTGTTGGTATTATTTTTGAGCGTGTTGAAAACCATACAGCATAAGTAATACCATTGTCGCTATCTCCATGCCCATTCATCACAAGGGTATCGGAACCTGCAGTGGAAACTGTATATTGACCTGTAAGGGAAGATGAATAACTGGCAGTAAAAGATACTGATCCGGCTGTACTACATGTTATTTTCGTCACCATAATCTGATCAGGATAACTTACAAAAGATTCACGGTGGTATTTTTTGCCATTATAGGTATAATCACTGGAAACCACGCCCGTGTTCATGTCCAGCTGTCTTGAATAATCGGATACCGTGCTGTGGCCAAAGGCCAAATTCAGTTCCCCTACTGATTGGTATCTTGCCTGTCCCCCACCGATCATATTGTTAATGATGGCATCTCCGTTTTTATATTGGCCTGCAAACAGCTGGTCCTGGGCTGCTTTCAAAGAATTTGCCGCTCCGGCTTTATTATTGTTGCCAGGTCCACTACTCCAAAAAGTACTTTCGTTCAAATCAATTCTCTCATTCGGATAGTTACCGTAAACCATTGCACCGATACGACCGTTTCCCAGCGGCAGTGCTTTATAAAATGCTTCATTGTTATCATAGGCATTACCGGAAAAATTCGTTCCGGCCATACTGTTGTACCATAATTTAAGATCATTATCTAAAGCAGCAGCAAAGGATCCCGAACTTTTGGAAGAACTGTTAAATGGTAAGTTCCAATTCATCGCCAGGACATATGCCAAGAAAATTACTCCAAATTTCTTAATAATCATTTTACAATGCATCATTTACAACACTCCTGTTAGACTTTGTTTGTGTCTTAGAAATTATGGTGCCTTATAGAGTTTGAAATACTGTTATGGCATGGAGTACATACACCATAATTTCTCACGACAACAACTAGGGCTGCAAAATCGCAAGCGATTTTGTTCTTTTTAGAGGATTGTGCCAAATTTTGCCCCAATCATAACTATATCCGCCATGTTTATAGCTCCATCACTATTGAAGTCGTATGATTCAACAAATTTGACATCACCTTGAACTGTATTAAATGCACTTGCTATAAGTATCACATCCGCCATGTTTACAACACCATTACGGTCTACATCAACACTCTTCACAGATGTAGGTGTTGATGTAGGATTTGACGTTGGCTTTGATGTAGGTGTTGAAACAGCAGCACCAAACTTCCACCAGTTCATATTAAACAAGTAACCGCTTCCTCCAGTAAATTTAAAATAAAGATCATGTTGCCCGCTTACCTTGCTAACATCACATGTTACACTATCCCATGTCTGCCAACCACCGGTCCCTGCAACAGGGCATGTCCCTATCAAAGTACCATCAATACTGTCCAGCCGGATTTCAATATTGCCTCCGCCTGAGCTGCATGCTACTCTTGCATGAAAGCTTTCCGCACCGCTGCCAAAATCAATGTTGTTGTAAACAACATAATCTCCATTCTCGATATATCCAACATCTTGACTGCCTTCACTACAGTTTTCCAACTGTACTCCCGATTGGCTGTTGAAATCTTCCGCCTCGATTTGTGTAAAGGCTGAACGAGGACCAGAAGTAGGTGTTGGTGTAACAGGACCTGTTGGAGGCGGTGTTACCGAACCTGTAACCCTTAATTTTGCATTAGATTCGCCAAGCTTTACTCCTTGTGAACTAACAACAAACAATTTATAGGTACCGGCAGTATAAGGAGCAGAAATAGATGTTGCATCACCTGCTGCTCTTGTCATTGTGGCTCCCTCAACAAAATTTGTTGTTCCGGCTGGGGCAAACCATACTGTATTAGTAGAATTTCCACTGCTTCTAATACTCATCTTTGTACCCGCTGTTGTAGCACAGCTTGCAGGGAATACATAATCCTGTGTAGAGAGCAGACTACTCGGTATAATGTCTCTGTATTCTTCCTGAATTCCTGAATTCAAACACGTATTATACTGTGCCAAAGGCCATACGTTATCCGAAACTACAACGGGCGGGTCAATTTTACTGTTCGGAGGATTAACTCCCATTTTATTTACTGTTGCATAGGTCCTTAGTATTGTTAGGTCATGCTTTTGTCCAAAATCCTCACAGTTGATGGTATACTTAACTCCTGGGTCAATATCCAGTACATTATCATTTTCATTTATATAAGCAGTTCCTTCGTCGTTATGCAGTCCATAAGTAGGCCCGGATGTTGCAGGAGGTATACCCCTTACATAATTCTCATTAATATTTGTGCCAGGCATTTGTCCTATGGTATATATTGCCCCGCTGTCATGAAGCCTTGTCAAGGTATCTATAATCCTGTTATAACTTATTGTGTTGTTTTTACATGTAGTTGAATCGAGGAAATTGCACCATCCCCATCCCAAGTGTATGCCATTATAAGCAGTCGATTGAACATGGTTATAGGTTATTTTGACTGTATCTCCAAAGTATACCGTTATGGCTGCACATCCTCCAAATCCGGGAGCAGTACTGGTGTCGTACAACATATTGTTTGTAATGTTTATGCTCTTACAAACTCCTTCTACACCGGTAGCATATTTTGCACGATTTCCGCCATTTCCGATATAAACATGCTGAGGATGTCCCACCGTTATGCCGCTTGATGTTATGTCAGTTATGTAATTGCCAATAATATTGGAATTAATAACATCGTTTACCATAGAAATTCCATCACTGCCGCTGTGTTTTATTATATTTCTTATAAAGTTAATGGAATCACTGCTACTTACGTTGATCATTCCCGGCAATGTATCGACAAGATCATACTTTGTGTTGTGCCAATTATCATTATAGAAAGCTATAAATGCTTGTGCAGCCTGACATGTTGCCTTACCGCGTGAACCTGCAACATTAACAAGACCATAATCGGTATTTGCAAATGTAATGCCTTGGAAGGTTATATTCTTGACCCTGTTTGTAGTTGATGTTCCCGCTATTTCTATGAGCTTCTCCACCACAGGAGCCTCGACATCGGCTGTTTCCATATTCTCACCTGGGCGGATGTAATAATAAAGGGTTTTGGTGGTCTTGTCAAAATAGAATTGTCCTGGAGAATTTAAAAATTCGAATGCGTTGTATATTGTATGTGTCCCGGATGCGGCAAAAGCTGCACCCCAACCCGGTGTCTGTGCTATGGCCCCATATGGCTGCTGTAATAGAAGCACCCTGGAATTACCAGATGTAATAACATCCCTTGTACAAACTATATTCTCATTCCAGGTAGTACCGTTTACTATCTCAAGATCATCTTTGTTGCTTGCAAAATCCGGTACATCCGCTAAGTTATACTGAACCCCATCACTCTTACTACCGCTTGTCCAAGCCCAACTTGCCTGTCCCGCAGTCACGGAATAAGTACCGTATCCTCCTCTGGCTGTGACGGTTTTTTTTGTCATTGAAGCCCTCTGGTCATTAACATAAAGGTTCCTCAATTTGGTTGAGCGGTTCAACTGGGCTTTATATATGTTACCACTGTGCAGAGTCCAACCCGTAACCTTTGTTGCACCATTTAAAACAGGCGTTTCACCCTCATAGGCTTTATAATATATCCTGTATCCGTTTGTACCTGAATCCTGTGGACCAAAAGTAATGGTGCTGGTTATATTATAGTTGCCTCCTCTAAGATATATGTAAATATCCCCTGCCATATTACCGCTTAAGGTGCGCACCACATCACGGGCTTTAGTGATAGTCAAAAAAGGCTCACTTATTGTACCCGGATTGTTGTCATTGCCTGTGGGTGATACATAATAAGTCGCTTGAGCTGCCGCTGTTACGGTATTCACAAATATTGGATCGATTGAAAAAACAGATACCATGAGCAGCATAGTTATAAGTATTATTACGCACTTCTCAATCGACATTTTCTTCAAGATAATTCCCCCTTCAAATAAGTATTTTTTCTCTTTCTTAACTTTAGTTATATCTTTTTCATAATACTTATTCGCAGTAACATAATTGTTTAAATTAGGTATATTAAAATATTTTTACACATAAAAACAGGCATCCATTGAATAGGAGGGAATGGAATGCCTGTGAAATATGAAAAATTTATATTTTAATTAAAATTTATTTATGCTAATATGTTGTATTAAATTTGGAAGCAATAATTATAACATCAGCCATGTTTATTGCACCATCATTGTTTAAGTCATATATTTTATTGTACAACGCGTCTCCGATAACTTTATTAAATCTAAGTGCTAATTCAATTACATCAGCCATATTGATAACACCATCTTTATTACAATCCCCTATTGATGCGGGATTAACGGTGATTGTAGGCGTAGGTGTATTTGTCCTAGTAGGTGTAGGAGTATTTGTCCTAGTAGGTGTAGGGGTGCTTAGTGGGGTATAACCCTCTTTTGAATATCTGACATACTCATAATAGGCACTTAACGGTGTTCTCCCATTATATGCCCCAAGCCATTCATCAACAGTAATTCCTGGCCAAATGTTCATCATTATTTTACCAGGTGTGGTAGGTATTTCCTGCGAGCTTGAAAATACCTTTTTTCCGTCTACGTAATAGGTAATTGAATTTTGCTGCCAGTCAAATCCATAAGTATGATAATCTTGTGAGGCGTCAAATCCAAGGTTGTACATGTACTCATGTCCACCTTTACCGTTTTTGTACCAATTTAATTGGACTCTAGTGGTATCTTTTCCTAGAAATTCAATATCAATTTCATCCCATGGGTTACCGTCTGAAGGACCAGTATAAGTAAAAAATGAGGAGACGATACCGATATTATTTGCAGCTTTCATTTTTGTTTCATAATACCCATACCCATAAGTGTTGGAAGTACGATATTCGCCCCCTTTATAAGGATAGCCTGAACCGGAATTGTCCCTATCAAGAGTGAGAATCATTTTACTATCCCCAAATGTTACCTGGGATGGACTAAACACGCAGTTGAACGGTGAACCGTTAGAACCTGACCGATATTCCCAATTGGAATTGAATGATGTGAATTCTTCATAAAAACTTGATCCCACAGCAAATGCCTCAGATGACACAAAAATCTGTAAAGGAATCACACTTGCTGTTAAAATGATAATAATCGCTAACGAAAGAAACTTCTTCAATAAAAAAACCCCCTTAGAAAAATAAAATATAAAAGAGCTACAAGAATGGTATTAAAATCCCCAAAACTCAATAGTCTCTAGTTATATTCTATATTAGTTGTCCGGGTGGTATAAATATTTAAGAATTTTGATTTATATCTATTTTTTTGGAATATAAAATAAGGAATGATTAAAGAATTACTTTCCCTTGAGAGTGTGAGTTCACGAAATTAAGTGGACTCGAAAATGAGCTACTATGGGAAAAGCTTTATTATTTTCCAGATTTCCCCTGATTCTCTATATAATATTGGCCTGGTGACATACCTTCATACTTCTTAAATATGCGTATAAATGTATTTACATTGTTGCAACCAACCTTTTCAGCAACCTCGTTTATCTTTAAATTACTGTTCTGCAAAAGCTCCTTTGACACTTTAACTCTGTATGAGTTCAGATAATCTTTGAAATTATAGCCAGTATAATATTTAAATACAGTACTGAAGTATGCTGAAGTCATATTAAAATATTCTGATATTTCATCAAGAGAAATATCCCTTGTGAAGTTTTCATGTATGTAATCAATCATTTTTCTTGCCATATTCTTCTCGAACTTGTCATCCTTAATTACCTCCTTGGCATAATCTATAGCCATTTCCATACTCATCTGGCTGCCTTCATGCCAAGCTTTATCAAAATCGCTTTGATCCATTATATTTCGAAGCTCTGTTAAGCGTTTAATATATTCGGAAGTATCATTTTGGGATATAAGATTTTCTACAACATTAAAAAGTCTATCAGCTGCTCCAAAAAGACGAGCGGCTCTGTCGTTTTTTCCCAGTTTAGATGAAACACCAGCAAGTCCATCTAATACCAGAAAAACAAACATGATAGTATTCTCCTTGCTGTCGTAAAAAACATTCAGACCTTTAATATAAAGCTCCTCAGCTATTAAAAAATTACTGGCACGAAATTCCAGTTCAGCTATATTTCGATAAAGCCATGCGATTTCTCCAGAACTCCCGATTTCCTCTGATATAGCCAAACTTTCCTTATATAATTCCATAGCTTTGTTAAAATCACCTCTATATCTCTTAATCTCGCCTATATCTTTAAGAACCCGGGCTATTATAGCTTTATAACCAAGTTCATATGAAAGATTAAGAGCCCTCATATAATAATTTTCTGCAACATCATACTGACTCTGTGACCTTGATAATTCAGCTATACTAATAAGTGCATTTGCTATCCCGTCTTTATCATCCAGTTCTTCACAGTATGCAAGATATTCACTAATCATTTCCATAGCCTCATCAAAAATCCCTTTGCCTCTGGCTACAAGTCCAAGCCTCCAGAGAGCTCTGGCTATACCCCACTTATTTTTTAATTCTTTGCAGATATTCAAGCTCTCACTCGAATACTCTTCTGCCTTCAAATAGTGTCCCTTCTGGTAATATAATAGACTAAGATGCTGGAGAACTTCTGCAATGCCAGGCTTATAACCAAGCTGGCAGTATATGCTCAAACTCCTTATTGCCAGTTTTTCCTCTTCCTCAAGGTTACCCAGCATACTTACCGCTAACGAAAGCTTATATTGTATAGCGGCTTCCCCCATTAAGTCCCCAAAATCCCTGGCAAGGGACAAGCTCTTTCTAAAGATCGAAATTGATTTCTCGGGATTGCCCTGCAAATGTGTCAATCTCCCAAACCACTCAAATACTTTAACAAAATCCTTTGATTCTATAGAATTTCCATATCTTTGAACTAAAGGTTCGAGAATGGAAATTCCTTCATTCCAATATCCACGGACCTCCCAAAAATACCCCATTGCCCCGGTTAATTTCAATTCTTTTTCCAGACTGTTAGTCATTTGGAGATGTTTCAAGGCATTTATTATATTTGAATGGGAAAACTCCAATTCAGAAATCCATCTTTGACGCTCTTGTCCATTCATACTAAACTCGGCTTCAGTAACAAGTGACAGATAGTAATCGGAATAGCAATCTTTTATATAGTATTCTTCCCCACTAATTGATAATAGCTCGCCTGCATATTCGCGTATTGTTTCTAGCATACTGAATCTATCTTCACTTTCGCCAGCAATTTTCCCTGCCTTTGTTATAAAGCTCTTGTTTAGCAAAGAAGCCATTGTTTCCAATAGATTTTCAATATCATTATTGCAATTAGTTACAGCCTGCACTGCTTTTAAATCAAACTTTCCGGTGAATACTCCCAGCCTTCTGAACAACTTCTTCTGATTCTCATTAAGTAAGTTGTACCCCCATTCGATGGTATTCTTAAGTGTACGCTGACGATACTCCAAATCACGGGCTCCGTTATTGAGCCACATTAACCTGTTTTTGCTCTGGTGCAGCATGTTATGTATAGAAATTTGTCCTATGTTTGCCGCTGCAAGTTCAATAGCTAAAGGTATCCCTTCCAGGTAAGCACATAATTCAATAATTTCCTTTGAATTTTTTTCTGTAATTTTAAAGTCAGGCTTAACAGCTTTGGCACGCAGCAAAAAAAGAGTTACAGCAGGTTGTTGAATTAATTTCTCAATCGGCGTCTTTTCCCCCAAATTTACAAATTCCAAGGGGGGAACACTAAATATATGCTCTCCTGAAATTCTTAAGGGTTCTCTACTTGTTACCAGAATGGTTAAACTAGGAGCTGCACTGAGCAGATCGGCCACTATTGGAGCCGCGTCAATAACATGTTCAAAATTGTCAAGTATGATAAGACAATTCTTTTCATATAGAGCACCTTTTAAGGTATCATAAATATGCTGCCCCTGTATTTCAGATATATTTAGTGACTTGGCTATATTCACCGCTATCGAATCAGCCTTTGTAAGAGTTGAAAGCTGAATAAAAAAAACTCCGTCGCTATAGTTATAAAGACACATGGAAGCAACCTGCAGAGCAAGCCTTGTTTTGCCTATACCACCAGAACCTGTGAGTGTTACAAGCCTTACACAGTCAAGTAAATTTTTTATTTTCTCAATCTCACCCTCACGTCCCACAAATTGGGTTAGTGAACAAGGTAGGTTGTTTTTAGGCTTTTTAGGCTTTTTGGGCCTAAAATTATTCCTTTCATTCCCATTGTTTAATCTTATATTGGAATATTCCCCTTTTATAACAAATCCGCCTTTGGTATCATGTTTTAAAATATCATTTCCTAACAAATAACAAATTCCATCCTTTATGAGTCCCGGCAAGCCCATTGTTTCATTGTAAAGCCATTCAAGAAAATGCTCCGGCGGCTCCCAGCATAATATGTTATTCATCCACAAACGCAAGCCTTGTGGAGAAAGGGAACCTAAATTTATAGTTTCATATAAAGGAGCACCAATATAGTCTAAGCCTTTTATCACTTTAGGCTCATTTGTGTAAACCAATGCAAGATTTATATAGCTTTTATCGTTTAAAATTTTACATAAGAGATTTATAGTTTCTATATCAAACTGACCAATATCATCTACAAATATAACAAGTCCATTTTTCTTATTATTAGACAGTCTTTCAATTATTATGCTTTCCGCATATTCCGGACTCATATTGCTAATATTCAATTGAGTTTTATTAATTCCAGATAATAATTCCATAGGTCCTTTTGTTTTAAGAGTTGGATTTGCCAAAAGAGAGACAACGTCATAATTGTATTGTGAGGCTGTACATTCTATGGCATTTAAAAAATATGTCCGCCCAGAATAAGGTAACCCTACAATCCTTAATACTCCCCGCTTCATTTCAGGTAAGTGTTTTAAGAAACTTTGGAATTTAGCCATATCATCGTCACGCTCAATGAGATAGGGCATATTATACGATTTATCCAGTTTAGCTTTTATATACAAACTTACCACCCATTATTATAATATGTAAAAATTTTCTACTACTCAGCAATTTTTATTATATGCATTAATACCCCTTACTACTTTATATCATAGCACTAACACGCGTTAGTTATCAACACTTATTTGATCTAGCAGACTTATATTGTCATTACATATTTAATTTGGCCTGCAAAGTGAATTCTGATGCCACCGATTTTAATTGCAGTTTTATGTAAAGTCCAGTAAAATTGTATTGTGATTCACCGCTGACTTAATTTGTAAGATTTATATTAAGTTATAAATAGATAATTACTTCCGCTTTCTACACGGGTGTTGACGATTTAAGTCAACACGTGAACGAAATTTATAGCGGAAGTTATTTTGGTTATGACTATGTTAATTATGTAAGGGGGATAAGCTTCGTGGAAATAGCAGGTATTATTATACAAGTTTTAGCAATAGTGTTATTAAGTATATGTGTATTCCTTATTTCTCAAAGAATAATCTCTCGATTATCAAAAAACATATTGGGACCATGAATTAGGCATCTTTGCCGATAACCTGCAATTTATATTTAAGTCCATATTTAATTCTGGATTTAATCATGTATTCGTTGCAGGTACTCTTATTCCAACTCTGGTATTCTTCTTTACAGCATTAACAATTATTATATTTTCCGTCAGTAAGCTGCCTTTGAGTTATACAATTTACTCTTTGGTATTTTTAATTGTATCGTATACTCCCAGTTGGACTATAAGCGGTCCAAGGTATGTTATGAATATATTTCCGGTATTTATCTATTCATCTTTGATTACATATAAAAGAAAGGCGGCAAGGTATGCAGTTAATATTATAAGTATAGTGATGCTCGGAATTTTGACCGGAACATTTTTACTTAGGGGCACATATTAATAAATCCAATATCTTTATCAAAAGTTTAAGCATACATGAACTAGTCAGAAGCTATTTTTTAATCTTAATATCCATCTGGATTGTTAAATTGCCATCTCCATGAATCTCTACACATATCTTCAAGACTCATTTCTGCAACCCATCCTAGTTCATTCTTAGCCTTAGTTGGGTCTGCGTAACAGGTATCTACATCTCCAGGCCTTCTGTCAGTCAGGATGTAGGGTATTTTTTTTCCCGTTGCCTTTTCAAAGTTATAAACCACATCAAGTACACTATACCCTACTCCTGTTCCAAGGTTATAGGCTTCTACGCCAGTAGTATTCGAAACTTTTTCAAGTGCTTTCAAATGGCCTTTTGCAAGATCCACTACATGGATATAATCTCTAACACCTGTACCATCATGAGTATTATAATCACTACCAAATATACTTAACTTGTCCCTTTTTCCAACAGCGACTTGTGTGATATAAGGCATTAAGTTGTTTGGTATACCGTTTGGGTCTTCGCCGATTCTTCCACTTACATGGGCTCCAATAGGATTAAAGTATCTTAGAAGAGCAATACTCCAGGAATTATCAGCCATAAATACATCTTTTAACATCTGCTCTATCATGAGTTTAGTCCTACCATAAGGATTTGTAGTGCTAAGTGGTAAATCCTCTGTCAAAGGCGATGTATTTTTCATCCCATATACAGTTGCTGATGAGCTGAACACAATCTTCTTTATATTATATTTTTGCATTACTTCACAAAGAATTAGGGTACCCGTAATATTGTTATGAAAGTACTTTAGAGGTATTTGAACAGACTCCCCCACTGACTTTAATCCTGCAAAGTGAATAACTGCATCAAAAGTATTTTCAATAAATACATTTTCCAGGCCTCCCCTATTTAATAAATCTAATTCATATAATATTAACTTTTTACCTGTTATTTGTTGTACACGATTTAAGGATTCTCTTTTACTATTTGAAAAATTATCAACTACAATTACGTCATATCCTGAATTAAGTAATTCAATACATGTGTGGCTTCCTATATATCCTGCTCCACCAGTTATTAATATAGACACGACATTCTCCCCTTTTATCACAACTTTTTATTTAGACATGTTGAAAATATAATTTCAATCATGCCTTAACAGCTTTTTCACTTTACCTTTTAAAGTAGAAACAATAACCTCTACATCATCTATTTTCATAAAATAAATTATAGTAAAATACACTAAAGCACCGATCCCTATAGCAGCAACAAGTGAAACACTAGAAGGAATTCTTCCAAACAAAGTATTATAAACCAGCTTTGCCATAGCACCCATTAACAATGAAGCACATAATATTTTCAAAAAGGAAACGGCTATATTTTTTATGCCAAAGGAACCGATCTTCTTCCTCAAACTTACAAATAATAACCCAGTACAGAATAATGCAGAGATACTCGTTGCTAATGCAAGTCCGCCTATGCCTAAGAATTTAGAAAGTATTATATTGAGGACAATATTCATAATTAGAGCAATAGCAGCATTAATCATCGGAGTCTTCGTATCCTGTAAAGCATAAAATGCCCTTGATAGGATTTCTCTAAGCCCAAATCCTAATATTCCTACAGCAATGAAGAATAGTGCTTGAGACGTTAACACTACCGCGTGACGATCAAAGGCTCCACGTCTAAAAAGCAGTGTAATTATTTGCTCTGAAAATATCATCGCTCCGATCGTTGATGGAATAACCAATAGATTTATTCCATTGATTGATTCTGATAAATATCTTTTAAAATCTTTCATATTATTATCTGCAGCCATTCTAGAAATCATAGGATAGATAGAGGTTGATATAGAAAGCACAAATATCCCCTGTATAAATTCATTAAGTCTATTAGCATAATTTAATGCAGATATTCCACCTACTACAATTTGAGATGCTATTGTTCTATCAACAAGTATATTAATTTGATTTACAGACACCCCAATAATGACCGGAAGTGCAATATATGCCATATTTCTAATATGTTTATCATTAATATCAAAGACAAGTTTGTATCTGTATCCTTTTCTATAAACATAAGGTATCAGAAGCATTAGTTGAGCAATAGTAGCAATAAGGCTCCCTATAGCCAAAACCAGTACATTTGAAGTAGAACTTGCAAAGATTGATAGAATGACAAAAAAATTCATAGGGATCCCTACTAACGCTGGTATAACATAGTTTCCCTTGATCTGAAGATATCCAGTAAAAACATAAATGATACCTGTAAAGCACACCCCATATAGACTTATTTTTGTAAATCGCACAGCTAATGCCAAGGTCTCACCTTCAAATCCTGAAGCAAATATCCTAACAATTTGATTTGTGAATATAAGCCCTGCAATAATGATGAAAGTGCATAAAACAATCAATATATTTACCAGATTATTAGTGTATCTATTCCCTTCAATAACACCCTCATCTTGCTCAATTCTGCTATACATCGGTATATACCCTGTGGTTATTCCAGTTCCTATAAAAGAAAACACAACAAACGGAATTACTTGAGAAATTAAATAAGCATCACTGACATTTGATGCTCCATAAAAGTAAGAAAGTGTGATGTCTCTTACAAATCCAAATATTTTTGAAAATATTGTAATTAACATTAAAACTATTGCTGTCCTTCTCATCAAACCCTCCCCAATACTTCCTATACTTTTATGATAATGTATCTTTCTAAAAAACATTGCAGGATACTATTCTACAAAACCAACACCCATCTGTTTCTCTAAGTCGTCTATCATTTGCCTTTTCATCAAAGTATTAATCTTTTTATTTCTTATTGTATAATCACTACCATATTTAGGTGACTGTTCAAACTTCTCCTTACTCTTTTTTATATATTCACCGGTTGTGCATATAAACTTTGCAGGATTTCCTGCGACTACAGAATTATCTTCTACGTCCTTTGTTACCACACTATTTGCTCCAATTATTACATTGTCTCCAATTCTTACATTAGGAAGTATTGTGGAATTCGCTCCTACAAAAACATTGTTTCCTATGGTCGTTAGTCCTATCTTTGTATATCCTATATACATTTTAGTACTTGCATCATGTGCTAAAATTGTTACCTTAGGGGCTAAAGTAACATTGTCACCAATCTTAATTAACCAACAGTGTGAATAGTCTAAATCACAGCCAATCATCCTTTTGAAATTTTCGCCCACAACCATTCCATTCTGAATATACTTTTCGGTCAATATTTCACCTCTAATTCGATATATAAATTTTTTTATAAGTCGTTTTATAAATTGTTTCAATGTACGTCCTCCCTTACTTTAGATTGTCTTGGTGAAAATTTTACTATCAGATATATTGGTAAAGCATAAGTAAGAATTACAGATAAAGCTATAGTATAGTTATATAAAACAGGTATACATGCCATAAAAATGGCTAAAAAATTCCTGATAAACTTTTTAGTAAAATCAACTGCAACTTTTGATTTATATTCATTTTTTATGCTTAGATATACAGCTAAACATGAAAATATCGGTGATAAAAGATATCCAAAATAGTAGTATGCTTGCCCTGAAGTTGGTATTATCTGGCTAACATACATAAAATTTATCGATCTCGTCTGATTGAATAACAATGATATATTAGTCATTTCTACGAAGAATGTTTTAAACAATGGTATGGCTTGTAAATTATCAGCAATAAATACACTTAATAAATTACTCTTAGGAATTGATAAAGCTGTTGCAAAATTTGCAGGTCCTCCAAAATATGCTTGAATGGTATTGGATAAGTTATAAAACACACTAGATGTTCCTGCATTTGATGATATAACAAATAATCCCACTCCCCCTACAAAAGATACTAAGACAAACAATTGTGCCAATATCCTTTTTTTATAATTGGGATACAAAAGGATCAAGATAAAAAATAAAGATATTGTTAAAAATAGATTTAAAGCTGTATTATCCGTTGATATTAAACTATTCAATATAATTATAATAGTTGAAATAAATAAGCAATAAAAGGGTGGTTTAGATTTCACAGATACACGATTTCTAATAAATAAAATTATACCAAGCACTATAATAGGTCTTAATATTTCTATAGCCCAGGTTGCCAAATAGAATACTAAAGGTGGGATTTGTTTTCGTGCCATTAGATAATTTATAGTCCACGTACTTACATCTTCCTGGGAGCTTAAAATCAATAATCTATAGTTATTTCTAATTTCCGGATAAACTATAAGGCATGATAAAATAAATATCAGTAATAGACAAATTAGGATTTTATTATGGCCTAATTCAAACTTTTTCACTATAGACTCAGGATTTAGTAATGTACTATTGTTTTCAGTGTAATATTTCTTAATAAGAATACTAGTGATTACGAAAACTAATACAAATTCATATATCATCATAATAATAGCTTTATCCATATTTTCGTAAACATCAGTATTTATATTAGATGTTTCATAATAAGCTAATTTTAATAACAAAGGGGATATAACCATTCTTATATAATAAGTTCCTATTATAATAGGGAATATCATACTTTTGTGTAAATTCATATAAATATTGACAAAGATCATACTACCAATAGTAAAGAACATAGGTAAATATGGCAACATGAAATAGTATGGCGGAACATTGTCATCTCTGAGTAGAACTAAGGTGGTACCTATTCCAGATAGTAATATAAATACAATTAAATATAAATGTAATATACTTATTTTTTTCATCAATTAAACCCCACTTATTTTAAACATATTTTAATCGTCAAGTTGATTCAAGTAAAAATCCTGAAGATTCCTACATTCTTGATAAATATCATATCCGGCATCCTTTATGAACTGTGTCACATTTTCTCTCGTATAACCATTATCACATTTTAAAACCTGGTCTGCCCAATATTTTTCACCCTCTTCTAAGGCAATAAATTCAATGTTTTGTGTCATCTTAATTTTTGTAGGAACATTGTTTGACACAATACACTTCAAGCCGGCTGCCTGGGCCTCTACTAAAACTATTCCCAACCCCTCAAAAATAGATGGAAATAGAAAAACATCCATCGCCTGCATCAAACTATATACCTCCAAGCTACCTTCAATAAACCTAACGCTGTTAGAAAGACCCAATGTCTCTACCTTTTGCATTATAATATTTCTTAAATTACCTTTCCCAACCAGCATTAATATAGAATTTTTATTCTTTTTATGGACTTCATGAAAAACATCAACTATAAATTCATGATTTTTTGCCGAATCAAATCTACCCACATGACCAATTACAAACTTATTTGTCAACTGATACTCATGTCTAACCTTTTGCCTTATATCATTATTAAAGACAAACTTATTTATCTCTATTGCATTATTTATATGCATTACTTTATTCATTGGCACTTGGGACTTTCCATATAGCCATTTTCCAGCAATATCAGAACATGTAAAGTAGTGAGTTGCAATTTTATGAATTGACATAGTGTTAATCCAATGCAAAATGTGATGCATTTTATTTTCCGCTCTTGTACTATGTGCATGTATAATACGAATTTTTACACCGTTTTTTTTAGCCATTAGTAAAGGCTTGATGTAGCTTAATGAACTAACATGCTGATGGACTATTTGATATTCCGGGTTACTCCTAAAAAAATTATCCAAATCTTTTTTATTTTGTCTAATACTTTTTCCTCTGGGTGTAATATAAAATATATATCCACCTAAAGCCTTTATTTCATCATCGTAATCCCCGGGAGTATTTGAATGTACAAGAAAATCGAATTGAACTTTCTTACGATCTATATTTCTATATATGTTCATTATAAACGTCTCTATTCCCGCCATATTCATCTTACCTAATACATGTAGTACCCTAATCATGGTGCACCTCAATAACTTTTTTATATTGTAATAATGTAGTTTTTGTTATACTGTTCCAGGAGTAATATTTATTAATAAATTCCCGTGCATTCACCCTATACAAGTCTGTCATATTGATATCTTTAATAAGTAATTGCAACCTGGCTGCAACATCTTTTGGATCAATATCTACCTTCCATCCGCATTTATAATTTTCAACCTCTTCTGCTAAGTTAGTACCCGGTGTTAAAAGACAGGGTATACCATATGAAAGTGCTTCTAAGACTGACATAGGCTGCCCCTCTGACCTTGATAACAGAACAAAAATATCAGTACCTAATATTACTCTTTGCTTTTCATTGTCGTATACCGGTCCATGGAGTTTAACTATATTTTCCATACCATTATCTGATATTAAGTTTTGTAATATTTTTCTGCCTCCTCTATAGTTAGAGCCATATATATTAATAACAACCTTATTTTTTAAAAGTACTTCCTTAGCTATTGAACCAGCCATTACTAAACAATCGAGACCCTTATTCTGAACATCCAACCTACCTATATAACTTATATTTATAGAATCTTTACTGTAATCGTTAACTGTATTAAATGCATTTGGTAAATCAACACCGTTTCCAACTACAAAGAAGTCTTTATTCCAAAAATTTGAGTTTTGTGCTTCTCCCTTCGATAAATATTGAACAGCTTTTGATGTTTTAATAAGCTTATTAAAAAAAAGAATATTTCCTAACTTTTTCTTTATCTTTTTTTGCTGCTGTGCAAATTTAGTCATTCCACCATGGGGAACAACAATAAATGGAATGCCTCTCTTTAAAAGATGTTTTGAGACTCTCAAATGAGCTGGAATATAAGTACTATGAAATATTACTATATCAGGATTATTAAAAGGCTTGTCTAGTTTATCCAAGTCAAATGAATTGAAATTGGAATGATCGTAAATATTGAACTCCCACTTTTTTCTTTCAACTTCCAGAGTTTTTAAATCTAGTTTTTTACTAATTATTAACGCTGAATTTATTCCATCTATTTTATTCTGATTACTTACTATATTTGGTACAACTACTGATACTCCAGAAGATTTATTAAAACTTAGTGGTGCAATATGTAATATAACCATAAGTAGGCCCTTTCAACACATTCTATCTATAATTATTGTGTAATCAATTCTACAATTATCGAATAAGTAAATTTACGATCAAACTTCATATCAGCTAACCTACGATTGTTATAGCCCATCTCTTTTCTTAATTCACTGCTACTGTATAGCACTAATAGCTTTTCTGCTAAATCATTAGGATCATTCTCACAGTTTAATCCTATCTTGTATTTATTAACCAGATTTCTATACTCTGAGCTTTCCTGTGTATTCAACACAGGCAGGCCCGCTGCAGCATAATCACCAACTTTATTAATAATGCTTCCGGCAGATCCCTTTTTAATAGGGTTTACAGCTATATCACATGACATCAACATACCTGCCACCTTTCCATAATCCAACCTCCCACAAAATACAACATCTACGTTTTTTTCCTTTGCGTAGTTCTGAAACTTTGAGTTTAATGGCCCGTCACCTATCACTATAAACTTTATATTGCTAAATCCTTGTTCCTTAACTAATTTCAATGCATCGATAACATTAGTTAAATCATAGCTATGTCCCAATGTCCCGATATAAACAATCCTAATTTCACCTTCCACCTTATTCAAAGATTTATTTTCTTTCGCTAAATTATCAAAATACAACAACTCTGTCCCTAAAAAAACAGCATGGCCCTTTTTGCACTTCTTATTTACCTTTATCGCTCTATCAATATAAGTTTGAGATACTGCAACGATATCATCAGCATTTCTATAAATATATTCAGCCTTCCTTTTTATAGGCCATAATATAATATTGCTAATCAACGGAATATTAAAAACCATTTTAAAAGCTTCCGGCCATAGATCCTGAACATCAATAATCAGTTTTATATTATTCTTTTTAGCATACTTTGTTGCTACTTTAGCAGCATCAAGGGAAGGAACTGCACAATAAATAACATCGGGCTTTTTTCTTGTAGCTAGATAATGTTTTAAGCTTTTACCTATAATATAATGACTGTAAAAACGCTTAATGGATACGTTTTTTTTATATCCAGGCTCGTAAAGCATTGTAAGCTTATAGTTAATATCCTTGATCATCTGATGTTTCGCGATAGTTCTCTGCATTTTAGTCCTATGTGAAAAGCTAGATGTAACTAATTCAACGTATGTATCAGTTTTGTCAATTTTTTCTGCAATATAATTAAATCTCCCATTACCATATTCACCTGGTATCTGGGTAAAATGTGCGATAATTAATATATCTTTCAACCCACTCACCTACATAAAAGAATATAATTATTAGCGGCTTATCCTATATGCCGGAAAGAACTTTGAGTTTCTATCCGCTCCCACGAACTCACATAACCTGGAATTAATTTCTTCGTTCCATATTTTTTTTCCAATGTAAAATCTAAACTCAGTATTACAACCAAACTGCTTTTTAAATAAATACAAACTATCATCTATATCATTGCTTCTACCACCACCATGATGTATTAGTTTATACCCTTTTTCTTTTCCCCATATGGTAATTGCATATCTCAATATGTATGCAGGCGACAGATAAAGAAACTCATTAAGTGTTCCTGACAAGTGAATATGGATTGTTTTGTCGTAGATAAAGTAGAGTCCCATAGCAATGGTCAGTTCTTTGTAAATTGCTTTAACCAGTACAATATTCTTGCCAAACAACTCAATGCATTGCCTAAAATATTCTTCATCAAAGTAATAATAATCCTCAGCTTTATTTCGTTTCATTGTTGAGTAATAGATTTTAATAAAATCGTCCACATCATTTGGTTTTTCAATTATTTCAAAGCTAACCCCGTTTCTTAATGCTTTTTTTATATTCTTACGACACGACTTAGAAAACTCTGATTGAATAGGGTCATCGTATTGCTCTAAATTAGTTCCAATTGTGTTTCTAATATATTCCACATCATAATAATCTATAAAATCTTGTGCATTCCCCATTATGGGATGAAATCTTACAAATTCGTTTACGATATTATTCTTGTTACAATACCCATTCAACGCTAGGTAGAAGTCATTTACCAGCTCTTTCTTGCGTCCTTCTTGGCACCACTCAATTACAGGTCCACCATAGCCATAAGGAGTTATAATGTCATAGTAGGTTTTTTCATCAATCTTTAATGGTATCTCCCGTTTAATAAACATGTGACTTACAATTCCATAGTCACTCTTAAACTCAAACACTTCACTAACTCCATTTTCAATTTTTTCATATAACTTACCGTAAGATGGTTCAAAATATAAATCATTCATATAGTACTTAAGAACCCTCCTATCGTATTTACTAACCTCTTCATATCATACAAATCATATCTTTGGTCACAAATTAAAGATAACTCTTCAAGATATACATCACTTGTATCGGTACTAAGACAAAATTCATCAGGAATAGGCCAATGAATTGGACAATACATTCTATTAGTTATCAAATAATTTTTAAGTGCATCTCTTATATCTTTTCTTGCTCTTATGGGAAAAAACAACGGGCAATCTTTAGAAAAATCAGAATTGCTTATTAATGGTTTTATATTATTAAGTTTTGTATTGTTGAGTTTTATATTGTTGAGTTTTTTTACAGCCTCATTGATATAAAATGCATTTTCTCGACGTTTCTTTTTTATCGTATCTATATCAATTGTAGATAAAATACTTCTAGATACTCCATCGATTTCAATACTTTTATAATCAAGATGAAGGCTCTTATTAAATTGAGAGTACATTTCTAAAAAATCTTCCTTATTACTCTCTTTTATTAGTGTTTGCTTCTCATATTCCTTAATATATTCCTCCTTTTTGGTCATAGCTTTTATCTTAGTATTTATTAATAATGGCATTGGTGGGTTCAATGTTTGTCTGGAAAACTTACCTTTCTGTTTTGCAGCCAAACCACCACTAGGAATGGCAAACCATTTCCTTAGACTCGCAACTGTGTAGTCAGATTCATTACAACATGGTTGTTCACTTAATAAACGATGGGTTATATCTTCAATAACAATTGTGCCTTTGCTTTTGAATGCTTTAATTATTGAATCCATTACTGTGCTGGAAAATCCGAAATAGCTGGTGGAGAAAAAAACATCACATGATTTATCTTGATCTACTATATACTCTAATCCTTCATTAGAAAAAATAACCTTATATAAATCAATTTGAATACCTCTATCAATAAATGGTTGTAACATCGAACTACAACAATAAGAAGGAAAATATACAGATTTAACTGTTGTCGTGATATCTCTTAGTACATAATCAATTGCTGTCCGCCCAGAAAGAAGAAGGCGATAATCTTTACCCAAATTGAGCCAGCTTGGCGGTTTTACGGTATATTCGCTTGGGATGCAGTCCAGCCAAAACTCACTACCTATCTCTCGCATTTTTGATACTCGCTTCGCAACAAAGAATAGGATAGTACATTATGATACTTACCTCTTTTGTAAATTCTAGATCGTAAAACCCCATCTTTTTTAAATCCACACTTTTCAAAGACCTTCTGGGACGGATTATTGTATTCCAATATATTGGCTGTCAAACAATTCAAGTTCAATTCATCAAAACAGTAACCAATTAAAATTCTAATTGTTCTGGTTCCGATGCCCTTTCCTCTAAAATCATCACTCTTTAATTTGATATTTAAATTCGCAACAGAATTTTTAAAATCAAATGAACTTATGGAAGCCATTCCTACTGCCATAAGATTTACTTCTATAATAAATTTCATATCATCAGACTTTAGATTATTAATCCATTCTGCTTGTATTTTTGAAGAAACAGGTAATGACCATCCAAGAACCATATTCTCTAATTCAGGATCGTTTATCATATCTTTTAAAAAGTTAGCGTCTTTTTCTTCTATGGCACGAAGTACTATATTTTCATCAATTAACAGCATTTTATAACCACCCTTCGTGTAACTGTCATTAATTAAGAATGTGCTTTTTTCTTGTTTCATTCTATGTTTATGAAAATCTACTACCCCAGAAGTCCCTCTTACTGATATACCCTCCTGCTTAAAAACTTTTAACATTGTTTCAAAAATTATTTTTATATCCCCCAAGAAAGTTATTTTAGTTATATATTGAATGTCATAAGCAAATCTCTCTTCCCATGTCACTGTATTTCTTCCGTTAATCTGGGCCAACCCTGTTAATCCTGGTCTAACATCATGGCGTCGTTTTTCAATCTCGTTGTAATATGGTAGATAGATAGTAGCTAATGGCCTTGGTCCGACAATTGCCATATCTCCACGAACTATATTCCAAAGTTCAGGGAGTTCATCTAATGACGTTGATCTTAAAAACTTGCCAAACTTTGTAAGCCTTATACTATCAGGTAATAACTCTCCATCCTCATCTTTCTCATCAGTCATTGTCCTGAATTTATATATTGTAAATATTTTTTCATTAATTCCAGGCCTATCTTGCTTAAAAATTACCGGGCCACCTAGTTTAATTTTCACAAGAATCGCTACTGTTAATAGGACAGGACCTAAAATAATAAGAGCGATGCCAGCTAAAATAAAATCTATTGGCCTTTTAATATATTTCTTGTAAATACCTTCTTCACTTAATACCACTGCATTTCTTTTAGTTTGGGTTCCCATCTATCTCCACAACCCCTTGGCTATCTTACAAACCCTATCTAAATCCTCATCTGTCATCTTTGTATCACTTGGCAAGCAAACACCATTCTCAAATAACCTTTCACTCACATCTCCACCAACAAAATCATATTTCTCAAAGAAAGGCTGCATATGCATAGGCTTCCATACAGGACGCGATTCGATATTCTGAGCCTCTAAAGCTTCCATTATTTGAATAGGCCTCACTGGGCCATTTAAAGTCAATACACTTAACCAGTAGTTGGGCTCATTCCAATCATTTATAGGCATAAATTCTACGCCATCAAGACCACTTAGTTCTCTCTTATAATATTTAAAGATGTACTTCTTCTTAGCTACTCTCTGTTCCAACACTTTAAGCTGCCCTCTACCAATCCCGGCTACAACATTGCTCATTCGGTAATTAAACCCTAATTCACTATGCTGGTAGTGCCTTGCTTTGTCCCTGGCTTGTGTTGCCCAGAACCTGGTTTTAGCAATCTTCTCTTCGTTATCAGAAACAAGCATACCTCCACCTGAGGTGGTTATAATCTTATTGCCATTAAAGCTAAACACACCAAACTCACCAAATGTTCCAGTGTGTTTGCCTTTATAATAAGTTCCAAGTGATTCTGCCGCATCTTCAATAAGTACTACTTTGTACTTATTGCAAAGTTCAACGATTTTATCCATATCCGCTGCCAGACCATAAAGATGAACCACTATTACTGCCTTCACACGATCTCCATATTTCAATAAAGCCCGTTCTAATATTGCTGGATCCATATTCCAGGTAGAAAAATCACTATCTATAAAAACCGGAGTAGCTTTCTCATATATAATTGGATTTGCTGAAGCCGAGAAAGTCAACGATTGGCAAAGAACGATGTCATCCTCTTTAACCCCAGCCAACTTAAGTGCAAGATGAATTGCGGCAGTTCCGGTTGTTGTTGCTGAGGCTGCTTTGGCACCTACCTTCGCCGCTAATTCGTTTTCAAATTCAGTGACATTTGGTCCAAGTGGAGCTATCCAATTTGTATCAAATGCTTCCTTTACATACGCCATCTCATACCCCTCTTCGCTCATATGAGGGGACGCCAACCAAATCTTCTCAGCCATTACTATTACTCCTTTTCAAAACAAAAATTAAGTTTTTATAAATAGGCAAGAATATCAGAAATTCTTATTGAAGCATGTTGAAAATATTACTTCCCATAAATGTAAAGGGGACTAAGAAAATAAAATCTTTTTTCTTAGTCCCGCTGAATTTTTTAATACAAAATTTCCCAACACAGATACAGTATGACTTTTATAATTGATTTGCTTTCCCTTCTCATTCAACCCTGTAAATACAATTGCCTGTACAAACATCTCCTATGGCTTCAGGTGGTAAAATACAAAATCCTACAGCTTTTTACCTAATACCTTATCCTCAACACAATAAGGAATACAGCAATATCATCAATATAACCTCTTCACTTCAAGCCAAGCCGAAACATAAAGCATGAAGATCCGATTTTTAAATGGGCTGAACCATAGAAACTGACAGCTCAATTAGTCTGGATTCACTCATAAAATTTACTCTTAGTTTTACTCTTCCTTTTCTCTTGTCCAGTTTTTGAATCATACCCTCCATACCTAAAAGAGGCCCGTCGACCACAACAACTTTTCCTTCATTTAGTCTTATATGTGAAGGCTCAATTATACCGTTATTGGAAATAAGCCTTCCAATGACATTTATCTCGCTTTGGTCAATTATATACGGATCACAGTCATCCTTTAAAACCCTGATCAGATCAGGTATATCCTTTAACAAATAGTATTCATCCGGTCCTAAATAGCCGTTCAACAATACATATCCCGGAAACAATGGTCTTAGCTTATATTCCCAAATACCGTTTTTTTTTCTCTTAGCCGTCTTTTAGGTACAATTACCCTTAGATTTTTATACCTTAGTCTATACTGGAGTCTTTCCTTTAATATCTCTTCCTTCCCGGTCATAACAAAAAGTGCATACCAGTTATTGCATGTATTAATATCATTCAACTTAATCACTCCCAAAAGTTTATAGGGGAATATCTCAAATTATTTCTGATCCAATACAATAAACCGAATGTTTATATACTCGACAATAACATGATATTCAAATTTTAAAAATATGTGAATGATTTTGGAATTGTATATGTTACAAAAAAGATTTACATTAGCAAATGCAGTTGAATCGTCTGTGCTACCACTCAGTCAATCATTCCAGCTTGCAGTCCGGTGGTAACCCATTGATGCATGATCAGTACCAAACAACTGACTCGGCTATTGCCACCATCGTTCAAAACCTTAAGAATCGCGGTTTAGGTTTCGCACAATATTAAACAACCCAATAGTATTAAAGCCGCCTGCTTTATAAAGCGAGCGGCTTTTAGGTATATAGAAACTCTCACTTCTCTATGTTCTTTTTTAATATGCATATTTCGGCTGCATACCTTGGGATCTGCCGTCAAAGATTATTTATAATCATTAGGAGTACCCCAATTCTCAAAGCGATTAAACTCAGGGTTTGTTGAGTCAAAATGTATCCATATGGGTGCATTGTCTAAAGCTGGATGTGAATCATAAAGTCCTCTATCACCGTATCTAAGAGCTTCTAAAGCTAATGGCAGCTCACGCCTAAAAATTGTATTACGCACAACAGATACTGCTGGGCCAAATTTACCATCAACATAAACATATCCAAATAGAAATGGAAATCCATTATTAGTTCTCCATTCTGCAAGCACCTCATCTCTCATGGCGTTTATCTTATCATAGGCAAACTGAATACCTATGGTAAGAAAAAGGTCTGCCGTCATATCCGAGTGGGTTAATGTATACTTACGGCCAACTACTGGCTCAGTGATTGCAACACCAGGTCTGAATTCAACATACAGCTTTTCAGGGTTTAATCTTCTCACAATTAACCTCCTTGTGCAAAAGCTTCAAAAAATGCAGCATCCAGGGATAATCACAAAATCAAACTCATTCAAATTATCCTTAAATAGTTACATTGAATCTTTTATACTATTATATTGTTGAATTTGTGAATTAGTGTCTTTTCATTACTTATTTACAATAATATTCTTAGTAATATTTTAGACTTCCTTAATTCCCCCTTGAAAAGTAGCACCGTGCCATAAAATAACTTCCGGAGGCAAATTTGATGAAACTTAGATTTTTCGGCGGTGCATAAGAGGTTAGTGCAAGCTGTATTCTTTTAATCTTCCTTCTTAACGATATCCTCCATCTTCTTTTTTACTTCCTGAGGCAATGAATCAACCAGATAATTGCGATCTATTCCTGCCATTTCCTTATATTCCTTCATCATTTTATTATTGGCTCCTATTATCTCTGCATACAGTTCCCTGGCAGATAACAGGAAGCATCCCTCACCTCTTACAATCATCTGCTGTAAACCGTCCGATGTAGCAACTGTTATATTATAGTTTTTCTTATTGTCATGAGCGAATTTTTCAATATAATTATCCGCTGTTTGTGCCTCTCTGGTATATACCAGATGGATATTATAATAATCAATTACTTCTTCACGATGTCCCTGAACACGATAAGCATCAAACACTGCAATAATGTGACATTTCCGAATCCACTGGTAATTACTTAGAAAATCAAGCAATTTTATTTTTGCAGAATCCATGTTTTCATCTGCAAGCTCTTTAAGTTCCGGCCATGCAAAGATAATATTGTAGCCATCCACAAGAAGGTAATCCTCTTTTTTTTCCTTTTGTCGGTTAGCATAATCGTCAGGTTTATAATTGCTTTCATAATTTATTCTTTCTTTTTTCCAGACAACCTTCTTACCCTGGTTTGCATAAAAGGTTTTATTTATAATTTGATCAATTTCTTCCAAGCTGATTGACCTATCTTCTGAATATGTTATGTATTTTGGGTTTGTTTCCTCCAAATTGGATCTATTCTGCAAAAAGCTTTCAACATGCATATAATTCTTTACTTCATCCCATTCTACCAAAAAGCCTGCCCCTTGTGCACAAAACACAGAACCTGTGGGATTTTCCACATCTCTTTCGGAATCATATCCTATACGTTCTATCACCTCATGTGCATTATGGCATGGTTCATATCCTTTAAGGCTGCAGAACAACCTGCCAAGTCCTTTTGTATACGCCGTTACCTCCATCTGATAATTCCTCATAGTGATAACCGGTGCACTCCCAATAAGAACTGCCATATCGCCATTTATCTGGGAAATTTCTGATGTGCCATGCATATTCTCAATATCAGTCATGGCCCTTCCTACCATTTTCTCAGGGAGTTCCAACTGGAATGCATAATATGGCTCCAATAAAATGGATTCCGCCTCCTTTAAGCCCTGCCGCACTGCACGATAGGTAGCCTCTCTAAAATCGCCGCCCTCTGTATGTTTATTGTGTGCTCTTCCTGATACTAAAGTTATTTTCATGTCTGTAATAGCTGATCCTGTTAGAACACCTTTATGAGCTTTTTCTTCCAGATGGGTCAAGATAAGTCTTTGCCAGCTTTTACTTAATACATCCTCACTGCATTCTGATCTATACTTAAGACCACTTCCCAGCTCTCCAGGCTCCAATAACAGGTGGACTTCCGCATAATGCCTCAATGGTTCAAAGTGCCCTACACCTTCAACAACATTTTCAATAGTCTCTTTATATACAATCCTTCCTTCATCAAATGCCACATCCACATCAAATCGGCTTTTAATAAGGCTTCTAAGAATTTCAATCTGCACTTCCCCCATTATCTTTGCCTGAATTTCCTGCAGCTGTTCATCCCAGACAATTTGGATCTCCGGTTCCTCTTCCTCAATCTGACGAAGCTTTGGAATCATTACTCTTGGATCGCAGCCTTCAGGCAGCACTATTCGATAAAGCAGCACCGGCTCTAATACAGGTGCTGCTGAAACCTCCTCTATTCCCAAACCATCACCTGGCCTAGATTCACTTAACCCTGTTACTGCAACTACAGAACCTCCATCAACCTCATTTACCGGCTCAAATCTCTGACCTGAATAGATACGAATTTGATTTATTTTCTCTTCCCATACCCCATTGGTCAACACATCTTTCACCTTAAGCTTCCCGCCCGTTATCTTCATGTGTGTAAGTCGGTTACCCTGCTCGTCTCTTGTTATTTTGAATATTTTAGCCCCAAATTCATCAGGATAGCTTGGTGCTTTTGCATACTTTACCAAATCATGGATAAACCCATCAACACCTTCCAATTTCAAGGCTGAACCAAAAAAACACGGAAATACTTTGCGTTCCTTGACAGCCATACCAATCTGTTCAGTTTCAATATGTCCTGTTTTCAGATAAGAATCCATCATAATTTCATCACACATTGCCAATTGGTCATAAAAAACATCTTCCTTAACTTGTCCAAATTCAATGCATCTATCATCCAACTGTTTTTTAATTCTATTTATTAACTTGTCCCTATCCGTACCATTCTGATCCATCTTATTGACGAATAAAAACACTGGTATCTTATACATCTCAAGCAGCCGCCATAAAGTTTTGGTATGCCCCTGCACTCCATCAGCACCACTTATCACTAAAATTGCATAATCCAGTACCTGAAGTGTTCTCTCCATTTCAGCTGAAAAATCTACATGGCCTGGGGTATCCAACAAAATAATCCTTGTACCATCTATTTCAAATATGGCCTGCTTGGCGAAAATGGTGATACCCCTAGCCCTTTCCAGCTCATTTGTATCTAAATAAGCATCCTTATTATCCACCCTTCCAAGCTTCCTTATCCTGCCGCTTATATATAGCAAACCCTCTGATAGTGTTGTCTTTCCTGCATCCACATGTGCAAGTATTCCGATAACTAACTTTCTCATAATTTCTTTTCAAATCCTTTATGTTATATCTATAATAAAAGTGTCATATAATCTTACAATTACCACTTTTTGTCTGTTTCTCTCTTTTTATTCTCATACACTATATCATCCTCTATTATTTCATTCTAATTGTCAATAATTATTCTAAATAACCAATTATATTATTACATAAATTGTTGATACCACATCATTTATATGGTATTATTTATAAATTAATGTAAAAATTCTATTCTTAAAAATACTCATTTAAACTTACGCTTAATATTTAAGAACAATTTTATTAAAATTTTAGGAGATCGAGAAAATGAATATTTCAAAGAAATGCCTTAATTCCATGTGCAATAAATATGAGGACGCAAGTAAGAAGAATTTTAAATCATGCACTGATTGTGCTTATCTATTTAAGCCAGGTATTACCGATTTATTAGGTAATATAAGTAAAATTGGAATTCCTGTTTTGTTAATTTCCATACTTGTTATCACTGGCTTTGCTGTCAGCAAGGCTGTTTTTCGAAACCATAATAATGAAAATTCAAATTCCTCAGTAGCAAATGAAATCAGTAGTCCAACAGAAGATGCAAACCCAAGAATACCAGAAACTTCGGAAGACATCTCTGAAACAGTATTACGAATTCATGGTTCAAATACTATTGGCACAAAGTTGATGCCAAAACTGGTAGAGGGTTATCTTGAAAAAAAGGGAGCCATACAAATTAAAACAACAGAAGGATCAAACCAACAAGAAAAAAAGGTTGAATTCAAGTGGTTTAATCAAGATGAAAAAACATATGATATTGAAATCTATTCACATGGATCCAGTACAGCATTTAAGGAATTTGAATTAGCAGAATGTGATATAGGTATGACATCCAGGAAAATAAACGAAAAGGAAATTAATAAGCTAAAATCTATTGGTCTTGGAGACCTTTCTACAGTGAAATCAGAGTTTATAATTGCATTAGATGGCATCTCGGTAATAGTAAACAAGAATAATCCTATAAATAACTTGTCTGTTGAACAAATTTCAGATATATTTAGCGGCAAAATCACCAATTGGTCACAGCTTGGTGGGAAAGATGGTAAAATCAAAATTTTCTCAAGGGATGAAAATTCGGGAACATATGTCACATTTAAAAATCTCATACTGAATGATAAAGCTCTTTTAAGTGCAGCTGTGTGGATAGAGAGTACTAAGGATTTGTGCACTGAGGTATCAAAAGACATAAATTCCATAGGGTTCACCAGTTTTTCATATACTGGAGACACCAAACCTCTTTCAATTTCACAAGGTGCTGCAGATGCTGTATTTCCAAATACCTTTAACATTTCTACAGAAGAATATTACCTAAGTAAGAGAATATATTTATACTACCCTGAAAAAACACAAAACCCTTACGCCACTGAGCTTATAAATTACATTACAGATGATGTGGGACAGAATATTATAAAAGATTGCGGCTTTTCTACAATAAACATTCAAGTTGATGAGAATTTCAAACCATTTACCAAACCAACTTTTATAAATCAGAAAGCTCAACAAAAGTATGATCAAATAGTTTCCAATGCCCAAGGGAGACTTTCGGTCAACTTTTTATTTAAAAATGGGAGCTCTCAACTAGATAATAAATCAATAAAGGATTTAGAAATGGTTATTAACTTCTTATTTAGAAATAAATATATCAACTCTAAAATTTTATTAGTTGGATATTCGGATAATAAAGGTGATTATAATATGAATATCAAACTGTCCAATGAAAGAGCTCTTCGTATAAAAGAGTTAATTTTAAACCAATTCAGTGCACTAAACGGCAGAGTAGATGTTTTAGGTATGGGACCCGAAATGCCCATTGCGTCAAACAAAACAAGTGGAGGTATGGACAGGAACAGAAGAGTCGAGGTTTATATTATGAAAAATACAAATTAATAATAGCCAATTTAAAAAATCCATGAAAAAAGATTCATAAAAAAAGATTATGTTAAATCTTAAGGTGTCAAAATTACTTGACACCTTATCTGATTTTTACGCTTTTTTATCCGGATCATCAGCTATTTTTTACGCTTTTTTGCTATCTTTTTAACTAATATACGAAATTCATTGTATAAAAAACATTATTATAATATATTGGATTATGTAACCTTTAGGAATATTCCAAAAAGATCATTATTATTTCATATCTATTATTAAAAAAATTTTATAAAAGGGGATTTATATGGAAAAAACTGCAAAAGAATCGGTGACATACCACCGATGGATACCAGTCATTGCATGTATTGCAATTCAACTTTGCCTAGGTACTGCATACATTTGGAGCGTGTTTCAATCGTACCTTATTATTGGGAAATCAACACCCAACGCTTTGTTCAACTGGCCTGCAACACATGGCACACTTGCCTATGCATTATTGCTTGGCGTATTGACAATAGGAAGTACAATTGGCGGAAGAATTCAGGATAAATTAAAACCACGGCCTGTAATTATTGCTGCAGGTATTGTCCTGGGATTAGGCTTTTTTCTGGTGCAGTTTACAACAGAAGCTACGCCCTGGGTACTGTGGCTGACTTATGGGGTTATAGGCGGTTTTGGAATGGGTATGGCTTATACAACCACAATTGCCTGTTGCCAGAAATGGTTCCCTGATAAAAGAGGGCTAATAACAGGAGTTATAGTATCAGCCCTTGGTTTTGGCGGGCTCTTATTCACACCAATTGCTGAAGCCTTAATTAAGGAATATGGGGTTCTTGATACATTTGCAATATTTGGAGTTTTATTCCTTGTAGTAACTGTAACAGGAGCATTTTTTATTAAAAATCCTCCCGATGGCTTTAAACCTGCAGGATGGACACCTCCTGCACAAAAAGATGGAATAATTGCACAAAGTTTTACTCCATTGGAAGCCTTAAAGACCCCCCAGTTTTATATGGTAACTCTGGCATTTATGTGTGCAACTGCTGCAGGGTCAATGATGATACCCATGGCTAAGATTCTAGGCTTGCAGCCAGACAGTGGCTTGTCGAATAAGGAAGCTGTTGCAGGGGTTATGATTATTACTGGATTTAATTCCTTCGGACGTCTTTTCTGGGGTTGGATTTCAGATAAGTTGGGAAGAAAGAAAACATTGTTGATACTACTTGTTGTTGCGGCTGTTTCAATTATAGCAGTATCCTTCGCAAGTGCATATACAATGCTTGCCCTCATTGCAGTAATAGGTTTCTCATATGGAGGATTTCTTGGTGTATTCCCTGCCATGACAGCTGATTTCTTCGGAACCAAAAATGTTGCAACAATTTATGGTATGGTTCTCCTTGGATTTGGTGTCGGAGCCGTTGGTTCTTCGTATACAGTTGCAAAGCTCAGTGCCTCAAAATCCTTCTCAACAGCATTTTTAATTGCCGGGATCGGAGCAGTTGTCGGATTTGTAATCATATCACTGCTAAGACCTCCAAAGTTAAAGAAAGAAAACTAATTGTGTTTTCCAATAATTAAAAAAGAGCATGAAACCAAATTATCATAAGTAGCATTTTCATTAAATCGATATAAAAAGACATAGTTTAAAAGTTATATTTGATGAACCAAGTTCATTAAATATAACTTTATTGCTTATAAATCCGATAATATAGTTCTCAAAGTTTTCCTGAAATCATGGCCAACATATAATTGTAATAACCTATAAATTTTATTAACCACAATACTTTAGCACCAACTCCTTTATCTGAGTCCAATTGTTTTTAAAATTATTCCACCAAAACAACAAATCATTTACTTTATAAAAAACTATATCATACCAAAAAATGTGATATACTAAATATGTAATTTCCAAATTAGATTAAAAGTGATAAATCTATTACATTTATCTTAAGCAAATCCCGTTGAACCGTTCGTTATTTGCTCCGCCAACTGTAAGATTATTAACACTTTTAATATAGAAATTAGAAAATGATATGTTTAAAAATCAAAAGGTGGAGATAATATTTTTAGGAGATGTATGTCATGAAATCAGTTTTCAGAAAATTTATATCAAGTCTATTAATTATTACTCTTGTTATGGGACATGTTTTGGTTTCCAGCTCTATTGACCATGTCTCCTTAATACCTGAACAAATAACAATCAGTGTAACAAATGAGCCATCAAAAGTTTTAAATTTTACCTGGACGGTAAAAGACATGAATCTTACAGATGGAAATGTTCTTCAGGTAATGGAGAAGACACTATCTTCAAAATTTGATGCAAAAAATGCGTTAAAATTTCCTGCTATAGCAATGAAAGGCTCTAATATGCCTGGAAAGCTTGTGGTTAAAGCTTCTGCAAACATTCTTAAGCCTGATACAGAATATCTATACCGTGTTGGCAATGAGACTGCAAACATTTGGTCTGAAGGCAGCTTTAAGACTACAATTGACAGTTTAGAAGACAGCGATATAAGTTTTATGTATATTTCAGATCCTCAAATCTATGGAAACGACTCAAAGGCAGCATCAGCAACCTTTGAACAAATATATAACAAGTATCCCAATTCAAGTTTTACATATGTAGCAGGTGATTTTACAGATGGTGGTAATATTGAAAGTGAGTGGGAAGCTCTGTTTAATGGTGGTGGGCTTTATCCAAATGGAGGGCAAAAACTTTTTGCAAACAAAATAACAGTCGGAACTCAAGGTAATCATGATTGGGTTGGTCTGGAAGACCATTTTTCATTCCCTTCCTCTTATGGACTTGATACGGTTTATTCATTTGATGCAGGGCCTGCTCATTTTATTGTTTTAAACAGCAATTATTGTTATCAGAGTATAAGTGAATTTCAAAAAGAGCTAACTTGGCTTGAAAATGATGTTAAGGAATCTCAGAAACCTTGGAAAATTGTTTTGATGCATAAACCAATATATTCAGGAAGTTATCACGTCTATGAAAGCGATACAAGATTCTTGCGGCAATATTTGGTCCCTGCATTGGCTAGATTGGGAATAGATGCTGTTCTTGGCGGTCATGATCATGTTTATACCAGAGGATTTGTAGATTTGAAAGGGAACAATGTCAAGCCTTTAATGCTAACTGAGGAAACTGCTGTACAACCGAAGAGTACAAACGAGCTGGGCATTGAGTATAAACCTGTATTATTTATGGGTAATTGCACCAGCGGAGGGCTAAAGTGGTATCCTCCTTGCGAATATACTGTATATCCCGATGATCCTCTTGCAGAAAATTACGCTTTTCTTGAAAAGAATTCAATGGGAATTACTGATAAATATGAGTATCAGTCCTATACTAATGTAAATGTTTCAAAAAACAAATTGAGTTTCACTACTGAAATGTTCCATTATGATCTTGTGAAAGATGAAATAACAACAGAACCTTTTGTATACGACAAGTATTCAATCGTAAAAGAAAATACTCATTCTCCCACAACTTCACCTGCTAAAATCTGTAAAATATCAGGCTATGTGAATGTTGAATTCAGCAATTCGGCAGAATCAGTAGGAAAAGTTAAATCAGGGTTTAATATTGGACTTGTTGGAAAAAATTTAAACGTAAAAACAGATGCAAATGGATATTTTGAGATAGCGAATGTTCCTGTTGACAATAAGGCAACCACAATAATTGTTAGTAAGCCTGGATATCTCAAAAGAACAATAAGTAATGTTACTATAAATGAAGATAAAGAGTTGTTTTCCAAAACCAATCCTCTCTTTGTAATAGCTGGGGATATTGACCAAAATGATTCAATAGACATGGATGATATAGCAGAGATTGCAAAATCTTATAATTCGACTAAAGATAGCAGTTTATACAGAATTGATGCCGATTTTAATGCTGACGGGGTAATAAATTTAATAGATATAATGATTGTTGCAAAAAGATTCAATAAAGTGTCTGCAGATTTTAATTGACATTTAGGTGATTACAAAGAAGAAAAACATTTGTATGTACGAATACTTACCTCGGGGCTATTAAAACATTATACTCCTTATAGACTATGCCTTAAATAATATAGTGTAGTCCTCGAACCATGTTCTATACGATAAACAAAAACAATGTAAATATCATTCTGTATATACAAACATATTTTCCACAAGTCACAAATCTATAGCCTAAAGCATTCAACTCATCATCTTGTAAGGCATATCCAGACACCTCACTCTTCATCACTTTTGTATTCAATAATATCTCCCGGCTGACAGTACAGGGCTTTACATATTGCCTCTAAAGTTGAAAACCGGATAGCCTTTGCTTTTCCATTTTTGAGTATAGAAAGATTCGCCATAGTTATTCCAACCTTTTCTGTGAGCTCTGTTACGCTCATTTTCCTTTTAGCCAGCATCACATCAATATTAATTATAATCGCCATATTCTCCACCTCATATCGTTAAGTCATTTTCTAATTTTATGTCTATGGCTTCTTTTAAAAGCTTTTGAAGTACAGCAGCAAACACTGCAACCACAGATGAAGCAAAAATAATAAGCAAAGGAATGGCTACAAGACCAGGAGCATCGTCTGCATCAGCTATGGGATATACAAGTGGTGCGATTACAGCATATAAAATACTTATTATTATTGCACAGTATTTTATATGCTTTAAAGCATTTACGGATAATTCCGAAAAAGCTTTGCTATTGTCGATATAACCCAAGAGTTTAAAAGCCTGATAAAGAGCAACGAAAAATGTTATCGCTGATGCATACACACCTGTTAAAATAGGATAGTGCAGATAATCTGCACCTGAAGGCAGCCAAAATATGCATAGGCCAAGAACGGGCAGTCCAATAAGAATAACTGCTATCTTCAAAAAGAGTGTTGTTCCATGTTTCACGCTAAGCACCTCGCTTTTTTTATTTATTTCATTTTAGCACACAATTTATCGTTTCACAATAAATTATTATCGTATACAATCATGCTTATATTGTTATATGTACATACTATAATGAACTAATCCACAACTTATTGAAGGCCATTTTAATGCATTTCTATCAAGGCACTTATTTACCTTTAAATAAAATCATCTGCCATTTCAGCAATTGCTTTTGGCTGTTTCAGTTTTAATGTTTTAATCATCATCTACTATGGTCATTTTCTATAGTCATTTTCTATGGTCATTTCTATGAAATGTCTATAACTAGCCTCGTACCCCCTCAACTATCATTCTCATACCTTCTTGATAATACTTTATTTCTTTAAATTGTGCATTTTTAAAAAATCTAATCATTTCCTTTTTATTATTTATTCTGACGATTGTAATACTAATAATACCTTCATATAGTTGATTTTGCTCTAAAATGGATATATACTATTTATGTAAATTTAGTACTTATTTAATTGTTATTCTTTAGGAGGTTTTTTTGCAAACACTAGTAATTATCCCAAATTTGATGTGTAAGTTTTCATTTTCAGCCCCTTTAGCATGGCTTTTTAGTGAAAATATTGAAAAAGTTAAAGGAATATACAGCTTTGAATTGAATACATCCATTGTGAAAGAATATAAATCCTTTATAGTTGAACTAAACTGGTTTATTGAACTATATGAATTTACATTGATTATAGAATTCATTAAAAAGCATAATCCAGATTCAGTTATCATGTTTGGAGGTCTATACAGCCAACTGAAATACAAAGAAATTTTTCAGAAATACCCCGTCGATTATTTTATAAAAGGGGATGCAGAACTTCCAATGAAAATGTTTTTGAATGATGCAGACCCGAGAACTATTCCGAATATGGTTGGGCGTGATTTTGAGAATGAACATACATATATTTGTACAAAAGAAGAGCTTAAATCATTTCATTACAATATGGATTGGATACCTCAATATTTTGATTTGGTTTCACAAACTGCTGCTCCTGCTAATATTCCTCCAAAATATGACAAACTACCATTATATCCTAAATATTGGGAAAATCCAGGAGAAAAGAAGCAACCAGACGAATATAGGTGGCGTGTGCCCGCAAAAGGTGGCCGATACCATCTACCAATGGTTATTACATCTAGAGGCTTGTGTGCAGCAAATCATGAGGGATGTGATTATTGCATGGGATCAAAAGGCCAAACCATACAAAATATATATAGAAGGTCCTCGTTAATTTTGGACAACCAAACAATAATATTACACTTGAAGGATATAGAAAGGAAGTTTAAGAGTGTCTGTCTGTTTATTAACTCTGAATTTAACTATGATTTTACCGGACATATCTTTGACTTGGAAGCAACAATTGAAATTGATTCGCCATGTAAGGCTGAGGATTTAAAAAAAGTTATATACTCATTCCGTAAAACGATTGTTCATATAGCTATTTATCAAGAAGGGCTCACAGGAAAGAAAATAATTGAGAACATTCAGGAATTTCAGAGCTTGGAAAATGAAAATCACAAAATTTATTTTTTTGCGTTTGATGAAGATGCAAATCTTATTCCAGAAAACAGAAGACTTTATGCAGAAGTAGTTTTACCGTATTGGACAGACTGGAAGTTTTATAATGTTTTTGAAAATGCCATGAAGAAAAGTCGTGAATGGTACTTTGTAACCGGACATGTAAATCTCTACCCACCTCAGAAACAACTGGTTATGAAGGTTGTGAACTTTACTCAAAAGCGTATTTTATATATTCTAAACCGATTAAAAATTATTGATATGAAAAAGAAGTTGGTGTGATGAGCTCTGCTCTTTTATCAACCTATAGGATTGCTATCGTCATTTTTTATTTGTATAAATTGATCATATAAGTATATTAATGTAACCATAGAATACTGCACATAAAGGAAAACTCCTGCGATAAATAACATAGTCTCAGCATTCGCGAATTTTTGAATGTTAATTTCGGATCAAGAATTCGCGAACACTGAAATCTAAAGATTTATTGCATATATTTTTCTAAAACAAAACTGCCCTCCTCCATATTTTTCGGATTTTCAATTTTCACAGCACGGAAACCGCATTTATTTATATAGAAATGATGGTTTCTCATTGAGAATATTGGGGTTTCAGTATGCCAGCAAACAGTATTCGAATAATAATTTTCAATATAATCCCAAACTTGTTTGCCAACATTCTTGTTTTGAATTGTACTGTCAATAAAAAGGTTTCCAAGATAGTTATGCTGTGTTTCCTGGTTTATCCATAGAATAACGGCACCAATTGTCTGTCCTTCCAGTAAAATTTTAAATGCCGTTGATTTTTCATTAAGCCCATACTCCCGTAAAAATTCTCCATTATCATAACCTGGAGGTCCACCACTTTCTTTACCGAGATGAATTCGGGAATCTTCATCAAAAGCTCTTTTCATAATGGGTGTAAGTTCTTCAATATCACTTTCTTTCAGGGGTACAAGTGATATTCCATTAGATATTTCCATTTTTATTGCCTCCTATGTGGATTATTTAAGTAAAGCGAGTATTATACATTATTTTACATTATACTATATGCAGGAAATTCATTCAAGTCAAATACTGATATATAATTTATTAAAATCAAATGTTTACTTTTAGTTTTATATAGTTTGGTGTCCCTTGTATTCTTTCCAAGCTGTTTTCAAAAACAACCAGGCTATCATTCTCCTCTACTTCCCTAAAACCTGCAAATTTGTATGTCACATACATCATTCTGTTTTTGTCTGTAGGAACAAATTCTGCTCTTAATTTTACGCCTTTATCTTTAGCCATCTTCATTATATAGTTGAGCACAACAGTTCCAACACCCCTTGACATTACACGACATGACATCAACAAAAGTTTAATAATCCACACATCGTCATCACACTCCATAAATATAAGACCTATTTTTCCGTATGTGCCATATTTATCATTAAGTCCCATTATGAAAAGCTTATATCGGTCTGAACTGCTAAAACTTTTTAATTCCTCATACGAATATGTGTAGCCTGTTGTGTTTAACTGATGAGTTCTTACGGTAAGTTCCTCAGCTCGTTCCAGATCTCCTTCTTCTACAGGAGCAATTGTTAATTCCATCTCCAGCGATTCTAAAAACTTTTCCTGTGGCCCATCAAATTTTTCTTCAATAAGATTTCTTTTAATATCACTCATATACATAATTCTTCTATTTTTTGAATCATCAGTTAAAAATCTAGGAATCATTTCCGGCATATCTACCAATCTACTTAAATCAATTGCATCTATACAAAGAACTTCGGGAATTGAAAAGCTGACTTCCTCACGCTCAAACTGCTGATCATCTATAAATGCCAATGTGTCGGTTCCAATATTTATAAGATTTGCAATGGTAAGCACAGATGTTGACTTACTTTTCCAGCCAATTTGTGGGTAGATAAAATACTCATCTAATTTAAATTCCTTCAGTTTTTCCATAGCACTGTTGTAATCATTACGGCTAGCTATCGATTGAAGGATTCCCCTACTGTCTAATGTTTTAATAATTTCAGTAACACCATTTCTCAAAGTAACATTTTTATCCTCAAGCAATATACCATTCCAAATAGTATTATCCAGATCCCAAACTACACATTTGATTCTCTTGCAGCTCTCTTTACCTTTATCTATTTTTATTTCCAATTATATACACCTCACATACCTCTAAAAGCGTTTGTAGCAATTAGAACCTCATGCATTTGTGTTGTGCCTTCAATAATTTCATTTATTTTGGCATCTCTGTAATATCTCTCAACAGGATAATCCCGGCAGCATCCATTTGCCCCATGGATCTGCACAGCATCACTGGCAACCTTGTTTACCATTATAGAAGAAAAATATTTAGCATTCCATACTTCCATAATGGAATCAGGATCCCCTTCTTCCTTCAGATATCCTGCACTCCAGCAAAGAAGCCGTGCTGCCTTTATATTCACAACCATTTCGGTAATCATCTTTTGTATCAACTGGTTTTGCCTCAAAGGTGCACCGAATTGCTTTCTTTTTCTACAGTACTTTATGCTTTCCTCCAGACATGCTTGTGCAAGACCTACACAACCACACGCAATAGTATACCTTCCATAATCGAGGCTTGATAAAGCTATATGTGATAATCCAGTACCAATGCTCCCAATAATACTGTCCTTAGGAATAAGGCAATTATCCATAAACAATTCTGCAATCATTGATGCTCGAGAGCCCATTAAACCTTTCATAGGTTTGGTGGAAAACCCAGGACTATTCTTATCAACAAGAAAAGCTGTCGGTTTGCCTTCAGTCAGTGCAATAACCAAAAAAACATTAGCAATTTGACCCATGGTTGTCCATTTTTTTCTACCGTTTAAAATATAATGCTCTCCCTCAAGAACCGCAGTGGTTTCAACACTTTTTGCATCGCTCCCCACATTAGGTTCAGAAAGACCAAAGGCACCTATTATTTCACCACGTGCCATTTTCGGAAGCCAATACTCTTTTTGCTCACGGCTTCCCCAACGCTCAATAGCCATTGCAACCATGCCATGAACCGTTAACAAGCTTCGAATCGAAGAACATCCTCTTCCCATTTCTTCATTTAGGATACCTATTGTAAGCATATCCATACCTTGTCCGTCATATGTACTTGAAATCATTGACCCTAAATAGCCTCTTTCAATTACTTTATTAATAATTTCATCAGATACGGTTTCCATTAGATCATTTTGACTGGCATATGGTGATATTTCATTATCAACAAAGGTCCTAAACTCAGCTTGTCTTTTTATTTGTTCTTCAGTTAACTCAATCTTCATTCTTCCACCTCTTTTCAACATATTTACACTCGAATTCAAGCCTTTACAGTGTGATTTAGGGGCATTTCCATTGACCAGCTAATTATTTGTTAATACTTAGTTTATTTTCAACAAAAGCGGCTATGGAATCGATGGTTCTGAAATGGTTAAAGTCAAGGTCCTTGTTATCGATTTTTATTTCAAATTCCTTTTCCAAAAACATAACCAACTGCATTGCAAAAAGTGAATTGACAAATCCAAGTGAAAATATATCTTCATCTTCCTTCAGAGTACGTTTTCTGAAAAATCGGGAAAGAAAAGCTTTTAATTTAAGTTTGATTTCTTCCATTTATACATTCTCCTTTCAAAAATATAGTTAATCATATATGTAAAATCCCTTCCCAGACTTCCTGCCTAGAAGACCGGCATAAACCATCTTACGAAGCAACGGGCAGCAGCGGAATTTTGGGTCTTGATAGCTTTCATACAAAATATCTAGAGAGTTTACAACGGTATCCAGGCCTATTAGATCCGCCGTCTCCAGAGGCCCCATTTTATGCCCGTAGCACTTCCTGAATATATCATCCACATCCTCAGGTTCAGCTATCTGATCTTGGACCACAAAGGCCGCTTCATTCATAAAAAGATGGGATATTCTGTTTGATACAAAGCCTGGTAAATCGTTTACAATTATACATTCCTTCCCCATCCGATTTAATAGACCTTTAGTAGCTTCAATAGTGTCTTCTGAAGTGTGGTAACCACGAATAGCTTCAACAGTTGATTTAAGCGGTACAGGGTTCATAAAATGTACTCCCATTACCTTTTTCGGCCTCTTAGTCAGTGAAGCAATTTTGGTAATGGATATGCATGAAGTATTCACTAAGAAAATAGATTCATCTTTGCAGAAATGCTCCAACTTATCATAAACAGTTTTTTTTACATCCCATTTTTCAGTTACATTTTCTATGACAAAGCTTACATCCTTTAGAAGATTATAATCATCTCCAAATTGGATTCTGGATAATACGCTTTCCGAAGTCTCCAACTTATCCCCTTTTGAAAAAAGAGATTGAAAACGAACACTGTTTTCAATCTCTTCTCTTGCCTTTTTAAGCTGTTCCTCCCCAACATCTATAAGGATAACAGAGCATCCCGATTGAGAAAGGTTCTGGGCTACTCCTGCTCCCATAACTCCTGCACCTATAACACCTATAACCTCCATACCCAAAGCCCTCCTTATACTATTTCCGGTAACAACTGATCGCACACCGGCTTCTTAGCAAATCCAATTTTGTAAAAGTAATCAAAATAGACTTGGAGTAGTTCCTTGCTTATTTTAGGGCATTCAATCCCTGTGCCTGCTAGTGCTTGATAAGTATTAGTCTGGTCATACAACACATGAGAATTGTTAAAATGCCCGCCCCTGATAAATGGGATAACAATAAGCGACGCACTTTTGGCAGATTTTTTAGATGCAGCAACTAAAGCTGTTTTCCATTGGGTGAAATTCATGGTCTTAAGGGAGAAACCCAGAGTAGAGACTATCTTGTAAAATTCAGCTGCAGTTATAAATTCCGGGTTACCCAGATGATAATTCTTTCCTAATGCATCTTCTTTTTGTGATATTTTCACAATTGCACTGCTTACGTAATCTACAGGTGCCATATCAATGAGCATCTCTATATCCGGAACTGCTTGAATTTCAATACAAGCCTTCATACTTCTCCATAACAGGTCTTCAGGCTGACAGGCTCCTGTTTTAACATCGCCTGTTATTCTACCCGGTCGATATATGCTTACAGGCAATCCTCGTTCCCGTGCAGCCACCATCAACCGTTCTGCAACCAGTTTACTCTGGGCATATCCAGGCCCATAGTTTTCATTACGAGTGAATATCTCATGTTCTCTTATCAACGTTTTTTCTTTATATGTATTATAAAAAAATGTGTATAGTGTTGAAATATAGTGTACAGGCTTAATCCTATAACGTACTGCAAGCTTGAGAATCTCATGCGTTCCAAGTACATTGGCACTCCTGTGGTGTGAATATGTGTACAGAAAGTTAACCATGGCACCGCTGTGATAGATAGCATGGATTGTAGCTGACAAATTATCAAATTGCTCTTCTGAAAGGCCGAGGAGCGGCATGGACAGATCTCCCAGCACCGGAATTATTCTAGAATTGTATGCTTTATCCCAGGTTAGATATTTTTCAAAACACTCTTTTAGCCTGTGTATACCTTCCTGCTCATCCGAAGCCCTCACAAGACAGTATATATCCGCTTTGGTCCGATTTAAAAGCTCACTTAGCAAATATGCTCCTAAAAAACCCGTTGCTCCTGTAAGAAAAATTTTATTTATTTCCTTTACCGGAAGCATGGCACGGGCTTTTGAAGGGTCAATTGCATCATCAAGGATAGAATCCTTTTGCATTTCAGATAATCCGTCTCCGTCTTCCACAAGGTATTTTTCCTCCGAAATATTCATCTTAACCTCCCAATAATAATTGTTTCTTCATAAATCAGTCCTCAGATTTGAATTAAACTGTGTTTTTAAAACCCCTTTTATCTCTTCATGCTTATCCAAAGTATTCTTAAAAAGGCTGTCAAACAAGGAAGGAAGCCCCTTTTGAAGCACCTCAACACCTCTTTCTGTAATACCTCCGCTTGTGGCAACACGTTTAATAATTTCATTAAATCCCAGATTTCTTTCCTGCATCAGTCTAGCTGTGCCATAGAACGTACTTACAAGCATATCTTCAGTATCACTAGGTGAAAAATCACTGTATGGCAGTGAAGCCTTGATATACTCCAGAAATATGGCAGAAATCAGCCCAGGTGCACAACTGGTCAAATCAGCAGCTATCTCAAAATGTTTCTCTTTTATAACTTTAATTGATCCTATAGCACTAAAAAGACTTTCAACCACCAAGGAATCTTTAGATTCCACCTTGCTGTTGTGGCAAATTAGGGACACCCCGCATCCTACTTCTGAAGTTACACTGGGTATCACTTTTGTAACTTTACCATTAAAGACACTTTCCAGAAATTCGATAGTTACACAAGCTGCAATGGAAACAAGATGGAGTTCTCTCGAAACGTCTTCTTTGATTTCATCCAAAATTCTCTTTACTTCCATCGGTTCAACACATACAAATAAGATTTTACATTCTTTTGCCAATAATCTGTTGTCTTTTACTGTTTGAATTTTTGGGAAACGCTGCTTTAATAGTTCTAATTTTGTCGGTGTTCGCGTAGATATAATAATTTCTTCCTGCTTTAGAATTTGTGAGGATAAAAAGGCATCAATGAGCATACTGCCCATACTTCCGTAACCAATCAATCCAATCTTTTGCATAGAACCTCCATTTAATCTTCAAAACAAATTCACTTGCTATTTTGTAAACATCAATGTTATTGTGAGAAAACAAATCATTTAATTCTTCAATTTTACTATGTACTCTGCAAGATCTTCTATTGAGAATATGGATTCATTGCCCATCTCCTGCATATCAATTTCTACATCAAATTCGTTCTCTATATCCACCAACATTCTGATTAAGCTAAGGGAATTGAGCCCAAGCTTTTTAATCCCGTCTTTACCATCTTCAATCATATCCTTATCCATCTTAAAATCCGCTACCGAAATAATAATCTCCTTTATTTTATCCTGTATATCCAATACATTTTGATTTTTCATTAATAAGCCCTCCTTTAGACTTTTCCATCATCATCATTATCATTTTTGTTTTTCTTCCTGCTCTTTTACTTCAGCCAGAAGTTTTATGGAAAAATTCATTGCAGATAATCCCCCAAATAAAAATACCAGATTGGAAACAGAATGAAGCTCCTTCCAAGTTGCTCCCAACCTTCGTGAAGCAATGGCATGAACCTTTGCACCTTCCCTCATATGGGAAGACAATATTCCAAAAAGTATTAATTGAGCTGTCTTTTCCTCCAAAGCATCAGAATGGATACAGCTTTTTCTGAATTCCTCCTGTATGTCCAGTATTTCAGGGAATACCTCAGCTGAAAATGCATGTCTTTTCTTTGTTAATTCAGGAACAAACCCAAAAATCTTTTCATATGGCTCTTGAATGCTCATCACCAAATACCTCCTTCTTGATACAATTAACTAGAATGCTATAATCCTTTACCCCATCAATATTTAATACTTGTATAGGGTTTTCATTTTCTTTATCCAGGTTGATCCCATTGTTCCTGAGCCATTCGTCAGAGTATATGGAATCTAGATATTTCTCACCTCCGTCAGGAAGGATACATAGAATGTTTCCTTCAAACTGTCTGGACATTTCTACAGCTGTATATAAAACTCCACCCGAAGATCCTCCGACAAGGACTCCTTCTTTTAATGCAAATTTTCTGCACATGTTAAAGGCATCATGGTCCGATACCTTGATACCTTGATCAATATGGTCATATACAAGATTTTTGGGTTTAAAGTAGTTTCCGGGTCCCTGCTGCAAATATGAACCTTTTTCTCCACCGAAAAGTGTGGAGCCCTCCGGTTCTACACCAATAATTTTGATGGAAGAATCATATTCCTTGATTTTTTTCGATACCCCTGTGATGGTGCCGCCAGTGCCGACGCTTAAAAATATGGCATCAAACCGTATACCGGTTTCCTCCATAAATCGGACAATTTCCTCACCTGTGTTTAAGTAATGGGCAATAGGAGCATTCCTGTTTTCGTACTGGTTAGGAATAAAGATATTCTCCATTGTTTTTTTTACCTCATTGACAAATTCAATCCTTCTTTCAGTCAAGTCCTCACTGTCCTTATTATCTGTTGTCAGCATGACAATGGTTGCACCTAATGCTTTCAGTATCTTAATTTTCTCTGCGGGACAGTTCTGATCAATTACAATCACATTCCGGTAATCTCTTACCCTACTTACCATACTAAGTCCTATACCCGTGTTCCCTGATGAAGACTCTACAATAACCGAGCGGTTGCTAAGGAGATTTTCCTTTTCCGCCTGATCTATTATGTTCAGTGCTATCCTGTCTTTGACACTTCTACCCGGGTTGAAGCATTCCAGTTTTACAAATATATTTTTTCTTTTACCCTCTTCCGGCAGCTTATTCACTTTAACAATTGGTGTATTCCCGATGGTTTCCAAAATATCATTATAAACAATCATAGTGTCTCAAGCCTTAAAATTGCCTCACTGATTTTTGATACAGGCAGATTGATTGCCATTCTGATATAGCTCTCTCCATTACTACCGAACCCAATACCAGGAGTTACAATTAATCCTTTCTCTTTTAATAGATATTCTGAGAATTCCAGTGATGTCATATTAAATCTGTCGGGAATTCTAACCCAGAAGTAATAAGTTGCTGCAGGGACATGGAATTCCCAGCCCATTTTTCTTAAACCCTGGGAGAGAGTATCCCTTCGTTTTTGATACTCACACTTCATCAATTCAAGCCTGTCAGTAGGCTCTGCTAATCCCTTTATTCCTGCATATTGAACTGCTTTGAACACCCCTGAATCAACACAACTTTTTAACTTGGCTAACGAAGCCAAAACCTCCCTGTTTCCGGTAACAAATCCAAGTCTCCAACCTGTCATAGCAAATGTCTTGGAAAACGAGTGAAACTCTACACCGCATTCCCTTGAACCCGGTACCGAAAGAAAACTTACCGGTTTTATTCCATCAAAGGTAATTTCAGAGTATGCGAAGTCATGGCATACAATTATGTTGTTCCTTTGTGCAAATTCAACAATCTTTAAAAAAAACTCATTATCTGCAAGTGCAGATGTAGGATTGTTGGGATAATTTAAATACATGAGCTTGGATTTTACCAAAACATTCTTTGGGATATCTTCTAACACAGGTAAATACCCGTTTTCTCTGGTCAAAGGCATAGCATAGGGTATACCCCCAGCAATAATAACAGCTGATAAATATGCAGGGTACCCAGGATCCGGAACCAGTGCATAATCCCCATCATTCATCAGTGCAATAGGCACATGTGCAATACCTTCTTTAGATCCCAGCAGAACCAATACCTCATGCTCAGGGTCCAGCTCAACACCATATTCCCTTTGATACCATCGGCTGATTTCTTTCCTCAGTTCCGCTTCACCCTTGAAACTTGGATAGCGGTGGTTATCCGGGTTATCCAGACATTCCTTCATAGCGTTTACAATATTATCCTGTGTAGGAAAGTCCGGATCTCCCACACCAAAATCGATGAGATCAATTCCCTTGTATTCATTTTTCATCTGCTCCAGTTTTGCAAAAATATAAGGAGGCAGTGAAGCAAGTCTGTCTGATTGCGTAATATTATTCATCGGCCCACCTCAGATATGCTTAATCTATCTACTTCTTCCAGCATTTTTATAAGTTCAATCCTTAAAACTTTGCCCGAGCTGTTTCGTGGCAGGCTGTCCATGAAAACAATTTCCTGTGGAATCTTATAGGATGCCAGTCTTGGCTGTACATACTCTATAATATCTGCTCTTGTCAGCTTTTTATCCGATACAATAGCGGCACAAAGCACCTCAAGCTTTGTCTTTACACTTTTCTTACCAAATACAGCAACATCCGCTATAACCTCATTTTTAAGAAGCACTTCCTCTATCTCTTTTGGGTCAACCTTTTTTCCTGCTACATCAATAAAGTCCTGTTTCCTTCCCTTTACAAATACGAAGCCGTTTTCATCCATCACAGCAATGTCTCCTGAGAGATAAAATCCGTCCTCGGTTACTCTCCCCTCCAAAAGTCCAGGGAAGTTGTAGTAGCCTCTTGACATTGCACCGCTTTTTATCGCTATCTGACCTTGTTCTCCGCATGGCATACGATTCCCATCATCATCCATGATTGCTGCTTCTACCCCATTGATGGCTTTCCCCACTGTTTCTATATTCTCAGTAGTATTCAAAATGCAAAGCCCTGTCTCCGCAATCCCGTACAAATCGGATATATATATACCTATATTTTCCTTGAATTTTTGCTTTATTTCAGAGTGAAGTACTGTCCCTGATGAAACACACATTCTTAGTGATGTAAGATCGTACTTTTCTTTTAATCTTTCCTCCGACATCAGCTGATAAAATACTGGAAAGGCCACAAATACTGTTATTTTTTCCTTTTCTATGTACTTTGCAACCTGTCGGGGCATCAGGCTGTCCATCATATGAATTTCCGCCCCCACAGATAGTGGAGAAAGCATAGCTGTATTAAACGCAAGACCATGGGTATAATTAGCTATACAAAGCACCTTATCCCCAGCATTCAAGCCTACTGTACCCCGCCAGTTGGTTGCTGCAGCAATCACATTTTCCTGTTGGTACATCATGCATTTAGGGACTCCTGTAGTTCCGGAAGAAAATCTGCATGAGATGATGCCCTCAAGCCTCTCTCTGTCTATCGGCCTGTTATAATTCTGCCTTTCCGAGTACACCAGCACATAGTTCTTATAATTTATAACCACATCAAACTGCTCTTTCAGTGCAAATGTATCTGCCTCATCCTTATGCATCAGAAACCCTCCAAGGTGGCAGTCATTTATAATAGCAAGCAGTTCATCTCCTTTCAAACTGTGGTCCACGAGCATGGCTATAACCCCTGACTTAACAAGACTGTAATAGCTGATTATGAATTCCGGGCAGTTTTTAAAAAACAGCCCTACCGGATAGTCCAATTTGATAGGCAATTGATCAATTAAAGATGATAGTGTATCTATTTCGCTATGTAGTTCCTGATAGCTGTATTGCTGGTCTTTAAACTTTATAGCTATGCTTAAGCTGTATTTTCTTAAGCTTTCTTCCAGCATTTCAATGATCTTCAAATTATCCATAAACTTTTATTTCCTCCTTCACTTATACCTGCTTGACCGACTATTCAAGGTCCACGCCAATATTACTGTTTAACGCTTTATTCATGTAATATGATCCTATGGATATATCAAAAACAGCCATTCCCATAGGGTTAAACATGATAGGACAGCTCTTGTCATAATCCTTCATGCACTCATGGCATACTACATCGATAATAGAACTGGTGTCTTCTTTTTTTAGCCCTTTTTCCCTGCTCATGACCTCAATATCGGTATTCTCCCTGCAAACCTCATCCCAATCATCCACAATGATTGATTCCTTTACATACTCATAAATCTCCGGCTTGTAATCTCTGAGGGAAACATTTATCTGAAGAGATCCCTTCTTCGGTTCATTGTCTATATAAGTTTCCTTAGACACAGTGCAGGTAATAAAAACATCCGACTGCTCATAGACTTCCTTCCAATCGCAGGCAAAAACAACCTTTTCTTCGTATGGTGCTAAAATAGTGTGATCTTTTTCAATAGGTCTTATATCATATAGGTAAATAGTTGATATCCTATCTCCAAAAAGGCTGGTGCACATATTAAAATGGTGCATTCCCACAGGCCCCCAGCCAATAATCCCAAGACTGAAATTTTTGAGGTTTCTCGCCATATCAAAGTATTTAAGAACCAATCCACTTACTGAAGCGGTGCGGATAATACTTAAGAGTGAAGTATTTACAATTGCCTCCGGTTTTCCGGTATCAGCATTATTAAGGATAACTACGCTGTGTGCTCTCGGAATACTTTTATTTATATTATCCGGAAAGCTTGCAATCCATTTGATTCCCGAGAGATTAAATTCTCCTCCGATAAAAGCCGGCATGGCAATTATTCTATTCCTTAAATCCCTATATCTTAAGTAAGGCTTGACCGGCTGGGAAAAATCCCTTTTTTCAAGACACCTGACAGCCTTTTCAATAACACTGATGGTTTCATTCCAGTCTATACCTATCTTTTGAATATCAACTGTATTAAGATAAATCATTTGATTCTCCTTGAAAAAGTATTTTTTAACCTAAAAACCGTGGCAGTACAGCAATCTTATTACTTAACCGCCAAGGTTATCAGGTTTAAATCGCTTTTACAGCTGTAACCTTTTGAGTAAAGTTGCTGTACCAGGCTTCATTATAAATTGTACTTGAATACCTGTCTCCCCGGTCGGCAAATATGGTTAGAACCCTGGGTTTTGTATTAAATCTCTTGCCTTGAAAATATTGTTTTACTGCATGAAAAACAGAGCCGGATGAACCACCGGCAAAAATATAATGTTTTTCCAAAAGCTCATGGCACATTTTGATTGTTGATACCTCATCAACCATAACCACATCATCAATTTTAGCCTGTTTTAAAATATCAGGCACCATGCTTGAACCAATTCCAGGTATATATCTTTTTTGTGCAGGGCCTCCAAAGATTACCGATCCTACAATGTCCACAGCTATTACTTTGATATTTGAAAATTTTTCTTTTAATTTTCGTGAAACTCCTGTAATTGTTCCCCCTGAGCTGACTCCCATAAATATATAGTCAATATTTTCAAAGCCATTGCATATCTCCACACCCAATGTGTTATAGTATGCTTCTGAATTATAAGGATTACCATATTGGTTTACCCAATAAGAGTTGGGGATATCCATTAGAAGTTCATTTACCTTCTTAATGCGATTCAAAAGATAACCTCCGCTGGCATCCGGCTCTGCAACCTTTACAACTGAGTGTCCCAGTTTCCTGATGATAGCTTCATTAATAGGATTAATGTGTGGGTCTATCACACATAAGAACTTCAACCCGTATTGCTTACAGTACGCAGACAAGGCAATGCCAAAATTTCCTGAAGATGATTCGATCAGTGTTGTATCCTGATCTATCTCACCAGAATCCAGAAGTTTTTTTATAATATATGATGCAGCTCTATCTTTTACACTTCCTGTTGGATTGTAATATTCCAGCTTTGCATACAGTTCAATATCCAAATCCCCCGATATAATATTAGTTAACGGTGTATTTCCAACCCTTTCAAGGATGTTTTCACAAATCACCCTAATCACCTCCTCGCCTTTTTTCAGTAAAGGCTTCATATATAAGAAATTTTTAATCATTAAGAGCAATATCCCCAATTTTAATATCAAGATTGCCCGCGAGTTTGTCCAACACTTTTAGATAGCTATTGGCAAACTTTTGTACGGTTTCTTTTCTGAACAATTTTGTACAGTACTCCAACCTGAAGAATATAGCCCCTTTTCTTTCTTCTGCCTCCAATGTAATATCAAATTCTGCTGACTTTTTTGATATATTGTAGGGAGTGAATTTAAGCTGGTCAATTTCCATAACCAGTTTTTCTACGTTCTGCCATATAAGCATTACATCAAACAGAGGATTCCTCCCCAGCCCTTTTTGCACCCCAAGTTTGCTAACAAGTCTTCCGAACGGGTAATTCTGGTTTTCATAAGCTTTTAGGGAAGTATCCTTTACTTCCTGCAAAAAGCTTCGTATGGATTTACTACTTTCAGGGCGGTTCCTCAAAGCAATAATGTTGACAAACATACCCATCAAGTTTTCCAATTCAGGATGGGGTCTCCCCGTGATAGGTGTCCCAACCACAACATCTTCCTGAGTGGAGTATTTGGAAAGCACTATATAAAGTCCTGCAAGAAGTACCATAAACACCGTCGTCCCAGTGTCTTCAGCCACTTTTTCCAGCTTGGAGGTCAAGTCTTTTTCTGCTTCAAAGAAAATGTTATCTCCCTCGAAACTTTGCATCCAAGGTCTTTCATAGTCTAAAGGCATGGTAAGCTCAGGGGCCCCATCTTTATAAATGTCTACCCAGTATTTTTCCATCCTTTGCAAATCGGCGGTACCTTGACTTCCATTGAGCCACTCAAGATAATCCTTATACTGAATACGAAGCGGCGGCAGATATTCGCCTCTATACAGACTAAGAAAATCCTTTAGCAATATGCTTACCGACACACCATCAGAAATGATATGGTGAATATCATAAAACAGCACATGTTTATCTTCATCTAGTTTGATAAGACAAACCCTTAACAATGGTGCCTTACTTAAATCAAATGGTTTTATAAGTTCTTGAACGATGTCGTCGATATTCCCATTTTCACGTTCCAGAATATCCAGTTTTATTTCCACATGCTCTTGTATTACCTGTACCGGATTATTATCAACAAAAGCATAGGACGTTCTAAGGACCTCATGCCTTTGTGCTAGCTGATTAAGTGCCTTTTCAAATCTAGCCGCATCCACTTTACCTTGTACAACCACTGCTGAAGGAATATTATAGGTAACCCCTACACTCTTTTTGCCTTTCATCTGGCTTAATGTAAAAATAACCTTTTGAGCATCCGACACAGGATAATAGTCTCTTTTTGTTACAGGAACAATGGAGTCATAAGTTATGTTTACGCTTTCCTTTATATATTTTGCTATTCCCTCAAGTGTAGCACTGTTGAAAATTTCCCCCAACGGAATTTCTACCCCAAATTTCTGGTAGATCTTTGATATGAGCGTCATGAGATTGAGTGAATGACCGCCGATCTTGAGAAAATTATCACTCACATTTATCTTTTCAACACCCAAAATCTCAGTCCATATTCCGGCCACTTCCTTTTCAATATCATCCCTTGGAGGTATGAATTCTTTATTGGTACTTTTCCTGGGATCAGGAAGTGCTTTATAGTCTATTTTCTTATTTGTTGTCAAAGGAATTTTAGGCAACTTTATGAAATATGACGGAACCATGTATTCCGGAAGTCTCTTTTCCAAATGTGCCATAAGTTCAGGACCTGGAATGTCTCTATCGGCTGTAAAGTATGCCGCAAGACATTCCTCCTGAGATCCTTTGTTTTTTAATTGCTCATCATACCCCAATTCTTTCAGAATATCCTTTACCTTTACAGCATCCACTTCTCCTTTAAGTTCTTTATTGGCTTGCTCCAGCCAAATATGCCCAGTTCTGACCTCCCAACTGGTAGGATAGGTATAATTGTCAAAACCACGTTCCTTTCGCTGTATATATATACCTACATCATTAATCCTGCAATTGCTGGAACAATATCCAGTATCCTTCGGATTGTGCCAATGAGTACTTTTGTTTTTCAAAAATTGAAGGATCTCCTCCTTTGTAATATCCGAATACCTGTAAAAGTCAATAAGTTCCACCGTTTTGAGCATTTCTCTATCTATAATAATCTCGGAACCCATAACATCCGATACATAATCCTTCTTGCCGAAATACATCATTCTTTGTTCAAAAATCTTATGTTCTACGTCATTTAGATCAAAAATATTATGTTTAAATAGTTCTGATAGACGAAGTTCGTAAATTTGACCTCTTGAAAAACCGGTAACAATTAACGGGATGCCTTTCTCATATGCCATTTTGGTGCTGCGTGCCCTAAGGACTTTAAAGCATCCGTTGCACACACTGCTTTCATCTTTCAAACCTTCTGTGAAAATTCGGTTCATATGCTGATAGCGATCAACTATATGATCTACGCCTAATTCCTTTACTATCTTTCGTGTATTTTCCAATGCAACTTCCGAAATAAACCCATTGTCAAATGTATATGCCAGTACCCTAAGTCCCATTTCAACGAGCTTGTATAAAACATAAGTGCTGTCCTTTCCGCCGCTGTATAGCAGCAAGCAGTCATACTCGCTGTTGTTACCGGTTTTGGCCTTTTCAAATTTCGGCAAAAGCTCCTCCAGTTTCTTAAAATACATTTCAGACTTATCCTTGTAATTCTCATACGCACGGCATGTATTGCAAACACCGTTCAAGTCAAAGGCGGTATCGGGATATGTAGACGGAAGTCCGCACTTCGTGCAGTATACAATCTCATCCGGCAGGATTGAAGAGCTTTTATAATCCCTGAAATCAACTACACATTCTTGAACTTGGGGTAATTCCAATAGTCTATTCTCAATTTCACCCAGTTCAACCCTGAACCCTCTGATTTTTACCTGCCGGTCTGCCCTACCTAAAAATTCTATATTTCCATCCGAAAGCAGCCTGCCTAAATCTCCGGTTTTGTAAATTAGATCTTCAGTGTTTTTACTAAAGGGATTTGGAATAAACCTTAAGCTTGTCTGCTCAGGATCGTTATAATATCCCAGTGTCCTATAAGGAGTACGTATATAGATTTCACCCACTTCACCATGGCTTAGGATATTCATTTCCTGATCGAGTATAATTACTTTAGCACCATCAATCGGCTTACCTATGGGGATACTTTTGTTTTTTACATCTGAAGGCTTTATTAAATAGAACACTTTAGCCAGGGTAGTCTCTGTAGGTCCATACATGTTCACCAACTGAATCCTATCTCCAAAAACCGAATACCAGAGTGCAAGACTGTTGGGAACAATCTTTTCACCGGCAAGCAGTATGTATTTTAAGCATTTGAAGTTATTCGCAGTTAGAATGCTTGAACCAAATATCCTGAAAAGACCTGGAGTACAATGAATCAATGTAATCTCAGATTTTTCTATCCAATTGACCAGCTTGCCAGTAATGAGTATTGTCTCCTTGTCCGGGGGAATACAAATGGTACCCCCTGAACATAAGGGTACAAAAATATCTCTTAAAAACGGGTCATGGCAACAGGAGGTAAACTGACTAATTCGTGAATTCTGATCAATATCGAAGGTGTTGATTTCCCAATTTATAAAGTGCATAAGGCTTTTGTTCTGCCCTGCTATGGCCTTTGGCTTTCCACTTGTTCCTGATGTAAAATAAATATAGATCATATCATCAGGACTTACAGCAGCCTCCGGTATACTGGACAATAATGTGTCATCGGTGTTATAGAATTCCTCATCCACTAAAGATACCTCAGTGTTTTGTTTCTCATCCTTCAGTTGAATCCAAAGCTCATCTGGTGCACATCCGTCGGTAAATATCAGCTTTACTCCTGTAGAAGTAATCATTGAGCTTAACCTATCCACAGGATATGAAGGATCAAGGGGTACAAAGACACAACCTGCTCTAAGAATTCCTATAATGATTGAAATAAGCTCAGTTCTGTTCTCGGCCAATACTCCGATCAATGTACCCTTTTCCATTCCCTTTCCTATAATGTAGTTGGCAATCTGCTTTGATTTTCTATTCAGAGCACCATATGTCACTCTTTTGTCTCCATACTCAAGAGCGGTCTTTCCAGCATATTTGTCAAATGCTTCGTTTAATCTGCTTTGAATTGTATTATTCAATATGTACCACACTCCTTCATTTAATTTTAGTTCATAGTTTATGCATTCCTTATCTCAACCCGGGTAAATTGAATTCCTCCAAAAAAATCCCGAAGGTCATCACAATAATGAGCATGTCGCTGTCGTACGGAAGGTTTAATTTGAACCCTTCCGTTTTATACTGTTTCTTTAAGCTTTCTACCATATCTGCATTAAAATATCCCTGCCTTTGAATCCGGTCAAAGGAAAGGATATCTTGGATATACTCTGTATTCTGCTTTAACAGGTCCGAGCTTCCCGGAGCCACAAAAGTAAATTTCGGCCTTTTGATAATTTCATTGGGCACAGAGTTTTCAGCAAGTTTCTTCAATATATATTTTTCATTGAAATCTTTCAGCTTAAGATCTTGGGGAACAATCCTTGAAAAGTCGATAAGATCTTTGTCAAGAAACGGGTATCTTGCCTCTACCGAATTTGCAAAGGACATCCTATCGCCGTGATCGGCTAGCAGATGCTCCGGCAGACGCAGTTTAAAGTCTATGTATGATCGTTTATGAAGTATATCCCGGTTATCAATCCGCTGCTTTTTTATGACCGGATAGTTTAAGCAGTTAACACTCTCATAGATATCATTTATCCCCTTGGAATAAAGCTTTTGTTTTGTACTTTCATAAGCCTTATAATCCTTTTCATAGAAAAAAGTTTCATCACCCCATACTTCTCCTCTGATCCGGCTTTCCAAGGCTGAAGTTTGGGTTACTTGCCCAGGCTGCATTTGTCTCAGCTTGTCAAATCGGTACCCAACATATCCTGCAAACAACTCATCTGCACCTTCCCCTGTCAGCACGACCTTTATCCCCTGCTCTTTTACCAGCTCGGATAAGGATAGGGAAGCTGTATTATAGGTCTCTTTGAGTGCACTTTCCGAGTGATAGACTACCTTTCTAAGTCGTGTACTGATATCTTCAAAGTGAAAAAGTTTTTCATGGTGTATGGATTCCACATAATCAGCCATCATTCTTTGGAATCTCACTTCAGATATATCTTTTGATGCAAAATCAATGGAAAAGGAGTGTCTCTTTAGCCCTGGACTTACCTGTCTAATTTTAGAGGCAATGATAGAAGAATCAAGTCCGCCGCTAATATAAAAACCTACTGGCACATCAGCTTGAAGCCTGTATTTTACTGCTTTTTCAATAAGCTCGTCCAGTTTTTCGATATAATCACTTTCATCCATACGCTCAATGATTTCCCCTGCTTCAGGGTAAATCAAGTCCCAATATTCCTTAATTTTAATGAATCCATCGCTATTGACGGTAAGATAATTCCCATTTTCCAGACTGTTTATATTTTTAAACAGTGTTCTTGGGCTAATGACTCCCGGAAATGTCAATATCTGATCCAATGCAACAAGGTCAACCTCCCTGCTTACACCTGGATACTCCAAAAGTGCTTTAATCTCCGAGGCAAATACAAAAACGCCCTCAACCACTGTATAAAAAAAAGGGGCTATCCCCACATGATCTCTTGCACAAAGCAGCATATTTTTCTTTGAATCAAAAATCGCAAATGCAAACTGTCCATTAAGCCTTTCAATAAAATCCGGGCCGCTGTCCTCATAAAGATGAACTATCACCTCTACATCAGTGTTGGTCTTAAACCTATGGCCTTTTGCTATCAGTTCCCTCCTCAGTTCCAGATAGTTAAAGATTTCACCATTGCAAACAAGAACAATGGACCCGTCTTCATTGGATAGGGGTTGCATTCCGCTTTCCAAGTCGATAATACTGAGCCTTGAAAATCCCAATGCTATATTATCTTTAATATAGTAGTCCACTCCATCAGGGCCGCGATGAAGTATTTTTTCAGTCATTCCTGATACTGTCCCGATATTTGCCCTGTGGTCATTCCTCATATCAAACATTCCGCATATTCCGCACATATAATCCCCTCAATCAACAATCCTGTAATATTCAAAGTTCTTCATTAAAGTCCGCCAGTAATGTGCTTTTCTCTTGCCCCGAGATAAGCCTAATGTCCCTAAGCTTAATATATGGATTTTGTACCACTTCCCATGCTGTATGAATAAAGGATTTTACCATCTGTTCAATACTCTCACGAGTAAAAAGTGATGTGTTATAAACCCATTCAAAATAAAACCTGTCTTCAACTTCAAATGCCTCAAGCAGCATGTCCTGTTTTGATGTTTTATTCTCCATTTTAACGGGAAGAAATTTGATGTTATTTTCAAAAACTATCTCCCTAAGAACTGTTTTATGGATTTGGAATGAAACATCAAACAACGGGCTACGGTTAGAGCTTTTAATTATTTTCAACCTCTCCACAAGAACATCAAAAGGATATTCCTGATGAGTATATGCTTTAAGCAGGTTTTCTTTCACTTCCTCCAGAAATCTCATGAATGTTTTATCCGCACTTGGGAAGTTTCTTAAAGGAAGTACGTTAATAAACATCCCTATCACCTTCTGAATATCGGGATGGAATCTTCCCTCCACCGGAACACCTACCACAATATCGTCCTGACCTGAATATTTATGCAGCAGGATATTGAAAACAGCCATCAACACCCAGTAGGGAGTTGTTCTGGTCTCAAGTGCAAGCCTGTTAATTCTTGCTGAAAGTTCCTTTTCAAATTCAAAGACCACCCGTTCTCCTTCCGGACTATAAGCAGCGGGTCTTGGATAATCAGTCGGCAGCTCAAGCACTGGTATTTCACCGGAAAACACATTAAGCCAATACTGTTCCTGCTCTTTGAAGTATTCCCGGTTTACAAGCTCATCCTGCCATCGTGCAAAGTCCTTATACTGTATCCTAAGTTCCGGAAGATCTTTACCCTCATACAAGCTGGCAATTTCACCAACCAAGACCTCCATAGATACTTCATCTGCAATAATATGATGAATGTCAAAGAGCAGAAGGTGCCTTAATGGATTGAACCTTACAAGACCAGCCCTAAAAAGCGGCGGTTTGTTCAGATCAAAAGGTTTGACAAATTCCTTTATGATCTCGCCCATACCCTCCTCATAAGCTTCTCGGAAGCTAATTGGGCACTCAGTATCTTCATGTATTTTTTGTACAATTTCACCTTTCACTTCATGGAATGAGGTTCTCAAAGAATCATGCCTTTTTATCAGGCAACCTAATATTTTCTTAAATCGTTTCTGGTCAAAGTTTCCTTCAACAATCAGTGTATAAGGTATATTCCAGCCTATTCCAGTTTTATCATTCTGGTTCATCAGGTAAACCCTTCTCTGGGAGGATGAAACTTTATAGAAATCCTTTCTTCCTGTTATAGGAATTTCAGAACATTTGTCACCCTCTCCTATTCTTCCCAGGTACTTCAATTCTATATATTGTGCAAACTCCCGAAGATTTGGGTTTTTCAGCAGATCAGCAATTTTAATATTTAACCCCATCTGCTTGTTGAGAATGCCAACAGCTCTAGCAGCAATAATGGAATCTCCTCCAAGTTCATAGAAATTATGGTTTATGTTTAATTCATTGTATCCAAGCACTTGTCCCAAGACATTAGCAAGCTGTTTTTCTGTAGTTGAATACGAACCATCTTCACGTCCAGTAAGGTTTACATCTGCAGTTTTAAGTATGCATAAGTTCTCTCTAGTGGTTTCGTTTCCGGCATTAAGTCTTTCCATTTGTGATCTTATCTTTTGGGAAATTCTAAAAGCCAAATAATCTTCCAGATAAAACAGTGTACTTTTATAATTTATTCTTCCTACAATCGCTATAGGACTGTTTTTGTTTAACAGTTCCCAGAAAGATCCGGTTATTTCAGTTGTTGAAAGTGTATCAAACATATGCCTGTTCTTATCCATTACCAAACCCGCTGTTTTTACCGTCTCTTCCCAAGGTGCCCAACTCATAGCAATAGTCCTATTTCCAAGTTTGTTGTTATAAGCTGTGAAGGAATCCAGATATGCGTTTGCAGAAGTATAGCTTCCCGATCCTGTTCCGCCCATAAGTGTGATAGGTGAAGAAAATAATACAAAAAAGTCAGGAGTGTCATCCCCGATAACCTGTTTCAAAAGCCATGTTCCTTGTACTTTGGGCTTCAATACCTCTTTGAAAATTTCTTCAGTATCATTTCTTATGCTTACGCCTTCCTTCCCGGCCCCTATTCCTGCACTGTGAACAACTCCGTTAATCCTCCCAAAACAGCTTTTTAACCTTGCAACGGTTTCTCTTAATTCTTCTTCCTTTGATACGTCAACACTGCAGCAAACCAGCCTTGCACCTGTCTTTTCAATATATAATATATCTTTGATTTTGCTGCAAAGCTTTTTATCGGTACCGTTCTTTAAAATTGCTTCCCATTCTTCTCTACCAGGCATTTTTGTTCGGCTTAGCAAGGCAATGGTTATTTTTCCTTTTGAAGCCAATAGCTTTGCCGTTTCAAGTCCTAATCCGCCTATGCCTCCAGTAATAATATAAAATCCATCATGTTTAAGCTTTATTTCCTTTTCTCTGTATTCTTCCGCATCAATACAGTCTAATTCTTGTATATATCTTTTTCCTCTGCGGTAGGCAACATTGTATTCCTTGTATCCGGCATAGATTTCCATAATCATTTGTTCTATATCGGTTTCTTCATCTACATCTATGGCTCTGCACCTTATTTCTGGGTTTTCAATATTTATTACCTTACCCAGTCCGAACATTGCGGCATTTTCAGGGTTAATGCATTTTTCATTTTTATCCACTTCATTGACATACTGTGACAGCAATACAACATCCAGTACTCTAACTCCTATACTTTCCAAAGATCTATACATATGAAATAAGCTTAAAACTCCATTATTAAGTTTTTCATCCAGTTTTTTTACACTGTCAACGGTAGCTGATGTCATTGAAAACATGTGGACAATTCGGGCTATCTTTTCACCTCTAATATCTGTAAAAAGCTTCTTAAAGTCTTCTTCATCCCCTGAAACGGTATAGTTGTTGCTGCTTCTTTTCTTATATTCATCACCAGACTCAACTTCTATGACCGTCCTGCCGTCATTTCTAAGCCTTACTGCTATTTCTTTTCCTATGCCGTTTACATCCTCAAGTATTAAAACAATTCCCTCGTCTGCACTTTTTTCCAACAGATTTAAGTCCTCATTTTTCCACACTACTGTGTGATACATTGGATATTGCCGTGCAGGTATTTGCAGCCAGCAGCGAGTAGACTCAAAAGGATATGTAGGCACACTGGCCCTGTTTCTTATCCCCCCGGAATAAAATCCCTCCCAATCGATATCAACACCTTCTGCATACAGCTTGCATATTTCATGTAAAACCTTTTTATCTCTTCTTTTCGTGCCAATAAATTCATTTATCTTTTTATTTGCTTCTTCACTCATAATCCCAGCTTTTAGGGATGTAATTTCTCTGCTTCCTCCAGCAATTCTGTCTTTGTCGAAACCAAAATATATACCTTGATCCTGATATGTCTTTATCCCTTGTGTATGAATCAGTTCCAGCTTTTCTCGAAAATCCTGATCAGTAGTTAATATCATCGCCAGTCTGAAACCATAATGTCCTCTTCCCGTATTCGCAGTGAAACAGACATTATCCAACCCTTCTGCAATAACTTTGTCCTGTTGTTCAATATATTCTTCCACCAGCCGACCAAGGCTTTCTCCGCTTTTAGCAGACAAAGTCAGCATTTTTAATTCCATAAGCTCTTCACCTTTTTTATAAACAGCAGGTGCTTCCTCCAGAACTATATGGCAGTTTGTGCCGCTAAATCCAAAGGATGACACACCACACCTTAATGCTGTACCCTCTGATCGCCACTCTTGTGGCCTATTAACAACATATACCGGAGATTTATGGAATCGTATTTTCCTGTTGGGTCTGCTGAAATGAAGGGATGGCGGAATTGTTTTATTCTTTAGTGCTAACGCGGCCTTTATAAATCCTGCAATACCGGAAGAAGCATCCAAATGTCCAATATTGGTTTTCACAGAACCGACAGCACAAAACTGTTTTTTGTCTGTATACCTTCCAAAAGCCCTTTGTATTCCTTCAATTTCTATTGGATCACCTAGTTTTGTTCCTGTACCATGAGCTTCTATGTAAGTAATAGTTTCCGGGTCAATTCCTGCATCTTTCCATGCCCTGATAATCACATCCTCCTGAGCTGCAGGGTTTGGAGCAGATATTCCTATGGAGTTTCCATCCTGATTCACTGCACTACCCTTAATCACGGCATAAATATGATCTCTGTCTTTCAAAGCTTTGCTCAAGGGCTTTAACAGCACTGCTGCTACGCCTTCACCCCCGGCAGTTCCGTCCGAACTGTCATCGAACGTTTTAGTTTTGTTATCAGAGGATTCTACACCAATCTTTACATCTCTAACCGGAAGAACATAAATCTGTGAACCACCTGCTATGGCCAAGTCACACTCACCATTTCTGATTGCCCTGCATGCTAGGTGAACAGCAACAAGAGATGAAGAACACACAGTATTTATCACCATGCTTGGACCCCTTAAGTCCATTAAGTATGATATTCTGCTGGCTACGATAGGAGCTAGATTGCCGGGTACTGCCATTGAAAGCATTTCCGGTTCTACATCCCCAATCAGTTTTTTATACTCGTTTTCACCTGAAAATCCCACATATACCCCTGTCCTGCTTCCAGCAAGTTTTCCACCTCCATACCCAGCATCTTCAACAGCCTTCCATGAAGTTTCAAGAAACAACCTCTGATTTGGATCCATAAGACTTGCTTCTTTTGGTGACAAACCGAAAAATGCGTGGTCAAAATTATGAATATGATCCAAATAACCAGCTTTTTCAAATGCTGATTCGCTTATTTCCCTACCTGTAAAGCAATAATAATCCTCTATGTCCTTCCGCCTGCCGTCAGGGATATGTCTTATGCAGTCAATTCCGTTTATCAAGTTGTACCACAACCCGTCGATGCTATCGGCCATAGGAAATTTCGCAGAAACACCGATAACCGCAATATCTTTGCCTGATACCATTTCTAACCTTTTATCGCTTCCTGTTTTAATTTCCTCAATATCAATCAAATCAACAAGCTTTTTACCCATTTTCTTCCCTTTCATATAACAATGCTATTATTTCACAGCAGCAGAGGCTTTTTTGCTATGATGCCTTTCAAACAATTCCCTGTAAAGGTTCTCATAATTTATTATCATTTTTTTTAATTCAAACCTGTCGGCAGATTGGGCAGCATTCCTTGCCATTTCATCCCTTAAGGTCTTATTTTTTATCAATCGGATGACTGCCTCTGCAAAAGCTTCAGGGTTGTTCGGTTCCACTAAAATTCCACTAATTCCGTTCATTACTACTTCCGGCACAGCACCCACGGTCGTAGAAACTATGGGCAATCCTGAAGCCATAGCTTCAACCAATACCAACCCAAAGGCTTCTGTAATGGACGGAAATGCAAAAATATCGCTGGAGGCAAAGAGTGCCGATACATCGCTTCTTACACCTAGAAACTCTACATAGTCTGTTAGATTCATCCTTACAGCTTTCTTCATTATTTTCTGCCTGTATTCTCCGTCACCTACAAGTAAAAGCTTGACATTTTTACATTCCTTGACCACTATTTCAAATGAATCCAGTAGCATCTCCTGATTTTTTGCCTGTTCAAACCTTCCTACATTAATAATGCGTATCTCCCTATCATCTCTTTGATCCATTCCCGGATTAAACCTGCTTATATCTACCCCGTTATAAATCCTATGGATATTCTCCAATTCAAATACCTTCATTATCGATTCTTTTACATTTTCAGAAACCGCAACCGGAATGAAATCGAAGTACCTGAATGCTATTTCCATCAGTCTTGCCCCAATGCATGCCCGTTCAGTAAATTCATTAATATTGATGGCTTTATATATTTTTGAATTCTTATTGAAGCAAATGCCTTTATATGTATTTGCTGCAGGGTCACTTCCATTGATTTCACCAATAAGTTTCTTAACCCTGTGTGGAGCTTTTCCACTTAAAAGCTTAAACGCCTTAAAAATTTTCCCTTTTAATCTGTTTCCTATGTAGTTAGTCTCTAGAAGCCCATCCACATGGACAGTATGTATCCTTACAGGAATCCTGTTCAGTATTGTAGGCAACAGGCAAAATCTTAAACCGTACATGTGGGAGTGTATGATGTCAGGCTTGAAGTCTCTGATTATTTTATTTATGCGTATAAATCTCAAAAAACCTCCGAGCTTACCATCTTGGCTTTCTATAAAGAGTATCCTGACATCATTACGTTCAAGCTCCTTATCAAAAATAAAATCCCCTGATTTAGGAGATAAACTTAAAACAGCCATTTCATATTTATTTTTGTCGTAATGGGTTACAAGATCAATAATAAATCTTTCTACCCCTCCAGTTGTAAACTTTTCGAGAACATGGAGGATTTTAACTTTTTCCATTCCTATGATTCCCCCTCATAATGATCCACCATCACGCCAGCCAATTTCAGGTAACTGCTCATTAAATGTTCAATCATATCACCTTTCAACCTCCCTGCATCATATTCGCAGGTAAAACATATCCGATTTTCCTCATCGTTTGATTCCAGTACAACATCATAAACATCCAATAATCCCCGAGATGCTGTTAATAGACCGTTTTCACAAAACATAAGAAGAACATCTGTATCACTTTTTCGAACTCCCATTCTTAAAATATCGTCTAGCGTATAGCATGTTCCCTTCATGCTTTTGGTATAACTATCTATCAACTGAACAAGCTCTGAAAAGTCTTCAACTTCTTCAATATCAACTTCAACCGAGTAAACATGCTCCTTTTTATCTATGGCTGTATGAAGGATGACACGGTTTTTCTGTGTGATTTTTGCCAACAGAGTAATATATAAGGATAACATTACCAGGTTTAATTCCACCTTCTCCTTCATTGAAATTTCTTTCAGCCTGTTAAAAATCTGTCCTGAAACCTCAAAACGCAGATTGGTATTGGAACTTTCCTGCACATCGCGACTAAAATACCCTTCCGGGAAGGTTACATATTTTATAACAGCAGCATTATCCTTTTTTATTTTTTTAGACTCAATAAATTTGGCCAGTTTGCAAATGGTTGTATGTTCAAACAGGTCAGTAATATTTATACATCCTGGGAAATGCTTTTCTATCCGTGAATTTACCTGCATCAAAAGCATGGAGTTTCCGCCAAGATCAAAGAAGTTATTGTGAATTCCTATCTTTTCTATATTAAGTACTCCACTCCATATTTCTGCCAGTATTTTTTCGGTTTCATTCTCCGGTGCCTTATACAATGCTCCAGTATCAGAAGTATCGTCAGGATCCGGAAGTGCTTTCCTGTCCAACTTTCCGTTTTGTGTCAAAGGAAGATTTTCCAGTTGTATAAAACGAGAAGGCACCATATAATGAGGCAGCTTCCTGGAAAGACTTTCTCTCATTTCCTCCCAATCCATTTTTTCATCTGACACAACATAGGCACAAATATACCTGTTGCCTGATTTGTCTTCCCTGTCCAACACTACAGTCTGTTTTGAGTTTCCCAATTTAAGGATGGTATCTTCTATCTCTTCCAACTCAACCCTATACCCTCTTATCTTTACCTGAAAGTCTTTTCTTCCAAGATATTCTATGTTACCGTCAGAAAGCCATCGAGCTATGTCACCAGTTTTGTACATATACTGACAATAGCTGGATCCCGATTTATCTGCGAAGGGATTTTCCACAAACTTTTCTGATGTAAGCTCAGGGTTGTTTAAATAGCCTCTTGATAAGCTGCTTCCTGTTATGCATAGTTCTCCCGGAACACCTTCAGGTACAAACCTGTTCCTCTTATCCAGAATGAATATTTTATTGTCCGCAACAGGACGTCCGATGACTCCAACATTATCCGGCTTCATACCTATTAATGATGTTGTTGTTATACTGTTTTCTGTAGGACCATACTCATTGATAAGTAGAATCTCTCCGGCAATTTTTCTGCTTAAACCTATCAACTCACTGTCAGCTCTTTCTCCCGCCAGCACTACCATTCTCAGTGTCTTTAAATCACCTTCGCAGGCGTTATCAAGGATTGCTCTATACATTGCAGGAACAACACTCATATTTGTAACATTTTTCCTCTTGATAAGGCCGCTGATAAACTTAAAATCACCGCGGCGGTTTAATCCCGGAAGAACAAGTGCCCCTCCAGAAAGTATGGCTGAATAGAGGTTTGCCCCAAATCCGTCAAAGGATACAGAAATAAGCTGCAGTATCCTGTCTGCCGGAGTAAAGTTATAGTTTTTTATTCGCCAGTCTATAAAGTTGATAAGACTGCGGTGCTCTATCATAACCCCTTTAGGTCTTCCTGTAGATCCTGACGTATAGATCACATATGCTAGATTTTCCGGTTGGATTGGACTTTTCAGGTTGGCATTATCACCATTATACATGCTACTGTCATCCAAATACATCGTTTCACCATTAAATGAGATTTTGCTCGTTAATGATTGTTGTGTCAATATAATACCAACATTGGCATCCTCCAGCATGTAGTTTACCCTATCCGAAGGATATCCAGGGTCTATAGGAAGGTAAGCTCCACCGGCCTTCATTATTCCCATAATACCTACGATCAGCTCAATGGAGTAATCTGCCATGATTGCAACTATACCTTCCGTTTTAAGTCCCTTTTCCTTAAGTACACGTGCAAGCTGATTTGCTCTTTCATTCAAGTCATGATAGGTAATCACTTCATTTTCAAGGATTACCGCTGGATGCGAGGGAGTTTTTTCTACCTGCTCTTCAAAAATCATGGTGATGGTTTTATTCATATGACAACTTGCTTCTGTATTGTTGAAATTAACCGTCAGCTGCTGCTTTTCATCCTCTGAAAGCAGCTCTATATTGATTAGCTTGATATTTATATCTTTCATCACCTGTTCAAAAATATAGAGATAGTGTTTCGAAATACGCTCTATTGTATCTTCTCTAAATAATGCAGCATTGTAAAAAATACTTCCTTCCAAACCGTCCTCGGTTCTTACAATGGAAATGGTGAGATGATTTTCAGGTGCATCCAGAATGTCATTTATATCGACACTTTTATGGATATTTTCCATATATATGATAAACCTGTGTAAGAAAGGTCTTAAGTCCTGTATCTCCAGGTGGTCAAATATATTCTCCATGGGGTAATGCTGGTTCTTATAACCTTCTGTTATGGTCTTTCTTATATTCACCAACAGTTCCTTGAAACTCAATTCATCATCAATATAATCTCTGAAAACAATACACTTGTTATAATCATAGTTCTCCTCCAAAGTAGTATATACGGGTGATGAAATGATAATATCATTTTGTCCTGAGTACCTTGCCAGCAGAACCTTCATTACTGCCATAGACAACATAAAAAGCAGCAGGTCTTGGTTCTTGCATACTCCAAGAATCCTTTCGGACAATTCTTTTCCAAATACCAGACGTTTTTGTCCTCTCCTATATTCAGAAGTTCTTTTATAATCATACTGTAGATCGAGTTCGTTAAGCTCTCCAGATAGCTTTTCCTGCCAGTACTTCCTAGTATCTTCAAATTCTTCAATGGATACTAATAAATTTTCATTCATTAACGTACCTCCCTCTAAACAATTTATTTATCGAAATCAAAGTCCAAATTCAGTTCTTCTGCATCCAGAAATTTCTTTAAAGGCTTGTAAGTACTGGTTTTATCCTTATCCTTTTCAATATTGCCCACAATATTTACGAAATGATCATATTTACTATAAAAATCATTTGCTAGATTAAATACTTCTTCTGTCTTTTGATAATCTGTACATTTCTTAACAAATGTATCGCAGTAACTGCAGTTTCCACAATCATTCCTGCAAAAACCCGGATTTTCGTAAAAAGGATTGATAAACCCATCAAGCTTTTTATTATCCACATTTATCATAAACGAATTTGTGGGAGCGAACATGTCCAGTAATTCGATAAAATTCCCTTCGAAAGATTCCTTGAAATAGCACTCTGTGGCCTTTACAGGGTCTCCTTTCATCACTGCCTGCCTTCCCTGAAGCTTAAAATAGTGAATGCCTGTTTCTGCATAGTATCGGATATCCTCGGGTCTGATCCAGCCAAGCCGCAAAATATTACCGACATTTTCACACCTTTTCATCATGCACCTGTGAGAATAATAAGTAGCACTAGGAGCATTTGAGTCATTCCCCATATCATGTGAGGTCTGGTTATGGTGAAACATCTCATATATACAGTTTTTATGGCAAATTACATTGGTGATTACCTCAACCTTTTCCCCGAAAGCATTTACTATCCTCTTCAATGCATCAAAATCCCTGTTGATGGATTCATCCAGAACAATCTTGTCAACACCCATCTTTTTATAAGCCATAGCTTTGTTTGCATTTACAATCTGACAAACTGTCGAGGCTTTTATTTCGAAGTCATACCCCTTAAGCCTTACCAGTTCTATAAGAGAAGGCAGTGATATGGTTAATGAACGTACACCGGCCTCATATAATTCCTCTAAGAATCCAGTAATTTCATTAACACCTTCTTTTGTAAACTCCTTATTACTGATACATGTAGCATTAAGTGTATAGTTGAATCCAATGCCCTTGCTTTTGGAATAAGATATATAATCCTTTAGCTTTGATATGTCGATTTTTGGTATCAGGTCATAAGCCCTTCCTGATCCTATGGGATTACCTATAGTAATTTGTCCGTAGGTTTCGATGACTTTCGAATCCTTGTAGGCCTTGTTTAATTCATCATACCGGTCGATGGTTTCCTTTTTGAAGTCTGCCGGAATGTTATAAAAATTCATATTCATTTCCCCTTTAATATTGTAATGAAAAGCAAATAATCTTTTATTTTTATTTTTCACTTAATTTCCATAGACGTTCAGCCAGAACCGCGTTCTCAGAAATGGAATGGTTTTGAAATTCTGCCTCAATGATTGTAGATTGTGCTAGTTCCTTCACTGTCCGAAGTATCCTGTCATAATTCCAATGAACCAGTTGAGATTTGTAAAAATTAATCATTACAGCCTTATCATCAATAAAATCGCTTACATTAGAGTAAAATGGTTCTATATGAATAGAATCCCGTATTTCCTTAAGTCTCCCCCAATAGCTGTATCTGTTTCCATCACAATACGGATAATCTTCGTACATGTAAACACTCATATTCAGATTCTGATCACTGAGTGCATTTAAAACTGCAGTATGAACAATCCGGTGATCATAATGCCATCCTATGGCAGAAGGTATCAACAGAATTTCCGGGTTCAACGACTGAATAGCCCTGCTTAAATCTGCTGTTATCGCAGAGGCCATCGGCATGTCCTTCTTAAATATCCCGTCTCGAAAAATAAAATTTAGAGCTGTACCTCTCTGTGCTGCATCTCGGTATGGAAGAAATTCTACTTTCCCATTTAAATACTGGAAAGCCAGCAAATCCTCCTCCCGCCTAAGAAGTGTATACGAATCATCTTCCATGCATACCTCACCCTTCCAAGGGAAGCTCTCCTTAGTATAGCTGCCAAACACGGTTATACAATGAATGTCAAAGCCTTGTTCAAATTTCAGCCTGGCTAAGGTCCCTCCGCACGAAAGTGCAAGATCGTCGCAATGGGGCTGAATAGCCAATACTGGACCTAATGGCACCTTTCCCATCGAATTGTGGTCTTTTAGTTTTACAATGACTCCCTCATTCATCAGCCTGGACAACACAACCCTATTTGCTGTTTTATTTATATCTTCGGACGTAAATACGCTGCCTGCCTCAATAAGAGCCGATAGTTCTTCAGGAACAGCAATATCTGTGTTAACAGAATTCATAAAAAACACCATGTTATTTTTTATACTATAATGAGGAAGCCAATTCAGTTTCTCTTCACCTTCATTCATACTGATTTCTCCCGTAAGTTTTCTATTTATAAACTTAAAAATCAAAATTACATTCCAGGTCTTTTCCATCAAACAACTTTTTGACCGGCTTATAAGCGTTTAAACCTTTAATAAGCTTGGTATATTCATCATATTGATTATAGAATTCCAAGGCTTTTACATGAATTTCTGCCGTTTTTTCTACGTCCATGCACTTTTTTGCATAGCTTTCGCAATAATTGCATGATGAACACACTTCCCTGCAGAATTCAGGATATTTAAAAAACTTATCTAAAAAGCCATCAAGCTTTTTATTGTCCATGTTGGGTTGAAATGCATTGTAAGGTGCAAACAGTGTAATAAGTTCAAACAGATTCCCCTCAAAATTCTCCTTGAAGTAGTGCTTCAAGGTTGCCACAATATCCCCCTTCAACACGTTCTGCCTTCCCTGTAGTTTAAAATACCGCACCCCTGTTTCATAATAATATATAATATCTTCAGGCCTTACCCAGTTAAGCCTCACAGGATTTTTAAACTCGCCGGCCTTTTGCATGGAGCAACGGTTGAAATAATAGTTCTTTACTTTTTGTGATGTATTATCAGGCGTACAATGAGATTCGTGGTTGTAATGGAACATCTTGTATGCACAATTTTTATAACACACATTGTTGACAATCATTTCCACACCCTGTTCGAACACTTCGCAAATCCCTTTTATTCTATTAAAGTCCCTGGTGATATCAGGATCAATTACAATTCTTTCTACCCCCATTTTTTTATAGAACAATGCTTTACCTGGAGAAGTGATCTCACATATGGCAGAGGCCTTTATTTTAAATTTATAGCCTGAGGCCTTTACCAGTTCCATCAGAGAAGGTGTTGTTAAGGTTAGTGACTTAATGCCAATGTCATTTAACTTTGTCAATAGGCTGTTTATCTCTCTTGCTCCTTCGCTCGAGAATTCATAATTTCCCAGGCAGGCTGGATTCAATGTATAATTAAAATTGATCCCCCTGTCAACCGAATATTGGACATATTTCTCCAGTTGATTAAAATCCAGCTCCGGCAGTACTTCTGTGACCCTTCCAGAGTTCACCAACGCACCTTGTGTTACCTGTCCATATGTTTCAATGACCTGCGATTTGGGAAAAGTGTTGTTTAATTCATTAATCCTGTCAATGGTTTCAACTTTAAAATCCGACGGTATACTAAAATATCTCATCAAAATCAACCTCTTCAATTAGTTTTAAATCTTCATTATTTTGTTTGATTCTTAATAGCATCTGTTTTTTTTCCTCCTCATCCACCACCTGGATATCCTTGATAAGTATGCTGTTTCCTCTGGTACCTCCGATCATGGCTTCCAGGATTTTCACAAAATGCTCAGACATCTTTCTTATGCTTTCTTCATTGAATAGACAAGTATTGTAAGTAAAGTCCAGTATCACTCTGTCAAAGACCCTTACCCCCAGTGCCAGCTCTATCCTTGTAACATAAAATCTTTTGTGCAAGCTTATATTTATTGGTCTATCACTTTGGAATAGTCTCTCATCCATAGGATAATTTTGTATAACTACAACCGTGTCAAAAAGGCTATCCTTATTTCTTAGTCCACTATAGGACAGAACATCTACCAATGGGGTATTCTCAAAGTCCTCTCTTGTGGCAAGTTCTGAATTAATTTTATTAAGGAGTTTGTATACTTCTTCTGACGGATCAATTCCCATACGCAGAGGTACAGTATTTATAAAAATCCCCACCATATCCTGTATACCTTTAATATCTACTGGCCTGCCGGATACGGTAGTGCCAAACAGTACATCATGGATTCCCTTGTATTTATGCAGCAGTATTCCCCACGCACAATAAAAAAGTGTTGCCAGAGTTAATCCTTTCTCTCTTATAAATACAGTTATGCATTCCACCAATTCCCGACTCAACTCTTGCTCGTACCTACTTATACCATATGCTTTGCTTTGTTTTTCAACAGCAGCTTTGAAAGGTTTCCAATCGGAAAATCCTTTCAGGTAATTACTCCAGAACTGTTTTTGTATGTCTCTATCCTGTTTTTGCAGCCATTTAACATATTCCCTGTATCTGTTTTTCGCACTAATATAAGGCTCATTCCCTGTATAAAGACTTTCATAGGCTGCCACAAATTCCTTTAAAATTATTCCGTTGCTCCATCCGTCCAGAATTATATGGTGATTGCTTAAAATCATTTGATATTCATTTTCAGAAAGCTTACATAGTATGATCCTAAAAGGCTGCCGACTGATATCTACTCTTACATTTCTATCATTTTTCATCACTCGGTCGACCATGTCCAGTCTTTCTTCACAGTTGCAGCCAGAAAAATCATGCTCAAAAAATGGTACCTGATGGTTTTTCAGTACCACCTGTACCGGTTCGGCAAGTCCTTGCCAGCGTAAAACTGTTCTTAATATCTCATTTGTTTTTACAACATATTCCCATGCATTTTTGATTTTTTCCGGATGGATTCTGCCTGTCAGGTTATAACATGCCTGTTCGAAATACTGCTCGCTCTCGGGTTCCATTAGATAGTGAAGAAGCATTCCCTTCTGCATAGGAGTTAATGCCAGAATATCCTCCACATTGTTTCTATCCAGTTTTTCCGGGTTGCTCATATCCTGTAATCTATCCTTTCATTTAGGTATTAACAAATAATTAACTGGTCAATGGGGCAATATGTGTTTTTGTTTTTTCAAAAATCCTTTGAAGTCTTTCATTTTGCTCTTTAGAAGAAAGCTTTTTACTAAAAAAGATGCATCTAAGATTTGCCAGAGCTTCCTCCATTTGCTCTATCCCGGATATGGCTTCATTGCTTTCAAGTTCCTCTAGAATCGCCTCAATTCTTTCATATGGTTCTATAACCCCTTTCTCATATTCCTGTTTGTTATGGTTTTTATTTTGAGTGCAAACTGCTTCTGCCAGGCAAGAAGACACAAACAAAATTGCATCGTTCTTCCTGCTGCTTTCCACAGTAGAACTGCTGTTTGTTTCAGTTATTTCCAGCAAAGATCCAATATCGCCCTTTTGGCCTAAGGATATTGTATTAAATTTATTTGAATGCATTTTCACCAAGTTGGACAAAACAGCCTGTGTCCCCATTTCTACAGTGATTGTAACTCCATCCTTCTCTAAATATTCAATCGTCTCACTCCACCTAACAGGACGGGTCATTTGAAGCACCATGTTATTAACAATTCCTTCCACATCTGTACTGGGTAAAGCGGTAACATTGGAAATAACAGGCCATTGTGGACAGTTGTACACATACTTCTTCAACTCCGCTTTAAGCATACTCGCCGCTTCCTCCATGAGTGGGCTATGTAAAGGCGGACTTAACAGCATGGGGGTAATCTGGGCGTCCAGCTCAAACAACTTATTCTCCGCCTCCATCACCGCTTCATGGTGTCCTGATATAACATATTGCTCAGGTGCATTATAGCAAGCAATACATACTGTTTTAGAACAGTTAGAAATCCCTTTTAATATGTCCTCCAGAATATTTGAAGGTACACCGTTTACTACAGTCATAGTCCCATTATGTGTCAAACGGCTTTCCTGTACAAATTTCCCTCTCATATATACTATTTTTAATGCATCCTGGAAACTCATAAAACCGCTGCATGCTAAAGCTGAGTATTCTCCCAGACTGTGCCCTGCAGCATAATGCGGAGTAATACCTATTTCCTGCATATATACTCTGAAAGAAGACATACTGGAGGTTAGTATAGCCGCAAACATGTTTTCCAATTGATTTAACTCAGATAAGCTGCCTTCAAAACAAATTTTTGAAAGATCAAACCCTAATACATCATTTGCTTCCTCAAAGGTTTGCCTGGCAATTTCAAACTCATTATAAAGTTTTGCACTCATTCCGATATACTGTGATCCCTGTCCAGGAAATAATAAAGCAATCCTGCTCATCTAAGACCTCCTTTTTTTAAAAGTGATAAATACATTGCTTTTGTCTGTTTCAAATCTATTAATCTTATTATTTATCTACCATAAAACAACAACTGTAATAGCTAGCTATAAATAGGATAAAAGGGTATCCCTTACAATTCGCACTGTAGGTTCTTCGTTTTCATGAATGAAGAAATGGTTGCCCTCAAGGATATAGACCTCGCACTTTCTGCGTGTATGTTTTCTCCACTCACATACATCACCGATTGTCAGCTTATCTTCTCTGCCGCATAAAACTGTGATATTGCAGTCGAGCTCTTTTTTTTCAATATAGTTATATGTTTCTACAGTCTTAATATCTTCTCTAATCCTTTGTAAAAAAATATTTAAAAACTTTTGGTGATAAATCATGTGATCCGGAATTCCCCCAAGCTTTAGAATCTCTTTTTTCAAATCCTCACCTGGGAGACGATGCATCATAATTTTGTTTTTCTTAATATTCGGAGCGTATCTGCCGGAAAGAAACATATGGATGGGTTCTTTTTGGTGAAGTTGTCTGATTTTATGTGTAAGTTCATAAATTATAAGGCTTCCCATACTATGGCCAAAAAAAGCATATTTTGAACCGATGATCTCATCCTTCACGGCTTCATATACATCATTTACAACATCATTAAAATCTTTATATAAAGGGATTTGCCACCGTTTTCCTCGTCCAGCCAGTTCTACGGGGTGCAGTTCGATGGACGGGTGAAGGTATTTTCCCCAGTTGCTATATATCTCTGAAGATCCTCCTGCATAAGGAATGCAGAATAACTTTATCTTTTTCATTTTTGACACCCCACTAAGACTTTTTATAATTTGCAGCAAACATCAACCACTCTGCCCATTTCCATTTTAATAACTTCATCCGCAGTATCAAAGTAACGGTCATCATGCGTTATGGCTATAACACATTTGCCTCTGTCTTTTAATTCCGGGATCAGTCTTTCATAAAACATCTTTCTGAATTCAGGATCCTGATCTGCTGCCCACTCATCAAATAGATATACAGGTCTGTCTTCAAGATAGCTTGCAAGCAGTGCCATTCTCTTCCTCTGTCCTGTAGACAGCTTGGTTGTACTAAACACTCCTTCCTGGATCTGTAGCTTGTCATCGATATGCAATGTTTTTAAATACTCTTGTATCTCATTATGCTTGAATCTGTAATCAACCCCATAAAGCTTATCAAATAGGTAAAAATCGCTGAAAACAGCAGAAAACAGCTTTGATAAGTCTTGAGACTCCACTTTTTTCCCATTTATCAGGATTTCACCCTTCTGAGGACTATATAGTCCTGAAATTAGTTTAGCCAGTGTTGATTTACCACTTCCATTTCCTCCAGTGATAAACACAATATCTCCGGATTTGAATTCATAACTAAACGGCCCCACTGCAAACGTCTCACCATTAGCACTTATGTATCGATATTCTACATCGTTCAACTGTATTTTAATTTCCTCATTATACTCATTTTCTTTACCTGATGACTGCTGTCTTGATTCTATTAAGGCCATTTCATCTGCAAGTTGTCTTATTCTTTTCCAACTGATTTTCATCTGTATGATGCTGGGAATATTGCTTAAAATACCATGTACAGGACCGGTCATATATAAAAAAACAAAAATATAATTCCTCAGAGTACTACCTGTTATATCCGTAAATATTACCGGAAAAACAAAAGCAACTGCTCCTATGATAATAGTAAAAAGCAGTTCACCAATGATAAATACATCTGTGAATTTTAGATCCGCCCTTATGCGCTTACACCGATATGTATCGCAGCTTTTCTGCATATCTTGTTTGAATTCGGCTCTTTTCCCCCTGTGAAGGCTTAACTCCTTAAATCCACCGATTAAATCATCGATAAACTTGAAAAATATGTTCTGGATATCTCGTGCCTGACCTAGAAGTTTATCTGCGGACTTACCGAAAAAGTAATAAAGGGTGGTAACAAGAATGATGACTACAACCGATGCTAAAAAAGCATATATATTCATTACACCCAGATAAACAAAGCAACATGCAAGGGTAATAAAGCTTGTCAGTCCGTTGATTGCTACGTTGGCAAAGTTGCTTACCGTTTCGGTATCATTATTTAACCCTGCAAGGATCTTGCCTTTTTCAATAGTTTCCAGCTTGTTGTAGGGTGTGTTGAGAACTTTTCCTATAAGCTCCATTCTCTTGTCATATATCAAATTATTCGTAATATTAACAAGCTTTGTTCTTACCAGCTTTTGTCCTAAAATATAAATTACTATACCCAGAATAAAGTATAGAAACAAGCTGCTTTCAAATTTTATGTCAGTGCCCATGTTTCTATTTACCGCTTCATTTACAATAAATATGATCAGAGCATTCCCTAAACCACTGCATATGCTTAGAATAAGCAGTACAAACGGTGTTTTCTCTCCAGGCATTGGGAAAAGAAAAATTAAAACAAGATATAAATAAAACAGTACTACACTTAAAGCCAGGATGAGAATCGCAGTTATAAAAGTTTCAGGAGCCCATACAGTAATAAAATTCCACGGCAGTTCCCAGTAAAGTACATCATTAAGGTGATACAGGCAGTAGCCGAAACCTCCTAATAATGGAATGGAAAAAAACAAACCTAAGAGCTTCTTTTTTTCTCCTCTGAAAAGTTTCCTTTTACCTTTGATAAGCTGTATTAAGGAAGTGATGAACAAATACAGTATGGCTGCACTTAAAGGTAATCCTACACATATAACAGTGAAGGAAACACTATCAAGGCTCTTTAACATATCATCAGTAGCTGCAGTCATTTTCTTTCCCTTAAACATATCTATTATTCCCTGTGCCACTGCAGCAGTATATGATGAATTAATATTTGCAAGCACCGCAACCCCCAGCTTGTCCCCAGGTCTGAATACAGTGAAGGAATAGAAATTAGGATTGGTTCCTCCATGTGAAAGCTCTCCGCTTCCGCTTTGATATACATGCCATCCGGCGGCATAGGAGCTGCCTAGTTCAGTTGGCAGAACGGTACGGTCGGGCACGTGAGACTCTTCAATTAAAGATCTGTCAAAATCCATTAATCCATTAGTTCCAAGCTGTATCTTAAGCCATTTGGACATGTCTTCTATATTGGAAATCACATATCCTGCAGGAGTATTCCCTCTGTATACAGGAGCAATATATTCATCTGCTCCAAGATAACCGTACTTGTAGCCCTTTGCCATATCAAACCTGGAAGCTTCATCCCTAAACATAAAAGTGCTGTTTAATCCAAGGGGTTTTAATATGCTTTCTTTAATATAGTCTTCGTAAGTTTTATGAGTTACATTTTTAATTATCAGCCCAAGAATGTCATAATTTACCGTAGCATACAAAAACTTCTCCCCTGGATTATGATCCAGTTCCAGCCCTGTTACTTTTCTAACTGTATCTTCCAACGCACTTTCTCCTTCACCAGGTGGTATATCTCCTATGGTCTTAAACGGAATACCGCTCGTATGGTGTAAAAGATGCCCTATTCTAATACTCACCTCTTTTCCTTTATACCTTGCTTTGAAAAAGGGAATGTATTTGTCTATCGGGTCGTTTAACTGAATTGCACCACTTTTTATAAGCTTTATAATACCTAATGCTGTAAAGGCTTTACTGTTGGAACCGAGCTCAAACAAAGTGCTGGTGGTAACAGGCCGTTTCTCCTTTAAATCGGCATAGCCAAAGCCCTTTTTGTATACAACCTCGCTTCCTTTTACTACCACAACAGCCATACCAGGAATCTTACCCGATTTCATGTGTTTTTTTATAAATTGATCAATCTTGGCTGTCTGAGCACTATCCAATCCTAAAGTATTATTCATACCCGTACTTTGGGCATATGCAGAACTGACTATAAACATGGTCATCAATAAGCTTAGGATCGCAGTATATATTTTTTTATGAATTTGCATAATATGTTTCCTTTCACCGTTATCGCTAAATTCCGGCCTTTTCTTTTAATGCAAAAATCTCGTCCACCGCCTCTTTATACCCTCCGGTGGATTTGAACGAGTCCTCGATGATCTTGCAATTATTGATATAGGTTGGATCTTTAAATATTTTTTCCGCTGCCCCTCTTAATTCTCCCGGACTTAGATCGGAATTCCTTAGGCAGATTCCTGCCCCCAGATGCTCAACCTGCATTGCTACGATGGGCTGGTCCCCTCCTTGTGGGTAAACAATCATGGGCACATGGTGATAAAGTGCTTCATTTACGCTGTTCATTCCTCCATGGGTAATAAAAAGGCTTGCCCTCCTTAATATCTCAATCTGTGGAACAAAGTCTCTCACAATAAAGTTGCAGGGAATTTCTCCAAGAAGCGATGCATCTATATTACCACCTAGTGACAGGACCACTTGCATATTAAAATCACCGAATGCTTCAAAACACATTTTATAGAAAGATTTACTGTTTTGATGAGAGCTAACAATGGACCCCATGGAAATATAAATTAATGGCTTTCCTTCCAGTTTTTCAAAAGGAAACTCCGTTGGGTCATTTCTATCTGCTACTTGCGGACCTACAAATTTATAACTTTCGTCAAAACATTCAGAAAAAACCTGAAAACACTTAGAAGTATACACAATATTAAGCTTACGATCATTATTGCTTTCTACCGCCTGACTTCTTCCATATTTTACGGCTATATCTATCATCCTTTTAGTTTGTTTAATATTTGCAAGATAGCTGTCAGATAGCCTGAATATATCCCTTATTACAAATTCCGGATTGACGTCGTACATTTTTTCACAGTAAGCAAATGTGGTATAGTAAGTAATTTCAGGTATATCCAATGCTCTAGCTATACTCTGTCCCCATTTTGCATAGGAATCATGAATAATATAATCAGTACAATCCTCCAGAACATCATTCATAATATCCTGCTCTATCTCCTGATAAAACTTTTCCTCCCTGTTCCAGTATGCAAACAGGTCGTCCATATCGATAGTATTACTTGTTGATTCAATCATTTCATCGGCAGTATACCTGACATCCCAGTTTCCATGAGGCCTATAGCTCCGAAAAACCGCACCTGTATCTTCAATTTTCTTCCGAAAAATATCTGTTGCATAATAAATAACCTCTTCCCCTCTTCGAATCAATTCCTTTACCAGGTCAAGTGTAGGATTAATATGCCCATGAAAGGGTAAACTTAAAAAAATAACCTTCGACATTTTTTATCTCCTTTATATACAAAAGTATTAGTCTAAGAACAAATGATCAAGCTCTTTCTGAGATATATCGACTGTCTCAAAATCTGAGGGCGTATACTCAGCACCTTCCTTTTCACAACAGTGAGAAATTATGGATTTAAGTGTATTCCAGTAATCATCTGCCAATCCTTCAATCGTTGCCTCCCTAAATCTACTTTTATCGTAAGTTATAGTAATATGCAGCGATTTATCCATTATTACAGCTGCCATATCAATAAGACATGTCATTGGATTACTTTCGCAGTAATCAGGACCTGAATCCTCAACTCCAATTTCAAAATAATCATTTCTAATATCAAATTCTCCAAGATAGTTAAACCTTATATACTTATTCCCCTGATCATTCAGTATACCTGTTAAATACTTCATTATGCCAAATCCAATACCGTTGCGTGGTATTCTTTTAAGCTGTTCCTTTAGTGACTTGATCTGTCTGCCTAAAACCTGGTGCTCCACCCTCAAAGCAACAGGATACATACTTGTAAACCACCCTACCGTTCCAGATACATCAATATCACTGAAGAGTTCCTCTCTTCCATGACTTTCAAGTTCAACAACAATTTCATCCCTTTCACTCATCCTGCTGATGGCGATAGCAAGGGATATAATCAGCAAATCCACAGGCTTGGTGTTATATGCCATATTGGCTTTTTGCTGCAGTTTCATAGTTTCTTCTTCGGTAAGTTGTCTTTTTAGTGTGCCTAGCTTCCCTGTAGAACCGTCCTCCGGCACATAATCCAAGGGGAGTGAAAAATTACTTTTAATAACACCTTCCCAGAATTGTTTTTCCTTCAACACATTGTCTCTGCTATATTTTTCAAGTACATGTGCCCATTTTTGCAAGGAATGGGCTTTACGTAAGAGTACAGGTTTTATACTTTTTTCAGAAGATTCAATTAATACAGCAAGATCCTCAAGCAAAATCCGCCACGATACACCATCAACTACCAAGTGGTGAGCTGTAAGCAGCAACCGTTTTCCTCTCTCACCCAGATCAAAAATGCATGCCTTCAGTAAAAGTCCATTTTCAATATCCATGCTCCCTTTCAATTGAATAGATAGGTCTCTTAAGGAACAATCCTGCTGACTATATGAATATTGTGACAGATTGTAAACTTGTACCTGGTTCATATTCGCAAGATGAGAGTTATTGTAGTATAATACACCTTTTTCGGCATCATAATTTATTCTAAGCGACGGATGATGCTCTATTAGGGTATTCAATGCCGCCGATAATACAGCAGGCTGAATGTCCAGTTTTAATGAAAGCAGAACTGACTGATTCCAGTAATTCCTGTTTGTAAGTTCTAGAGAGAAAAACCATTCGGTAATAGGGGTTTTCCCTATATCACCCTCGCAGAGTTTTTGGTCCTCAATAACTTCACGGCTTTTCATCTCCACATTAGCCGTCATTTCACCTATTACAGGGTATGAGAGAATGTCCTTTACTTTTAGTGAAATGCCGCATTCCTTAAGTTTTGATGCAATTTGAATAGCCTTGATGGAATCACCCCCCAGGTGGTAGAAATTATCCTCAGGCCCTATGCCTTTGACTCCCAGCACCTCACATATGGTCTCCACCAACTGCTTTTCAGCATCACGTTTATAAATAGTATAAGCTACTCCCGTATGTTGGTCCTGCAACGGCTTTGGGAAGTCGTTTCTGTTTATCTTTCCGTTTGGAGTAATCGGCAGTTTGTCCATTATTACAAAATATGCCGGAACCATATAGTTTGGCAGCCTCTTTGAAAGATATTCCCTAATTTCTGAAACAACTGCTTCGGGGTCACAAACCATATATGCACAAAGATATTTGTTCCCGTTCTCATCATCCCTATCAATAACAACAGCATCCTTTACCAGATCATGTTCAGTTAGACAACTTTCTATTTCACCTGTTTCTATCCTGTGTCCACGTATCTTTACCTGATAATCGGTTCTTCCGATATAGAGAATTTTACCACTTGCAGTATGCTTTCCCAGATCCCCTGTCTTATACATTCTTCCCTTTTGTGTAAAAGGATTTAATATAAATCTCTCATGAGTCAAATCAGGCCTTTTTAGATACCCTCTGGCAACCCCATCTCCAGATATGTATATTTCACCATCTACCCCTAATGGAACAGGCTGTAGATTTTTATCCAGTATATAAATCTGTACATTATCTGCCGGTACGCCAATTGGAACCGATGACCACGTATCCTGTGCAAAATCGTATCTATGAATCATACATCCCACAACCGTCTCAGTTGGGCCATATTCATTGTATATTTCTATGTTACTCCCAAAACTTTTGTGGATAGCAGCACATAGGCTTGTCTTTAAGTCTTCTCCCCCGACAATGAACCTCCTAACGGAAGAATTTAAATTATCCAGGCCTTTTAAGAGCGACAAGTGAGATGGAGTGAGTTTTATTATACTGACCCTGTTTTCTCTTAAAATTCTATACAATATAAACTCGCTTTGGTCATCATCATAGACAATGACACAGTTTCCACTGACCAGAGGGGTAAACACTGAAGTAACCGTAAGGTCGAATGAAAGGGATGAATATAGAGCAAACACATCATCCTGGTTATGCACATACATCTTTTTCGCCCACCATATATAGTTCACCAATCCCCTTTGCTCAACCATAACCCCTTTAGGCTTTCCTGTAGACCCTGAAGTGTATATAACATATGCCAAATCCTCCGGCTGGCTGATCACTTTTGGGTTAGTCCCTTCGCCCTTGTAGAGTTTTTCATCTTCAAGGTCAATCCTTAGACCATGATACTCTGTTCCTTCCTTCAAACCTACATTAGAAAGCAGAATAGCAATTCCAGAATCCTCAAATATGAAATTCTGCCTTTCGACCGGATATTCCGGGTCGATAGGAAGGTATGCACCCCCTGATTTTAAAATTCCCAGAATTCCAATGAGAGTTTCCACCGAATGCCTTGTCATGATTCCCACAATCATGTTTCTGCTTATACACTTATCCTTCAGTATATATGCGATTCGGTTTGATCTTCTATTCAATTCAGCATATGTTAATTCCCTGTTACCAAAAACTACTGCAATTTTTTCCGGAGTCCTTTCCACCTGCTCTTCAAACAATTCAAAAATGGTCTTTTCTTTTGGATAGTCTGCCTGTGTTTCGTTAAACTTATATATTAGATTCTGCTTTTCAACATCTGTTAATAGCCACAAATCCTTCACCCTGGCCTCAGGGTTTTCCAGCATCTGCTCAATGATGTTATTTAGTTTACTGTACATGTAATTAATCTGTTCTTCACTAAAATCACTAAGCTTATAGTCAAAATCAAGGGTTAATTCCTTATCATCAGACCAATCCTTGATTACAAGCTGGAGTGAATAAAATTGATTTCCGTTATAAAATTCCACGTTTTCAATTGGTACACCATCTAAATTTGAACTCAGCCTGGTATTATAATAGTTGACATAGATCTGAAAAAGGCTGTCATAACCTTTTTTCTTTAATTCAAGATCCTGCACGAGAAGATCATAAGGATACTTCTGATTGAAGTAAAAGCACATTAATTCATTGTTGATTTCATTAATAAGTCTCGATATTGTGTGCTGCTCATTTATGGTTGTCCTAAACGGCATAGTACTTGTAAACATGCCGAACATACTCTTTTCCTTTTTGCCTGATCTGTTTAAAACCGGAGTCCCAACTACAAGATCCTCCTGCTGGGTAATTTTATTCAGGTATATAAGTACTGCACTAATGAAAAAAACATTTAATGAGCACTTTAGTTTTTCTACATAAGCCTTTATTTTCCTTGATTTATTTTCATCAAAATAATATGTTTTTCTTTTTCCCAGAGTATCTTCTGAATTTTTCATCAAAAAATCCGGAAGGACCCTAAACTTGCCCAACCAGAAATCCTTGTTTTTAACGAATCTATCAGAATTCAGATAGTTCAGCTCCTTTTCTATGTATGTTAGATATGAATTGCCAGGCTCATAACAAGTCTTTTCATTTCTTGAAAGCATGTGGTAGTATTGGCAAATCTGTTCTGTCATAACATTGACTGACCAACCATCAGCGATGATATGATGAAATTTCACCATATATCCGTTAAAATTATCGCTCACCCTGAACAAAGCAAAATAGAATAGGTCGTTATCAACCAGACAAAAAGCTTTCCTTGCTTCATCAACAACCCATTGTTCAAATTCTTTTTCCGGGTCTGAGCATATGCTGAAATCAAAAAACTCCAATTTATTTTTTCTATATTCTCCAACATATTGAAATGCTTTTCCATCCTGCTCTATAATTTTCAATCTCAGACCTTCGTTATTCTTTATAAACAGTTGAATAGACTCTTCAAGAAGCTTAAAATCCACACTTCCCTTTATCCTGATTGTTCCGCCTATATTATGCATAGATGTTTCAGGATAAATATTCTCTATGTACCATATTCGATTTTGAGGATGGGTCAATGGATAAATTTCTTTGCTATTTCTATTCATTATTATTCACCTCCCTAGCAATACTTTTTATCTTAAACAATTTCCTGTACAATAAAAAAAAGGCCTTACAGCATGCATAATGCACATACCTTCGGCCTTTCATCTGCAGTTTTTGCACATTACCTATTAGATAACGAACAGAAAACACAGATAATTTAATAAAGCACCCTACGATGTAAACAAAACCATGAAATGATTTTGTTTACGCCAAATAATCTGGGCAAATGTATGCTTATCCTTATTAATTACTTTACCTGATCTGTCCGCTTCGCTGTATAACCTCTTTGCTTACTGCCGGGCCGCAACACCGTACAGTTTCACTCTGATTTTATCACTTGCTGTCAGTATTAGTATTATATTCTACTCTTAAATTAGTTCCAATCACCACTTTTAGGTAGTAAAATTATAATATTCAAATATATACACTTATGTGTAGTATATTTGAATATCATAACTGGTCCAGGGATATTAGATTTAGCTTTAGAGCCTTGATAATCGCATTTATTGTACAATCAGCATTTAGTTTGTCAAATATTTTTCTCTTATGATATTTTATTGTTTCATAATTAAGGCCTGTCTCTATTGCAATGGCCTTCTCTGTCATACCTGATGAGAGCATTTTCAGTATTAGAAGTTGTTTTTCTCCAAGTTGAATATGTAAATCCTGATGTATAATTTTCTTACTGACTTTTTTTCTACATTCACTCAATATTCTATAGCTTAGCAATTCTGTAATCATAAGCAATTCACTTTTAATTGTATGTATATCAGCAATTACAAGACAGCCGCTCAGATTACCGTTGTAAATTATAGGTGTTGAATAAAAATATAAGGTCCTAAGAAAATCGCAGTAATGATGTTCCGGAATGGTATAGACTGCTTTTTTTAAATTAATAGATATATCTACAGCACTAGTACCGATACTCTTCTCCATTAGTGATATTCCTTTTTTAAGCTCTATTGCTCCTTTCTGTTTATAACCTATACGGCTTGCCTCTCCTAATAGAAAACCATCAGAACTCACCAAAAGGAAAAAGTAATCTCCTTTCATGAGGTATCTTATACTTTCAACGGCATTCTCAAAACTTCGAATTATTAAATTATTTTCCTGCAATTTAGTGTTTAAGGCATCTTCTTCAAGATATAGAACAGGATATAGAATAGTATTTACCAATCCATGTTCGATACATCTTCTCCACGAAGCCAATACTTCCTTTTCAAATTGTAAATGTTTCATTAAGCTCTCCCCCTGGTCAAACATTTTAAACTCCACCATCTTTTTATATAGTTCTACCTATTTTTCCATATTGTTTACATACAGAAACATTAGTAACAATTAATTACCTACCTAAGTTTTGTACAAACATGAACATCGAAAATGTAATAAGTTGGACTCCATAATATAACAGTAGGTGAGAACCATTCCCCTGTAGTATTATTATTTCACCACAAAATAAATATAAAGGGGGTCT
>JAEYYB010000109.1 GCA_023430975.1 Bacillota bacterium | reverse complement strand
AGACCCCCTTTATATTTATTTTGTGGTGAAATAATAATACTACAGGGGAATGGTTCTCACCTACTGTTATATTATGGAGTCCAACTTATTACATTTTCGATGTTCATGTTTGTACAAAACTTAGGTAATTATTAATATTATAAACCTCAGGTGATGACAGTATTAAATGCTTTAGCAATAATTATTACATCTAACATATTTATTGAACCATCACTGTTTAAGTCGTAAGATTCAATATACTGGTTGTCCCCACGTACCGAATTAAATACCTTTGCTAATAAAATAACATCTGTCATATTAACGACTCCGTCTTTGTTCAAGTCAGGACTATTTTGAGGTGTTGGTGGTGTTGATGTACTGTTAACAAATGCTGCCATAAACACAAGAAGGGAATTCCATCCAGTAGTATGCTCATTTGTTGTAAATTCAGCGGCACTTTCCATATAGCATTTGGCAGGAAATATCGATATGTTTGCACCATTATATTTATTAGGACCTCCAGGCATAATTCCCTTGGGAATTCCTGGTAATCCGTCCGTGCTCCATGTATCGAATATTTCTTTAATGCAATCATCGCCATATCCGGATACAAAACTCTTTCTCATAGGATTAGCTCCTAGGAGCCAGTTTAATGAAGAACGAGCCATCGTATTAATTTCCTCAGAATTCGTTCCGAAAATAGAGGATCCAAGTAAAATTTCCCTGGGACAACCAAGTATTACACTGTTACTACCCCAGTAATAATTACCGTATTCAATTACAATACCCCAAGGATTGTTTTTTGATCTGGTTAGTTTGTTATTTGTCCATTTGTTAAAACTATCTTTAAACCAGCTTTCAACATTACTGTCACGGTTTGTCGCTTTCATGTAATTGTAAAATCCGTTTTCCCAACCAAAAGAACCATCTCCAGATTCACTTGAATAAATTTTCTTATAGTTTGACTTAACATAATCATTACAACTTGAATCACCTGTAGCCCTATACAAAGAGGCTGCAGCGAAGAACCTTGAAGATTCATCGTCGTCTGAGGCATAAGCTCCACCTGGGGCTTTAATATTATTTGGATTCTTTAAAAGAAATGCCCATCCGTTTTTAGCAGCATCTAAACACTCTTTAGCAAAGGCTGGATCATACTTCGAATATATCATTGAAGCCTGAGCTAAAACCCCGACTGCAGCTGCAGTATCATTTGTTGATTTTATATTTCCAATATTGTCTTTTTTATCCATTATAACTCTTTGTCCGCTTGAAAAGTTGTCTGTAAAAGTGACGCAGCAATAAAAACCACCGCTTGTAGCCTCTTGCATTTTCAAAATCCACTCAAGTTCCCATCTAACCTCATCAAGTATATCAGGAACGCCGTTGCCGCTTTCAGGAATATTATTTTGCTTATCATAAAATACATCAGGGTACATCTCATAAGCACTCAATAGATTTGATGCTGTCTGTGCCCCGGTAATTATATACTTATTAGGATCGCCGGCATCGTACCATCCCTTTGACACATCTTTTGTAATCGATGGATTGGAGGCTAGGGCACAATTGAAATCCTCGGGTGTTCTGTCTTTCCTTGGATAATCGGTACAATACGGAGCCGCAAGGTCTATATTGGCACGTTGATAATAAAGGTATCTTGACGCGTCAACCAATAAAGATTTATAAATGTCATTTCCTATCTTAAACCTGGGAGACTTATCTATACCTTCTGCATTAACCGTAATGTAATAATCACCAGGTTGTTTGAGGTCGGTAAATATAGCTTTAAAAACCCTTTCGCCCGAATCATTTGCATCATAATCAGCAACAAGAACCAATTGTCCGCTATAAGCAACCGAGTTGTCAGAAACCCTCTTTACCTGAAACTGGGTTCCGGCAGTGGCCTTAAAATCATCTTCAAATCCGCTAACAAAGGCATATTTTTCAGAAGACTCCAGAAATCCAACCTGATTTACTTTAATAGCCGGAAATGCATTTTCTTTATCAGGAGAAGTTAGTTTAAGCTGGTTTATCCAAACACAAAACGGATCCAAATTCACTTTGTCCAGAACGATAGCCTTTGCATTATATGGGTCCATGCCAAGTGACGGGTCTAAAATATCCTTTAAAGGTATCTTTACGTGTTGCCACTCAGTAGTAATCGTACAATAATCCGTTATCGGCTTAGTTATAGTCTTCTCAACACCCGACGGACGTTCTGTTACATGATCAACTGCACCAATTACAAATTTCTCCCCGCCATTTTTACCTTTCACATTAAATTCCAGGTATCCATTCGGAACATAGCTTGATACATCATGGCAGTTCCATTCAGCCATACAAAGTATAACCGACATCCAATATGATGATAGCGTCGTTTTAAGATTAAATCTCAAAGAAGGTAGATTTTCATATGTAACTTGAGTGTCAACAGGCAAATTGCCATTTACTGTTTCCAGTTCGTCTGCACCACTTCCGGCCCATCCACTGACCTTATCTTTGAATACATAAAAATCCGGAAGGTTTCTCCACCCGGCAGGAGCACTTGCACTGGCTACCATCATAGGTCCACTTGCAGCGGTACATACTACTGCAATAAAAACACAAAAAGCTAAAAAACGTTTAATATTCATAAAAACCTCCTAATATAATATTTAGTTTAGTTAATTGTTTTTATCCTCAAAACCCATAATATCCATCTAATCCCACGAAATACTATCAATATAAACATCCCCTGAAAATTTTTTATCTTTTGCAGCAATTTTTACTCCTATTCTTCTAATAGGTAATATTTCATCATCCAGTACTTTTAACTTAATTGTATTCCATTTGTTTGGTGTAAGTTGTGAGTAAAAATTCCAATTTCCAGTCCACTCCCAGTTGGAATCTTGATAAAATGCCTCAACTGCTGTTATTTCGGTGGTATCAGGAATCCATACATGAAATGTAATTGTTGTTCCATGCTTTATACTCGGATCAACATTTGAAGTATCTATATATTCGTCTTCCCCAGATTTCATGCGGATTTTTAGACTCTTAGTTCCTGCAAATGCATTATCGGAACTGTTATAAAACTCAATTGCATTTGTAATTTTAAAACCCTGCAAACCGTTTTCAAAATTGTACTGTGCTATATCAGCCTCTTTCGGTATATCAGTAGGAATTATTTTGTGCGTCGGCTTTAATGTAAAAGTAGGAGTTGTATAATGTGCAGGTGTTTTGTATATGCCAGGAGTAACTTTTACTTTTCCAGTAGCTTCAGGAGTAGGTTTGGATTGTGGCGTATTGGAAACAGCATGTGTACTCATAATAACCTGTGTATTTGTTGCTACTGAAGGAGTCGGAGTAACAGGATTATAATCAGTAATTGTTTCACCGACTTTAACAGGTGTGGTTTCTGGCGAAATATCAATACTTTTTTCGTTCAAAGGGTATAATCCATTTTTGTGCAATAAATTATACAAATTACCCGACTGTATTTCTTCAATTGTTATGGAAGTCCCCTTTTCTCTTATCTTTTCATAAACCATGTATTTACCTAAGGAAATACTTTTTTCCATAGACTTTTCCTTATAATATTCAGGAACTTTAATAATCTCAAAATTGAATTTCCGGCTATAAACTTTATGAAGATCATCTTTTAAATTTTCTAACTCAGAATCTAGTTTTTTCTCGGTATTTCCCCGGCTTTTTTTAAATTCGCTGGATTTGGGATTGAGGGCTGCCGACACAAGAACGTAATTTGAGTTTTCTTTTTTTTCATTCAAATAGCCCTCTTCAATAGCTTTATCTATATATTTTTTTAACGCGTCTGCAAGAGGAATGTTTTCCAAATCTAAATTCTGTGTCAATGTATCGGCTTCTTTATTTATTGGATGTACATCATTTACAACACTCTTACCATCAACAGCAAATTCAATACTTGGATTTATATCGACGTCAATAAAGACCAATGTTTCACTGCTATAAAAGAATTTAAAATAACCGAAGACAAGCATCAGCAGAGCTGCAACTCCAGCAATAGCCGGCATATAAAAATTTATTCTCCTGCGTTTGACAGTCAGTATATCATTATGGGAAAAGAATACTTTTTGCCCTAAAAACATTCCTTCACTTTTTTTTATCCCCATAACCTTGCTTTCAGCAGTCAACACAACTGCTCTATTTTCTTCCAAACCAATTATTAACCCAATGTATTTCATAATGATCCCCCCCTTTCTTCAAAGTGAATGGGAAATTCTTTCAATTCATCCTGATTACTTCCTAAAACCAGACAAATTGCGATTATAAATATTCTGTTATTTTCTATAGTTCTCCGATGAATCTTCAACCGTTCTACCAATTGAGATCGAGGAAGTCTCTTGGTATTTATAAATTTTGTATATAAATCCTCGTTTTCCAATATCTCTTTTGCTATTCTTATACATAGACATCTCGTATCCCTGTGCGTAGGCAAATTGCCTATTAAATCATCCCATGTTATGCCAAACGCCATTAAATTCTGCTGCAGGATCAGTATGTCTTCTTTTAGTTCCACTATTTCGTATTGATTATATGTATTAGAAGTAAGGTATCTTTGTTCAAAGTATTCATTATCCTCAATACTTGAAAATGGTATGGTTTTATCGTTTCTTTTTGTACTTCTTAAATAATCAATGATCCTATGATTTATCATAATATACGAGTACCTGTAAAAGTCACCTTTTCTATACAGGTCATAATGATCTATTGCTTCATTAAAAGCAGACAAGCCTATACTGAATTCTTCATCGTTTTTAATATCAATATGTCTTTTTAAAATTTTATATAGTGATTTCATAATAAAAGGCATACTTTCACTTATAAACCTGTCTCTAAGCTGCAAGTCCCCTTTTCGAATACTGCCTATTATTTCAATTATTGAATCAATAGAAAACTTATCTCTTTTTTTAAAAAAGTCCAACCCGAACAATAAAATCACTCCTCATTAAAAAAGGCGTATGTGTAAAATATTTTTATGTGGCTTAACTGATTTTTTTGTTTATCAAGGTATTTTACCCGTTTTTCATTTTTTCACATGCTCGTTCAATGATATGCTCTTCTCCGGGTTCAAACGGTATACAGAATTGCCACTTTTACATCTTTCTATTGCCTCAATGCTATAGCCCTACTAGCAAACATCTTCTCTATACATGCAGGATAAATTTGTTTGTCTTACGACAGACATGGTCTTTCAATTGCTTCTAATTCAGCATTAAGTTTAACTTCATGTGGATATTTTTTCATATGAAAATGCACCTCCAAACATTAGATTGTTATCAAACATTTGGGGTGCATTTCACTATTGACTAAGGAGCTATTTTTGTTAAAGAATCAGTTACGCCAATTATCTATTTTCCCTCTAAACCAACAGAAATAATATTCCAGAAGGAATCTTTTTCTTTGTATTCTCTATCAAAGATCAACGGTTCTTGTGATCCACGCCATGAATGCTGATCATTGATACCCCATAACGTTACAGATGAGATGTTATCTTTGTAATCGCTATATATCTCGAACAATTCTTTATAAATCTGTGCCTGTTTTGCTGCCATAGCTGAATCCGGTGCAGGGCCATTGCCATCAATAGCTGTTGCAATATCAAGCTCTGTAATCTGAACATCGTAACCTGCCGCTGCAAATTTTTCAATTGTTGCTCTGTATTGATCCATTGGTGGGAACTCAATATTTACATGGCTTTGCATACCAATACCATCAATATTACCGGCTGCTTTTGCCTCTGCTAATAATTCAATGATCTTTTCAGCTTTTCCTTCATCATATTCGTTGTAATCATTGTAGTATAACTTAATGCCGGTACCTTCCGAAGCTTTTCTTGCATATTCAAAGGCCTTTGTAACATAGGAATAATCTCCATAAACAGTTTTCCAATTATTAGATGCCATACTCATAGATGAAACTACTTCGTTACATACATCGTAAGCATAGAATAGATCTGGATATTTTTCTTTGATATGTCCAAATACTTGATTCATAAATTGTTCAAGACGAATATCCATTGTAGCTGCATCTACATATTCACCACTATCGTCAAATCCTTCTTTGAAGAACCAAGTTGGAGTCTGGCTATGCCATACGAATGTGTGTCCCCTCAACTTTAAATTATTAGCTACTGCATAACCACAATATTGATCCATTTTTTTAAAGTCACATTTAACCTCACCTGCAGCTTGTGATGCGGCTTGATCTAATAACGCTTCCGGCTTCATATCATTTTCAGCAGTTATACTGTTATATTGTGATAATAAATTCTTTGTATATGTTTCGTCAGCTAATCCATTCAAATGAACAGCTGCACCCACATAGAATTTATCTCCATATACTTCTTTTAAGCTATAACTTCCCATACCTGCTATTGCTGCATCTAATGCGTCACTTGCTTGTTTTATTTCATCTGAGGTTGCGTCAGCCTTAGCAATAATATCTTCTGCAGCATCTGCTGCTTTCTTAACTTCTTCACCATTCGTCAAGGAGTCTAAGTCCAAATTGGCATATCTTTTAACAACACCCATAAACTTCATTACATCATTCAATTCATTATATGCTGTATCTATTTGGTCCTGAGTTGTTGCAGTATCAATTGCTGCTTTCGCTGCTTCTAATCTCACTGTGAACGCTGCAACTCCTCCTGTAAATGTAGATACATCAACGCTCGATGCAGAGTCAACTAATGACATTAACTTATATGGATTCATTCCAGGAACATCTCCAGGCTTTTTACCGGTAAGCACAATTTCGCCAAATAAGGAGGTGTTATTCCAAGCATTATCCGTAGTATCAAATATAGTGACTGTTCCAGCTCTACTTGAACCAATACAATCATTTAATTGTATATCAATACCATAAATCGTATTATTCTTTACAGCCTTCTGTAACTCAATTCTTCCTTCAACAAGGTACTCATTATCACCTGTCTTAGTAGCTGTATAGAACCGGCTGGCATCACCTATATCATATGACCTAACATTATTGTAATTCACTCTATAATGTACGTCATCAGAACCGTAAGATGTAGACTTATCATTATTCTCATCTAAGAAAAATTCGATAGAATCTTGTTCCCAAGCATTGCCAGGTGCAACTGACATGTTAGGATCTTTTACCTGTGCAAGAAAATAAAGTGCATTATCATCCCATAATACCTTATATGTTACAGTTGCTTTTACTCCTGCATTGTTTGTATGTGGAGGCTGAATCTCGATTGCATTCTTCCAAACCTCATCAATTATGCCATCAATTCTAGGTGTACCATAGTTACCAACGATTTTTCCGTCTGCTGTAAATCCCTTATCATCAGTTACTATAGCTGGACTATCAGTTCCTTTCTCAGCAAAGAATACATCCGGCAAAATGTTATATAGATACTGATTTACACATTGCCATGTATGTGTACCACCTGGCAACAATAATAAGTATAAGTTACCTTGTGATAAATCTGCATTGTAATTGAAGATTGGATTGCCTTCACTATCTTTCTGATCTGCCATAGCTGGAATTGCATTTACCATTCCGCCATAAGCAATATCATCAGTACCAGTGGATGCGAATACATAGTAATCGTTCATTGCATAACCTTTTACAACACTTGTAAAATCAGCATTTCCCGGACCAGCACTTACTGGAAGATAATACTTAAAGTAATCAAAACGATTCTTCATAATAGTAAATGTACATCCGGATCCTTGAGAGAATCCACCAACTGCACGATGATTTCTTGCAGCTTTCAGATCTTCTTGAGAACCTGATGCAGAATAAGTATTATATTTTGTTTCGATAAATGGTAATATCTCATTAATCATTTCATACTGTAATCTTCCTGATTCCATACCTCTATATCCAGGAGTAACAATGATCATTGGATCAAGTTCGCCATTGGCAATCATCATATCAAGTACTTTCTTCATTACAGTAGTTACGTTTGCATCATCATCACCAAATACTGTATTTTGATTCTCTGATGTACCATGAATTAAGTATAATACATTATATTTTTTGTCCTTATCCTCTGCATTATAGCCCGCTGGAAGATATACAAGCATATCTTTTTTAACTGCTACACCACGTACTCCGTCATCACTATACTCAAACGTGTCATAGTAATCTCTTACAACAGTTCCCTCTGCCTTATCGTCATAAGCAGCTCCAGTAAGATACTCTGCAGGAATTCTTCTGAACTCTTTGAGTTTTGTTATTTCTGGATCTACGTCTTTAATGTCTTTATGAACAAGTGCCTTAATTGCCTGGTTCAAAGAAGCACAAAGTGCATCAACTTGGGCCTGATCACCTGTAGCGATTGTTGCATCTACCTGGTCAACCAGTTCTTTTACTTTTGCTGCAGTCACGTCAGTGTAACGAGCTAATTGAATATCGTTTGCGATATTAACCATCTTTAATAAATCATATTTGTTGAAGCCAATTACGTCTTCAGCATTTTTTTCACTGAGAACAACTTTACCAAATTTTGTTGGGCTTGCATAAGCGGTACTTGTTTTATCGAATACATTCAAAGTACCTGTTCTGTTTCCACCCTTAGCGTCATTTAACTGTAACTCAATACCGTAGATATTGTTATCCTTTGCTGGATTTTGAAGTGCAATTCTAGCTTCAAGAATATAACCGTTCACCTTACCTTCAGCATCTTTCTTTTTAGTTACTTCAGTATATAATAGGTCCAAACTGCCACGATCGGAAGAAAGACTATTTTCACAGCTAATTCTGTAATGTCTGTCATCAAGATCAAAGATATTCTCTATAGCATTGTTGCCTTCATCTAAGAAGATCTCAACACAGTCTCTGTTATAAACTGTTCCTGATGTAACATCCAGTGCACTATCAGTAACATCTGCTAAAACATAGAGTGCCTTATCATCCCATAATGTTTTAAATTTAGCTGTTGTATCTGTTGATCCGGAACCTGATGCGGTCGCTGGAACAAACTCAACTCTATCCCATATTTGGTCGATTCCACCATCAATTACTGGTGAACCAAACTTAGCAACCATGTTACCATTAGAGTCCAAACCTTTTATCTTTAACTCTGCAATTGCTTTATCTAATGCAGCAATTGCTTTATTCATCTCATCTGGTTTTACGTCTTCCTTTGCCAGAAGTTTTACTGCATCGTCTATTGCTTTCTTAAAAGCCTCTGCACCCTTAGTCTGATATACGGATAAATCCATCTTTGCTGCTTTTGTAACTGCACTTACAAATGTAATTACATTATTCAAAGAATCATAAGCCTTATCTATATCCTTCTGAGTTGATGAATCTTTTGCGATTATATCTTTTGCTGTTTTTAACTGTGATGTAAGTGCTGTAGCTGTAGCATCCATCTTCTCAGCAGAAGTGATTAACTTAATTAATTTGTATGGATTTAGTCCAGGAACATCTCCAACCTCTTTTCCAGTAAGAACAATTTCACCAAATACAGAGGGTTTGCTCCATGCACTATCTGTTGTATCAAACAGAGTGATTGTTCCTGCTCTGCTAGATTCAATGCAATCATTTACTTGCAATTCAACGCCATAAATCGTATTATTCTTTGCAGCATTCTGTAACTCAATTCTACCTTCAACAAGATATTCATTATCACCTATCTTTGTAGCTGTATAGAATTGATCGCCAGCACCTTGATCATATGACTGAACATTATTGTAATTTACTCTGAAATGTAAGTCATCAGAACCATAAGATGAAGACTTATCATTTTTCTCATCTAAGAAAACTTCGATAGAATCTTGTTCATAAGCATTTCTAGGTGCAACTGACATGTTAGGATCTTTTACCTGTGCAAGGAAATAAAGTGCATTGTCATCCCATAATACTTTAAATGTTGCCGTTGCTTGTACTGCTGCATTGTTTATATGTGGAGGCAGAATCTCGATTGCATTATTCCAAACCTCATCAATTGTGCCATCAATTCTAGGTGTACCAAAATTGGCTACGATTCTTCTATCAGAAGTAAATCCATTTTCATCTACTTCGGTATTTACAGATGGTGGATTAGAAGTTGTAACTGCAGGAGTTGTAGCTATTGGAGCTGTTACTGTTGGAGTAGCAACTGGTGGTGTTGCAACTGTATCTTTACCAACGATGAAAACTTTACCATCCACTTCTACATAAACCTTATAACGGCCCTCTACTTTTGGTATTGATTTCATATCTTTTACAGTAATCTTTGATTTTGCAGCAGCCTCTTTTTCCAATCTAAGTACTGCTTTATGAGAAGCATCAATCTGAAGTGCAATTTTTGTATTAATTTTAACATCGGCAGACTTAACACTTAATTTTGGAAGGTCTTCCGTTGTTCCATTGATATTAATCTCACATGGTTTTAATACGTCTATCTTAGCATTTCCATTTAAGGTTAGATCTAATTTAATCTTGCCTATACTTAATTTATCCTTACTTTTATCTACTATAATCTCACAATCTGCATTCTTTTCAACTGTGATTTTGCTTGAATCATAAACGTTTATTTTATTTCCTTTTGCAAATTCATGCCAGTTATGATCTTTTAAAGCACGAATTGTAACTTTTTTAAACACTCCATAATTATGTATTGATGCCTTAGGTGCATCAACAACCACTTCTTGTCCCGAGTAGTCACCTTTTGGAATTGTTAATTTAATATCTTTTTTGGAGTTAATTAGAACTGTACTTACTTTGCCTGCTTTTAAAGCCTTATCGAGTTCTTTCTGAGAAAATACCTCAACCTCTCGTGACACTTTAATTTCCACTTTATCTGCATGAGATTTATTAACTGTGGTAGCTTTAATTGTTACCTTACCATTTTTAAATGCAGTTACAACACCATTTTCATCAACCTGGGCAACTGAAGTATCACTTGATGTCCAGTTTACAAAATCAGAAGCATCTTTTGGTGTATAAGTACAATTTAAGTCATATGTTTCACCAACTGCCATGGACTGAATCTTATTATTTATATTAACCTTTGTAGCTGGCTTCCTAGAAAGTTTTTGCACAACTACTTTTGCCTCTAGAATTTTACTACTTTTTCCTGATTTAATCTTGCAGGTGATTGTTGTACTGCCTGTTTTACGTGCTTTTACAACGCCCTCATTATTGACTGTTGCAACTTTCTTGTCGCTGCTTTCCCATTGGTACGTTGATTTTGGCTGTTTATTTTCGATATCGAAATCATAAGATTCCCCAACCAAAATTGTTCTGAAACTTGTCTCTTTAAAAACGGGGTCTACGTTTGCTGATGCTGCATTAACAACTTGAATTCCTGGTGCTGCATTAACAACTTGAATTCCTGGTGCTGCATTAGCAACCCGAACTCCTGACCCTGCCATACCTGGAAATACCAAGGAAATCACAGCCAACGTAGCAATGACTTGCTTAAAGATTTTTCTTTTCTTCATAGTAGTCGCTCCTTTTAATTATAGTCTCATGCTGTGTACAAACTCTATAAATGTAATAATTTACTCATCTAACAATATGGAAATTATTACATTTATAACATTATGCTAACATATGTACTATAATTATTCAATAAAATCCATTAACATATATTAGCGTTTACTTACAATTACCTGCTTTTTTTACTTTATCTTCTCCCTTTTTCTTAACATTAATTTAAACTCCCAAGAATATACAAGGAATTAATAAGTTGTTCAAACGGTTTGTTTACAGATGAGGGAACTTCAATTTATGGTTAGATTTCTTAATTGATTAATTGAAATAAATGGCCTTTCTTTATTTTATGAAAATATATATTTCTATATTTTAAAAAGGTGGCAGAAGAATACCCAGCGGGAAAATATGAATAAAATCCCTGTAATGCATTCTAACAGAATTTTGGGATATTGATTCATTTAGTTATTTCTTGCCAACCTTTGATGATGTCAGCATTTGAGTATAGTGTACTTGGAGCATAGACACCCTGAAAACTTACAGCAAAAAACATTCCATTCCTGCATTGCAGAGAATGGAGGGGCAAGAAATGAATCCAACTGTGTGGAACTAGACATATCAGATGAAATCCTTTCAGGTAGGGATTTTGCATTGAAAAAATCACATGGCCAAGGAATGATCGCAAGTAGAGTAAAGGGCAGCCATAGCAGCTTTAATTAATGATCCTAGTAGATAGCCAATTGGTAATCTGGACAGTAAAACCGGCACAGAGATTCTTGAGCTGTTAAGAGAAATCAATATAAAAAGCATTACCATTCTTATTGTTACTTTTTATAAGGTTTCTTTGCTCCTAAAGAATTTTATTTAAACGAAACTGTAATTTCAGATAAGAAAACTGGAAGTTCCCCAGAGCCGCATGAAATAAGCTTCAGGAGCCGGGAAAGTATACCATAAAACTTTTATGGTATACTTTCCCGGCTCTGATTCTCCAAGCCCACTTTGCAGTATCTAACTAGCTGCTTATAAGTGTCTCATAAGGCTCTAAAGAACGGCTCCGCCAGCGGTTCTAAAGAATGGGGGGCAAAAGGCCCAAGATTCCGCTTCGTGAGTAGCTTTAAAGCAGCTTTGGAGAAACGCTTATCAACTTCTAAAGCTCAATATCTTAACTGGAAAATATCATTATGATTTTTGAATTTTTATTATGTTACTTTATCATTTCACTTCAATTTATATAGGACTGGGAATTATTGCATAAAAATCTGGTGCAGCAGTTGTGACATAGCGTTCCGGCATTAATTCTACATGTCGTACTTTTTTGAAAATCTTTCCTTGAAAATTTTTATAACTTTCCATTAATTTCATTTCATTTTCCTGGGATGCTTTGACACTTTTAATTTCTTGAACAAGTTTATTTCTATCAACTTCGTCAGTCACTTGTATTAATGCGACTTGCATCTCATAGTCGTTGTCTCCGATCGCTTTATTATAAAGACGAAAAATATCAATTGGACGTAATCCTTTTAGCAATTTGTCATCTTTCGTTTTTGAATATTCTTGATAAATTTCTTTAATCTCATTCGTTAAAAATAAATTTTTGTCGTCAATCTCTTCACTCTTTATATATGTTTGTGCATCAGGAGGGATTATTATATTTGAACTAAGTTGCTTTTCAACTGTAGGTGTGGAAATTAGACCTAATTATCTTCGTAGAACTTTCTTTTTGTATTGAACAAGCCGTAAGGTAAATAATTAAAATGGCTGTTATTCCTAAAATCAAATATTTTCTCATTTTCAATTTCCTCTCTTTACAATATGTAATTGCTAAAAAGCTCAGGTGTAACAGTTTGCTTCACTATGTTTCTGAACCAGACCCTCAAAGACTATTTCCTTTGGCAGCTTTTGCCCGATGAAGGAGTATAACGAACCATTCCTCATGAGCATGCTACAGTGAAGTACTATGTGTCATTTCCCTCAAGACCTTTTCAGAAGTAATTTTGGCCTACCTTATTTGAAAATAATCTTTTCAGGTTTTAAGACTTCTTTATTAGTTTTACTCTTAAAAAACTTACACTTTTTAGGGTCGTATAAATATAAATCGGAAAGTTTGATTTTTATAACAAAATTATTTTTCTTATTTTTACCATAGAATTCATAAACCAGAACTCCATTCATAATTATATCATCGAAACCATCTTTATTGACATCACGATAAGCTGGCTTATATGTACCACCTTCATAAAATTCCAATACGGACTTAAAATCGACCTTATTATAACCTTGGGTAAATTCAATGCTGTTAATAGAATCAAGTACATTACGGTGGTAGCTTTGGTATGAATATCCAACACCTGAATAATCTATATTTAGATTTGAATTAATAATATAAATTCCAGATGAACCATTTCCCATATGTGTATAGTGGTACTCGTTTAGAATTAACATGTTACTTCCTTTTAATTTCCGAAGATAAATCTCCTGTCTTCCATTTGGGCATTCTGAATTATCAATATTTAATTGAGTGGCAACTCCATTATCAAAATAATATATGTATCTGAAAGGCCAGCCCACATCCCCATAATCTATTGTTACAAAAATACCACTGAAACTGTCATACCTGTATAGGTCAATATAAATTTTATTTTTAAGCTCATAGAGGTATTCTGTATTATATAACTGAGCTATTGCATTTAATATTTCAGATATTGAATGTTTAAAATAGGTATTATTTAAACTGGATTTTTGATCATTGTGAAAATAATCTGCATCATAATTTGTTATGTTTAATTCTTTAGCTGTAGTTACAATGTTTGGGCTAATTTTGGGATATAAATTAGCAGCCATTAATAATTCTTTAGTTGAATTGGATTCAGCAGGTAAATTGGTAGTTTGATAACTCAAATCTTTTAAAGTATCTGTCTTTACATTAAAGATTATCAAAACAAAAATTGTTATAACGGCAAATCTTCCTAGACTTTTCATAATTTTTACTCTCATTTTCCTCATTCACTAAATAATTTAAAAGCTAAATCTATTCACCTAACGTCGTTATGGCTAAAGCCGTTCGAGTTGGACCCTAGAGGAATACCCGTAAGCGGCAGTTTGCCTGCTCGTCGAGACGATGTGATACACTTCATGCTCCTTCCCCAGAGTATTTTATTCATGACCTTCTATACCGCACCTTTACTACCATGCATTGATATGAGGACTTCGTTGCCTAAAAGACAACTAAGGACTTGTTCCAATACTTAATATTTTAAATCCATCTTCTTCCTTATTTACATTTATAAAATAAACTCTATGTTTTATCCAGCCATCTGGTTCCTGTATGCCATTTCCTGCTAATACATATTTTTTTGAAGCAGGCTTAATAGAATATGTAACATAAAATTGAAATTTATCGATATTCCCATCTTCTACTTTTATATTTTCTATTCTGTAGTCACTGATTCTAGCATAGTCAGTTACTTTGTTTTCTATGAATAATTTTAAATAAATGTCAAATAATTCTTTTGATATCTCTTTAAGATCTGAGACATCAGTTTTCAGACTAATATCTTTGTAACTTGGCTCATACAGATTTTCATCTATGCTTGGAGCGGGTTGTTTTGTCTTTTGTGGTATGCTAGTGACAAAATCATCCTTTTGAGGCTCATTTGTAATTTGAGATGTATTATTACATCCAACAAGTAAAAAAACAACTAAAAGTACTTGAAATATTATATTCCTCATAAAAACACCTCTCCCACAGCCTTTTCTAAAAACCCGCCGTAGGACGCGTCCGACTGCGTACGATTTTATATATATAATCCATTATGTAGCAACATTCCAAACAATATCACTTACAGATCCAGAGAGTATATGATAAAACTTTTATCGTATACTCTCTGGATTGACTCTAAAAAGTTACTTGGCAGCTACCTTTTAGTTACTTAAATATGCCAAACCAGATTCTAAAGAATGCCTTCGCCAGCAATTCTAAAGAATGTGGGGATTGATTTTCCCAAGATTCACTGCGTCAATGGCTGTAAAGTTGGCATTAAATCTATTCTATTCTTAAAGCTCCATAGTCAACTGGAAAAAATCATAAAATTATAATGTAGTATCTTTAGTATAATTTACATCCATAACAAAATCTTTACAAAATAATTAATAATTATTACAAAAGAATAAAAATCTACCCCCATAATCGCTTTATGGAATGTTTGCATTAAAATGTAACTTTTCAGAATGAAATATTTCATCACTTTTTTGTAATATATGCCAAATGCTTTGGTGTTTTGAAAAAGGCCATCCTATGATAGAATAAATATATAAAGATAAATTGGTGGTGATTTTATGAAGTGGCAGGAAGTTAGAGAATTATACCCTCATCAATGGGTTAAACTCAGTGTTTTGGATTCACATATTGAAGATGATAAGAAAATTATTGATGATATGGAAGTCATAAAGGTCATTCCAAGCGATCTTGAAGCAGGCAGAGAACTTGGAAAATGCAAGACTAATGAAGCTGTATATCACACTTATAATGAAAACATTTATTACCGGATAAAAAATATTTTTGGATTCAGGAAGGCTAGATAGAATGAATATTTACAAATTTGACAGACTTATTTGTACTGATATTACTATCAGTTTTAGGGGTAAAAAAGTACTTAAAAATGTTGTTATTGATACTGGTGCAGCTCAATCTATAATAAACTCTCTTGCAGTCGAAGATATTAATATAAGTCCTGAATATATTGGCGAAATTTCAACCACTTATGGAATTGGTGGAGAAATGGTATTTTTCCCCAAAGTTATTGACTGTTTTATAATTGCTGATACTGAATTTAAAAATATTGAAATGGATTTTGGTGAAATTGACTCAAAAGGAGAATTAATGGGGCTTATAGGAATGGATCTACTTGAAAAGCTGAGAGCAGTTATTGATGTTGAGATTCCCATGTTTACGAAAAAGGCAAAAGCTAACTTTACTAAGTTAGCTTTAATAGTTTTATTCTTTATTGTGGCTGTAATATGCTCCATTGCTGAACCAAGGACTTCGCTGGTCCCCTGATATTCCTTAATGGCTTTCCATATAAGCAAATGTAATCAAATATATAGTGATTTTTTCAACACCTACCATATGCTATAAATTCGAATTAATGCTTAATATCTATTTTGTGTTTCGAAAAAAGATATACACATAAGGCAAGTAACTTATTTATGACTATCATTCTTCTTCAATCCACCCTTTTCCATCATAACAATATTGCTCAAATCTCAAACTGTACGATTTTCCTCCATGAATAACGAAATATGAAAAGTATTCAGCATCACCATGCGAAGTCTTCATTTTAGGAACTCTATCTATATACTTCGGTGTTAGGTCATTTAAGTCTTTTGGATAGTAATGGTTATCTTTGTAGAAGCTCTCCAAAGCTTTTGAAATAACTATTCCAGTATCAAAAACAACTTGTTGTTGTTTCTCGATAATAGTAGTACTTACATTACTTGAAATTAATAGCGATATTAGAAATACAATTGAAAATATAGCTGTATATACATTTCTTCTAAACACAAATATTATTATTCCTGATATAAATGATATTACTCCGATAAGTTTTAATATTCTCAACAAATGCTTACATCGTGCCAAATCATTAACCTCAACATAAAAGTTAATTGATGCAATTGCCAAGATTATTATCGAAATTATAACAAATAGTACTATCTTTTTTTTCACCTAAGAATCACCTTCTTGCATATTTGGAGTCACCATTTCTTCTAATTATGCTCCATTAATTACTTCTGAGCAACATTACTTACTGATTAATGGCTTTTCATTTAAGCAATATAAATTTCTGTTTCTTCTATTATATATGATGATGAATTCGATAGCACCCATTTTATTGCATGCTTTTATCGGTTGGCACTACAGGTTCTCTGTATTCTGACTTATCCCGCATCATTTTATAAATGATATTTACAAGCTTTCTCATGATGCATTTGATTGACTGCTTCTTAGTTTTTCCCTGAGACAGTTTCTTTTTGTAATACTCGTAAAAGTAAGCATTTGTAGGTTTTCCCATCGGATTGCTCAGCACCGAGACAGCTATTTGGAAGAATATTTGATATAGATTCCTGTTACCAAGCTTGTTACTGAAATTCTTGTTTGTCTGACCTGTTGAATATCTCATTGGTGCTATCCCTGCATAAGCTGCCAAAGCATCAGCATTGGAAAACCTTGATATATCCCCGATTTCCGCAATTATTCCGGCAGCTGTCACAGTATTTATTCCCTTCATGCTTTCAAGCTTGTAACCGAATTGGGGAATAAGTTTTTTCATATTTTCTTCAATGCTTGCTATGATAGCCAGATTATCATTGATTTGCTTTATTGATGAAGTAACAATAAAGTCCCTTAAATCCTGAAATTCGTTCGTTGTGTCTCCACCTTTCTCCACATACCCAAGTATTTGACATGCTTTTTTCTCAGAGCAATTATGATGGCTTTTATCACTTAGAAAGGCTGTAAGTTCATGAAGTGAAACTGATCTTAATTTTGATGGGGAAGGATATTCTTTAAAGAATTCCAATGCTGTTTTGCTATCCAGTGAGAAAAAGAATTTGGAATAGCTTGGGTAATTGTGATTAAGGTAAGTATGGAGCTGATTTTTCAGGATTACATTGTTTTTAACAAGAGTGTTTCTTTTGGTTACAAGCTCATTCAATGTCCAGTGTAGGTCATTTGGTGCTGCATCTGGCAAGGAATCAAGCCTATTTAAAAGTACATTAGCCACACACTCAGCATCTATGGAATCTGATTTGTTTATAGTGGCCTGGTTTTTCCTCTCAGACTGTGACAATGAAGGATTTACATACTTGACTTTATGGTTCTTTTCCAGTAGAAACATTGCTAATTCCCTGCCGTTGCCCAGCACATCTTCCAGACCGAAAAAAGGAGTAATTCCTTGGGGCGTGTGCTTTTTAACCAAGCTTAACAACTTGGGAAAGTTTTGCTTCTTATTTGGAAATGTTAATTCTGCCAGCTTTTCACTGAAGCAATTTATAATGACTGCCGTGTGCTGGTGTTTGTGTATATCACAGCCAATGTAGACATGCCGCATCTTTAGGTGCAACATTATTAAATCATCCCTTCTTTATTCATATTTCAAGGTACATTAATTGACCTTAAGCATCCCTAATTTCCAGCGTTAGACCTTATTTAAAAGTCCCGCATCAACTTCTAAGCAAAGGTTTTAAAGATTTTATAAAAGCCGTATCAAAAAAATGCAGCCTTTAGAAAAACTTCAAAACCAAGAATAACGGCATTCTCTGCAAAGCGTTAGCATCCGGCAAAGCCAGAAACCCGCACAAATATCAACAGCCTACTCATGGTATAAAGTCAATTTAAGTAAAAATCTTGTAAGGAATACCCGCTTTCAGAACCTTGGAAAGCATGTCGGCAGTGCCTTTGCTGCATGACAAATCCTCATGGAATACCAATACCAAATCAGGCTTTTCCATTTTTAGCATATGGCCATTCCTAATAGGTCCGGCACTTTTGCCAAACCTCTTCCAGTCTGCCGGATACTCAATATACCTGATACCGCACTGACGGACAGCACGAACAGCAAGAGTATCAGCACCCCTGCACCCTCCGGCGATAAGCAAATCAATATCAAGACTTTTGACAATGGATAAAATCTTCTGGTAATCCCTATAAAAACGGCTTCCAGATACTAAAACCTTCATACACAAAACCTCCAGATTTACTGAAAAAGCCTGTAAAAAATACAAGCCTTTGCACTAAAGCCGGAAACTTCAAACATAGCTATATCAGTGCTTCTTGAAAATATACAGAATAAAAAATACCAATCGAAACTGGGAAACAGAGCTACCATAATCTCTGGCAGCCCTATGTAAAAACTTCTCAAAACCCCTCATATCTCATCCTCGCTATCTACCTTTTTTATAGTAATGACGCCCTGTGAAACCTCAATAACCACTCTGCAGCCTACTTCGAAACCGAAATCCCTCAACCAATCGGCTGCGACTGTGACAGCTGGAGCATCGTCCAGCCAATGTGACTTGATAGATGATAAAGCAACCATAAAATACCCCCCATAAATACTGCTAACTAGCCCATGGAGACCTATACATCTACATAAGCTGGAGCAAAAAATACCGCTATCCATTGCTTAAGTCAAGGGCTTTGGCAAAAAAAGAAAGAAAAAATGCCTATTCTATAGCAACTCTTCAAAGTTGCTGACCTATGAGCTAACAAGAGACTTCGGACAACCTTTGTGCATATATTTATTTTTCAATGTGCTGATATATCTTGTTTATAAAGTTTCTGCGTAAGTTCTATTTAATGAGTATTACAAAAAGAAACTTTCTGAGGGAAAAACTAAAAAACAGTCAGTCAAATGTATCATGAGAAAGCTGGTAAATATCATCTATAAAATGATGCGGGATAAGTCAGAATACAGAGAGCCAGCAATATCAACGGATAATAGCATTCAATAAAATGGGTGCTATTGAAACCACCATAGTATATAATAGAAGCAACAAATATAGGAGACTAGTTTGAAAAACACCACAACGGTGTCCACATGGAAAGAAGGGTACAGCAAAGCTAGCCCTATCGAGTCGGACTTTGAAAAATGAAAATAGTAAATACTAAGTTTTGTTGCCCATATTAGGTATTTG